>CAIVDC010000078.1 GCA_903904605.1 uncultured Sterolibacterium sp.
ACCCTGATCGGCCTGCTGCTCCTGGTCAGCGTGCTAGGCCTGCTCCTGGCCCTGGTGGGCAGGAATTGGCAATCGGCCGTGGCGCGGGAGAAGGAGGCCCAGTTGCTGTTCGTGGGCGACCAGTACCGCAGCGCCCTGACCAGCTACTACCGCATGACACCGGGGAGCGAAAAGCGCTACCCACCCCAGTTGCAGGACCTTCTGCGCGACCCGCGCTTCCCCAATACCGTGCGCCACCTCCGGCGCCTCTGGCCGGACCCGGTGGGGGGGGGCGAATGGGTGTTGTTGCGCGACGAGCGCGGCGGCATCAAGGGTCTGCATAGCGCATCCCAGGGCGTACCACGGAAGACCGCCGGATTTCCCGCGGAAGACCTGAAGTTCGAAGCTGCCAGCCATTACTCGGACTGGGTATTCGCCGCGGCAGTCGAGGCGACGCATTGAACTGCGGCCCCGATGGGCCCCTTCGCCATAGAAACCACGCGCGGCGGTAGATTAGAACGGAGGGTCGTCCCCTTCGATGCTGCCTGAGTCTGACCCAGACCCGGTGCAGTAGTCTTCGGCGAGGCGTGCTTGCACCCGGATCTGATAGCGCACCCAGAGTGCATGTTCATCACCAGACGTTGAAACCGGCGTAGCCGTTGTATGCCTGCCCGGCGGCCAGTTTGCCACCGGCCGCCGGGCAGGCGTGGTCGTCAAGTGCTCGGCCCAAGCGGCCGATGGGCGTATTATTCCGTACCTCTGTAATGACAGCTTACGGGCGATCATTTACCCGGCCATGCTGCCAAGGCACGAAATGTGATCCCTGAGGAAGCGCTGATCAAATCCTTCGACAAGCTCAGGACGAACGGCAACCCATAGATTCCGTTCGTGGTGAGTCATGAACGAAGTCGAATAAATCAGCGCTTTCCCAAGCAGTTTCGCTTACCTATCAGAAAGCCAGCGGACGCTCGATGTGATGAAGCTGTCCGAGAAATGCACTGGGTGCGAGGAATCTGAACAATGCTGCCAAGTAGAGCTGCGAACCGATTTTGGTCGTCATTCCCGCGAAGGCGGGAATCCAGCTCTTTCGTAATATCCGTGGTCGAAGGGCTTAATGCCCTGGATTCCGGATCAAACCCGGAATGACGAATACAAAAATGGTTGCGCGTGAATACTTAAAGGAGATCCCGGCAAGGCTGTTAATTTGGGTATCTGCTTGTACTCTGATTCTCGCCGTCATTGGAACATCCTTGGCGTCGGTCGCCTGGCTCCGTGAACAGGAAATTGATCTCTGGCGCCAACGGCTGGCAGACCTGACGCTGGTCCTGACCGAGCAAACTTCCCAGACGATGTCGTCTGCCCAGCTTGTGATGGATGGGATAGCCGAACGGATCGAGACCATGGGCATACACAGCGATGCGGAACTGCGTGCAAAGGCCGGCAGCGAGGCAATGCATCTGATCATGCGTGACAAGATCACGGGACTGCCGCAAGTAGACGTCGCCAGCATTGTCGCCGCCAACGGGGATGTCATCAACTTCACGCGCACCTACCCCGCACCTTCAATCAATCTGTCTGACCGCGATTATTACCAGATTCGGCGTAATGATCCCGCACTCGGCGTATTTGTGAGCAAGGCCGTACGCAACAAGGGAAACGGTAAGTGGGTCTTCTATCTAAGCCGACGTCTGAACGATGCCAACGGGCATTTCATGGG
>CAIVDC010000079.1 GCA_903904605.1 uncultured Sterolibacterium sp.
AACTGGTCGCCGGGAAGGCGGCGCGCCGGAGCAGCCCCGGGGAGATCACCTGTTTCGTCAACAACATCGGCATCGGCCTTCAGTTCGCCGCAGCCGGCGCGCTCGTTCTGGACAAGGCCGGCGCCGCGGGACTCGGTCACGAGTTGCCTGATGACTGGTTTTCGGAAGATGTGCTGCCCTAAGGCGGGCGCGTTCGCCGACCCGTCCGTGCGTAGGAGAACCTGATGGCCCTGCTCCTGAATAACGACGACATGAAGCGGGTGCTGACCGCGCAGATGACGCGCGAGGCGCTCCAGGTCGCCTACCGCGATCTGGTGAGCGGCGAAGCCGTGTGCCGGCCCCGGATAGATCTGCGCATCCCGACCTCGTCGCCGGGGCAGTGCTATCAATGGGGGACAATGGAAGGCGGGTCGACCGCCGGCTATTTCGCCATCCGGATGAAATCGGATGTCGTTTATGAACAGGAATATCTCGGCGTCCGCACCCAGGAAAAATTTGCCGGCCGGCCGGGCTTGTTCTGCGGCCTGATCCTGCTCACCAGAATCGACACCGGCGAGCCGGTGGCGCTGATCAACGACGGCTACCTGCAGCATCTCCGGGTCGCGGCCGACGGCGCCATCGGCACCGATGTCATGGCCCGCAAAGGTCCCGCGGCGCTCGGCATGCTCGGCTCGGGCGGCATGGCCAGGGCGCACGTCGAGGCATTGATGCAGGTCAGGGAAATCAAGCGCATCCGGGTGCATAGCCCGACGTCCGAAAATTGCCTTCGCTTCGCCGAGGAAATGGCCGAAAAATATGGCGTCGAAACGGAAGCGCTCGATGACCCGCGGCAGGTCTATCGCGGCGCCGATATCCTCGCCGCCTGTACCGATTCCGCGCTGCCGGTGATCCGCGGAGCATGGCTGGAACCCGGAATGCATGTCGTTTCCGTCGGCGGCCGGCCGGATTCCGCCGCACGCGCGCGATTCGACCGCACCTTGCGTCTGGGCTCGGCACCGGCGCCGGTGGGGCGGCCCGAACTGGCAACGGCAGATGAATACCTGGCCTATCTCGCCCGCCCGGACGATCCTTTGTGGGCAGACCAGCGTTTCGGCAAGGATGCGGTGGTAACGGGGTACGGCGACCATGTGCTGCTGGCCGACATCATGCGCGGGCAGGCGCAGGGGCGGACGGCGGACGAACAGATTACCTATTCGGAGCGGGGCAATATCCAGGGCGCCCAGTTCTATTCAGTGGCCGCCGTTGCCTATGAGGCGGCGGTGAAGCGAGGCATCGGGCGGGAACTTCCGGCCGAATGGTTCTTGCAGGACATCCGGGATTGAGCCGACGCCAGCCGAGATGCTCTCCGCCACGAACCTGGAACGCCGCGACGCGCAAAGCGGAACGGTGCTGCTCCATCCGACCAGCCTGCATCTGAGGGCAGGCGAGCACGGCGTGGTGATGGGTCCGTCGGGCGCGGGGAAGAGCGTTCTGATGCGCAGCCTGGCGCTCCTGGATGCGCCGGACGGCGGCGAATTGCGCTTTCTCGGCGAGCCGGTCGGCGGCCACGAGGTGCCCGCTTATCGCGCCCGCGTCGCCTATGTCGCCCAGCGCCCGGCCCTGTTCGCCGGCACGGTGGAAGACAATCTCCGCCTGCCCTACACGCTCCTGCAGCATCGTCGGCGCCGCTTCGCGCCCGACGTGATCGTGGCCTTGCTCGAGGCGGCGGATCGGCCGGCGAGCTTTCTCGGCAAAGCCGCGCGCGACCTGTCCGGCGGCGAGGCCCAGTTGCTCAACCTGCTGCGCGTTGTGCAACTCGCACCGGCCATCCTGTTGCTCGATGAGCCCACCTCGGCGCTCGATGCGCTGGCCACGGCGATGGTCGAGGCGCTGCTCAGGCGCTGGGCCGATGGCAATGCCGGGGAGACCGCGACCCTCTGGGTGACCCATGATCCGTCGCAGGCCCGGCGCGTCGGCAACCGCTTCTTCCGCATGCAGGGCGCCCGCCTCGAAGAGCTGGGCGGGGTGCCGTGAACGCGCCCTACCTGGCCATCTCCTGGCCGTCGCTGCTCCTGGCGGCTTCGCTGGTCCTCATCAACGGCGCTGTCTCGCTGGCCCTGCGCCTGGGGCTGGAAAAAAAGCTGGCAATCGCGGCGTTGCGCACCGTCGTGCAACTGCTGCTGATCGGCATGATCCTGGAATGGGTCTTCGCCATCGATCGCTGGTATGTCGTGCTGGCGATACTCGCGCTGATGACGCTGATCGCCGGACGCGCGGCCGCCGGTCGAGGCAGCATCCGCTATCGCGGCATGGGGCTGGACGCGATCGTCTCGGTTTCCGCCAGTTCCTGGCTGGTCACGGCGCTCGGCCTGTTCGCGGTGATCCGCATCGACCCCTGGTACCGGCCGCAATATGCCATTCCGATTCTCGGCATGATCCTCGGCAATACGCTGACCGGCGTGTCGCTCGGCCTGGAGCGGATCACCGAGGAACTGTCGGCGCGGCGCGCACAGGTGGAAACCCTGCTCTCCCTCGGCGCCACGCGCTGGGAAGCCTTCCGTTTGCCGGCACAGCAGGCGGTCAGGGCCGGCATGATGCCGGTGATCAACGCCATGACGGTAGTCGGGCTGGTGAGCCTGCCGGGCATGATGACCGGCCAGGTGCTGGCGGGGCAGGCGCCTGGGCAGGCCATCCGCTACCAGATCGTGATCATGTTCCTGATCGCCGCGGCGTCCGGCCTGGGCACCGTTGCCGCGGTGCTCCTGGTCTATCGCCGGGTGTTCAGCCGCGCCCACTGCTTCCTCTTCTGGCGGCTGGAAGAACGCGGGAAGACTGGGTGAGGCCGACGCGGGTGATCGTCGCGCAACGAATTCGATAGAATGGCAGGCATTCCTTCTTCCCCGCCATGGCGGACCATCTCATGAGACTCGCCAAGTCCGCGCCCTGGCTGCGCGCCGCAGTTCTTCTGCCGGCGCTGCTGCTGCCCTTCGGCCTGGCCCACGCCGGCAAGACCCTGGATCAGATCAGGCAGCGCTCGCAACTGAGCTGCGGCGTCAGCACCGGCGTGATCGGTTTTTCCTCGGTAGACAGCCAGGGCAACTGGCGCGGTCTCGATGTCGATGTCTGCCGAGCCATCGCCGCGGCGGTGCTGCATGATCCGGACAAGGTCAAGTATGTGCCGCTCAACTCGCAGCAGCGCTTCACCGCCCTGCAGTCGGGCGAGGTGGACATACTCTCGCGCGACACCACCTGGACCCTGACCCGCGACGCCTCGATGGGCCTCAGCTTCACCGCCGTCACCTACTACGACGGCCAGGGTTTTCTGGTGCCGAAGAAGCTCAGGCTGACCAGTGCCAAGCAGCTGAAGAATGCCGAAATCTGCGTCCAGTCGGGCACCACGACGGAGAAGAACCTCAACGATTACTTCAAGGCGCAGGGCGTCAGGATCAAGCCGGTGGTGTTCGAGAAATTCGAATCGGCGATCAAGGCGTTCTTCAGCGGCCGCTGCCAGGCCTATACCACCGATGCCTCGGCGCTGGCCTTCATCCGCAGCAAGGAAGCGGCGAAACCGGACGACTATCAGGTTCTGCCTGAACTGATTTCCAAGGAGCCGCTCGCGCCGGTGGTGCGGCGCGGCGACGACGAATGGTTCGCCATCGTCAAATGGGTCGTCTTCGCGCTGATCGAAGCCGAAGAGTACGGCGTCACCCGGAAAAATGTCGAGACCATGAAAGCGAGCCCCAATCCGGCCATCGGGCGACTGCTCGGCAGCGCCGAAGACAGCGGCAAGCCGCTCGGCCTGGATCGCGACTGGGCGGCGCGGGCCGTCGGCGCGGTCGGCAACTATGGCGAGATCTTCCAGCGCAATGTCGGAGCCGATTCGCCGCTCAAGCTCGCGCGCGGTCTGAATGCGCTCTGGAACAAGGGCGGCCTGATGTACGCGCCGCCGATCCGCTAGTCCTGCCGATGTCCGGCCGGCGGCTGCGCAGCTTGGGCCTGCAGGTCCTGTTGGCGGCGGGTCTCGGCCTGCTGCTCTGGCAACTCGTCGGCATCACCGCTGCCAACATGCACGAGCGCGGCATTCAGAGCGGGTTCGGATTCCTGCGCGAGCCGGCCGGGTTCGCCATCGGCGAGAGCCTGCTGCCCTTCGATTCCGCCGACAGCACCTGGTGGGCGCTGATGGCGGGGCTGGTCAACACCTTGCGCGTGGCGCTGCCGGCCATCGTCATCAGCACGGTGCTCGGAACCGCCATCGGCCTCGGGCGGCTCTCGCCCAACCTGCTGCTGCGCGGACTGTGCAAGGGTTATGTCGAAACCCTGCGCAATGTGCCGCTGCTGCTGCAATTGCTGGCCTGGTATTTCGTGGTCACCGACCTCTTGCCGGCCGCAAGCGCGGCCCTGAAAATTGCGCCCCATCTTTTCCTGAGCAAGAGCGGCCTGTCCCTGCCGTGGTTCGGCGGCGAGGGCGGTGCCTGGTTCGATCTGCCGGTGCAGGGTGCGATGGCCGTCACCGGCGGGGCGGTCCTGACGCCCGAATACATCGCCCTGCTGTTCGGCCTCAGCCTGTACACCGCCTCCTATGTCGCCGAAACCGTGCGCGCCGGCATCCAGGCGGTGCCGCGCGGACAGCGCGACGCCGCGCTGGCGCTGGGCATGTCCCGGGTCCAGGGCTTCCGTCTGGTGCTCTTGCCGCAAGCCTTGCGCAGCATCATTCCGCCCTTGACCAACCAGCACCTGAGCCTGACCAAGAATTCCTCGCTGGCAGTCGCCATCGGATATCCCGATCTGGTTTCCATCGCCGACACCACGCTCAACCAGACCGGGCGTGCCGCCGAATGCATCGCCCTGATCATGGCCGTGTATCTGGTTATCTCCCTATTCACGGCCGGGACGAGCGCCTGGCTGGAACGACGGACCGGGCATTGGGCGCAACGTTCATGAACGGGCTGTCAGCGGCGCGGAACTGGCTGCTGCGGAACCTGTTCTCCGATGCCTGGAGCAGCCTGACGACGCTCCTGCTCGGCGCAGGCCTCTGCTACTGGCTGCCCGGGCTGATCGACTGGCTGCTCCTGAAAGCGGTGTTCAGGCCCGACGCGGCGGCCTGCGCCGCAGTGGATCATGCCGGCGCCTGCTGGGGCGTGGTGGCGGAGAAGTACCGTCTGATCCTTTTCGGCCGCTATCCCCCTGTCGAACAGTGGCGAGCGCTTGCGGCGACTGTCCTGCTCCTCTCGGCGATCTTCGCCGGCGGCCTGCGCCTGCTCGGCCGCGCCGGGCTTCTTGTATTCTGGGCGCTGGCGCTGCCGGCATTCTTCCTGCTGATGGGCGGCGGACTGCTGGGCCTCGCGCCGGTCGGCGCCGACCAGTGGGGCGGCTTTCCGTTGACGCTGCTGCTGGCGACCACGGGCATGTTGCTGGCCCTGCCCTTGGCGGTGCTGGTGGCGCTCGCCCGGCAGGCCTCCGCCCCGCCCCTGCTGCGGGCCTTGTGCCTGCTCTATGTTGAACTGGTGCGCGGCGTGCCGCTGATCTCGGTGCTGTTCCTGGCCTCCTTCCTGCTCCCCATCATTCTCCCGCAAGGCACCTCGATCGACGTGCTGGTGCGCGTCCTGGCCGGCATCGTCCTGTTCGCCGCCGCCTATCTGTCGGAAACCGTGCGCGGCGGCTTGCAGGCCGTGCCCGCCGGCCAGCACGACGCGGCGGCGGCACTCGGCCTCTCGCGCTGGCAGGCGCTGCGCTGGATCGTTCTGCCCCAGGCGCTGCGCGCGGTCATCCCTTCGATCATGAACAGCGCCATCAGCATTTTCAAGGATACTTCGCTGGTCACCGTGGTCAGCCTCTACGAGCTGACCGGTTCGCTATCGCTGGCGCTGTCGGGCGATGCCCAGTGGCGTTCCTTCTATTTCGAAGGTTATCTCTTCATCGGTCTGATCTACTGGCTCGGCTGTCATTCGCTGTCGCGCGTCGGCAGCAGCCTGGAGCGGCGACTGGCCGTGGGCTCCCGCTAGCCGGGTTTGACGCGCTCGTACTGCCGGACAAAGATCAGCAGCCCCAGCGGCGCGCTCAAGATGACGCCGATGAACATCAGGACGAGGCCGGCCATGGCGACTACATAGCCGACGATGCAGGCGAGCAGCCAGTTGACGAAGTCCGCCTGGACTGTCTCCAGGCTCCACTTGAAGGCGTCAATGGCGCCCCGTTTGCCATCGATGATCGCGTACAGGCCGGGCATCGCGGCAAAGCCGAGGGCCATCGAAGCCAGCGCGCCGAGGATGGGCACGATGTGCAGGACGACACAGGCAATCATCAGAAGCAGCACGTAGACGAACAGGTTGCCAAAACAATCCCATGCCTTGAACAGTCCGCCCACCTCGGCCTTGCCTTCGCCGCGCGCCACCTTGATCAGGGAACGGACATAACCGGCAACGAATCCGATGTTGGCGACCGGAATCCAAACCACCAGGAGGAGTATCAGCGTCAGCACCGCGAGGTCGCCGAGATTCGCTTTCCACAGATTCAGCGCTGCGGAAAGCAGTTCGACAAAGTCGCCCTGAACGGGCGCCGCCTGACCCGGGGCCGCGCCGATGTTCGAGTAGCAGTGCTTGCATTTGCTCGCGCCGTCCTGAATTTCCTCTTTGCAGTAGGGGCATTTCATGCTCGGCTCCTTAGGGTGTGCTGCCGAACGGGCGTCTTGCAAGGCCCGCCAGGAGAACCTGTCTGCGCCGCCGACCCGCGCTGATCACTGCGCGCTGATCGTGACAGGGACGTTCGCCTGGGCGCTCAGACCGGCCGAGTCAAGCGCCGAGACTTTCAGGCTGTAGCTGCCGGTGACCGGACTGGCCCAGCGGGCGGTGATGGTCTGACCGCTCACGGAGAAGGTCATGCCCAGCGGCGCGCCGGAGATGGACACCGAGAGCGAGGCGGCGCCGGAGTCCGAGAAGCCGATCGTGCCGCTCAACGCCCTGCCGGCCACGCCGGTCATGGCCGTGGCCGTGATCACCGGACCCGCCGCGCTGATCTTCACCGTGTAGACGCCCTGGCTGCTCAGCCCTGTCTTGATGTCCCTGGCGGTGACGGTCACGGCGTAAGTGCCGAGCACCGGACTGGCCCAGCTGACGACGCCGGCAGCATTGACGGACATGCCGGCAGGCGCGCCGCCTAGGCTGTAGGTGACGGGGTTGGGGCCGCTCACCGAGACTGTGAACGACAGCGCCGTGCCGGGCTTGCCGGTGATGGTCGCGGAGCCGACCGCCGGGGGTTTCGGCGCGGCGATGGTGACGGTGTAGACGCCCTGGCCGCTCAGCCCGGTCGCGGTGTCCGTGGCGATGGCGGTCACGGCGTAGGTGCCGGCGATGGGCACGGACCAGGTGACGGTACCGGCGCTGTCGATGCGCATGCCCGGGGGAGCGCCGCTCAGGCTGTAGCTGACGGGGTTGGGGCCGCTCACCGAGACGGTGAACGACAGCGCTGTGCCGACCGTGCCGGTGATGCCGGCGGCGGTGACAACCGGCGCCGTGGCGGCAGTCGCGGCCTCCGAGAGCGTGCCCAGCAGGCTGGTCACGTTGGGCGTACCCAGACCCGTCAGCGGGTCGTAACCGATCCTGGCCGAGCAGGTCGCGCAAGTGCCGTCCGAACCTTTGGTGATGTCGGCGAATCCGCTGGCATAGGTCCAGGGCAGGGTGGCGATCTGGCCATACAGGATTGCATGGGGAGCGCCCAGCGCGGGCTGGGCGGCCGCGGCGCGCAAGGCGTTGGCTGCGGCGATGATCCCGGCCCATTGCGGGGTGGACAGGCTGGTGCCGCCGGCACTGACCCATTTCACCGTGCTGCTGCCCGGCTGGACGAGCGCCACGTACTGGCCGGTGGCCGGATCGGCATTGAAGGCGACGTCGGCCACGGTGCGGTGCGCGACGGTTCCCATGCCCGGGACGGCGCTGTTCTGGTAGCTGGGCGCGGGCGTGTATAGGCTGCTGCCCCCGCCCGTGCCCGACCAGGCGACCTCCGACCGTGCGCCCGTGCCGGAGTAGCTCAGAGTGGTGCCACCGGCGGCCACTACCCTGGGCGAGACCGAAGGCCACAGGACCGAGGCCCCCGAGTCGCCGGTGGCGGCGAGGTAGGTCATGCCGGTCGCCGCGAACACCGAGTCCACCGCAGCCGTCCAGTTGCCTTCCGTGGCGCCGAAGCTCATCGACACGACCCCGGGCCCCATCGAATTGGCCAGCTTGACGGCGCCCAGGAGACTGTTCAGGGTCGCGTCCGGCGCCTCGATCAGGATGATGCGCGCCAGCGGTGCCGTGGCGTGGGCCCATTCGACATCGAGCGCGATCTCGGTGGCCCAGCCGGCGTCATAGGCCGGCGCGGCGCCGGCCATGGTGCCGCCGGCGGTGTTGTAAACGACAGAGAAGCTGCAGCCGCTGGCCGATGCCGCGGCCAGGGGCAGACTGGCACTGGCCGCGATGGTCTGGGTGGCGCAGCTCGGCAGCCCGAACTTCTGGTTGAAAGCCGCCAGCTCTGAGGCGGCATTCGGATCGTGCATTGCGTCGACGATGTAGATCGTCTGTCCGGCGCCCAGTTGAGCGGCCTGAGCCGCGGTGAGCGTGCTCCCGGCCACGGGCAGGACAGGCAGGGCGTATGCAGCGCGGATCTGCGCCGGCGAATAGGTCAGCACTGTGCCGGCCGCGGCCATCGGGTTCGCCGCGCCCCGAGCGCTCACCGGCTGAGTGGACCGGGCGGCTTCCAGCGCAGGCACGGTCAGGCGGCGCGTGGACAGGTTTCTGGACTCCGCGGGTACCGTCTGCGTGCGAGGCACCATATGCGCCGAGGTGTCGCTGTAGACCGAGTCGGCGTCGTCAGGCTCGTTCAGCAGTAACGGGGCAATGTGGAATGCCGGTTGCGCAAGCTGCACCGCAGCCGCGTCCGGCAAGGTCGCAATGTCCAGCTGCAGGGTTGTCGCGGCGCTGGCCAGCGGTGTCGCGAGCGACTGACTGCCGGATACGGCGGCGCCGTCACCGCCACCGCCGCAAGCACTCAGGAGCGCCGCTGCGCATGCGGCCGGCAACGACGCCGAGCGGAGGGGCTTGAATATCGACATGGGGGAAGTTCGCTTCATGGCCGCTACGCTCCTTGCTGGGCGAGGGCGCCGCTCGGACAACGCCCGCTCGGCCTGCGCAGCGCAAGCCTGGCGATACGTCGGCAACCCCGCTGCCGTGACGCTTGCGCGCTGTAGGCCGGTGGTTTTGCGCCACCGTCTTTCGACGATTTTGCCCTCTGTGATCGGGTTCAATGCCCCTGCATCGGGCAGAGGCGGCATCCGCCTGACCTTCTACGTGGCGGCCGACAAAAAGTCAAGAGCCATGGGCTTGTTGTACGATGACGCCTTTCCGTCACGGATATCGCGGATTGTGCCCGAGCCCACTGCCTTCTGTCGCGCATAGCCTCTTGAAACCTTTCGACTTCGACACGCCTATCGACCGCCGCGGCGGCGACTCGGTCAAATGGAACAAGTATGCCGGCCGCGACGTCATCCCGTTGTGGGTGGCGGACATGGACTTCGCCGCGCCGCCGGCCGTGCTCGCTGCCTTGCGGCGCCGAGTCGGCCAAGCTGTCTTCGGCTATGGCGGGGAATGGCCGCCCCTGGTCGATGCAGTGGTCGATCATCTGGCCCAGGCGTACCGGTGGACCATAGACCGACAGTGGCTGGTCTGGCTGCCCGGCCTGGTGACGGGTCTCAACGTTGCCTGCCGGGCCGTCGGCAAGCCCGGCAGCGCCGTATTCAGCAGTACCCCGATCTACCCGCCCTTCCTCTCGGCGCCGCAGAATTCCGGGCGCCGGGTCGTGAGCGCGCCGCTGGCCCATCTCGGCGGCCGCTGGCAATGGGATTTTGCCGCGACCGAGGCGGCCATCGACGCCGACACCCGGCTATTCCTGCTCTGTCATCCGCACAACCCGGTCGGCCGGGCCTGGTCCGATGAGGAACTCGGCGAGGTCGCCGCCATCGCCGGGAGACGCGATCTCGTCGTCTGTTCCGACGAAATCCACTGTGGCCTGATCCTCGAACCGGGCCGGCGCCATCGGCCTTTCGCCGCGCAACACGGCGAGGCCGCCCGGCGCAGCATCACCCTGATGGCGCCGTCCAAGACCTTCAACATTCCCGGCCTGGGCTGCGCCTTTGCGGTGATTCCCGACGACGCGCTGCGCGGTGATTATCGGGCGGCGATGCAAGGCATCGTGCCGCACGTCAATGTGCTCGGCCTGGCCGCGACAGAGGCGGCCTACCGCGACTGCGGCGCCTGGCATGCGGCCCTGCTGGACTATCTGCGCGGCAACCGCGACCGCGTCGAAGCCGTCGTCAATTCCTTGCCGGGCATGTCCATGGCGCGGGTCGAGGCGACCTATCTGGCCTGGATCGATGCGCGCGAACTCTGCCGCAGGCGTGGCGGAGTCAACGCGCAGCGCTTCTTCGAGGCGGCCGGCATCGGCTTGTCCGACGGCGAGGATTTCGGTGGGGAACAGTACCGCGGCTTTGTCCGGCTAAACTTCGGCTGTCCGCGCGTCACGCTGGATGCGGCGCTGGCCCGGATGCGGGCGGCAGTGGCCGACTAACGCCCCAGGCGCCGACCCGAACGCAGCAGGGTTTCGAACTCGTTCGCCGGCACCGGGCGCGAGAACAGATAGCCCTGAATTTCGTCGCAGCCGAGGTTGGTGAGGAAGGACAACTGCTCTTCCGTCTCGACCCCTTCGGCGATCACCTTGTGCCCGAGTTGCTTGGCCATGGTCACGATGGCCCCGGCGATGGCGCGGTCGCCGGGATCCTGCGGAATGCCCGAGACGAAGGAACTGTCGATCTTCAGGGCGTCGATGGGGAAGCGTTTGAGATAGGACAGGCTGGAGAAGCCGGTGCCGAAGTCGTCCAGGGAGAGCGTGATGACCATCGCGTGGAGTTCCTTCATCAGCTCGATGACATCGTCGGCCCTGTGCATCAGCATGCTCTCGGTCAGCTCAAGCTCCAGCCACTCGGTGGGAAGTCCGTACCGGGAAAGAAGCGAGTTGATGACTTTCGGCAGCCTGGGGCTCATCTGGCGCGCCGAGACGTTTACGGCGATCGTGAAGGGCGGCAGTCCGGCCTGTTGCCATGCCAGCGCCTGGCGGCAGGCCTGCTCCAGGACCCAGTCGCCGATTTGCACGATGAGACCGGTTTCCTCGGCCACCGGGATGAACTCGTCCGGCGCCACCATTCCCCTTTCCGGATGGCGCCAGCGCAGCAAAGCCTCGGCACCGATGATTGCGCCGCTGGCGATATTCACCTTGGGTTGGTAATAGAGCAGCAGTTCGCCGTGATCGAGCGCCTGGCGCAGGCCGTTCTCGATCTTCAGCCGGTCGACGGAGCGCTGATTCATTTCCTGGCTGTAGAACATGAAGCCGCTCTGGTGAGCCTGCTTGGCGCGGTACATGGCCAGGTCGGCATAGCGCAATAGCGTCTGGGTGTCGTTGCCGTCGTCCGGATAGACGCTGATGCCGATGCTGGCGCCGATGTGCAGTTCGTTCTCGTCGATCAGGAAGGGATCGTCGAGCGCCGACAGCAGCTTCTGGGCGGCGATCGCCGCATGTTCGCGCTTTGCGATGCTGAACAGTCCGGCCACGAATTCGTCCCCGCCTATTCTCGCCACCACGTCCGATCGGCGCAGCGTCTTGCGGAAACGCTCGGCGATTTGTTTCAGCAGGCGGTCGCCGACCTCGTGGCCCAGGGTGTCGTTGATCGGTTTGAAGCGGTTCAGATCGATGAACAGCAGCGCGCCGCTGTCGCCGCTGCGTCGCGCTTCGGCCAGTGCCTGGCTGACCAGGGTGTGCATCTGGCTGCGGTTGGGCAGGCCGGTCAGGTCGTCGTGATAGGCGAGATAGTTGACGCGTTCCTCGGCGCTCTTCTTCTCGCTGATGTCGCTGAAAATCGAAAAGTAGTGGGTGACCTTGTTCTGGTCGTTCTTCATCGTGCTGATCGAAGCCCACTTGGAATAGCGCTCGCCGTTCTTCTTCAGGTCCAGCATCTCGCCTTTCCAGTTGCCGGTGGTCCGTATTTCGTCCCACATGCGGCGGTAGAATCCGTCGCCCTGATGGTCCGAATCGAACATGCGCATCGGCTGTCCGAGGATCTCGTTTCCCGCGTAACCGGTGATGCGGCAGAAGGCGTCGTTCACCGAGACGATTCTTTGTTCCGCGTCGGCGATGAGGATGCCCTCTTCGCTGTTCTCGAAAATGGACGCATGCAGGCGCAGCATTTCTGCCGTGGCGAGCCGGTCGGTGATGTCGGTGAGATAGCCGATCAAGCCGATGGCCTGGCCCTCGCCGTCGTGGATCAGGGAGAGCGACAGGTTGGCCCAGAAGATTTCGCCGGACTTGCGCCGCCGGCGTACTTCCATGGCACTCCCGCCGTGCTCGAGGAAGTTGTCCTGGAATTGGGGGTCTTCCTCGTCTTCGTCGACGTAGAGAAACAGGATGTTGCGTCCGATCGCCTCCTCTGCGCTATAACCGAACAGCCTCGCGGCGCCCTTGTTCCAGCTCGTGATATAGCCGGCCAGATCCATGGTGATGACCGAGTCCTGGATCTGGTCCAGCATCTGCGCCTGGCGGCGATTCTTTTCCTCGGCCAGGCCGAGTTCGAGCGTGCGCTGCTCGGTGCCGGCGAGGACGCTCAACAGCCGTCCGGTCAGGGCCGACAGCGCGGACATGCGCGCCATCTCATTCTCGCCGTAGCCGCCGATGCGCCCGGCCATGACGTAGCAGCCGAAGACGACGCCGTCGTGAGCGATCTCCTCGACCAGATCCCAGCCAGCCGCGGTCGGCGGTTCTTCAAGGAACCCGCTCTGCGGGCTTTCCATCAGCCTGCCGGCGATATCGGAGAGCGCCGCGGTGTCGCGCTTCAGTGCCGCTTCTGCCATTTCCGCCACGGCGGAGAGCAGGGCAGCGTCGGCAGGCGGGAAGGAGCTCATTGCTGCTGGCTGATCTGGATGGCCCAGCCGCAGGCGTGCACCACGGCCCGGGCATAGGCGGCCGGCGTCAGCAAGAGCGCCTCCAGCTGCCCGCCCAGGTCCGAATCCGGGGTTCGCTCCGAGGCCTCGGTGATGGCCAGCAGTCCGCCCAGCCAGCCGGTCTTCCTCAGCAGTGCGGCGTCCACGTCGTCGCCGAGATTGAGCGGGGCGATGATCTTCTCCAGCGGCAGGCCGAACAGCACGTCGAGCAGCGAGAACATCCCGGTCATGAAGGCTTGCTCCTGATCGTCCGCGCTGCCGCCGACCCCCTGGCAGAGCGCCTCCATCAGACTGGCGCGCCGTGCCGCGCGAATCATGAGCGAGCTGGCGGGGTCGGTACTTTTTGGCTGGGCGTAGATCAGCAGCTGCAGCCAGCGTTGCAGCTGGCGGCGGCCGAGCAGGGTGATGGCATGGCCGAAGTTGGCGATCTTGGTGGTCAGGGAAAAACTGACCGAATTCACCAGCTTGAGCAACTGGTAGGAGATCGAAGGGTCCTGCTTCATCAAGGCCTCGATCTTGCGCGAATCGGCGTCGGACGTCACCATCGCCAGCAGTTTCAGCATCAGGGCGGGCGAACTGCTCCCATGCTGCGTTTTCCCCGGCTGAGGGTGCAGCGGATAGTCACCGGCGAACCAGGCGTAGCCGGCGTTTTTCGCCTGCTTGAAGCGTCCGGGATCCGCTACTTCGGTGGCCAAGTGCGGGCCGGACAGCTGGACGAGCGAAGCGGGCAGGGCGAGTCCGTTGCTTGCCACGGCGCCGACCGCTGCCGGAAGCGTCTGGTTCTCCGCCGGCACGCCGTCGGCCATCAGACGGAAGCCGCGCGTGCGCAGGCGCGCCAGCGACGCAACCGCGGCGGGGTCGACGCAGCGAGCCAGGGGCAGCAGCAGCACGATCCGTTGGGCAGGAAGCCGGGCCGCCCGATCGTCGTCCAGGCAGTCTGGGTCCGCCAAGGGAAGGATGCAGTCGAGTCCGCCCAAGGCCTCAGACAGCCCGAACTCCCCGAACAGGCGGGGCATCTGGCCGAGCCAGTCGCGATCGGCAGGGGACTTGCCGGCAAGCCGCAAGGCCGCCCAGGAATGCCGCGAATTGGCGACCGGAGAGATCGTGATCAGAGGGAAACTTGTGTCGGGTGCTCCTGAATTGTTCAAGGTATCCACCAAAGTGCGAAATCAATCGTTTAAGGGCTGTCGATAGTTTAACTTGCGCCGTCCTTCACGGGTTGCCGATGCGAGGGGAGAACAGTTCCAGGCCCGCCTCCGTGACCACGGCATCGAGCGCAATGTCATGCGGTCCCGGTTGGGTGGAGGCGACCCGGGCCAGTTCGAAGCCGAGGCCGACCGCCAGGGGACGGGGACTCAAGGCCGCGAGAGTCCGGTCGAAATAGCCGCCGCCGTAGCCCAAGCGGAAGCCGCCGCCGTCGAAGGCATTGACCGGCATCAGCAGGACTTCCGGGCTGAGCGCGGCGCCTGCGGCGGGATAATGGATGCCGTAGCGGTCGGTCAGCATGGCGCTGTCCGGACGCCACTCGCGAAATTCCATCGCGGCGTCGGGCGCGGTCACCATGGGCAGGCAGGCGCGGGTCGTGTCCGCGATCAGCCGGGCGACCAGCGGCCGGCAGTCGAACTCGCCGCGGATGGGCCAGCAGAAGCCGAGCACGGCCGGCCGAAGGCGGGCCAGGAGCGTTGCCAGATGCGCCGAGAGCGCAGCGGAACGCCGTGCGTGGCCAGCGCCGTCGAGGGCTTCGCGCTCGGCGATCTTTTCCCGGCGCAGGGCGGCGCGGGCAACTATCCGATTAGCGGCGGTTTCAGCCTCGTTATCCGGCGGCTCGTCTTGGCTTGGCATATGCTATTCTCGAATTCACCCCTGTCGATCCCCGACGCGACTATAAACATGAAGCGCCTGCTTTGGCTATTACTGTTCCTTTGCCCGCTGGCCGCCGCGGCGCCGGGAGACGAGTACGTCCTGGCCGCGCGTGAAGCGGCGCGGAATGGCGAACGCGTCAGGCTCGACAGGCAGCTTCAGGCCCTGGAGAACCTGCCCGGTCAGCGGAACGTACTCGAGCCGTGGGTGCGCTATTGGCAGCTGGGCCAGAGGATAGAGGATGGCGGCGTCGAAAGCGAAGCCGTGCAAACAGAGGTGGCCGAGTTTCTTTCCGGCCAGGCGGACTCCTACCTGGTCGAGAAGCTGAGGGGCGACTGGTTGAGGGCGCTGGGCAGGCGCGGCCTCTGGACGGCCTTCCAGCGCGACTATCCGCTGCTGGCGCAGCCCGATCAGGAACTGGCCTGCTACGAACTGCAAGGCCGGCTGGCGCTGCAGCCGGACCAGGCCTCGCTCGACGAGGTGCGGGCGCAGTGGTTTGCCGCGCTCGACCTGCCGGATTCCTGCCTGCCCTTGATCGGACAGCTGATCGCCGCCGGGCGCATCAACGAGGAGGATGTCTGGGCGCGCATCCGCCGCCTGCTCGAGGCGAAGAAGCTCGACCAGGCGCTGCAGACTGCCCGGAACTTGCCGCAGAGCCAGCGGCCGGCGGCAAAAACGCTCGCCTCCATCGCCGATAGGCCGCAGCGCTATCTCGACAGGTTTCCTTCCGCCCGCGCAGCTGCCAAGCCGCGCCGCGTCGACCGCGAACTGGCGCTTTACGCCGTGGGGCGGCTGGCCCGGGTCGACGCGGCAGCCGCCGCGCAGTCGTGGCAGAAGATCCAGGACCGCTTCTCCGCAGCCGAGCGCGGCTACGCGTGGGGGCAGATCGCCATGGCCGGCGCGCGCGGCCACCAGCAGCAGGCTTTGAACTGGTTCCTGTTGGTGAAGGACGCGCCGCTCTCGGAGACGCAACTTGCCTGGCAGGCGCGCGCCGCGCTCCGGTTCCAAGACTGGCCGATGGTGCAGATGACGATCGAGCGCATGCCGCCTAAGATGGCCGCCCAGCCCGACTGGATCTACTGGCTCGGCCGCGCGCAGGAAGCCCAGGGCCGGGCCGAGGCAGCGCGCTCGCTGTACCTCCGGATCAGCAACCAGCCGAACTTCTACGGCATGCTGGCCAGCGACCAGATGGGCCGCCCGACCAGACTGCCGCCGAGCGCCAAACCCTTGACCGAGGCGGAGGTCGCCGAAGCCGGCGACAATCCCGGGTTGAAGCGCGCCTTGGCGCTGATCCGGCTGGGCATGCGCATCGAGGGGGTGCGCGAGTGGAACTGGACGCTGCGCGGCATGGACGATCGTCATTTGCTCGCCGCCGCGGCGCTGGCGCAGGTCAGCGAAGTCTTCGACCGTGCCATCAGTACCGCCGACCGTACCCAGCTGCAGCACGATTACTCCCTGCGTTACCCCGCGCCGTTCCGCGACCTGGTGGATCCGCAGGCCCGGGACCTCGCACTCGATCATGGCTGGGTCTATGGGCTGATGCGGCAGGAAAGCCGGTTCGTCATGAATGCCAAGTCGGGCGTCGGCGCCAAGGGCTTGATGCAATTGATGCCCGCCACCGCCAGGTGGGTGGCGAAGAAGATCGGTTTGAAGGGTTACCATCCGTCGGGAGTCGCCGAGATGAAAACCAATGTCACACTCGGCACCCATTACCTTTCCATGGTGCTCGCCGGCCTCGACAATCTGCCCGTGCTCGCCTCCGCCGCCTACAATGCCGGCCCCGGCCGCGCCCGCCAGTGGCGCGCGGAAGAGCCGCTGGAAGGCGCCATCTATGTCGAGACCATCCCCTTCAGCGAGACCCGGGACTACGTCAAGAAGGTGATGACCAATGCCGTCTTCTACTCGGCGCTGTTCGACGACAAGGGTTTGTCCCTGAAAAACCGGCTCGGCGTGGTCGGACCGCGCAGCAGCGCTCGGGCCGACCCTTTGCCCTGATGAAGATCTACGTGGTTGGCGGCGCCGTTCGCGACGAGTTGCTCGGGCTGCCGGTGGCCGATCGCGATCATGTCGTCGTCGGCGCGACGGCGGAGGAAATGGCGACCCTCGGCTTTCGCCCCGTGGGCCGGGACTTCCCGGTGTTCCTTCATCCCGAAACCCATGAGGAGTATGCGCTGGCCCGCACCGAGCGGAAGACCGCGCCGGGCTATCGCGGATTCGTTTTCCATGCGTCGCCCGAGGTGAGCCTGGAGCAGGATCTGGCGCGCCGCGACCTGACCATCAATGCCATCGCCCGGGATCAGGATGGCGTGCTGATCGACCCCTACGGCGGCAGGCGCGATCTCGAAGCGCGCGTGCTGCGCCACGTCTCTCCGGCCTTCGCCGAGGACCCGGTGCGCGTCCTGCGCGTGGCGCGTTTCGCCGCGCGCTTTGCCGACTTCGCGATCGCCCCCGAGACCCTGGACCTGATGCGCCGCCTGGTTGCCGAAGGCGAGGTCGACCATCTGGTCGCCGAGCGGGTCTGGCAGGAACTGGCGAAGGGCTTGATGGAGTCCAGACCCTCGCGCATGTTCGAGAGCCTGCGCCGATGCGGCGCGCTGATTCGCCTGCTGCCGGAACTCGACGCGCTGTTCGGAGTGCCGCAGCGCGCCGACTGGCACCCCGAGGTGGACTGCGGCGTGCATACGCTGCTGGTCGTCGACATGGCGGCCCGGCTCGGCTTGCCGCTGCCGGTGCGCTTTGCCGCATTGAGCCACGATCTCGGCAAGGGCCGCACGCCCGCCGAGGCGCTGCCCCGTCACACCGGCCACGAGGCGGCCAGCGTCGCCCTGCTCGGCCCGCTGTGCCAGCGGCTGCGCGTTCCCACCGACTGCCGCGACCTGGCGCGGCTGGTCGCGATGTTCCACGGCAACATCCACCGCGCGGCGGAACTCAAGCCCCCGACCATGGTGAGCTTGATCGAGCAGTGCGACGCCCTGCGCCGCCCCGAGCGTTTCGGCCTGATACTGGCCGCCTGCGAATGCGATTTCCGCGGCCGCTCGGGCTTTGCCGACCGGCCCTATCCGCAGGCCGAATTGTGGCGCAGCGCCTTCGCTGCGGTGCGTGCCGTGGATGCCGGCGCCATCGCCCTGGCTTGTCCCGATCCGGCGCAGATTCCCCTGCGCATCCATGAGGCGCGTGTTGCCGCTGTCCGGCAACTCGGCTTACAGCATCCTCAGGATTAGCGTCGCGGCGAGCGACAGGAGCAGCGCCGAGGCGAAGGGAAAATAATATTCCCGGCCGCGCCAGCTGAACCGCAGGTCTCCCGGCAAACGGCCGAAGCGCAGCAGCGCCGCCGCCCGCGGCAGCAATATGCCGGCGATGAAAACCGTCACGAACAGGGCGATCAGCCATTTCTGCACAGACACCTCGGGGTAAAATGAACGCTACGCACTGATGAAGGGGATGACATGATAACGCTCTACACCTGGGCGACGCCCAACGGTCGCAAAGTCTCGATCATGCTCGAGGAATGCGCGCTGCCCTACGCGGTCAGGAAGATCAATATCGGCGCCGGCGAACAGCACGAACCGGGGTTTCTGGCGCTCAACCCGAACGGCAAGATTCCCGTGCTGGTCGACGACGACGGCCCGGACGGCCGGCCGATCACCCTGTTCGAGTCCGGCGCGATCCTGGTCTATCTGGCCGGCAAGACGGGAAAGTTCCTGCCGCAGAGCGATCACGGCAAGTATCTGGCGCTGCAATGGCTGATGTTCCAGATGGGCGGCGTCGGGCCGATGTTCGGCCAGGTCCATCATTTCCTGCGCTCGGCGCCGGAGCCGGTCCCCTACGCCGTCTCGCGCTATACCAAGGAGGCGGCGCGGCTGTATGGCGTCCTCGACGAGCGCCTGTCGAACCACGACTATCTCGCCGACGAATATTCGATCGCCGACATCGCCACCTATCCCTGGGTGGCGCGCCACGACTGGCAGCAAGTCGACCTCTCCGCCTATCCGGCGGTACGCCGCTGGTATGAGACGATCGCTGCCCGGCCGGCGGTGCAGCGCGGCATGGCGGTGCCGCAGTGAGCGCGCAGTGAACGATGCCGTGGCCGGCCTCGAAGTACTGATCCATGCGCCGCCGGCCAAGTCGCGCAAGCAGAAGCACAAGACCCCGCTGCTATTCATCCACGGCGCCTACACCGCTGCCTGGTGCTGGGCGGAGCATTTCCTGCCGTTCTTCGCCGCACAGGGCTACGCCAGCTACGGCGTGAGCCTGTCCGGACATGGCGCCAGCCGCGGACGCCGCCAGCTCGACAGCTTCGGCATCGACGATTACATCAACGACGTTGCCGAAGTGGCGGCGGACCTGCCCGCGCCGCCGGTGCTGATCGGCCATTCGATGGGCGGCTTCGTGGTCCAGAAATACCTGGAAAAGCACCCGGCCCCGGCAGCCGTTCTGATGTGTTCGGCGCCGCCGCAGGGCCTGATGTCGGCGGCCTTCGGCCTGATGTTCCAGAAGCCCGGGCTGATGAGCGACTTGAACAGCGTGATGAGCGGCGGCCGGGTCTCGGTTGAAACCCTGCGCCAGGCGCTGTTCGCCCAGCCGATCGATGCCGAGGATCTGCTGCGCTACCTGCGCCTGTCGCAGTCCGAGTCGCACCGCGCCATCTGGGACATGACCCTGTTCAACCTGCCCCATCCCTCGCGGGTGAACGACACGCCCTTGCTGATCCTGGGCGGGGAGCTCGATCAACTGATTCCGGCTTCCCTGGTGGAGATGACGGCGCGGACCTACTCGGTCGACGCCGAGATCTTTCCCGGCATGGGCCACGGCCTGATGCTCGAACGCGACTGGCAGATCGTGGCCGGACGCATCCTTTCCTGGTTATCTGAAAAAGGAATCTGAAATGATCGTGACATTCCAGTCGAAAGCATCGGGCGACGTCATCATGTTCGGCGACGTGGCACACAAGATGATGGAGATCATGGGCAAGGAAGCCGGCGACCAGGGCATTGTCACCGTCGAGCAGTTGCCGGAGGCGCTGGCGCGGCTCAATGCCGCCATCGCCGCGGACCGGGAGGCGAACAAGGCTGCGGCGGAAGAGGATCGGCCGCAGTTCGAGCTTGCGGCCGACGGCAGCCGCCGCCCCTATGTCAGCCTCGGCCAGCGCGCCACGCCGCTGGTCGAACTGCTCCAGTGGTCGCTGAAGAAGAAGGTGCCGGTGGTCTGGGGGGTGTGAACAAGCAACCCGGCCCCATGCCCTGCGCCCGGCGCGGCTCCCTGACCGGCGTTCGGAGAGCGAACGCCGGGGCCACTACGGCTTCGGTTTTCTCTCGATGAAGGTCATCGGGAATACCACCTCCGGACTGGCGGCCTTGTTCGGGGCGCTGAGATAGTCGGGCATCTGGGCCGCAGGGACACCGGCGGCATTCACCATCCGGTTGATCAGCACCTGCACCTGGGCCGTGAACCAGTCTTCCTCGCAGCGCGTCGGCATGAAGCGCAATTCCGCCACGCTCGCCGGAATCTCGGCCGCAGAAATCGTTTCGTTGGCGGCATAGGCGGCCGAGAAGAAGGGGCCGGCGACGAAGCGCAAGTGGAAATCGCCGGCGTTGTCCGACTGCAGGACGAAAACGCGGGCGCCCTCGGCGCTCTCATGATCGTCGCCGAACACCGGTATCACCGAAAAGGCCGCACCCTTCCCCTGTTTCACGTATGCGACAGCCTCGGCATAGCTCAGCCGGGTATCCTCAGTCTGCATGTCTGATCTCCCAGGACAATGAAACGCGTCGGCCGGAAATGAACGGTCTCGGACCTCGCCGCTCACATGCCGCGGCCGGGCGATGGGCGTTTCAATTGTTGATTTCGAAAGTATATCAGCAAGGAGGCGCCGGCCTTGCCAAATGAAGCGTCGGGATCGGCCGGGCCGGGAGCTCCTTCGCCGCCTTGGGCCAGGCATTCTTGACCGGGCGGCATCGCGGCCGACGCATTCCAGGATCTTCATCAAAGCACCGGCGCCAACCACCTCTCGGCTTCGGCGACGCTCATGCCGCGGCGTCGCGCCCAGTCCTGCAACTGGTCGTGGCCGATCTTGCTGACGGCGAAATAATGCGCTTCCCGGTGGGCGAAATAAAAGCCTGCGACGGAGGCGGCCGGGTGCATGGCGTAGTTTTCGGTGATCGCCATGGCGCAGTTTCCCGGCGCGTCGAGCAGTTCGAAGATCGTTGCCTTCTCGGTGTGGTCGGGGCAGGCCGGGTAACCCGGCGCGGGGCGGATGCCGGGATAGCTCTCCGCGATCAATTGTTCGGGGCTCAGATCCTCGCCCGCGGCATAGCCCCAGTATTCGCAGCGGACCCGCTGGTGCAGCCACTCGGCGCAGGCTTCCGCCAGACGGTCGGCGAGCGACTTCAGCATGATGGCCTGGTAGTCGTCGTGGCTGGCGGCGAATTCGGCGAGCTTCCGTTCGATGCCCAGCCCCGCGGTCACTGCGAAGGCGCCGATCCAGTCGGGCCTGCCAAGGGGCGCGACGAAGTCGGCGAGGCACTCGTTCGCTTTGCCTGCAGGGCGCAGGTGCTGCTGGCGCAGGAAGTGCAGGGTAGCCGCTGTCTGCTGGCGCGACTCGTCACTGAAGAGTTCGACGTCGTCGCCGACGCTGTTCGCCGGGAACAGACCGAACACGGCGTTCGCGGTCAGCCAACGTTCCCTGATGATCTTATCGAGCATCGCCCTGCCGTCTGCCAGGACACTCCGCGCAGCCTCGCCGACCTTCTCGTCCGAGAGTATCCCGGGATAGGCCCCGGCGAGATCCCAGGTCTGGAAGAAGGGCGCCCAGTCGATGTAGCGCTCCAGGGTCGCCAGATCGACGTCCTTGATCACCGTGATGCCGGGCCTTGCCGGAGCGACCGGCACATAGGCCGGCCGGGCGCGATTCTCCCGCGCGGCGCCGAGCGGTATCAGCTGAACGCCTTTCTTGTTGGCGTGCAGTTCGCGCAGCTTCGCGTAGTCGGCCGCGACTTCCTTGAGGTAATCGGCCGCCTGGTCTTCCGAGAGCATCCTGGTGACGACGCCGACGGCGCGCGAAGCGTCGGGCACGTAGATCACCGGGCCGCTGGTCTTGGGCGCTATCTTGATCGCCGTGTGGGCGCGGCTCGTGGTCGCCCCGCCGATCAGGAGCGGCAAGGTGATGCCCTGGCGCTGCATTTCCGCAGCGACGAAGCCCATTTCCTCCAGCGAAGGCGTGATCAGGCCGGACAGGCCGATGATGTCGGCCTCGTGTTCGCGCGCGGCGGCGAGGATCCTGTCCGCGCTCACCATGACGCCTAGGTCGAACACCTCGTAGCCGTTGCAGCCCAGGACCACGCCGACGATGTTCTTGCCGATGTCATGGACGTCGCCCTTCACCGTCGCCATGACGATGCGCCCCTTGGCGGCGGAACCGGTGCGCGCCTTCTCGGCCTCGATGAAAGGCAGGAGGTGCGCCACCGCCTGCTTCATCACCCGTGCGGACTTGACCACCTGCGGCAGGAACATCTTGCCCGCGCCGAACAGGTCGCCGACCGCATTCATGCCATTCATCAGCGGCCCTTCGATCACCGCCAGCGGCGGCAGGCCGCGGGCGAAGGTTTCCAGGCGGGCTTCCTCGGTGTCGACGACGATGTAGTCGGCGATGCCCTTGATCATCGCGTGCGTCAGGCGCTCGCCGACGGGCTGCTCGCGCCAGCTCAGATCGACGATCATTTCGCGCGCCGAACCCTTCACCGTCTGGGCGAATTCCACCAGCTGCTCGCCTGCTTCAGGCGAGCGGTTCTGCACCACGGCCTCGACCTTTTCGCGCAGCTCGGCCGGGATCTCCTGATAGACGCCGAGCTGGCTGGCATTGACGATGCCCATGGTCATCCCGGCCTGGATCGCGTGGTAGAGGAAGACAGTATGGATCGCCTCGCGCACCGGGTCGTTGCCGCGGAAACTGAAGGAGACGTTGGAGACGCCGCCGGAAACATGGGCGTACGGCAGTTCGGCGCGGATCCAGCGCGTTGCCTCGATGAAGTCGACGGCGTAGTTGCTGTGCTCCTCGATACCGGTGGCGATGGCGAAGATGTTCGGGTCGAAGATGATGTCCTCGGCGGGGAATCCCGTTCCGGTGAGCAGATCGTAGGCTCTCCTGCAGATCCCGGTCTTGCGCTGGAAGGTGTCGGCCTGCCCCTGTTCGTCGAAGGCCATGACGATGGCGGCGGCACCGTAGCGACGGGCCAGAGCGGCCTGTTCGAGGAACTTCGCCTCGCCTTCCTTGAGCGAGATGGAATTGACGATGCCCTTGCCCTGCAGGCATTTCAGGCCGGCCTCCAGCACCGTCCACTTGGAGGAGTCGATCATCACCGGGACGCGGGCGATGTCGGGTTCCGAGGCGATCAGCTTGAGGAACTTCACCATCGCCGCCTGGGAGTCGAGCATCGCTTCGTCCATATTGACGTCGATGATCTGGGCGCCGGCCTCGACCTGGTTGCGCGCCACGGCCACGGCCTGCTCGAACTGGTCATTCAGGATCAGTCGGGCGAAAGCCTTCGAACCGGTGACGTTGGTGCGTTCGCCGACATTGACGAAGAGACTGTCGTCACCGATGTTGCAGGGTTCCAGGCCGGAGAGGCGAAGCTTCCTCTCGATCCGCGGCGGAATGCGCGGCGGCAGGCCGGCAAGGGCGCCGGCGATTTGCCGGATGTGCTCGGGCGTGGTGCCGCAGCAGCCGCCGGCGATGTTGATGATGCCCGCTTCGCCCCATTCCCTGAGCGCCGCGGCCAGCGTTTCCGGTGCTTCGTCGTAGCCGCCGAAGGCATTGGGCAGGCCCGCGTTGGGGTGGGCCGAGACGGGGCAGTCGCAGACCCGCGACAGCTCCGCGACGTGAGCCCGCAGCTCGCGGGCGCCCAGCGCGCAGTTCAGGCCGAAGGACAGGGGCCGGGCGTGGCGCAGGGAATTCCAGAAGGCTTCCGCCGTCTGGCCGGAGAGGGTTCTGCCCGAGGCATCGGTGATGGTGCCCGAAATCATGATCGGCAAGCGCCGGCCGCATTGCTCGAAGAATTTCTCGACGGCGAACAGGGCCGCCTTGGCATTCAGGGTGTCGAACACCGTTTCCAGGAGCAGCAGGTCGGCGCCGCCGTCGGCCAGGCCGCGCGCCGCTTCCACGTAGGCCTCGACCAGCTGGTCGAAATCGACGTTGCGGTAACCCGGGTCATTGACGTCGGGCGAGATCGAGGCGGTGCGCGAGGTCGGGCCCAATACCCCGGCGACGAATCGGGGTTTGGCCGGATTGTCCGCCGTGAATTGCTCGCAGGCTTCCCTGGCCAATCTCGCGCCGGCCAGGTTCAGTTCATAGACGATGGATTCCAGGCCATAGTCGGCCTGGGAGATCGAGGTGGCGTTGAACGTGTTGGAAGTGAGGATGTCGGCGCCGGCCGACAGATATTCGGCGTGTATGTCCCGGATCAGCTCGGGACGGGTCAGGCAAAGCAGGTCGTTGTTGCCCCTGAGATCCTTGGCGTGGAGCGCGAAGCGCGCCGTTTCGTTGTCGCCCCGGTAATCGGCCTCGGACAGGCTGTGGCGCTGGATCATGGTCCCCATGGCGCCGTCCAGGATCAGGATGCGCCGCGAGAGGAGATCGCGAAGTTCGCTGCTGCGGTCGGGCTGCATGGCATGGCCTGCTGATGTCGGCGGGCGATTTTATCACGATGGAATGCATGATTCGCCGCGGCTGCGCTGGATGCTCGGCGGCAGGTCTATAATCGTCCGCTACCGCTTGGCCGCTCGGTCGGCAACTGGGAGTTCGCGATGAAGCACCTCACCCCGAAGGAAGCCTACCAACTGCTCCACGAAAATCCGCTGGCCCTGTTCGTCGATGTCAGGAGCGAAATGGAATTCCTGTTCGTCGGTCATCCCGTCGGGGCCATCATGATTCCCTGGAACGACGGTCCCGACTGGGAGATCAATCCGCACTTCGTCGCCCACGTGAAGAAGGCCGCCAGCGTCGACCGGCCGATCGTGCTGATCTGCCGCAGCGGCAATCGTTCCAAGGACGCCGGGGCAGCCCTGGAGCAGGCCGGGTTCAGCGAGGTCTTCAACGTCCTGCACGGCTTCGAGGGCGAACTCGACGACCACCACCAGCGCGGCACGCTGGCCGGCTGGCGCCACGACGGCCTGCCCTGGGAACAGTGCTGAGACTGTTCAGACTCTCTGCCGTTGCCAGGCGGCGAAGCTTGCCAATCCGAGCAGCAGAAACCCTGCCATGCCGCAGGACAGGGTCAGCGGCGATCCCCATAGAAGGGGAACCAGAACGGCGGCGAGCAGGGCGTTGCTGCCGGTCTGCAGCGTGCCCTGACAGCTCGAGGCCAGCCCGCGTTTTTCCGGAAACAGGTCGAGCGCGATAATCTGCAGGCTGGGCATCGCCAGGGCCATGCCGCAGGAATAGAACGGCAAAGGCAGCAGGGACCAGGGCAGGCCGGGCGGCCAGGCGAGATTCAGCGCGATGTTGGCGGCTGCGGCGAGGAACATCAGGCTGTAGCCTGCGGCGATCGTCCGCGCCGGCGAAAGCCGTCCCGCCAGCCGGCCGGAAAGGTAGGCGCCGAGCATCATGCCGCCGACCGAGGGCGTGAACATCCAGGCGAAGCCCTGGGGCGAGAGACCCAGATGCTGGATCAGGAAAACCGGCGCCGCCATCACGTAGAGAAAGATGCCGCAGAAATTGAGCGCCAGCGCGGAAGACAGGCTCATGAACGCGCGGTTGCCGAAGACGCTGCGGTAGGCGCGCGCCAGGCTGACCGGGTGCAGGCTTTGCCGGCGCTCGGGCGGCAGGGTTTCGGGCAGCCAGCGCCAGCAGGCCAGCCACATGGTGGCGCTGAACAGGACGAGGAAGGCGAATATGGCGTGCCAGTCGAAGAAGGCATAGATGGTGCCGCCGATCAGCGGGGCGAGCGCCGGGGCGATGGCGAAGATCAGGCTGACATGGGACATCAGGCGCTGCGCGGCGGCGCCCTCGAAGATGTCGCGGATCAGGGCGCGTCCCACGGACATGCCGGCGCCGGCGGACATCCCCTGAAGGGCGCGGCCGAGCCAGAGGGTCTCGATATTGCCGGCGAAGGCGCAGAGCAGCGATGCCAGCACATAGAACCCCAGACCGACGAGGATCACGCGGCGCCGGCCGAGCGCATCGGAGAGTGCGCCGTGCCAAAGCATCATGAAGGCGAAAGGCAGCAGATAGGCGGTCAGCGTCTGCTGGACTTCGACCTGGGTGGCGGAGAGCGCCGTGGCGATCGCCGGGAATGCCGGCAGGTAGGTGTCGATCGAGAAAGGGGCGATCGCCGCCAGGCCCGCCACCAGGAGCGCCAGGCGCCGGGGGGAAGCCTGCCGCACCGCTATTCGACCGAGCGCACGTCGAGCACGAAGTGCTCGGTCTCGCCGAAGCAGGAGGTGGGCACCCCGACATGCTGCTCGTAGATCAGGGACACCCGCTTGCCCATGGTTTTTTCCAGCTTGGCCGCGACGGCGGGATCGCGGACGGAAAACGGAAATTTCTCGGCCAGTGAGCCGGGCATCGCGACCATCGCCAGTTCGCCTTCCCAGGTCTTGCAGATCCAGCCCTTCTTCGAGAACTTCTGCACATAACCGGCGCGCTCGCCTTCGGAGTAGCTCCAGTGCAGGGACAGCCAGGTGTAGAGGGCGCCCAGGGCGATCAGCAGAACGAGGAAACCGGCAGCAAATAAGGACCGGCGACGGGGTTTGGCATTGGTTAGGCTCATGGCGGTTCCGGTCAAGGTGAGGAGCTTCAGCCGTCGGACAGGCCGCGGCGGTAATGGATGGCCTCGGCCACGTGTGCGCTCATGATGCCTGGCGCGGCGGCGAGATCGGCGATGCTGCGGGCGACTTTCAGGACCCGGTGATAGGCGCGTCCCGAGAGACTGAAGCGGGCGATGGCCTGTTGCAGCAGGTCCCGGCCGCGACCATCCGGCTCGCAGTGAGTCTCGATCTCCTTCGGGCCGAGGGCGGCGTTGGCTTTGCCCTGGCGCGCGAGCTGGCTTTCGCGGGCGCGAACCACCCGCGCCCGGACCGCGCTCGAAGGCTCATTATCCCACTTCGCCTGCAATTCGACTCCGGCAAGTGCGGGTACCTCGATCATCAGGTCGATGCGGTCGAGAAGCGGCCCGGAAAGTCTGCCGCGATAGCGCGCGAGCTGATCTGGCGTGCACCGGCAGCGTCCGGAGTGGTGGCCGAGCCAGCCGCAGGGGCAGGGGTTCATCGCCGCCACGAGTTGGAAGCGTGCCGGGAAATCGCTGCGCCGCATCGCCCGGGCGACGGCGATGTGGCCGCTCTCCAGCGGTTCCCTGAGCGCTTCCAGCACCCGCCGTTCGAACTCCGGCAGTTCGTCCAGGAACAGCACGCCATGGTGGGCGAGCGAGATCTCGCCGGGGCGCGGCACGCTGCCGTTGTAACTTTTCAAAATAAATGCGACAATGCAAACAAAGAAACAAGAGCTTGCGTTTAGTATTCTTAGAATTGTTGCGACGACAATCGCTACATTAGATGCGACGGAGTCCAAATTGACAAGAAATAGCTGCGACACCATTCTGCCTCGCCAAATGCGCAAGATTCGACCGACTCGCCGCAGTGTGTCGGGAGTCTATGCCTTACGTGGCGAAATTCCCATCCAGTTTGAGTCCACGTTAGAGCGCGACTTTCTGATTCGCGCAGAATTTTCGCTGAGTATTCTGGACGTGATCCCCCAGCCTACCCAGATTCCATTCACGGGCGCCAACGGCCAAACGTATACCTACACGCCGGATTTTCTCGTCTACTACCGCTTGGGGAATGTGCCTTATGGAGACTATCCAAAGCCAGTTCTGGTGGAGGTTAAGCCCGAGAAGGAATGGCGCAAACATTGGCGAGAATGGCTGCCAAAGTGGAAGGCGGCGTGGAGGTGCGCCAAGGAACAAGGCTGGGAGTTCCACATCTACGATGAATCACGTATCCGTGACCAGGCTCTTGCGAACATTCGTTTTCTGGAGCGATACAAGCGAATGCAATTCCCGGTCGAGGAAAGCCGCTGGGTGATCGAGAATATCCGGCAGATGGGGAGCACCCCCTTCCACTATATCCTTGCTCGTCACTTCATCGGATTGTACCGGGCCGAAGGGATCGCTCATATCTGGTATCTGCTTGCCGCCCGGCAACTGGACTGCGATATCAGCCGACCATTGAACGAATTTACCGAACTATGGGTACCGACCAATGAATGATGAAGATGAAATCATCATGCCTAATGAGGCATTTGAGCCAATCCGTGAGCGTGTCACTGTCGAGGTCGGCGCTTTGGTCCAGCAAGGAGATGCCGTTTTCCGGATTGCTCAGGTGCTGGATTTCGAGTCGGTCATTGGGGTCGAGGTGGAAACTGGACGGAGTGCCCCTTTACGCATTGGTGATTTGCGGCCTGTCTCGGGTGCACGAGACTCTAGCCGTTCAACCAGCCAGGATCTGGCCGAGATTGCCGACGATGATTGGCGTGTTGCAGAACAAAGGTTCGCTGCGATCAAGCCGCTTATCGATCGGTACATGGTAGGACGTGAGGAAGCTGAGCGCCGTGCCAAGGAGGTCGGGGTCGATCCGGCCACACTCTATCGCTGGTTGCAGCGTTACAAAACCTACGAGGTCGTTACTGCGCTTATTCCCCAGAAACGGGGCTGGAAGGAAGGCAAGGGCCGTATCCCGCCATATGCCGAAGAAGTCATTGAACAAGTCATTCGGGATTTCTATCTGTCGGCGCGCATCCAATATTACCCAGCAGTGCGCGTTGAAGGATTACCCAGGGATGTCAGCCGCCTGTCATAGCGCGGTTTGTGGATAAGTGTAGCGTATTCGCAGGTTGTGGCACCTCCAATCATTGCGGCTCTTTTCCTTCTGACCTAACCAGAAGCTCGGCGGTTGCGCGGGGGAAGCCGCGCAGGGCGTAGCCCGAAGCGGATTTCCCCGCGCGGCGGCGATTCAAAGGGGCGTCTCCTCGGCGGGCGATCTGGGCCGCTTGATCTGCTCCCGCGCCTTGATGCGCGACTTCGCCGTGGCACTGCTGTGACGGAACCGGTAGGACTCGTTGCCCGTCTCCACGATATGACAGTGATGAGTCAGGCGATCCAGCAGCGCCGTCGTCATCTTCGCATCGCCAAATACGCTGGCCCATTCGCCGAAGGTCAGGTTCGTCGTGATCATCACACTGGTGTGCTCATAGAGCTTGGACAGCAGGTGGAACAGCAATGCCCCACCCGCCTGGCTGAAAGGCAAATAGCCCAGTTCGTCGAGGATCACCAGATCCATGCGCATCAGCGCAAAGGCCAGTTTCCCGGCCTTGCCGACCGCCTTCTCCTGCTCCAGCAAATTCACCAGATCGACCGTCGAGTAGAACCGGACCCGCTTGCTGTGCTGGGTAATGCCGGATACGCCGAGCGCGGTGGCCAGATGCGTCTTGCCGGTGCCCGTCCCGCCGATGAACACCACGTTGTGCGACGCCTCTGTAAAGGAGAGATCGGACAGTTCGCCGATCAGGCCCTGATCCACCTTCGAATGCTCAAACTCGAATCCGGCCAGATCACGATGCACCGGAAACTTGGCGGAATGCAACTGATAGCTGATCGAGCGCATGGCCCGATCAGTGTGTTCGGTGTCGAGCAGATGCTCGATCAGCCAGCGGGCGGATTGAAGTCCTGCTGAGTTACCTTGCGCAATGATCTCCTCCCAGGCGCCGACCATCCCGTACAGGCGCAATGCCTTGAGTTCCGCAGCGACATCACGCATGGCCCACCTCCTCGCGCAGGCGGTCATAGCGTCCGGTATCGGCAACCGGCACCTCGGCGATTTCTAATTGAGTTTCCACAGAATCCGGTGGTGGTGCCGCCTTGAGCCGGTTAAGCACATTCTCGACGTGCTCGGCGCTCGGGTTGCCCGACTCCAGGACCAGTTCCACGGCGACCAACACCGCATCAAGTCCGAACTTCGGTACGGCGGCCAGCACCTTGGCCATGACACGGTCGCCGCCCTCATGCTTGAGTAGCAGGCCGCGCAGGCGCAGCAGCGGGTCGGGCATGTCGGCGAACGGGGCACCGTTGCGTAGGGCGCCGGGCTTGCGCTCAATCAGCGAAACATAATGCTGCCAGTCGTAGCGGGTCTGATTGCGCTCGAAGCAGCGTACATGGCTGGCTACCACGGCATCATGGGCGACGAAGTCGATCCGCTCCGGGTAGATCCGCACGCTGACCATCTGACCGACTAACTCGCACGGCGCCGAGTAGCGGCTGCGGTCGAAGCTCACCAGGCAGGTGCTGGACACTTTGCCCAGGGTCTCCACATAGCCGTCGAACGGGGTGACCATCGGCATCAGGCTGGGCTGCTCGTGTTCGAGCATTTCGGCGATGGTGAGGTCGCCGTACTCGGTATGGCGCAGCTCGTGCCACAGCGTCCGGCACTTGGCCAGTAGCCAGAGGTTGAGTTCGGTGAAGGAGCCGAATCGTTCCTTGGCGGCGTCTTGCCAGATGCGCAGCCGGCTGTCCTGGACGTTCTTCTCGACCACACCCTTCTCCCAGCCGCTGGCCACGTTGCAGAAGTCTGAATCGAACAGGTAGTGCGAGGCCATCGCGGCAAAGCGCGTATTGACGATCCGCCCCTTGCCCTTCTTGACCTTGTCCACGGCGGTCTTCATATTGTCGTAGATGCCGCGGCGGGGAATGCCGCCCAACGCATTGAAGGACCGCGTGTGGGCATCGAACAACATCTCATGGCTCTGCGTCGGGTACGCCTGTAGAACGAAGGCCCGGCTGGCACAGAGTTTCAGGTGAGCGGCCAGGATCTTGCGCCAGACGCCGCCGATCACCAGGCGTTCTTCGCTCCAGTCGAACTGAAAGGCTTCGCCCAGTTCGAAACGCAGCGGGACGTACGCTTTGACCAAGGCTTGCCCGCCATTCTGACGCCAGCGCCGGACGAACGCTGTGACCCGACTGTAGTCGCCGTCAAAGCCGGCGGCTTTCACCTCGGCGAATAGCTTCAGTGCCGTGCGCCGGTCGCGCTTGGGGCGCCGGGCATCAATTTCCAGGGCTTTGGTGAGTTGCGCCGCAAAGGCCGCAATCTTGGTGTCCTCAGCGGGGCGCCGCCGGTATCTCGGCTCCGTACCTTCCGCTGCATTCAGCCAACGCCGCACTGTCTTGCGCGTCAGGCCGGTACGTCTTTCAATCTCCGACAACGATAGCCCGTCGCGGTAAAACATACGTCGAATAATTCCCAGATCCTTCATGGTGATCATCTCCTTTTGGCCCTGCTCAACAATCGAGCAGGAAGGTTAATCACCCTGGGTAATTTTCAACGCGCACTACTCAAGTAAATCGGGTTCCATTAATTGCGCGCCAACACCTTTCAGCGCAATTTCAAGCCTAACAGTCCTCGCCGTCGGCTTAATCTCTACGTTGATGGGTATGGGCACGATTACCTCACAAAGAATAACGCCACCCAAGCATAAGCGAGGATGGCGTCGTGAAGCACAGTAATAAGAACGGTTTAACTACCGGTTTGTCGCAATTATTTCCGAATAGTCGCAATAATTACCAAAAGTCACAGCCGCCGCCGACCAGCGCCGCGCCGGATGCCGAGTGGTGCGGCGCTCGATAGGGACGCCGGCTCCAATCCTCCATCCGGAAGCAGCCGGCCAGGGATTGCAGCGCGGCGCTTTCCAGGGCCTCGGTCTCGGTCATCGGCGGCAGGATTCCGGGGAAGCGGCTGGCCAGCATCGACTTGCCGGCGCCGGGCGGGCCGGAGAACAGCACGCTGTGGCCGCCGCTGGCGGCGACCTCCAGCGCGCGCTTGGCCTGCGCCTGTCCCTTGACCTCGGCGAGATCAGGGTATTGGGGCGCCGCGACCAGCGCCGCGCCCCGGTAGGGATCAAGATGCTGCCGGCCGTTCAGGTGGGCGCAGACCTCGAGCAGCGTGCGTGCCGGCAGGATGGCTGCCGTCTTCACCAATGCCGCCTCGGCAGCGCTCTCGGCCGGCAGCACGAAGGCGCGCCGCGAGTTTGCCGCGGACAGGCACATTGCGAGTGCGCCGCGGATGCTGCGCAGTTCGCCGCCCAGCGCCAGTTCCCCGGCAAATTCGAGGCCGTCGAGCCCCTTGCCGGCAACCTGCCCGGAAGCGATCAGGATGCCCAGCGCGATCGGCAAATCGAATCGGCCCGACTCCTTGGGCAGGTCCGCCGGAGCGAGGTTGACGGTGATGCGCCGCTGGGGAAATTCGAATCGGCAGTTCTGGATCGCCGCGCGCACGCGGTCGCGTGCCTCCTTGACCTCGGTGTCGGGGAGACCGACCAGGGTGAACGACGGCAAACCGCCTGCGAGGTGCACTTCGACGGTTACTTCGGGGGCCTCCATGCCGGCGAGGGCGCGGCTCTTCAGTACGGCCAGGGACATGACAAATGGAAATTACGGGGATGCGGCGATTATAGGCCGCAGCCGAGGACCGGTGGGCCCTCGTCGCTTACCAGCGCAGCAGGCGCGGACCGAGCAGGGCGCCCACCACGGTCGGAATGAGCATGCCCAGGAGGTACCAGAAGCCGATAAACGGTGCCGCCATTTCCGGGCAATGCAGACAATACACCAGCGCGCCGACGGCTCCCGAGAGCAGGCCCGCGGCGGCGCCGGCAAGCGCGGGCCGGGTCGGCGCGAGGCCTCTTGTCGCCCACAGCACCGCGACGAATCCCGGTGTCGAGAGCATGGCCACCAGCAATGGGCAAGAGGTCCATGTGTCGCCGAAGAACAACTCCGGACGCTGGACCGGATCTGCCCGCAACAGCGCGAAGGCGGCGAGCAGCCACATCGCCGTCACCGGCAGCGCCAGCGCGCCGGGCACCCAGGCCAGGCGCCGGCCCGGCCGCGACAGGCGCAGGACGGCCGCCAGGCCGGCCGCGGCGATTCCGGCGACGAACGCCAGCTTGACCCAGAACATCGGCAGCAGCAGGGCTGCGCCAAGGTCGCGACGCACGCCGAGCAGCATCAACATCAGCAGCAGCGCACCGAGCGCACCCCAGGCGATGGCGATCCGGTAGCGGCGCGCGGCCGCGGCGGGCGCCACCGCCTCTGCGCCGGTGGCCAGCAGGGTCACCAGATCGTCGGTTTTCATCGATCACCGCCGATCATCGCGGCGAGCGCCTTGAGGCCGCGATGCACGCCCACCTTGACCGCCGACTCCGACATTCCCGTCCGCTGCGCCGCTTCGCTGACCGACAGTCCTTCCAGCTTCATATGGACTATCGGCAGGCGCTGCCGGTCGGGTAAGCGTTCGAGGAGTTTGCCCAGGTCGCGCCGCGCTTCTGCAGCTTCTTCATCCGAGGAGCAAAGAATATCGATCTCGTCGTCCAGCGTGTCGGTGAGCATCTCGCGTTTCTCACGCCGGCGCAGCAGATCGATAAGCTTGTACTTGGCGATCGCGTGCACCCAGGCCGTCAAGGGCTGCCCGGGGTCGTAGGTATGGCGTTGGTTGTGCACCGCCAGCAGCGATTCCTGCACCAGATCCTCCACTTCGTCGGGCAAGCGGGCGAGACGTTTTCTCAGGAAGGCGCGCAGGTGCGCGGAGAGTTCCTGCAGAAACGCATGATAGGCCGATGCTTCGCCGGCGAGTCCGCGGATCAGCAGATCCCTGAGCCGCTCCTCGCTCGCGTTCGCACGGTTCGTCTGATTAGTTCGCTGCATTGACGCCTTTGGTTACAGCTGGGGGAAAGCCATCCGGATGCTTGTCTGTCGCATACTGCAGGGCGCCCGCAGGGCGCCATTTCCACATTTTGCAGTCAACGGTGGCCGAGCGTGCAAGCATTTGCCGATTTTCGGCGCCTCAAATCTCCAGAGCAACGGTTGCGCCGCATCCCGATGATCGGGATGCAAGCCCTCGGCATGTGCCTAGTTCCCGCGTCCCCTGGCCTCCTCGAAGGCCTGACGCAGTCGCAGCAGGGTCGCTTCCGCCTGCTCCAGATCGCTGCTGCCAAACCGCGCGAAAGCTGGTTTGAGATGCTCGAGATGGGCCGGGAAGACACGGGCAAACAAGGCCGCGCCCTTCTCGGTCAGCTGTACCACTTGGCTGCGGCCATCGGTCGCGGAGGCAAGGCGGCGCACCAGGCCTTTTGCGACGAGGCGGTCGACCACTCCGGTCAGCGTGCCCTTGGTGATCAGCGTTTTCTCTCCCAGTTCCTTGAAGTTCATGCCTGCCGTATTGCCGAGCGTGACGATCAGGTCGAACTGCGCGGGCGTAAGGCCCAGGCTGCGGATATGCCCAGCCGAATAGCTCTCGAAAGCCTGGTAGCAGCTCGCCAGCTGGCGCAACAGGGAGAGGTAGGTTTTCGTCGGCATGCAATCCCCCGATCCAGTCCTGGCCGGCACTAAATGCCGGGCAAGCGGATCGACTGTCAGGTCTTGCGCCGTTCGGCCGCTTCGGTTTCCAGCGCTTCGACCCGCGCCTCCAGGGCGGCGAGTTTCTCGCGGGCGCGGTTGAGCAGCGCCACCTGGACGTCGAATTCCTCGCGCGTCACCAGGTCGAGCTTGGCGAAGCCTGAGCTCAGCAGCGCCCGGGCGTTCTTCTCGACGTCCTTGGCCGGGCTGGCGGCGATCAGTTCCGAGAAACGGGTGGAGATATCCTTGACGATCTTGTTCATGGCGGCATCCGTTGGGCAAGGTTGTGACGAACCTTGGACAAAGTCTAGCACAGGCTTGCGAAAAAATTCGCCGGCAGCGCACCACATCGGTGCGCTGCCCGCATGGTACGCGACAAGTCGGTGCAGGGCATTGCAGCTTCATCTCATTTATTGCAATAAGTATTTGCTTTAATTTGTTATTTAAATCTGGCATGGAATGTGCTGATGGGAGCCTGCAGGATTTCATTCACAGGAGAACTACCATGCGCAAGACCTTGATCGCTTCAGCCGTTGCCACTGCTTTTCTTCTTCCGACTCTCAGTTTCGCCGAAGACGCACCGGCTGCGGCTGCCCCGGCCGCTGCAGCGCCTGCCAGTCCATTCACCGGCAACGTCATGCTGGCCTCCGAGTACCTCTATCGCGGCATCGCCCAGACGCGCGGCAAGCCGGCCATCCAGGGCGGCTTCGACTACGCTCATCCGAGCGGTTTCTACGTCGGCACCTGGGGTTCCAGCATCAGCTGGATCGGCGACACTTACCCTGCCGGGACCAGCGCCAGCCTGGAACTCGATATCTACGGCGGCTACAAGGGCACCATCACCGGCGATCTCGGCTACGACGTCGGCGTCCTGACCTACAACTATCCGGGCACCTATACGCCGGGCGCCACCAAGCCCGATACCACCGAAGTCTATGCCGCCCTCAACTGGAAGTGGCTCTCGGCAAAATATTCGCAATCCACCACCAACCTGTTCGGGACTCCGAACAGCTCGGGCAGCGGCTACCTGGATGTGAGCGGCACCTTCGATCTGGGCGACGGCTGGGGTATCGGCGCTCACGCCGGTCACCAGTCGGTGAAGAACACCAGCGCGGGCACTTACTCCGACTGGAAACTCGGCGCAACCAAGGATGTGGGCATCGGCACGGTCGGTCTGGCTCTGCTGGGCACCAACGCCAAGGACAGCTGTTCGTCCGGCCAATATTATTGCTTCGGCGGTTATTCGGCCGGCAAGAACCGGGCTCTGCTCACTTTCGGCAAGACCTTCTAACACTCCGGGATCGTCAGTCGCTGCCATGGCACCGGCCGAATCCTGAACTCATAAGGAATCTGTCATGAAACTAGTCACCGCAATCATCAAGCCGTTCAAGCTTGACGAAGTGCGTGAAGCCCTCTCCGCCATCGGCGTGCAGGGCATCACCGTCACCGAGGTCAAGGGATTCGGTCGGCAGAAGGGACATACCGAGCTGTATCGCGGAGCGGAATATGTCGTCGATTTTCTGCCCAAGGTAAAAATCGAAGCAGCCGTCAAGAGCGAGCTGCTCGATCAGGTGATCGAAGCCATCGAGAAATCGGCCAGCACCGGCAAGATTGGTGACGGCAAGATATTCGTCTTCGATCTGGAACAGGCCATCCGCATCCGCACCGGTGAAACCGGCGTGGACGCACTGTGAGGGGAACGTAATGAAGAAGACTTTTGCCATTCTACTCACGGCTCTGGTTGTCGTCTCAAGCGGCCTGGCGCATGCAGAAGACGCGGCCAAGCCGGCAGCAGCTGCCACCGCTGAACCAGCCGCAGCGGCTCCTGCCGCCCCGGCTGCCGCCCCCAGCGCCGCGCCGGCCGCTGCCGCCGCAGCGCCCGCAGCGGCGCCGGCGCCGGTGCCCAACAAGGGCGACACGGCGTGGATGATCGTCGCCACCGCCTTCGTCATCCTGATGTCCATTCCCGGCCTGGCCCTGTTCTATGGCGGTCTGGTGCGCAGCAAGAACATGCTGTCGGTGCTGATGCAGGTGTTCGTCATCTTCTCGCTGATCAGCGTGTTGTGGGCCTTGTACGGCTACAGCGTCGCTTTCAGTGAAGGCAACGCCTTCTTCGGCGGGCTGGACAAGCTGTTCCTGAAAGGCATCACGCCCGACAGCGTGGCCGCCACCTTCAGCAAGGGCATCGTCATCCCGGAGTTCATCTACGTGGCCTTCCAGGGCGCCTTCGCGGCCATTACCGTGGCACTGATCGTCGGCTCCTTCGCCGAGCGCATCAAGTTCTCCGCGCTGTTGCTGTTCTCCGTGCTGTGGTTCACCTTCAGCTACCTGCCGATCGCCCACATGGTCTGGTATTGGGCGGGTCCGGACGGCTACATCTCCGCCGCAGCGGCTGACAAGCTCAATGCGACCGCTGGCTGGCTGTTCAACAGGGGAGCGCTGGACTTCGCCGGCGGCACGGTGGTGCATATCGACGCCGCCATGGCGGGCATCGTCGGCGCCTTCCTGATCGGCAAGCGCGTCGGCTACGGCAAGGACTCGATGGCGCCTCACAGCCTGACCATGACCATGATCGGCGCTTCGCTGCTGTGGTTCGGCTGGTTCGGCTTCAACGCCGGTTCGGCCCTGGAGGCCAACGGCACGGCGGCCCTGGCCTTCGTCAATACCTGGCTGGCCACCGCATGTGCCGCGCTGTCCTGGATGACCGTCGAATGGATGATCAAGGGCAAGCCCTCGATGCTCGGTGCCGCTTCCGGCGCGGTCGCAGGCCTGGTGGCGATCACTCCGGCATGCGGCTTCGTCGGCGTCGGCGGCGCCCTGGTCATCGGCTTGCTGGCCGGCGTAGTCTGCCTCTGGGGCGTCACCGGGCTGAAGCACCTGCTCGGCGCAGACGACTCGCTCGACGTGTTCGGCGTGCATGGCGTCGGCGGCATCCTCGGCTCGCTTCTGACCGGGGTCTTCGCTGCCCCCAGCCTGGGCGGCAGCGGCATCTACGACTACGTCGCCAACAAGGTCGCGGACGGCTATTCGATCTACGATCAGCTGGTTATCCAGGCGACGGGCGTGGGCGTCACCATCGTCTGGTCGGGTGTCGTGGCCTTCATCTGCTACAAGGTGGCGGACATGGTCATCGGCCTGCGCGTGGCGGAAGATGAAGAGCGCGAAGGCCTCGACATCTCCTCCCACGGCGAGTCGGCCTATAACCCCACCTAAAGCTTTCTCCTAGCAGCTCTCTTGCGGGCGCCCCAGGCGGACTGGGGCGCCCGATTTTTTTTGTAGCCGCGAATCAGGCGGGCGCGACAACCCCGGCAACGCCTGGAGCAGCCGGGACAACAGGCTTCGGCGAGTCGCGAACCCTGGCCGGCGCAGCCGCCTTCCCCGATTCGCGCCGTGGCGTTCCCGAGTTAGCGGGGCCGGGCCGTCTTGACGAACTCGAGGGAAGTCTGGAACAACTCAAGATCCTTGCCGTAATCGGACGCATCGGGACGGTTGATCTGTATCCATTCCCTCGAACTCGCCATTCCGCCAGGCTGAAACGAGACGATGTTGTTCCTGGAAAACTGCAATTCGGTCGCGGTGGCGGCGGGCAGACGCAAGCCGACGCCTTCGCCGCTGATGCAGGCAAACATCTTGTCTCTGACGAAGTAGGCGTCAAGACCGCTGATCTTTCTCGAACTGACGCCCGGCAGCTTGAGAAGCAGCGCGTCGAGCTGCGCCTTGGCGGTGGATTTGACGGTATCAGGTTTCACGGTATATTCGGAGGGTTCCGCTCATCTAGGTTTATTTCTGACTTGGGGTTTTCTGCTTTTCACGCCACTTCTTTATCGTGGCGGCGACTGTCTTATGGCCGTTGGTCGACGCCATCGACGAAGCGGTGACGCCGTCCTTGTCGCGAAGCTGCACATTGGCGCCGCGATTCAGGAGCAGTTCGACCATCGACATCTGGCCGGTTGCCGCCGCTATATGCAGCGGTGTATGGCCGGTGGCGTCTTGCTGATTGATGTTCGCTCCCTTCGAGATCAGCGCCTTTGCCGAATCGTCCCCGCCGACTACAACAGCCGCATGAAGGGGCGACATGCCGAGAAAGTCCCTGGCACTGACGTCACTGCCCTTGTCTATCAGCAGATTCGTCGCATCCGGACGATTGCAGAATGCGGCGGCGAATAAGGGCGTGCGTTTAAGGGCATCCGCTGCATTGACATTCCCTCCTTCGTCGATGGCCTGCCCGACCCGATCGAGATCCCCGGCCTCCGATGCGGAAAACAGCGCTGCGTCGTTCTCGCTAAGTCCTCCGGCAGGATAAAAGCATTGCGCGCTCGTATTGGCCTTGGCTCCTTGATCCGCCTTGGATGCCGATGCCGGATCCGCCGAACCGCGCTCGCCGCAGCCTGCCAGTATGCCAATCGCGACGACGCTGACGATGCCGAAGGATTTGAGACGGGATGAGGAAGTCTTTACCGTTGTCATGATGGCTCCTGCGAGGTCATGTGGCCACAACCCTCCCAATGTCGAAGATTGCGCTGACTGCGGCGCGCCCGCGCTGCGCTCAGCGGAAAACCACCGTCTTGTTGCCGTGCGTCAGCACCCGGTTCTCGATGTGGTACCTGAGGCCACGGGCGAGCACGGCCTTTTCGATGTCCTTGCCGTAGCGCACCATGTCGAGGACGGAATCGGAATGGTCGATGCGGATCACATCCTGTTCGATGATCGGCCCCTGGTCAAGTTCGGCGGTGACGTAATGACAGGTCGCGCCGATCAGCTTCACGCCGCGCTGGTAGGCCTGGTGATAGGGCCTGGCGCCGACGAAGCTGGGCAGGAAGGAATGGTGGATATTGATGATCTGCCCGGGATGGGCGGCGCAAAGTTCCGGCGAGATGATCTGCATGTAGCGCGCCAGCACCATGGTGTCGCCCTGCGCCTCCTCGAACAGGCGTCGGATCTCGGCGTGGGCCGCCTCCCTGTTGTCTGCGGGTACCGGCACATGGCGGAAGGGGATGCCGTGCCACTCGACGAAGCCCCTGAGTGTCTCGTGGTTCGAAATTACGCAGGGGATCTCGATGTCGAGTTCCTTCGATTGCCAGCGCGCCAGAAGATCGTAGAGGCAATGCTCCTGCTGGCTGACCATCACCACGACGCGCTTCTTCACCGCGGAATCGGAGAGCGTCCAGTCCATCTGCAACTCTTCCGCGATGGGGGCGAGCCTCTGTCTGAACTCGGCCAGGGGGAAGGGCAGCGAGTCGGCCTTGACCTCGATGCGCATGAAGTAGCGGCTGCCGCTGCCTTCGCCGGGATCGGAATGGTAACTCGATTCGAGTATCCAGCCCTGATGTTCGGCGATGAAGCCGGCGACGCGACTGATGATGCCGACGCGATCTGGGCAGGAGGCGGAGAGGGTGTAGAAGCGTTCTGCGTGCATCAGATCTTCTTGCTTGCCGCCTCGATCTCGGCATCGAGCCCGGCGTAGTTCATCACCACGGGATACTGCGGAAATTCGCGGACGACATTTTCCGGCGGACGAAAAAGAATGCCGGCATGGGCCTCGGCGAGCATGGCCGTGTCGTTGTAGGAATCTCCCGCGGCCATGACCTTGAAATTGAGGGCCTTCAGGGCTTTCACCGCTTCGCGCTTCTGTTCGGCCATGCGCAGATGGTAATTGACCACGACGCCGTCGGCGTCGGCTTCCAGCTTGTGGCAGAACAGCGTCGGCATGCCGAGCTGGCGCATCAGGGGCATGGCGAACTCGTAGAAAGTGTCGGACAGGATGATCACCTGGAAGCGCTCGCGCAAACTGTCGAGGAAGTCCTTCGCCCCGGGCATCGGGCCCATTTCGGCGATCACCTTCTGGATGTCGGGCAGTCCCAGCTTGTGCTGGGCCAGGAGCGCCAGCCGGCCTTTCATCAGCTTGTCGTAGTTCGGCTCGTCGCGCGTGGTGCGGCGCAATTCGGGTATGCCGGTACGCTCGGAAAACTCGATCCAGATCTCTGGAACGAGCACGCCTTCGAGGTCGAGACAAACGATCTGCACTTGAGACTCCCTGGATAAAGTTGCAATTCTACCTGCTCAGGAGGCCGCCGCCGGCGCGCTTTCGAGTTCGTCCTGGATGGCCAGCCAGCGTTCTTCGGTCTTGCCTATGTTGTGCGAGAGATCGGACTTTTTCTTCTGCAGCGTCTTCAGCAGGCTCTGGTCGGCGGCCGAATAGAGCGCAGGATCTGCCAGGCGCGCGTCGAGCAGGGCCAGTTCGGCCTGCCAGTTACTGATCTGCTTTTCCATCTTCGCGGCGTCCTTCTGCAGCGATCGGCGCTCCACAAGCTTGGCTTGGCGGGCGGCCTCGAGCTGGGCCTTGTCCTCGCGCCGTGCCTGTTTCCCGGCGGACGGTGCCGACGCGGCCGAGCGCTGGGCAGCAAGCCAGTTCGAATAGTCGTCGAGATCGCCGTCGAAAATCTTGACCTGCCCGTCGGCGACCAGCCACAGTTCGTCGGCGGTGGTGCGCAACAGGTGCCTGTCGTGCGAGACCAGCACCACGCCGCCCTCGTATTCCTGCAGGGCGAGATTCAAGGCCTCGCGCATCTCCAGGTCGAGGTGGTTGGTCGGCTCGTCCAGGAGCAGCAGGTTGGGTTTCTGCCAGATCAGCAGGGCCAGCGCCAGGCGCGATTTCTCGCCGCCGGAGAAGCGGCCGCAGGGACTGGTGGCCATGTCGCCGCGGAAATCGAAGGTGCCCAGATAGGTGCGAAATTCCTGTTCGCGCGTCCGGCTGTTCATCCGCACCAGGTGCTGGAGCGGCGACTCGTCCGGCCGCAATTGTTCCAATTGATGTTGGGCGAAGTAGCCGATGGTCAGCCCCTTGCCTTCGACCCTGTCGCCCGACATGGGCTCGATCGCACCGGCCAGGAGCTTGACCAGGGTCGATTTGCCGGCGCCGTTGCGGCCGAGAAGCGCCAGGCGCTGGCCCGGACGCAGGGTCAGCTTGACGTCCGAGAGGATGCGCTGCTCGCCGTAGCCGGCGGCGCAGTCATGCACCACCAGGAGCGGATCGGGGGCGGCGCCGGCATCGCGGAAGCGGAAGGTGAACTGGGTGTCGACGTGCGCCGCGGTGACTTCCTCCATCCGCGCCAGGGCCTTGATCCGGCTCTGCGCCTGGCGCGCCTTGGAGGCCTTGGCGCGGAAGCGTTCGATGAAACTGTGCAGGTGGTCGCGCTCGCGCACTTGCTTCTCGTGCATCGCCTGCTGCAGGGCCAGCTGGGCGCCGCGCTGGCGTTCGAAGTCGCTGTAGCCGCCGCTGTAGAGCTTGAGCTTCTGCTGCTCGAGATGCAGGGTATGGTCGGCGACGGCATCGAGGAAGTCGCGGTCGTGGGAGATCAAAAGCAGCGTGCCCTGATAGGAGAGGAGCCAGTTCTCCAGCCAGAGCACGGCATCGAGGTCGAGGTGGTTGGTCGGCTCGTCGAGCAGCAGCAGGTCGGAGCGGCACATCAGCGCCCGGGCCAGATTCAGGCGCACCCGCCAGCCGCCGGAAAAATCGGCGACCGGCCGGGCATGGTCGGCATCGGCAAAGCCCAGGCCATGGAGCAGTTCCGCGGCGCGCGAGCGGGCGGTATAGCCGCCGATCTCGCCGTAGCGGGCATGCAGTTCGCCGATCAGGTGGCCGTCATGTTTTCCTTCGGGGACGGCTTCGGCCGCCGCCAGTTCGCGCTCGACCGCGCGCAGTTCGGTGTCGCCGTCGAGGGTGAAATCGAGCGCGGCGTCGGGCAGCGCCGGGGTGTCCTGGGCGACATGGGCGATCACCCAGGAACGCGGCAGCTCCAGGTCGCCGGACTCGGCATGCAATTCGTCGAGAAGCAGGGCGAGGAACGAGGATTTTCCCGTGCCGTTGGCGCCGATCAGGCCGACCTTCCAGCCGGGGTGCAGCTGCAGGCTGGCGTCTTCGACCAGGGTGGCGCCGTTGCGGCCGAAGCAGAGATTGCGCAGGAGAATCATGCAGTGTTCCTATGGTCTGTGGCGGCAAGGGCGATCTTCCCTTGCTGGTCCGGATATTTGCCGATGCGGCCGGCGTAGGCCTCACGGATGTTCGCAAAATCGATGGCTTCATCGCCGCAAAGCGTCAGGTAGCCCAGGATGCCGATCTCCCGCCTGGAATAGTCGATGAAGGCCAGGCCGATCGGCACCCCGGCCGCCAGGGCCAGGCGATAGAAGCCGCTCTTCCAGGCCTCCGTCCTGCGCCGCGTGCCTTCCGGGGCGATGGCGAGGTAGAAGCTGTCGCGCCTGCCGAACTCGGCCGCCAGTTGGGCGACCTGATTGGCGCGTTGCCCGCGCTTGAGGGGAATGCCGCCCAGGCTTTTCGACAGCGTCCTCATGGGCCAGGAAAACAGGCTGTCCTTGCCTGCCCAGTGGATCTCCAGCGTCACCGCGCTCCTGGCCAGGATGCCGATGACGAAATCCCAGTTCGAGGTGTGCGGATAGAAGACGATGACCGCCTTGGGCGCGGCAGGAGGTTGCACCAGCAGCTTCCAGCCGAAAGCGCCCAGCAACCGGCGCGCAAGCTTGCCGGCGAATGAGGCCGACCGGGTCACTCTATCCCCTGGCTGGCTAGATAGTCCTCGTAATTGCCCTTGTAGTCGATGATGGCGCCGTTCTTGATCTCGAAAATCCGGGTGGCGATCGAGGAGACGAACTCGCGGTCGTGGGAGACGAAGACCAGGGTGCCGGGGTACTTGTCGAGCGCGGTGTTGAGCGACTCGATCGATTCCATGTCGAGGTGGTTGGTCGGCTCGTCCATCAGCATCACGTTGGGCTTGGCCAGGATCAGT
>CAIVDC010000080.1 GCA_903904605.1 uncultured Sterolibacterium sp.
ACCTTCTCCGAGGAAATCAGGAAGCTCGCCGACACCATGCTGAAATCGCCGCAGCTGATCGAGGCCGCGGTGAGAAACTCGATCTCCGAAACCATCACACACCGCGTCTATCCGGTGGCCCAGGAAGACAAGCGCCACCTGCTGGTGCATCTTCTGCGCCACGAAGACATGCGCCAGGTGCTGGTGTTCGTCGGCACCAAGTTCGGCGCCAGCCGACTCGCCCATTATCTGCAGCGCCAGGGCATCGAGGCCGACGCCATCCACGGCGACAAGAGCCAGCAACAGCGCACCGAGGCGCTCGAAGGCTTCAAGGCCGGCCGAATCAGGGTGCTGGTCGGCACCGACGTCGCCGCGCGCGGCCTGGACATCGACGACCTGCCGCATGTCATCAACTACGAATTGCCGCATGTCGCCGAGGATTACATCCACCGCATCGGCCGCACCGGGCGTGCCGGCAAGACGGGCGTCGCCATTTCCCTGGTCTGTCCGGAAGAGAAAGTGCGTCTGTCGGACATCGAAAAAATCGTCAAGCGCAAGATCGAACAGATTGCCGTGCCCGGCTTCGAGCGGGGCAGCGACCACGGTCTGGCCGCCGATGTCGAAAAGTCGCCGCGTGGCCGCAGCCGGGGCCGCGAGGATAGCGGCATGCGCGAGTCCAACGAGGAGAAGAGCCGCAAGGCCGATCGCGACCGCGGTCGCGCCCTGCACAGCGATCGGCCGGTGCACGGCGAAAGGCCACGCCTGCCGCAGCCCATGGCGCACCTGCCGAAACTCGACTTCGATCCGAACAAGCCCTACGAATCGAAGCGGATCGTCACGCAGCCCGCCGAAATGCCCAAGGGTCCGCAAAAGCCCAGGAGGCAAGTCGCAGCGCTGCTGGGCGGACGAATCAAGCAGGACGCCTGAAGGTCAGGTTTTCAGCGAGACCAGCACTTCGTCCAGCATCTTCTTGGCATCGCCGAAGAGCATGCGATTGTTGTCCTTGTAGAAGAGCGGATTGTCGACGCCGGCATAGCCGGAAGCCATGCTGCGCTTCATCACGATCGAGGTCCTGGCCTTCCAGACTTCGAGCACCGGCATGCCGGCGATCGGGCTGGTCGGATCATCCTGGGCACCGGGATTGACGATATCGTTGGCGCCGATGACGATGGCGACATCGGTGGCCGGAAAGTCCTCGTTCAACTCGTCCATTTCCATCACGATGTCGTAAGGCACCTTGGCTTCGGCGAGCAGCACGTTCATGTGGCCGGGCATGCGGCCCGCCACCGGGTGGATGCCGAAGCGCACGTTGACCCCCTTCTCGCGCAGGTGCTTGGTGATCTCGTATACCGTGTGCTGGGCCTGCGCCACCGCCATGCCGTAACCGGGGACGATGATGACATTCTTGGCTTCGCGCAGCAGTTCGGCGGTCTCGGCGGCGCTCACCGGGGTCACTTCGCCCGCTGGCTCGGCCGCGCCGCCGGCCGGTTTCGGCGCCGCGCTGGCAGTGCCGAAACCGCCGGCAATGACGCTGATGAAACTGCGGTTCATGGCGTTGCACATGATATAGGACAGGATCGCGCCGGAAGACCCGACCAGGGCGCCGATCACGATCAACAGGTCGTTGGAGAGCATGAAACCGGTGGCCGCCGCCGCCCATCCCGAGTAGCTGTTTAACATCGACACCACCACCGGCATGTCGGCGCCGCCGATCGCCATCACCATGTGGACGCCGAAGAGCAGGGCGATCGCCGTCATCACGATCACCGGCGCCATGGCATCGGCGATCGTAGGAGCGTGGAGGAACTCGCGGCCGAACCAGATCACCACCAGCAGGCCCAGCAGGTTCATCCAGTGCCGGCCGGGCAGAAGCATGGGGTTGCCGCCGATACGGCCGGACAGCTTGCCGAAGGCGATGATGGAGCCGGAGAACGTGATCGCACCGATCAGGATGCCGATGTAGATTTCCATTTCATGAATCGACTTGGCAGCGCCGGAGAATTCCTTCGCCGCTTCCGGATCGATGAAGGTGGCGAAGCCGACCAGCATCGCCGCCAGGCCGACCATGCTGTGCATCAGGGCGACCAGTTCGGGCATCTGCGTCATCTGCACGATGCGCGCCGCGTACAGGCCGATGCTGGCACCGATCACCATGGCGCCGACGATCCAGACGTAGCCGGCGCTGCCGACCTTCGGGCCGAACACGGTCGCCAGCACCGCGATGGCCATGCCGATCATGCCATAGAGATTGCCTCGGCGCGAGGTTTCCTGGTTGGAAAGCCCCCCTAAGCTGAGGATGAATAGAATCGTTGCTCCGATGTAGGAGACCGTTGCTAGGCTTGCAGACATTCTTTGTGTCTCCTATTTGCGGAACATGGCCAGCATCCGCTGGGTCACGGCGAAGCCGCCGAACATATTGATCGAGGTGAGCACAATGCCCGCCGCCGCCAGCCATCGGATCCAGTCATCGGGCCGCCCCACCGCAGTCCCGGCAAGCGGCGGCGCGATCTGCACCAGGGCGCCGATGGCGATGATGCTGCTGATCGCATTGGTCACGCTCATCAAGGGCGTATGCAAGGCCGGCTTGACGTTCCAGACCACCATGTATCCGACGAAGCAGGCCAGCACGAACACCGTGAAGTGGGCGAGGAATGCCTCCGGGGCGTTGGCGCCGACGAACCAGAACAGCGCCGCAGCCACACCGAACATGATGGCCAGCTTGTTGCCGGCCATCGGCTCCGAGGGCGCGCCGTGGCCGTGCGCCTTCTTCGCGACCGGCATGGCGGCCGCCGGCTTCGCCGCAGCCGGCGCCGCGACAGGCTTCGGTCCAGGGGGCGGCCAGGTGATATTGCCTTCCTTGACTACGGTCAGGCCGCGGATGGCATCGTCTTCCATATTGACGTCGATGATGCCGTCCTTGGTCTTGCACAGTTCCTCGCTGAGGCGGAACAGGTTGGTGGAATACAGCGTCGACGACTGCTTGGCCAGACGCGAGACCAGGTCGGTGTAGCCGACGATGGTCACACCGTGCTTGACCACCGCCTGGCCAGGCTCGGTCAGCTCGCAGTTGCCGCCCTGCTCGGCCGCCATCTCGACGATGACGCTGCCCGGCTTCATGCTCGCCACCATGTCGGCGGTGATCAGCTTGGGCGCCGGGCGACCGGGAATCAGTGCGGTGGTGATGATGATGTCGACTTCCTTGGCCTGCTTGGCGTACATATCGCGCTGGGC
>CAIVDC010000081.1 GCA_903904605.1 uncultured Sterolibacterium sp.
ATGCAGCGCGCGATGGAACCGCCGACGACGGGGTCCACATCATCGCGCAAGGGCGTAAGGACATTGGCGCCGACGGCCAGCACGCCTTCGACCGGGTCCTCGCCCGGCATGTACCAGAGCCCTTCGGCATTGACCACCTGCGGATGCATGCCGTCGACCAGCGCCACCTGGCGCCTGATCGATTGGTCCGTCGTCGGCGCTTCTATGCGAACCCAGTCGCCGTCGGACAGGCCGAATTCCCTGGCTGTTTCGGGGCTCATTTCCAGCGTCGGCCAGGGCCGGCGCTTACGCAGCCGCGGCACTTCGATGCCGAGCGTCGAGTAGAACTCGATCGAACGCGTGCCGCTGACCAGTATCAGCGGATAGTCGCGCGCAAGTTCAGGCGTGCTGTAGGGACTCATGGGCGGCTCCCGGAAATCCGGCGTGGCCTCGTAACCGAATTGCGCCAGGACCGAAGAGCTGAATTCGATCTTGCCCGAGGGCGTGTTGAACCCGGGCTTCCCGTCGCGACGCAGCTTCCCGCTGCGGTACTTCTGCGCTTCGTCGGCGCGGATGACCGTGCCCTGGCGCTTGAACTCCTCGAAATCCATGCCCAGCGGCTCCAGGCGATAGTCGAGCAGCTCGCGGTAGCTGGATGCCGGCAATTGTGCGTCGCAGCCCATGCGCTTGAGCACTTCCAGGACCACCTCGGCTTCTTCGCGCGCCTCTCCCCTCGGTTCCATGACTCTGGACCGGCAGGCGATCATGTTGATGCCCGAATACTCGGTGATCGCGTCCGATTCGAGGTGCGTGGTCATCGGCAGGATGTAGTCGGCGATTCTCGCGGTGGGCGACTCGAACATTTCCGAAACGACCAGCAGATCCAGGCCCTTCAGGGCCTCGAGTACCGCGTAGGTGTCCTCGAGTCCGACCAGCGGATTGCAGTTCGTCCACAAGGCCCGCACCGGATAGGGTTCGCCGGTCAGCATTGCGTCGATGACCTGACGCGGATGGGGATAGGCCGAGGTGATCGCCCTGGGGCCCGCCAGCAGCGGAAACTTGCCGGCACTCAACTGCCGGTCGAGGTTCTTGTTCAGTCCCGAGCCCTGGCTCGCACCGTAGTATCCCGGCATGCGCACGGCCGTGGGCAGCAGGAAGCGGTTGCTGCCCGCCTGGTCGATGCGGCCGAGCAGGGCGGGCAGGAAGCCCATCAGGCGCAGCGTGGCGATGGAATTGCCGCCCATGGTCGCGCCGATGAAGGTGTATAGCGCGGCTGATCCGGCAGTGGCGAACATTTCGGCGGCACGGCGAATGTCCTCGGCGGGGATCCAGGTGATCTTCGCCACCCGCTCGGGGGAATACTGCGCAGCGCGATTCGCCAATGCCTCGAAGCCGATCGTCCATTCGGCGACGAAGTCCCGGTCGTACCAGCCGTTCTCGATCATGACGTTGATCATGCCCAGCGCGAGGGCGGCATCGGTGCCTGGACGGACGCGCAGCCACAGGGCGGCTTCCTGCGCCGATTGCGTCGGGCGCGGGTCGACCACGATCGTTCGGGCGCCTTTCTTCTGCGCGTCGCGCACGCGCTGGTGTTTCGAGCCGTTGGTCTCGCTGAGGTTGACGCCCCAGAGCAGGATCACCTCCGCGCCCTTCACGTCGGTAAATCCGGGGTAGGTGATCAGGTTGCCGAACGTGAGCACGTCCGCCATGAGCTGCGGCGTGAAGCACTGGTGCGAGTCGTGCTTGAAGAAGGTCGGGCTGCCGATCGCATCGCAGAACATGTCGTAGGCGTAATACTCCTTGGGCGGCAGTGCCTGGACCGCCACTGCCGGCGCGCCATGCTGAGCGATGATGGCGTTGAGGCGGGCGGCGATGTCGCCCAGGGCCTCGTCCCAGCCGACCCTCTGCCATCTGCCGGCGCCGCGCTCGCCTACTCTCTTCTGCGGGTAGATGACGCGCTTGGGCGACAGGGTCATGTCGAGCGAGGCCTTGCCCTTGACGCAAAGGTAGCCCTTGCTCAGGGGGTGATGCCTGTCGCCGACGATCCGCGTGACCGATCCGTTCTCGGTCTCCACCTTCATCCCGCAGCGCACCAGGCACAGGCGGCAATTGGTCGTGACTGTGACAGTCGCGCTCCCTTTCAATGTGCTGGCTGCTGTATCCATTTGTGC
>CAIVDC010000082.1 GCA_903904605.1 uncultured Sterolibacterium sp.
CCTCGTCTCGGACGATGTCGTTGCACAGGTCGATGCACTCGTCGCAGATGAAGACGGAAGGACCTGCGATCAGCTTCTTCACCTCGTGCTGGCTCTTGCCGCAGAAGGAGCAGTAGAGCAGCTTTTCCGGGCCCGACTTCTTTTCCGTCATGTCCGCTTCTCCCTTACTTTGACTTGGCGACTTCTTCGCGCCCGGTCAGAACCTTGTCGATGATTCCGAACTCGGCCGCCTCGGCCGCCGAGAGGAAATTGTCGCGATCGGTGTCGCGCTCGATGCGCTCGATCGGCTGGCCGGTATGCTTGGCCATCATCTCGTTCAGGCGCTGCTTGAGATAGAGGATTTCCTTGGCATGGATCTCGATATCCGAAGCCTGGCCCTGGAAGCCGGCCGACGGCTGGTGGATCATGACCCGGGAATTGGGCAGGCAGAAGCGCTTGCCCTTGGCGCCCGCCGCCAGCAGAAAAGCGCCCATGCTCGCGGCCTGACCGATGCACAGCGTCGACACTTCGGACTTGATGAACTGCATCGTGTCATAGATCGCCATCCCCGCCGTGACCGAACCGCCCGGCGAGTTGATGTAGAAATGGATGTCCTTGTCCGGATTTTCCGACTCGAGGAAGAGCAATTGCGCCACTACCACGTTGGCAGTGGAATCATTGACCGGCCCGACCAGAAACACCACCCGCTCCTTGAGCAGGCGCGAGTAGATATCGTAGGCGCGCTCGCCGCGGCCGCTGGTCTCGATGACCATGGGGATCATGCCGAGCATGCTGGGCTGCCAATCCTGCTTCATTTCGCGTTCCCCATCAATTCGTCGAAGGACACCAGTTTATCCGTGACCTTCGCGTTGGCAAGCACCCAATCCACGACGTTGTTCTCCATCACCAGCCCCTCGGCCTCGGCCAGGCGCTCCGGTTGTGAATAATACCAGCGCACCACCTCGGCCGGGTCCTCGTAGGTCTCGGCGAAATCGTCGATCAAGGCGCGGACCTGCTCGGGCTTGGCGGCAAGCGCCTTCTCCTTGACCAGCTCGGCGACGATGATGCCCAGGGCGGTGCGGCGCTTGGCCTGTTCGGTGAACCAGGAAGGTTCCACCGGCACGTTCTGCGCAGACATGCCGCGCGACTCCAGATCGCGCACCGCGGCTTCGGCCATCTGGCGCGACTCCTGGTCGACCATCGCCTTGGGCACGGTGAGCGGGTTGACCGCCAGCAGGGCATCCATCACCTGGCTCTTGATCCGTTCGCGCAGACGTTTGTTCACCTCGCGTTCGAGATTCGCGCGGACCTCGACGCGCATCTGCGTCAGGTCTCCGTCAGCGACGCCCAGCGACTTGGCGAACTCGGCGTCGAGTTCGGGCAGCTGCGGCAGTTCGACCGACTTCACCTTGACCTCGAACTGCACGGTCTGGCCGGCCAGGTCGGGCGCCTGGTAGTCGGCAGGGAAAGTCAGGTCGAACGTCTTCTCTTCGCCGGCGGACAAGCCCGTCACTGCGGCCTCGAAGTCGGCAAGCATCTTGCCTCCGCCCAAGATGATCTCGAAATCGCTGGCTTCGCCGCCCGGGAACACCTCGCCATCCTTGCGCCCGGTGAAGTCGATGACGAGGCGATCGCCGCTGACGGCGGGACGCCCGGCGGCGACGTAGGTGACGCGCTGTTTGCGCAGCACTTCGATGGTCTTATCGACCTCGGCGTCGCTCACGGTCAAGGTCGGCTTCTCGATCTCGCGGCCGGTGATGTCGCCGAGGACGACATCGGGATAGACCTCGAACACGGCGCAGAACTCAAGCATCGCCGGATCGGCAGCGCCCTCGTTCTGCTTCGGTTCGAAGCGCGGATAGCCGACGACGCGCAGCTTCTGCTCGCGCACCTTGTCGCCGAAATTCTTCTCGATGGCGGCGCCGATGGCCTCCGATCGCGCATCGCGGCCATACTGCTGGCTGACCATCTTGAACGGCACCTTGCCCGGCCGGAAGCCCGGCATCTTCACCGTCCGCGCCAGATGCTTGAGGCGTTGCGCCACGTCCTGATCGATTGCTGCCAGCGGCAAACTCAAATCGATGCGGCGCTCGAGAGCACTGACCGCGCCATCGACGACGGCATTGACGGCGGCGCTGTCGCCCGTGTTTTCCTGATTAATCTGCATGAACTAGAATTCCTACTGAAAATAATGTGGTGGCCAATGACGCTTCCGGCACATCAGGATAATGCAGGTTGGTGCGAAGGGCGGGACTCGAACCCGCACAGCTTGCGCCGCTGGAACCTAAATCCAGTGCGTCTACCAATTCCGCCACCCTCGCTCGGTCCAGCCTGGCTGCCATTCTACCCGATTCGCCTCTATACTGTCGCGCTGCCCACCGTGCCCTGCCCTAGCCTTGCCATCCACGCACCGATGCCGGTTGACCATTACGAGAATTTCCCCGTCGCTTCCTGGTTGCTGCCGCACCGACTGCGCGAGCCGGTCGCCGCCATCTACGGATTTGCCCGCAGCGCCGACGACATTGCCGACGAGGGCGAAGCCGATGCCGGGACCCGCTTGCGCCGACTCGCCGAATACCGCTCGGAACTGGCGAACATCGCCGCCGGCGTCCCCTCGCGCCATCCCGTCTTCCTGCGCCTTGCGCGGGCCGTATCCGGCCACGACCTGCCGCTCGCCCTGTTCTCCGACCTGCTCGATGCCTTCAGCCAGGACGTGGTCAAGACCCGCTATGCCGACTTCGCCGAGTTGCAGGACTACTGCCGGCGCTCGGCCAACCCCGTCGGCCGGCTGCTGCTGCGCCTGTACCGCGCCGAGGGCCCGGACCAGCTGGCCTGGTCGGATGCCGTCTGCAGCAGCCTGCAACTCATCAATCATTGGCAGGACCTGGGTGCGGACCTTGAACGCGGTCGTATCTATCTGCCGCAGGACGACATGAGGCGCTTCGCCGTCAGCGAGGTGCAACTGGCATCGGGCCGGGTCGACGCCAAGCTGCGCGCGCTGCTCCGCTTCGAAGTGGATCGCGCCCGCGCCCTGATGCTCAGCGGCGCCCCGCTCGGCCGGACGCTGCCCGGCCGGATCGGCCTGGAATTGCGCCTGATCATGGCCGGCGGTCTGCGCATACTCGAAAAGATCGAGGCGCAGGACTACGATGTCTTCCGCCGCCGTCCGGTATTGCAGGCCTTCGACTGGCCGCGCCTGATGTGGCGCGCACTGTGCGCATGACGCCCGACCAGTACTGCCAGCAGAAGGCCGCTGGCAGCGGCTCCAGCTTCTACTACAGCTTCCTGTTCCTGGAACCCGAGCGACGGCAGGCCATCACCGCCCTCTATGCCTTCTGCCGCGAGGTCGATGACGTCGTCGACGAATGTACCGATCAGGCCATCGCCAGCGTCAAACTGGGCTGGTGGCGAAGCGAGATCGCCGCGCTCTTCGATGGCCGGCCCAGCCATCCGGTGACCCAGGCGCTGGCCGTCGCCGCAACACGCTTCAGGCTGTCGAGGAAACTCTTCACCGAAATCATCGATGGCATGGAAATGGATCTGCTGCAGAACCGCTATGCCGACTTTCGCGCACTCAACCTCTATTGCTACCGGGTTGCCGGCGTGGTCGGGCAGGCCGCCGCCGAAATCTTCGGCTACCAGGACCCGCGCACCCTGAAGTACGCCCACGATCTCGGCCTGGCATTCCAGCTCACCAACATCATTCGCGATGTCGGCGAGGACGGCCGGCGCGGACGCATCTACCTGCCGCTCGATGAGTTGCAGCGCTTCGGGGTTCCGCCCACGGACATTCTCGAAGCCCGCTACAGCGACAACTTCCGCCGCCTGATGGAGTTCCAGGTCGAGCGCGCCGAAGCCTGCTACGGGGAGGCCATGGTCCATCTGCCGCCGGCGGACCGCAAGGCGCAGCGCGCCGGTCTGGTGATGGCGGCGATCTACCGCGCGCTGCTCGGCAAGATCAAGCGCAACGGCTGCCGCGTGCTCGACCGCCGCATGTCGCTGTCGCCGCTCGGCAAGCTGTGGCTCGCCTGGCGAACATGGCGCAAGGGCTGAACCCGGTCAACGCGGTCGCGGTGATCGGCGCCGGTTATGCCGGCATGGCGGCAGCGGCGGAACTCGCCGAGCGCGGCATCCCGGTCACGGTATTCGAGGCGTCGGGCAGGCTCGGCGGCCGCGCCCGCGCCGTCCGCCTGGGCAACGCCGGCGGGGTCACCGTCGATAACGGCCAGCATCTGCTGATCGGGGCCTACCGCGAGACGCTGCGCCTGATTCGCCTGGTCGGCGCCGATCCCGGGCGCCTGCTGCTCAGATCGCCGCTCGCACTCGTCTATCCGGGTGAATTGTCGATCCGGGCGCCGCGCCTGCCCGCACCGCTGCGCCTCGCGGCCGCCTTGCTCTGCGCGCGCGGCCTGGCGCCCGCCGAAAGACTCGCGGCGCTCAGCTTCATGGCGCGCCTGAAGAAGCGGCGCTTTCAGCTCGATCAGGACTGCACCGTCACCGCCCTGCTCGATTTCTACGAGCAGCCGCCGCGCCTGCGCAGGTTTCTGTGGGAACCGCTCTCGGTCGCCGCCATGAACACCCCGGCCGACGCGGCCTCGGCGCAGGTCTTCGCCAACGTGCTGAGGGACAGCCTGGGCGGAGGGACCGATGCCAGCGACCTGCTCCTGCCGCGCGTCGATCTGGGCGCGCTGTTCCCCGACATCGCCGCCCGCTTCGTCGAGCAGCGCGGCGGCTGCATCCTGCGCGGCGAGACGATCAGGCACATCGAACAGCCGGCAGCCGGCGCCGGCTTCGTCCTTCACTCGGCCGGCGCAGCGTACCGCTGCTCGCAGCTGGTCGTTGCCGTGGCGCCCTACCACCTTGCAGCCCTGATCGACCGTCTGCCCGGCCTGGACGAACTCTGCCGGCAGGTCGCGCGGCTTGCCTGGGAGCCGATCGTGACCTGCTATCTCGCCTACCCTCCGCCGATGCGCCTGGCCGGACCGATGCTCGGCCACGCCGGCGGCCTGATGCAGTGGCTCTTCGACCGCGGCCAACTGGGCGGGCCGGCCGGCCTGTTCGCGGCGGTCATCAGCGCCCGCGGCCGGCATCAGGCATTGTCGAACGAACGGCTCGCCGCGAGGATCCACGATGAAATCGCCGGCTTCACGCCCGGTCTGACGGCGCCGCTCTGGTCGCAGGTGATCAGGGAGAAGCGCGCCACCTTCGCCTGCGTTCCCGGACTCTCCAGGCCCGGGACCCGGACCGCGCTGCCAGGACTCTTCCTGGCCGGCGACTATGTCGCTTCCGACCATCCCGCGACGCTGGAGTCCGCGGTGCGCAGCGGCGTCGACGCCGCCAGACTCTGCGCAAGCTACGCAGCCGACCCGGCCGCCCGATCAACTTTCCAGCCGGCCGCCGGCTAGCCGCAACACGCGGTGGCAGCGCGCCGCGAGCGCCTCGTCGTGCGTGACCAGGATCAGCGTGGTGCCCTGTTCGGCGTTCATGGCGAAGATCAGGTCGATGACCTGGCTGCCGGTCTCGGCGTCCAGGTTGCCGGTCGGCTCGTCGGCGAGCAGCAGCCGGGGCCCGACGGCAAATGCGCGTGCCAGCGCGACCCGCTGCTGCTCGCCGCCGGACAGGTGCTTGGGATAGTGGCGGAGGCGTTCGCCGAGACCGACGCGCAACAACGCCTCCCGCGCGACGCGCGACGCGTCCCCGGCGCCGGCCAGTTCCAGCGGCAGCATCACGTTCTCCAGTGCGGTCAGGGTCGGCAAGAGCAGGAAGGACTGGAAGACGAAGCCCAAAAGCCGTCCGCGCAGCGCGGCACGGGCATCCTCGTCGAGCAGCGAGAGATCCTGCCCGGCCAGAACGACCGAGCCTGCGCTGGGCAAGTCCAGCCCGGCCAGGAGGCCGAGCAGGGTGGACTTGCCGGAGCCGCTCGCCCCGACGATGGCCACGGCCTCGCCGGCCATCACTCGAAAGGAAATCTGGTGCAGAATGGTCAGCCGACCGTCGCCGCTGGCCACTTCCTTGCCGAGTCCGGCGACCTCAATCACCGCCGTATCGGAGTTGGAATCCTTGCTCATGCCGAAATTCCTGTTTGCATTGCTTTGGTTCCTGGTCTGCGCAAGCAGCCAAGCCGGGCAGACTATACTCGTGTTCGGCGACAGCCTGAGCGCCGGCTTCGGCATCCGGCAGGAACAGAGCTGGCCGGCGCTGCTCGCGCAGCGGCTGAGCGCAGCGCACTACCCCTATCAGCTCGCCAACGCCAGCATCAGCGGCGAAACCAGCAGCGGCGGCTTGTCCCGCCTCGGCCCGGCGCTCAGGCAATTTCAGCCGGCGATCGTGATCATCGAACTCGGCGCAAACGACGGCCTGCGCGGCCTGAGCCTCGAACAGATGCGCGCCAACCTGAGCCGGATGATCCAGCTGTGCCGGCAGAGGCATGCGCAGGTGCTTCTGGTCGGCATCCGGCTGCCGCCCAACTACGGCATGGATTACACCGAGCAGTTTGCCGCGACCTATGCCGAGCTGAAGCGTCAGCACAGGATCGCGCTCCTGCCTTTCCTGTTCGAGGGCTTTGCCGGCAACCGCGACGCCTTCCAGGAGGACGGCCTGCATCCCACCGCGGCGATGCAACCGCTGATGCTGGACAACGTCTGGCGCGCGCTTCTGCCCTTGCTCAGGAAATCCTGAGCAGCGGCGATCCTGAAGAGCCCGCCAGCGGCTTCACCATGAGGCCGATCACCGCGGGAGCAAAACCCTCGCGCTCGAACTCGGCCAAGACGAGGTCGGTGAATTCCGGCGCACAAGCCACCAGCAGGCCGCCGCTGGTCTGGGGATCGGTGATCAGTTTCTGTTGCCATTCCCCGGCGTCGTCGGGCAGCGCCACCTCGTGGCCGTAGCTCGCCCAGTTGCGCCCCGAAGCGCCGGTACTGATTCCCTGCCGCACCAGCCGCAGAGCCTCCTCGATCAGGGGCAGGCGCGAGAACTCCAGCACCGCCTGCAGCTTCGACCCGCGGCAGATCTCGAGCAGGTGGCCGGCAAGGCCGAAGCCGGTGACATCGGTCATGGCATGGACAGCGCCCATGCCGGCAAGCGCCGTGCCGGGCGTGTTGAGTTTCGTCGTCTGAAGCAGCATCTCGCGGTAGTCCTCGGCCTGAAGCAGGCCCTTCTTCAACGCCGCGCTGAGGATGCCGATGCCCAGCGGCTTGCCCAGGATCAGCACGTCGCCGTCCCGGGCACCGCTGTTCCTCTTGATCTGGGCGGGATGCACCAGGCCCAGCGCGACCAGACCGTAGATCGGCTCCTGCACGTCGATCGAGTGGCCGCCGGCAATGGCGATGCCGGCCCGGGCGCAGACTTCGGCGCCGCCTTCGAGGATCTCGCCGATGACCGAAAGCGGCAGCTTGTCGAGCGGCATGCCGACCACCGCCAGCGCGAACAGCGGCCTGCCGCCCATGGCATAGACGTCGGAGAGCGCATTGGCGGCGGCGATGCGGCCGAAGTCGCGAGGATCGTCGACGATCGGCGTGAAGAAGTCGGTCGTGGCGACGATCGCCTGTTCACCGTTGAGTTGATAGACTGCGGCGTCGTCTGAAGTCTCGGCGCCCACCAGGAGTTCCTTGGGCAGCGCGGGCAAGGGCGTCTTGGCCAGGATTTCGGCCAGAACGGCCGGCGACATTTTGCAGCCGCAACCGCCGCCGTGGGAAAATTGGGTCAGCTTGACGCTCATCGGAAACCTTTAATTCATGAGAAACCACGGGGTCGCAACCGTAGCACAATTGGCCGGCTTTGACGACCTCCTGGACGCCCGCTCGCCCGCGGAATACGCCGACGATCATCTGCCGCGCGCCCAGAGTTGCCCGGTGCTCGACGACCGGCAGCGCGCCCATGTCGGCACGCTCTACCAGCAGGCTTCGCCCTTCGATGCGAAGAAAATCGGCGCGGTCTGGGTGGCGCGGAACATCGCCGGCCACATCGAACGCCTGTTCCTGGACAAGCCGCGCGATTGGCGGCCTCTGGTCTACTGCTGGCGCGGCGGGCAAAGGAGCGGCGCGTTCACCCATATCCTGCGCCAGATCGGCTGGGATGCGCATCGACTGGAAGGCGGCTACAAGTCCTGGCGCCGCCTCGTCATCGACGAACTCGCGGTCCTGCCGCAACGCTACGATTTTCGCGTCATCAGCGGCCCCACGGGCAGCGGCAAGAGCCGCCTCCTGGAAGAACTGGCGGCACGGGGCTCGCAGGTGCTGCATCTGGAAGAACTGGCGGCGCACAAGGGCTCGGTGCTGGGTCCGCTGCCCCGGATGCAGCAGCCTTCGCAGCGGATGTTCGAAAGCCGCCTCCATGCCCGCCTCAGTGGCTTCGATCCGGAGCGGCCGGTATTCGTCGAGGCGGAAAGCCGCCGCATCGGCAGCGTGCAGTTGCCCGACGCCCTGATCGAAGCCGTCCGCGCCGCACCCGGTCTGCGCATCGAGGCGACGCTTGCGGCGCGCGTCGACTTCCTGCTGCGCGACTATGATTATTTCATCGCCGATCCCGCCTGGCTGATCGAGCGGTTGGGGCAGCTTTGCGGACTGCAGAGCAAGGAAACGGTGGCCGACTGGACCGGTTTGGTGGCGACGGGCGACTTCCGCAGGCTGGTCGCCGAGCTCCTGGAACGCCACTACGACCCGCTCTATCAGCGCTCGCAGACGAAGAACTTTTCCGCCTTTGGCAGTGCGGCGGCAATCGTCAGCGACGACCTGTCGCCGAGCGGGATGACCCAGCTGGCGCAGGAAATCATCGAGTCGGCTGGTCGGGCTTAAGGCCGGCAGCCGGGCCGAAGCCCGACCTGCTAAGAAGGCAGCAGCCCCACTGTCCCGCGGATCGCGCACAGGCGCTGCACCGCCGATGGGCGCGGCACGCTGATGTCTCCCTGCTCGAAGGCGACGACCGAGAGGCGGCTGCGCACGACTTCGAGCAGTTCGCCGGGGCGCAGCAGGAAAGCCGGGTTTGAAGGTTTGCCGAAGCGCTCGTGGCCGAGCATGAAGGTTTCGTAGATCAGTACGCCGTTGGGACTGAGCGCCGCCAGCAACAGCGGCAGGAGCGGCCGCCAGAGATAGTTGGTGACGACGATGCCGGCAAAGTCCCGGCCGCCGAAGGGCCAGGGCCCGCCTTCGAGATCGGCGCAGCGCGTGGTGACATTGCCGAGATCGGCCAGGGTGCCGAGCGCTTCCTCATCGCGATCCACCGCCTCGACCGAGAAACCCATGCCGGCCAGGAGCCGGGTATGGCGCCCGCCGCCGCAGGCCAGATCGAGCACCGTGCCGCCCGATCCGAGCAAAGGGGCGAAGCGTCGGACCCAGGCTGAAGGGGCGGCCGGCGAATTCACAGCACCACCTGCGAGCCGAGTTCGACCACGCGGTTGGCCGGGAGCTTGAAGAAGCTGGTGGCGCTGCCGGCATTGCGGAACATGGCGATGAACAGTTTTTCCCGCCACATCACCATCTCCGAACTCAGACTCGGTATCAGGGTCTCGCGGCCGAGGAAGAAGGAAGTGTCCATCATGTCCAGGTCCAGTCCCTGTTCCGCGCCCCACTCCAGCGCCTGCGGCAGGTCGGGCTCGTCCATGAAGCCGTAATACACCTTGACCCGCCAGAAATTGTGACTCAGCGCCTCCACGGTCACCCGCTGCGCATTGGGCACGCGCGGCACGTCGAGCACCTTGACGGTCACCATCACCATGCGTTCGTGCACCACCTTGTAATGCTTCAGGCTATGCAGCATCGCCTGCGGCACGCCATCCGGATTGGGCGTCATGAACACCGCGGTACCGGGAACCCGCGTCGTCCCGCCCAGACTCAGGCTGTGGATGAAGGACTTCAGGTCGATCGCATCCTGCTCCAGATGCAGATAGAGCAGCCGCCGCCCCCGCTTCCAGGTGGTCAGCAACAGGAACACGCCGAGTCCGAAGACCAGGGGGAACCAGCCGCCGTCGAAGAGCTTGACGATGTTGGCGGAGAAGAAGGCGGTATCGATGAGGACGAACGGCAAGGCGCCGAGGATCGCCCGCCACCAGCCCCAATGCCACAGCCAGCGCGTCACGCAGACGGCGAGAACATTGGTGATGAGCATCGTGCCGGTGACGGCGATGCCGTAGGCGCCGGCCAGGTTGGTCGAGGAGCCGAAGCCCAGCACCAGCGCCACCACGGCGAGGAGCATGGACCAGTTGATGCCCGGCAGATAGATCTGGCCGATCTCGCGGTCGGAGGTATGCTGCACCTCGAGACGCGGCGAGTAGCCCAGTTGTATCGCCTGCTGGGTGATCGAGAAGGCGCCGGAGATCACCGCCTGCGACGCGATCACGGTCGCCACCGTGGACAGCGCCACCAGGGGGTAGAGCGCCCAGCTCGGCGCCAGGAGGTAGAAGGGATTCTCGATCGCCTTGGGGTGGCTCAAGAGCAGCGCACCCTGGCCGAAATAGTTGAGCACCAGGGCCGGCAGCACCATGCAGAACCAGGCGAGCTGGATCGGCCTGCGGCCGAAGTGGCCCATGTCGGCATAAAGCGCCTCGGCGCCGGTCAGCGCCAGCACCACCGCGCCCAGCGAAAAGAAGCCCAGGAGCGGGTGCGTCGCGAGGAAGACCAGACCGTGGAAAGGATCGAGCGCGGCGACCACCGCCGGGGCAGCGGCGATATTGGTCACGCCCAGGACCGCCAGCGTGGCGAACCACAACATCATCACCGGCCCGAACAGCGCACCGATGCCGGCCGTGCCCTTCTTCTGGAACATGAACAGCAGCAGCAGCACGGCCAGGGTGAGCGGAATCACATAGGCTTTCAAGGCCGGCGTCGCGACCTCGAGGCCCTCCACTGCGGAAAGCACCGAGATCGCCGGGGTCACCACGCCGTCTCCGTAGAACAGGGCCGCACCGAACAGGCCGAGAAACAGGATCGCGTTGCGGCGCCGCGAACCGTCCTCGGTCGGGCGCAGCGCGAGGGCCATCAGCGCCATGATGCCGCCTTCGCCCTTGTTGTCGGCACGCATGATGAAGGACACGTACTTGACCGTGACCACGATCATCAGCGACCAGAAGACCAGCGAGAGGATGCCCAGGACGTTTTCGGGCGTGATCGGCACCGGGTGATGCGCACCGGCAAAGACCTCCTTCATGGTATAGAGCGGGCTGGTACCGATGTCGCCATAGACCACCCCCAGCGCCGCCAGCGCCAGAGGACCCAGGCTGGAGCGCTCATTGGAACCGCTTAAACTCATCGATGCTCCTGTTGCAGTGCAATAGGCGAAATAATACACCCTGGCAGGCATTCGTCCGATTTCGCGGCGAGTCCTATGGCCCCGGAGACGCACTGTGCTAGTGTAGCGCCAGGAAAACCGACATGAACTATGAACGACATTACTTAAGCCCGCTTTTCGAACCCCAGTCGGTCGCCATCATCGGCGCGTCCGAGACCCCGTCCTCGATCGGCAACACCCTGGTTCGCAACATGCTCGACTCGGGCTACAAGGGCCAGCTGTACTTCGTCAATCCCCGGCACAAGACCGTCTTCGGCCAGCCCTGCTACGCTGCGGTCGGGAACATTCCGCAACGGCTCGATCTGGCCGTCATCTGCACCCAGGCGCGAGTGGTGCCGGGAATCGTCGAAGCCTGCGGTTTTGCCGGCACCCGGAGCGCGATCGTCATTTCCGGCGGCTTTTCCGAGACCGGCCCCGACGGCGCGGCGCTGGAGCGTACCGCGCTGGATCACGCGCGCCGCCACAGGCTGCGTCTGCTCGGCCCCAACACGCTCGGCATCATGCGCCCCGGAAGCGGCGTGAATCTCTCCTTCGCCAACGGCAGCGCCAACCCCGGCAGCATCGGCCTGATCTCGCAGTCGGGAGCGCTGTGCGCCGCCATCGTCGACTGGGCGCTGCCCAACAACGTCGGTTTCTCCAGCGTCATTTCGCTGGGAACTTCGAGCGATGTCGACTTCGGCGAAACCCTCGACTACCTGGTCGCCGACCCCAGGACGGAAAATATCTTTCTCTACATCGAGGGCATCCGCAACGCGCGCCGCTTCATGAGCGCCCTGCGCGCCGCCGCGCGCTGCAAACCGGTGCTGCTGATCAAGGTCGGCCGCCATCCGGCGGGAGAACAGGCGGTGCTGTCCCACACCGGGGCCGTGGTCGGCGCCGACGACGTCTTCGATGCGGCATTGCGCCGCGCCGGCGTGGTCCGCCTGGCTTCGGTCGGCCAGATGTACGCCGCGGCCCAGGCGCTGTTCTCGCATTTCCATCCCCGCGGCAACCGGCTCGCCATCATCACCAACGGCGGCGGGCCCGGGGTGATGGCCGCCGATCATGCCGCCGACATCGGCGTTCCATTGGCCACACTCGACCCGGCCACGAGCAAGAGGCTGAACGACAAGCTGCCGGCGACCTGGTCCAACTCGAACCCGCTCGACATCGTCGGCGACGCCGGCCCGGCCCGCTACGCCGAGGCCCTCTCCGCCTGCCTCGAGGACCGCAACGTCGATGGCGTCCTGGCCATCCTGACCCCGCAGGCGATGAGCGACCCGACCCAGGCGGCGCGCGTGGTGATTGAGCTCGCCCAAAAATCCGACAAGCCGCTGGTGACCTGCTGGATGGGCGAAGACCAGGTGCGCGAGGCGCGAATGCTGTTCAAGGGAGCGGGCATCCCCTCCTTCCGCACGCCCGAACCGGCCGTGCAGCTGTTCGCGCACATCTCCAGCTATTACCGAAACCAGAAGCTCCTGATGCAGACGCCGGCGTCACTTTCGGAACATACTCCGCCGCGCCTGGAAAGCGCCCGCCTGGTGATCGAGACCGCCCTCGCCGGCGGCCGTCGCGTGCTCTCCGAGATGGAATCGAAGGCACTCCTGGCGGCCTTCCACATTCCGATCGCACAAACCATGGTGGCGCGTTCTGCCGCCGAGGCAGTGAATCTGGCACGGGAAATAGGCCTGCCGGTGGTGATGAAGGTCGATTCGCTGCAAATCGTCTACAAGTCGGAGTCGGGCGGCGTGCGGCTGAATCTCGGCACGCTGCCTGCGGTGCAGGAGGCCTACCAGGATATCCTCGAAGAGGTGACGAGGAACCATCCCGATGCGGTGATCAACGGCATCAGCATCGAACCGATGATCGTCAAGCCGAACGGACGGGAGCTGATGGTCGGCATGACCCAGGACGACATTTTCGGGCCTTTCATCACGCTAGGGCCAGGCGGCACGGGCGTCGAAGCGGGGCGCGAACGGGCGGTCGCGCTGCCGCCCCTGAACGACGTGCTGATCGCCGACATGATCCAGACGACGCAGCATATCGCCCGTCTCGGCAGCTTGCGCAGGATGCCGGCGGTGAGCCTGGAAGCGATCGAAGAAGTATTGCTGCGCGTATCCGAAATGGTCTGCGAACTGCCCTGGCTGCGCGAGGTTGAAATCAATCCGCTGATCGTGGACGAGCATGGCGCCGTCGCCGCCGACTGCCGCATGGTGATCGCCGCACTGCCGCCCAATATGGGTCGCTACGACCACATGGCGATTCATCCCTATCCTTCGGACATGACGGTGCGCTACCGGACCAAGGAGGGGGTGAACGTGACGATCCGGCCGATCATGCCGGAAGATGCCCGGCTCGAGCAGGCCTTCGTCAAGGAACTGTCGGCGGAGAGCCGGTATTTCCGTTTCATGAACACCATCCGTGAACTGAGCCAGTCGCAACTGACCCGTCTCACCCAGATCGACTACGACCGCGAGATGGCCTTCGTCGCCACGACCCAGGAACACGACCGGGAATTGGAACTCGGTGTGGTGCGCTATGCCACCAACCCGGACGCCGAATCCTGCGAATTCGCCATCGTCGTCGCCGATGCCTGGCAAGGCAAGGGCCTGGCACACCGCCTGATGTCGGTGCTGATCGACACGGCCAGGAGCCGCGGCCTGAAGTTCATGACCGGCGACTTCCTGGCCGAGAATCGGCGCATGATCAAGTTCGTCTCCGCCCTCGGCTTCGTCCTGTCCCAGCATCCCGAAGACCCAGGGCTGAAGCGCGGCGTGCTGGTGCTGAATTGACCGGGCCGCCAGGCCCGAGCCGCTGCGCCTGGTGCGGCGCCGACCCGCTCTATGTCGCCTACCACGACAGCGAATGGGGCGTGCCGGTGCATGAAGACCGCACCCTGTTCGAGTATCTGATCCTCGAAGGGGCGCAAGCGGGACTCTCCTGGCTGACCGTCCTGAGAAAGCGGAACAACTATCGCGCCGCCTTCGACGGTTTCGATCCGGCCAAGGTCGCCCGCTATCCCGAGGCGAAACTCGCCAGCCTGCTGGCCGACCCCGGCATCGTGAGAAATCGGCTCAAGATCGATGCCGCAGTCAGCAACGCCCGCCGCTTCCTCGAACTGCAGGACCGATTCGGCAGTTTCGACGCCTACCTGTGGCGCTTCGTCGACGGCGCGTCCGTGCAAAACGCTTGGCACCATCAAGCCGAACTGCCGGCAAAGACGCCGCGCTCCGAGGCCCTCTCCCGGGACCTGTCGAAGCGCGGCTTCAAGTTCGTCGGCGCGACCATCTGCTACTCGCTGATGCAGGCCGTGGGCATGGTCAACGACCACAGCGTCGACTGCTTCCGCCACCGCCAACTCGGCGGCGGGACCTAGCTCGGTCCGAAGCCCGGCCTACGGGGCCCGCTTCTCGAAGCTGATCTGGCCGCGCTGGGCATCGACGAATATCCTGTCCCTGACGGCGAACCTGCCTTCGAGAATCTGTTTCGCCAGCGGATTCTCGATCCGCTCCTGGATGGCCCGCTTCAAGGGTCTCGCGCCGAACACCGGGTCGAAGCCGGCAGTGGCCAATTCCTTCAGCGCCGCCTCCGAGACTTCCATCGTCATCTCCAGCTTGGCCAGTCGCTTCTCCAGATAGCCCAACTGGATCCTGGCGATCGCGGCGATATTCTTCTCGTCGAGTGCATGGAACACCACCATCTCGTCGATGCGGTTGATGAATTCCGGGCGGAAGAAAGTCTTCACCTCGGCCATCACGGCGAGCTTGATCACCTGGTAGTCGTCGCCGGACATCTGCTGGATCATCTGGCTGCCGAGGTTGGAAGTCATCACGATGACGGTGTTCTTGAAGTCCACGGTGCGGCCCTGACCGTCGGTCATGCGGCCGTCGTCCAAGACCTGGAGGAGCACGTTGAAGACGTCGGGGTGGGCCTTCTCAACCTCGTCGAAGAGGATCA
>CAIVDC010000083.1 GCA_903904605.1 uncultured Sterolibacterium sp.
CCGTTCTAATCATCGGCGGTCTTCTCTTCCACAGGGGTCCGCCAGCCCCTGTTTCGTCTACCCGTCACCAATTCGCCGACGCCAAATTCCGCCGCCGAAGAGCGACGCCATCTAAGCGCGCTGTGGGGCAACCGCTAACACGCGCCACAGTTCGCGCGCCAACTGCGCGATGCGGGCTTCGAGCAGACGGATTTCCTCGACCAGCAACTTCATCGAAGCCCGGATCAGTCCGGGTACTGCCGAATTCGGATCGGCCAACACCCGACTGATGGCTTCGACACCGGCGCTCGAACCGGGTGCGCGTCAGGCGATGCGCTTCGACGACCTTCCAGGGCGCGTCGGCACACGGCCAACTGGAAGACGCTCTTTGCAAGATCGACAGCAACCGTAGTAGCATGCATTTCGGATTCCTCCTCGGAGTTGATCGGTGCTGACCTCCACGCCAAATGAAAGACAGCTGCGCACAGCGTGCGCCGAAAAAGAGAGGGAGCCCATCCCATCACTCAACACAGACCGCCTGCAAGCGGGGGGCCGGTTAGCTTGAGCGTTCGGCCCTTCGTCGCAATGCATCGTCGCTCAACCACTCAGCAGGTCGCAGGATTAGTCGCGTGGCTGGGTTTGGCGTTCGCAGCCGCTACTGTCGGCGCGCTGGCTTCCGTCCAAGCCGTATCCTTCTACTCGCAGCTTGCTCGTCCGTTGTGGGCACCGCCGCCAATTGTCTTTGGCCCGGCCTGGTCAGTCCTCTATGCGCTGATGGGCGTCGCCGCTTGGCTGGTCTGGCGCCAGCCGAAACAGAATTGGCACGCACTTCCCGTCGCCCTGTTTGCCGCACAACTGGCCGTCAACGCACTCTGGTCGTGGCTGTTCTTCGCCTGGCACCTTGGCGCAGGGGCGTTCGCCGATGTGCTCGTATTGCTCGCGCTAATTGCTGCAACGATCATTGCGTTCTGGCATGTGCGGCCGCTGGCTGGAATCCTGTTGCTGCCCTACTTTGCGTGGGTCAGTTTCGCGAGTGCCCTCACATGGTCCGTCTGGCAGAGCAATCCCGGCGTCCTGGGATGAGCATGAGCGCTTCGGCCCCAAGGCCCAACCGCTTTGCCAAAGAGAGAACGGTTCGTGTCCTGCGGATCTGGACACACTAGGAATGAGATGCTCAACCCATCAATCCACCGGACGCTGCGCGAATAGCCGCATCAGCCTTCAATTCGGACGTCGGGTGCCTTAATGTCGTCGGGCGTGCCGGCTCGGCCCGGCCATAGGACAAGGAAGTATCACGAGGAGCTCTCATGCGTCAGTTGCAACTGAGCAAAGCCTTCACCCTGATGGAATCGGGACCTGTCGTCCTCGTGACGACCCATGATGGGCAGAAGGACAACATCATGACTATCTCCTGGACCATGGTGCTGGATTTCACTCCGGTATTTGCCATTGCCACGGGCGTATGGAATCATTCTTTCGCGGCGCTGCGAAAGAATAGGGAGTGCGTCATTGCCATTCCCACGGTGGACATGCTGGACGAGGTCGTCGGCATAGGAACGTGCTCCGGGGCAGACACGGACAAGTTTGCCGAGTTCAGGCTCACTCCTGTGCGGGGCAGAGTCGTCACGTCGCCCTTGATCAAGGAGTGCCTCGCCAACATAGAGTGCAAGGTCATCGACATCGTCAAGAAGCACAACATCGTCGTGCTGGAAGGGGTTGCCGCATGCATCGATAGCGCGCGCAAGGAGAAGCGCATGGTTCACGCTGTTGGCGACGGAACGTTCATTGTCGACGGGCGCAAGATTGACCGGAGGAAGATGATGGCCTCCAAGCTCCCATACGGCGCCTAGCGTTCATTGGCCAGCCACGAGGAATCCCGGGCGCCAAATTGCGCCAAGCATCCCACACGGAAGGAGTTTCATGAGCACAAACCTCTCTCAACTGCCCAAGGGCCTTCCGGCGCCGGTCGACGACGGCGCTGCGTCGCACCTCGAAGGCTCGCACCTCCCCAATCTCGCGCTCGACAGCACGGATGGCGCAAGCGTCAACTTGGCAGAGTTGCGCGGCCGCTGGGCAATCTATGTCTACCCGATGACGGGACGCCCGGACATACCGCTGCCCGACGGGTGGGATGGAATCCCCGGCGCTCGTGGCTGCACGCCTCAGTCGTGCGGCTTTCGCGACCACTACGCAGAGCTCAAGGCGCTAAACACCGGGGTGTTCGGGTTGAGCACCCAGACCACGGAATATCAACGCGAAGTCAGAGACCGGCTGCACTTGCCGTTCCAGTTGGTGAGCGACAGCACGTTGCGGCTCAAGAGCGCGATGCGGCTCCCCACATTCACGGTGGCCGGGATGGAGCTATTCAAGCGCCTGACCCTAATCGCGCACGATGGACGGATCGAGAAGATTTTCTATCCCGTCTTCCCGCCGGACCAGAATGCTGACGAGGTCCTAGCCTGGCTGCGGGGAAATGCCCAAGCCGCGCGCCAGAGGGACGCTGCGCGATAATGCCGGGCAGCGTCCGCCTACTTCCACGTCGGGCTGCCAGGAAAGGCGTGCAGATGTCTTCCGTCGCGCAAACGCCGCGGCCGCCATACTTCGCGCTCATCTTTACGTCCGTCCGCACTGACGGTGACAACGGCCATGGGGAAACAGCGCAACAAATGCTGGAACTGGCCTCCGAACAACCGGGCTTTCTTGACTTCGAGAGCGCAAGGCAGGAAATCGAAATCTCCATATCCTACTGGGCGAGCCAGGAAGCAATAACGGCCTGGTAAGACAACGTCACTCATCGCCAAGCTCAGGCTCCACCGTCTCGAGGCCAACATTCAGCCAGGCAATACCGGATCTATCGGACTCGTCAAGCGCGGCGGCCGGCCGTCAGGCGCTCGGCATCGCAGTCGCGGTAGAATTCCGTTCAGTTCCAAGGAGGCCCTCGCTATGGGAATTCGACACCGAGCGACGGAAGCCGGGGCGCTGCCGCCCTGCAATTCACGACATCACAGCCCATGAAATCACGCAAGTTCAGGGTCGGCCAGCCGATCAGCCCAAACGAGTTCGACGAGCTTTCGGACGAACAGTTGGAGCGTCTCGTTCCCCGCGCATATCGTGAATACTTCCCGGGCAAGGACTTCTGTGCCGACGGCCACTTCTACCTGCACGACGGCAGCGCCTGGAGCTTCTACAAGGGCGGCCTCTTGGACGACTAGACCGGACGATCCAGTCTTCAGCTGCGGAGGCGCCGCTGCTTTTTCATGGTGATCGAGCGATTCAAGAACAGAGACATGACTGCCATCCACCACCACCTGCGGGACCGGGAAGACATGCCTCCTGAGGGCCTGCGCGACGTAAGCAGCGGGGCCAAGCCGAGCTTCGGTCCTCGTTTTCAGCTGACGGAGTCCGACCGCCTTCGACTGTTCCAAGCAGGCGTGCCCGGCTGGCGAAGCGCCGAGGCGGGCGCGAAGGCTGGGCGCCGGCAATGCTGAAAGCGGGCTTGCACATGGACGTTCGTCCCGCTGCCGATGCAGAGTCAGACATCGTTGATGCGCTGCTCGCGGCTGCCTACGCGGGTGTGATCGCACGCATGCCGGCCGAAGACGGCCGGGCATTTGCCGCAGTTCTGCCAAGTGCGCGGGCAAAGTATGCGGAGCACGGAACCTGGCTGGTCGCCATCTCGGAAGAAGGGATCTGCGGCTGCGTGGCCTACTTCGCGCCCAACTCAACGCAACACCCGCTGTTCACAGGCAACAGCGCACATATTCAATTGCTCGGAGTTGCCCCTGCCCGAAGAGCTGCAGGCATCGGCCGGATGCTCATGGAGCGGTGCCTGGCCATGGCAAAGGCGGATGGGGCTGCCGATCTCCTGCTTCAAACAAGCGAGCTGATGCCTGAAGCGCGCCGCCTGTACGAGTCTCTCGGTTTCGAAGTCAGGGCGACTCTGCCACCGGTGTGGGGGCATCCCACTTATCTCTATGCGAAAGGTGAAGCCTAAGCCGGTTCTCGTGCCGACGGCCTCCGGCCAGTATCAGTACGATGACGCGCACGAGCAAATCGAGGGAGTTGCAGCCAATGCCGACAAACACGACGCACAAGCCGTTCTCGATGATCCGCGAGTTCCACTTGGCGGACTGGTTCACGCTCGCGAACGCGATCTGCGGCACCGGGGCACTGTTTTCCGTCATGAGCTACCTCGAACTGCATGACGTCAGGCACCTCTACTTTGCGTGCAGCCTGGTCTTTGCCGCATTGATCTTCGACATCCTGGACGGCCGCATCGCCAGGTGGCGGCAGAAGACTTCAATTCTGGGTCGGGAGCTCGACTCCCTCGCCGATGTCATCTCCTTCGGGGTGGCTCCCGCGATCATCGGTTACGGCTGCGGCATGCAGGGTCTATACGACCGCATCGTCCTGGTCTTCTTCGTCGCCTGCGGAGTTTCGCGCCTGGCCCGGTACAACGTTACGGCGGAAACACTGTCCCAGGGAAGCGACAAGGTGAAGTACTTCGAAGGAACGCCCATACCGACCTCGATACTTCTCGTCCTGCTCCTGGCGCTGGCGGCATGGTCCGGCGCAGTGCGCCAGGACCTATGGCTCGGCGAAGTCACCCTGGCCGGCTTCAAGCTTCATCCCCTCGTTCTCCTGTTTGCGCTTTCCGGCTCGCTGATGATCAGCCGATTCCGCATCCCCAAGCCATGAGACCATGCCTCTTCGACAAAATCGCCAACCGGCCATCCGCGCACGGGCCCGAATCCTGGGCCGGCCAATTCTGCTTTGAGCCACACCCTGTAAGCAAACCACCCTAGAGGAGAAGATCATGTCCAGTGTCGGTTACCACGAACCCGTTGAAGAACTGTCCAGCGAAACGCGCGACATGCATAGAGCAATCGTTTCGTTGATGGAGGAACTTGAAGCCGTCGATTGGTACAACCAGCGTGCGGATGCCTGCACGGACAAGGAACTCAAGGCAATCCTTGCACACAATCGCGACGAGGAAAAGGAACATGCTTCCATGGTGCTGGAGTGGATCCGGCGCAAGGATCCCGCCTTTTCGAAGGAGCTGAAGGACTATTTGTTCACCGAGAAAACCATTGCCCACGAATGAGGGTCGCTGACGCCGAGGAGGAACAGGCCGCGGGCTGATGAAGCGCCGAGAGCGCACCGGTCCGGGTTCTGTCGCCTCGGCGTGGCGTGACGGAAGGAACGCCGGTTCTTGCCGTCGCTAGCAGTGAATCATTCGCCTGTCCGGGGCAGAGCTCCTTGCTGCCGCACGGCGATCCCCCGTTGCGCTGCGACGATTCAGGGCAGGATTATCCCGGATCTCGATCGCCCTTGCGATCATTGACTGGAGAGCCGCTTCCGCGGGGTGCAACTTGTACCAGAGCCGGTCGAGCCCGAAGATCGCCAGGACAAGCACCAGTATTAGGAGCAGCATCAGCAGTGCAACTGCAAAATTGGTGGTGAGCATTGCGTTCCTCAGGAATATATCCGAACAAGATCGTGGGTAGGATCGCCTCGCGGTCAAACAATCGGCCCAACCGATGCCAGGCTCGAAGTCATTCCGCTCCGCTGCAAAAGCACTTCACGGAAGCGAAGGGAAGGAAACGAAGCGCAAGAACCCGATCCTCGCTCGCGCGGGCGAAATCGCCGCCGCAGACCCGTTCCATCTCCCGCAAGAAGAAGGCTTTTTCAATCAGTGCGCTCATGAAATTCAAACCGCTCAATGGACGAAGTCAGCCTACATCTGCATCAGCACTTTGACAATTGAACATAGGCCATATGTAATTGCTCAGATCGATCAGGCGCTTGCACGCTGGGAATAATGGCTTGGCGATGAAACCCTGAAATGCCCTTGCCGGCCATAAGGGCAAAACCGCCGGAAGCGAGGCGGCAGTGTGATGGCTTGATCGTGGCAAGAACGGCTGCTGTTCTGCCGGATCATCGGATGCCCGAATCCCGGCTTGAAGGCCAAGCCCGGCACCGACGTTGGCTGGGTCAATGGAACAGATGCCGGGGCGCAGCGCCGTCGAGGACGCCTGCTGGGTCGAGGGCTTCACCTGCCGTGGGACCTATGTTACCTTGAGCGCCGGGCGCCCTGACTGAACCCGTGCAACTCCTTTCTTCCCCACTCTTGCATGGAGCAACGCATGATCTCCGAATACGTTCTTTTCGATCTGCCGGCCGACATCGGGCGAGACGAGGTTGTGCAAGGGATGCGTGAGGTTGCACCGCGCTGGCGGGACGCCGCGGAACTGATCCGCAAGACGTTCCTCTACGACCCGGTGGCGAAGCAGGCCGGCGCCTTGTACCTTTGGGAGAACCGGGAGGCTGCCGAACGTGCCCACGATCAGGCGTGGCGTCAGCGCATACTCGACGCCTATGGCAGCCAGCCGGTCATCCGGTACTTCGACACGCCGCTCGTGGTGGACAACGCCTTGGGTCAGACGATCGAATCTCCCCTGGCCGCCCCAATTTCATCCGCCCACGGTTCCCCATGAAGATATCGACCCCGAATCGCGCAACCCGCACGTGCACCCAACAACCGCTTGCCGGCCGGAAGGCGACAAGTTTGTTGCGTCGTCTGCGGAGGATCACTGCCGGCAGTTCACGCAAGACCGGCAAGACCGACTCAATTATTACCTTGCGCATGGACGTGCGCGGCCGACAACAGGTGGCTAAGCCGCCCATCTACCGGTCCGCCTGCGGCGGCCGGTAATCGTTCACTCTTGACAACAGACCGCTGCCCGAGCCGATGAATAACGCCTACGCCCGGACACTCCGCGAACTGCTGCGGGCACAACAAGTGGCTTCCCTCGGGACGCTTCACGAAGGTCATCCTTATGTCTCCATGGTTCCTTTCGCCGTCCTTCCCGGAGGCCTGGGCTTCGCCATTCACGTCAGTCAACTCGCGGCCCACACGAAGGACATGTTGCTTGATCCGAGAGTGAGTCTCCTGGTCGTTGCGTCGCCGGCTCCGGAACTTCCCGTACAGGCATTGGCGCGGGTCACGATACAGGGCGTGGCTGAGCCATACACCGACTCGGCCAAAGGCCATGCCGAGGCAAAAGCCGCCTACCTGTCAAGGTTTCCTCAAAGCGCCGAGATGTTCACCTTTTCCGACTTCTCGCTGTTCGCGATATTGCCGAACTCGGTCCGGTTTGTCGGCGGCTTTGCCCAGGCTAAAACAATTTCCGCGGAGGCTCTTGCCGGCATACTGAGCGAAGCCTGAACGCAAAGCTGGCCGACTCATCGGCCAGCGGGCACCGGCAAGCCGGCCCCGCCGCTTGCCGTCCTTAAACGGCTGCACATCCACGAAGGATTGATAAATGGCGATCGGTTGGCTTTCCGTTCTGAAAATGGTTCCCTGGGGCGACGTCATCAGCAATGCGCCGAAGGTCGCCGACGGAGCCAAGAGGCTCTGGAGCGCCGTGGCCAAGAAGCCGCCGGAGGTGGAATTGCCGGCCGCAAGCGCGCAACCGGCACTATCGCCCGAAGCGCAATCCATTGCCAGACTGCAGGCGCAAATGGCCGCCGCTGAAGCGGAAGTTTCGGACTTGCACAATCAGATGCTGGAGTCCTCGGAGTTGATAAAAGCCCTCGCCGATCAGAACACGCAACTGATCAAGCGGGTCGAGGTCAATCGGATCAGGGTGCTATGGCTGGCCATGATCATGGTCGTTCTAACGATCGTCGCCGCGATCAATCTGGCCATCACGCTCGAGCGCTGATGTCGGCGACGACGACTTAGGTCCATGCAGATAATTATCGACGATCTGTCCGGCCCGGAAATTCGCGCCCTGCTCGAAGAACACTTGAGCAATATGCGGCAGATTTCGCCGCCCGAAAGCGTGCATGCCCTGGATCTCGACGAACTTCGCAAGCCGGAGATCACTTTCTGGACCTGCTGGGAAGACGGCAGATTGCTCGGCTGCGGCGCGCTCAAGGAACTGAGTTCGACGCATGGCGAGATCAAATCGATGCGAACGAGCACGGCAATGCGCCGACGAGGGATAGCGAAAGCCATCCTGGCCCGCATTATTCAGGAGGCTCGCAGCCGGCAATATGCGAGATTGAGCCTGGAGACGGGCTCGATGAAAGAATTCGAGCCCGCAAGGAGGCTCTACGAGAACCAGGGGTTCGCCTTCTGCCGACCATTCGGCGACTATGTCGAAGACCCTAACAGCGCCTTCATGAGCCGGAGCCTCTGACAAGACCAGAGCTGCGCAGTCTTTGCGCCGCCCGGCGGGGGAAGCCGAAACCCGGGCGTCAACAACGGGACTCGCGCGCCAGGGTATACTTCCTCGCGCCGAACCGGCCCCCGACCATGAGGATGGCTCATATGCGCTGCGCCACGCGAGAACGGAAGCCCACGGCGGAAAGCCGGGCACGAGCGGTCCGGTCAAAGCCACTGCAATCAGTATCGCGGCGCAAGCGAAGGACGATGTCGTCTTCGTCAACCGAGCAGGCAATCGCCGACGTTCATGCCCATTGATTCCGGCGCCGAACTGCGATCGCTTTATGGGCCCCAGGGAGGCGTGGCCGAGATATTCACGTTCAAGGCCGCCGATTACCTGTCGTCGCGACCGGACTATCCCGCCCCGCTGTTTGAAATGCTGCAGCTTGCCTGCAACCTGCGCCCGGGCGCCGTCGTCGCCGACATCGGCGCCGGCACGGGACTTCTCACGCGGGGACTTCTCGAGCGCGGTTACGACGTGATCGCCGTCGAACCCAACGCTGCCATGCGCGCCGCCGCCGACCGGCTGCTCGGGCGGTTTCCGGCCTATCGAAGCGTGCAGGGCACGGCGGAAGCCATGCCCGCTCCGGCATCCTCCGTCGACCTGATCACCGCAGCGCAGGCGTTTCATTGGTTCGAGGTCGACCGGGCCAAAGCCGAGTGTCTGCGCGTGCTTCGGCCGCAAGGTAAGGTTGCCCTGATCTGGAACGACAGAGTCCCGACCGATCCGCTCCATGTCGCACTGGACGAGGTCTTTGCGCATTACGGGGGCGCAAAACGTGACGCGCGCACCGCTCTCGAAGAGCGCAGGGAAGTCCCGATTTTCTTCGGCGCTTCGGTCCCCTCCGAATCGACCTGGCCGCATCAACACCGGCTGGACGAAGCCGGCCTGCAGAGCCTGGTATTCTCCCGTTCATATATGCCGGAGAGCGACTCCGCGGCCGGCCGGGAAGCGGGTCTAGAGGTTCGGCGCATCTTTCAGCGGTTCGAGACGGAAGGCCGGGTAGAAGTGCGCTACACGACCGCGGCCTTCCTCGGCAGGCCGCAATGAGCACGCCGGTAAACCATTCGCCCGAAGGCGGCTGCCGCCGCCGCAGGCCGCGGCGCTGACCACCTCGGCCGCCGCGAAGCCATGTCCTACCTCCTTCCTTTCTTCCTCATCGCAATCGGTAGCGCATTCGAGCACGAGCAGGCGCTGCACGCCGAGCAATACCGAGGGGAGAGCCGGGCCTTCCGCGCGGCACTCTGGATTTCGGTTTACGCAAGCTGGGCTAGCCGCATCGCCCTCATCATCTTCATTGCCTGGAAACTTTCATGGCCGGCAGCCCTTGCCATGTTCTTCGGCGCCATGCTCGTCGCGGGTGTCATCGCCGGCCTGATATCGAGCATTGCCTCACGCACGGCAAATCCGATGCGGCAGTTCTATGTTTCTGCCGCAACGTTCGCCGTTTGGCCCGCATGCTTTCTGGCGGCCTATTTCTCGCTGCCGAAAGCAGTGTAGCCCGGTCGTGAACAGAAGGGCCGGCCTGGCGCGTATATTCAACCGTGTCCGCTCGTCGCGGCATTTGTGAAAGGGACATTCGTCATGGCTGTCGAAGCATTCATGCGCGGCTACCGGAAGGCCTGGGAGACCAGCGACGAGAACTTGCTCGCCGCGCTTTTTACCGCGGATGGCTGCTACCACAACACGCCCTTCTCGATGCAGACGGGACATGAGCAGATCAGGCAGTATTGGCAGCGGACCAAACTGCAGAAGGACATCAGGCTCGACTTCGAGATTCTCCACGAGCATGCGGGCGGCGGCATCGCACACTGGCACACCACCTATCAGGTGACGTCGGCGGAGATGTTCAAGATGTGGGCTGCCTCGACGGGCACCAATATGCTTACCCTGCGCCCGGGCGATCCGCTCCCCCGGCTCGTCCTGGACGGCATTGCCGCGGCCGATCTCGATGACGCCGGCCTGTGCCGGAATTTCCGCATTTGGTGGCATGCGATGGTCGAGCCGTGATGCCCCCGGAACGTTCAACGGGCCTTGATATTCCATTGGGTTAACGGCAAGATTCCCCCTGCGACTGCAGGGGCCGCCAGGTGATCCAGGCGAGGGCATGGAGCAAGGGCAGGCGGCCTCCGACTCGAAGAGGGGGCATCATGCTGCGCACCAAGAATCCCGTCGTTATCCTGCACGGCTGGTCGGACACATCGGACTCGTTCGTTCCGCTTTCAGGGTTTCTCAAGGCCAGGGGCTTTCAGTCCGTCAACCTGTTCCTCAGCGATTACATCTCGATGGCCGATGATGTTGCGATCGCAGATGCCGCCAAGGCGATAGAATCGGCGGTCAGGCTGAAGATCGCCAGCGGCGAACTCAAGACGCCTTTCGATCTGATCGTCCATTCGACGGGGGGACTGGTCTCGCGCGCCTGGTTGTCCGGCTATTACACGGGGGTGGCGCCGGAGGCGATGCCCGCCCAGCGTCTGGTCATGATCGCTCCGGCCAATTTCGGTTCCCGCCTGGCCACGGTCGGGCAAACCATCCTCGGCCGCGTCGCCAAGGGATGGGGGCACGGCTTCCATACCGGCAAACTGATGCTTGACGGGCTCGAACTGGGATCGCCCTTCCAGTGGGAACTGGCTTGCAGGGACCTGTTCGACGTCGATTCGAGCCAGCCGGGCACAGTGTATGGAGAGGGCCTGGTCTGGCCATTCGTTCTCGTCGGCTCGATGCCCTACCAGAGCGGCTTGCGCAGGATGGTCAATGAGAACGGCTGCGACGGCACGGTCAGGGTGGCCGCCGCAAACCTCAACGCCTACGGCGCAACCCTGGACTTCACCCGGGAAGACGCGCCGACGGTGCTCGGCATGGCGCAACACAATGACGCCGCGGCCATCGCGCACGGCTGCTTCACCCCCTGGCAGCACAAGTACGGGGAAGACATGGAATTCCCCCTGGCAGTGCTGCCGCACCGCGACCATGCGAGCATCGTGGACCCGACGATCTCCGGCGACAACGAGACCCCGCAGGAGCACTCGGACTTCCAGAGCTTTCTCCTGGCGGCGCTGGCCTGCCCGAGCTTTGCCGACTATCAGGCTCTCCAGCAGGACTGGCGCAAGTACTCCGACCGGGTACAGGATCCGGCTAGTGCCGACGAGGATCATCACATGCACATGCAGATCAATGTCTTCGTGGTGGACGAGTACCAGAAACCGGTCGGCGATTACATGATCGAGTTTCTCACGGCGAATTACGAGCAGAACACCGACCTGACCGGGGTGTTTCACGACCAGGTGATCAAGGATGTGCACAAGTGCGACCAGAACGCGGCTTTGCGCACGATCTATATCGACCGGCAACGGATGTTCGAGCTGTTCTACGGCGCGATGGCCGACGCGCAGCCGAAGGAACTGCGGTTGAGCATCAGCGCCGCCGCGCCCGGGGACAAGATCAGGTATTTTCTCGACGCCTTCGGCGCCAAAGGCGAGTTCGTCGTTCACTCCGACCAGGAGGCCGACCGCTGGCTGCGGCGCAATTCGACCCACTTTCTCAAGATCGTCATTCCGCGCATTCCCGCCGACGACGTGTTCACGATGAGGAAAGCGCCATGAGCATAACGGTATTCGACGTTGTCGTGCTGATTGCCGCACTGTGCGGTCTCGCCATGGTGGTTGGCGGCATCGTGCTGCTCGCGAAGGGGGCCATTACGCTGGCAGCGACGCCGAAGACGGACGCCCTGACCATCGAGTGGAAAAAGCAATTCCGGATCAATACCCAGGTTCCGGGACTCGCATTCTTCCTCGTGGGACTGATGTTCATCGGCCTGTCGCTGCGCTTTTCGCAGCCCCCGGACGTGGTGCCCATAGAGTTTCACGGGCAATTCAAGGGCGTCGAGGGGCCTGTTACCGTCCTCGTTTCCCCGAACAGATGGCAAATCCCGACAACGACCTCTGGCATGGTTCAGGGAAAAGTCTATCCCGACCTGTCCATGCTGATTCTGGTCGCCACTGCGCCAGGATACGAGCCGTTCAGCACCGTGGTTCCGTTGCGCCAGCAGGGGCCGCGACTGGCGGAACTGGGCACGCTCGAACTGAAGAAGAAGGTCGGCGAGATCAAGGCAAGTTCGGGCAACATCGGCGCGATCGACTTCAACCCGCCCGATCAGGGGCCCGGCGGACCGGCATCATTCGGAGTTCCGCAATGAGCAAACGATTCTGGCGGCTATTCCTCGTCCTCCTCCTGCCGTTCGTCGCATCGACGCTCCCGGCAAATGCACAGGTCTATCCGGGCCCGACGGTGCCGGTTCAGGGGTCGCTAATTGCCCGAAACACCTCGACGCCCGCGCCTGGCCTGACCGTCTTCCTGATCCACCCGGTATTGGGCCGGAGTGCGCCGTCCTTCAGCGACGTCTATGGCCGATTCGGGTGGATGGCGATTCCCGTGAGGCCCGAGCCCTACTATGTGGAGGTCTACTGGGGCAAGAACCTCATCTACCGGCAAGCCGTTCGAATCAACGGTCCGCTCGCCATGCCGCCGATCTTCCTGTGACATGCGCTTCGGCACGACTGGCCCCGATTGCTGACGCCGGACCGCCGATGTCGCCCGGCCGATGACGGGGGTTGCCGCGCATGTCGGCGCATGTACTTGAAAACTGGTACAATTCCCGGTTTTTCCGGTCTCCTTCCCACGGTTGGAAGAGGCCGGCGCAAGTTAGGAAACCAGATGCTCGTCGCGTCAAATATTACCATCCAGTTCGGGGCCAAGCCCCTGTTCGAGAACATCTCCGTCAAGTTCGGCGATGGCAACCGCTACGGCCTGATCGGCGCCAACGGTTCGGGCAAGACCACTTTCATGAAGATCCTGGCCGGCGTGCTCGAGCCCTCGGGCGGCAACGTCTCGGTGGACACCCACGAACGCATCTCCTTCCTCAAGCAGGACCAGTTCGCCTACGAGGAGCAGCGCGTGCTCGACGTGGTCATGATGGGCCACGAACAGATGTGGTCCTGCATGCAGGAGAAGGACGCCATCTACGCCAACCTGGAGGCGACCGAGGAAGACTACCTTCATGCCGCCGAACTCGAGTCGAAATTCGCCGAGTACGGCGGCTATACCGCGGAATCGCGCGCCGGCGAGATCCTGCAGGGCGCCGGCATTCCGACCGAGCAGCATGGCGGCCCGATGAGCGCAGTGGCGCCCGGCTGGAAACTGCGCGTGCTGCTGGCCCAGGCGCTGTTCTCCAATCCCGACATCCTGCTTCTCGACGAACCGACCAACAACCTCGACATCAACACCATCCGCTGGCTCGAAGACGTGCTCAACCAGCGCGACAGCACCATGATCATCATCTCCCACGACCGCCACTTCCTGAACCAGGTGTGCACCCACATGGCGGACCTGGACTACGGCACGCTCAAGGTCTATCCGGGCAACTACGACGACTACATGGA
>CAIVDC010000084.1 GCA_903904605.1 uncultured Sterolibacterium sp.
CGCATGTCGAAGAAGCAGCGAGCGGCAGTGGTCAGCGAACTTGATGCCCAGCCACCCGACGCGCCCCGCGTGCTGCTGTCCACAGGCAAGCTGGTCGGCGAAGGTTTCGACCACCCGCCGCTCGATACCCTGGTGCTGGCCATGCCGATCTCGTGGAAGGGCACGCTGCAACAGTACGCCGGTCGATTGCACCGCGAGCATGCGAACAAGACCCGCGTGCGCATCATCGACTTCGTCGACGCCGGCCACCCGGCCCTGTTGCGCATGTGGCACCGGCGCCAGCTCGGGTATCGGGCGATGGGTTACCGGATTCCGTCCGCCCCGGTCAGCGACAATCTGGACTTCGACGCGGCGATGCCAGACCATACCGCCGCTATCTCAGAAGCGGGTATGAAAGCGGGTACGAAATGAAGACGGAAGTCCGCATCTCCAATAGCGGCGCGGCCTGCCGTCCGGTCTTCCGGTTTAACGTCTAGAATTCGTATTCGAGCTGCATCCTGAAGGTGTTGTCCGGCGCAATTCGGCTTGCGCCGATCAACCAGGCGGCGTTGTAAGAGATAGTCTGATGCTTGCCAACGCCGATCTTGCCGAAGACGGCCGGGCCGAGGCGATGGTTCTGCAGATCCCGGGCATCCCATGCGTTCCATTTGCCCATTTCGCCGAAGCCCTGGAGGCCAAGTTCAAACTCGCGCAGCCAGCGATACTTGATCTGCCATTGGTAGCCGATGTCGGTGTTGTGTGGTCCCTCATCGACATCCGCATTGCCGCGGTATTTTCGCTCGAGCAGCAGGTTGCCATTTAGCTGCAACCTGCCGAATTCAGTTTGGAACAAGGGGCCGAACCTGAATTCGTAGGCGCCGCCCTTCTGGCGCGGGATTTCAATTTCGGTGATGAAGCCGACGTCGACTGGATATTTTCCGGTTTCGGTGAGCTGAAATTTGTTTTCAAATTCGACCGCGTCCAGATGGTTGCCCATGCTCCCCGCGCGTTCGTACTTCAGGTAGATCTCTGTGAACCAGTTCTCGGCGGCGCCGTAGCCGAAGCCGATGCTGTCAGCCTGCTGCCTGTCTCCCGAAGGGGGTTTGCCCGAGCCGAACTTGAAGTCGAGTTCGCGCTCGCCGTATTCGACATTGGGCGTATAGACATAGTCGGCCGGGCCTGCGAGTGCGGCAGCAGAGAAAAGTCCGGCGAAGCAGAGCGAGATCGGTTTCATGGGGCATCCTTGTTTTGAGAAGGGACAGTTTGACTGGCCCATTTCATGCCAATCATGATGGTGATGGCAGTCATCACGTAAAACACCATCTGCATTCCTGCCGGACGGGGTTCATAACCGACGAGGCTGTGCAGGAGAATGGCGAAAATGGAATTCTCGGGGAGCATCGCCGAGACATCCCATAGCGGGGTGGCGAGGCCCGGCAGCAAATCGGCTTGGATCAGGAAGCGAGCTGCCTGTGAGGCCATTCCTGCCGCCAGGAGCATGACCAGGAAACTGGTTGCGGAGAATAGCCAGCGCATCGGGATACGCAGCAAACCGGCGTAAATCGAATAGCCGACCGCTATTCCGGCGGCGACCCCGACCATACCGCCGGCGATCATCGACGTTGATTCAGTGCCGCTCGATGCAGAGATGCCGTAGAGAAACAGCACGGTTTCCGATCCTTCGCG
>CAIVDC010000085.1 GCA_903904605.1 uncultured Sterolibacterium sp.
ATCAAGCCGCAGGTCTTCGCCGGCCTCTATCCGATCGAGCCCAACGAATACGAGGGGCTGCGCGATTCGCTGGAAAAGCTCAAGCTGAACGACGCTTCGCTGCACTATGAGCCAGAAGTCTCGCAGGCGCTGGGCTTCGGCTTCCGCTGCGGTTTTCTCGGCCTCCTGCACATGGAGATCGTCCAGGAGCGGCTGGAGCGCGAGTTCGACCAGGATCTCATCACCACGGCCCCTACCGTGGTTTACCAGGTGCTGCTCAAGGACGGCGCCGAGGTGTTCGTCGAGAATCCGGCCAAGCTGCCGGATCTGCCGAAGATCGAGGAGATCCGCGAGCCCATCATCACCACGACGATCTTCGTGCCCCAGGAATTCCTCGGCGCGGTGATCACCCTGTGCGAAGCCAAGCGCGGCAGCCAGGTGAATATGGGCTACCATGGTCGCCAGGTGCAGCTCACCTACGAGATGCCGATGGCCGAAGTGGTGATGGATTTCTTCGACCGGCTGAAGTCGGTCTCCCGCGGCTATGCCTCGCTCGATTACGAATTCAAGGAGTACCGTGCAGCCGACGTGGTCAAGCTCGACATCCTGATCAATGGCGACAAGGTCGATGCCCTGTCGATGATCGTGCATCGCGCCAATGCACCGTATCGAGGCCGGGAAATCGCCGCCAAGATGCGCGAACTGATTCCGCGCCAGATGTACGATGTCGCGGTACAGGCGGCGATCGGCGCCCACATCATCGCCCGCGAGAACATCAAGGCGATGAGGAAGAACGTCCTGGCCAAATGCTACGGCGGCGATATCTCGCGCAAGAAGAAACTGCTCGAGAAGCAGAAGGCCGGCAAGAAACGGATGAAGATGGTCGGCAGCGTCGAGATTCCCCAGGAAGCCTTTCTCGCGGTGCTGCGGGTGGGCGACAAATGACGGATAGGAAACAAATATGAATTTTGCCCTGATTCTTTTCCTTCTGCTGGTGGTCACCGGCGCGATCTGGTTGCTTGACTTCTTCTGGTTGAAAAAAATGCGGCCAAAGGGCGCCAAGGACCCCTGGTGGGTCGAGTACGGCGCCAGTTTCTTCCCGGTGATCCTGGCGGTATTCCTGCTGCGCTCGTTCCTCGTCGAACCGTTCAAGATTCCCTCCGGCTCGATGATTCCGACCCTGCATGTCGGCGACTTCATCCTGGTCAATAAATACACCTACGGCATCCGACTGCCGGTGCTGAACAAGAAGGTGATCGACATCGGCACGCCGCAGCGCGGCGACGTGATGGTGTTCCGCTATCCGGAGAATCCGTCGCTCGACTACATCAAGCGCGTCGTGGGCCTGCCCGGCGACAAGATCTCCTACCAGAACAAGCGCCTGACCATCAACGGCCAGGAGGTGCCGGAGAAGAAGATCGACGATTACCTCAATGCCGATCGGCTCTACTACACCCCGCGTTACCTTGAAACCCTGGGCAACGTGCAACACGAGATCCTGATCGAGCCGGAGGCGCCTTCCTTCGTCTCCCAGGTGAGCGACTTCCCCTACCGCGACAGGTGTCATTACAATAGTGCCGGCGTTACCTGCGAAGTGCCGCCCGGCAATTACTTCATGATGGGCGACAACCGCGACAATTCCCAGGACAGCCGTTTCTGGGGCTTCGTGCCGGATGAGAATATCGTTGGCAAGGCATTCTTCATCTGGTTCAATTTCAGCGATCTGAAGCGCATCGGGTCGTTCAGATAGGCGGCGGGCGGACCATGAATGCGATAAAGCGACAGCAGGGGGTCACGCTGACCGGCTTGGTCCTGATCGGCATTCTCCTGGTGTTGGTGGCATCGATGGCATTCAAGATCGTGCCCGACGTGATCGATTATTACGCGCTCCTCAGGGACGTCAAGGCGACGGCGCAGGACTCTTCACTCCGGGGCGCATCGGTGGCCGAAATCCGGCGGGCTTTCGACAAGCGCATCCAGATCGACTCGGTAACCAGCATCACCTCCGCCGACCTCGACATCAGCAAGGAAGGCAACGAGATCGTCATTGCCTTTGCCTATACCCGGAAACTGCATCTGTTCGCCAATGTCAGCCTCCTGATCGAGTTCGAGGGCAACAGTTCCGGCACCCGGTAATGCAGACAGAAAGGCTAGAGCGCGCCCTGGGTCACACTTTTCTTCGCCGCGATTTGCTGCGCCAGGCATTGACGCATCGCAGCCACGGCGCGACGCACAACGAAAGGCTGGAATTTCTCGGCGACAGCGTTCTCAACTGCGTCGTCGCGGCACTGCTGTTCGAGCGCTTCGGGAATCTGCGCGAAGGCGACCTGTCGCGCCTGCGCGCGAGCCTGGTGCGCAAGGAGACGCTCTCGGAAATCGCCCAGTCGCTGTCTTTGGGGGAGTTTCTGCTGCTCGGCGAAGGCGAGCAGAAGAGCGGCGGTCATCGCCGTCCGTCCATTCTCGCCGACACCCTGGAGGCGCTCTTCGGCGGCGTCTATCTCGATGCCGGTTTTGCGCGCGCCTACGAGATCATCGCCTGTCTCTACGGCTCGCTGCTCTCGGCCATAGAGCCTGGCAGTGCCGCCAAGGATCCCAAGACGGCGCTGCAGGAAATCCTTCAGGCACGACGTCTGGCGCTGCCGAACTATGAGTTGCGGGAAACGCGCGGCGAGGCGCACGCTCAGGAGTTCGAGGTGGAATGCAGGATTCCCGCCCTGGATATCCGCACCGTCGGGGTCGGTGCCAGCCGCCGGGCGGCGGAGCAGGAAGCGGCGCAACTGGCGGTCGAACGGATCGCACCATGACTGCTGCTTTTCGCACCGGCACCCTGGCTGTCGTCGGCCAGCCCAACGTCGGCAAGTCGACCCTGGTCAATCGTCTGGTCGGGCAAAAGGTCAGCATCACCTCCCGCAAGCCCCAGACCACCCGTCACCGCATCAGCGGCATCCTGACGACGCCCGGTTGCCAATATATCTTCGTCGATACCCCGGGCTTCCAGACGCGGCACCCCGGTGCCTTGAACCGGGTCATGAACCGCAACGTGACGCAGGCGCTTTCCGAAGTCGATGTCATCATCTGCGTGATCGAGGCCGGCCGTTTCGGCCCGGCCGACCTCGCCATCATCAAACTGCTGCCGCCCGATCGCCCGGTGCTCCTGGCGATCAATAAGATCGACCGCCTCGCCGACAAGGCCAGGCTGCTGCCTTTCATCGCCCAGGTGGCGAAGGCGTTTGCCTTCGCCGAAATCGTGCCCTTGAGTGCCGAGAAGGGCGATGGCGTGGATGATCTGCTCCAGACGGCGGCCAAGTATCTGCCGGAGGCGCCAGCCCTGTTCGACGCCGACGACATCACCGATCGCAGCGAACGCTTCCTGGCCGCAGAGCTGCTGCGCGAGAAACTGTTCCGCAACCTGGGCGAGGAACTTCCCTACGGACTTGCCGTCGAGATCGAGCGCTTCGAGCAGGAAGGCAAGCTGCGCCGCATCTTCGCGGCGATCATCGTGGACAAGCCCGCGTATAAGGCGATGATCATCGGTCGCGGCGGCGAGAAGCTGAAAACCATGTCCTCGGACGCGCGCCGGGACATGGAGCAGCTCTTCGGCGGACCGGTCTATCTCGAGACCTGGGTCAAGGTGAAGAGCGGTTGGGCCGACGACGAGCGCGCCTTGAAAAGCCTGGGTTATGAGTGAGCGATGAGCACCCGGCAGCGGATCGACGGACAGATCGCCTGGATACTCCACAGTTATCCCTACAGCGAGACCAGCCTGATCATCGACGTGCTCTCCCGGGATTTCGGTCGCCTGCCGCTCATGGCGCGCGGTGCGCGGCGGCCCCGGTCGGCTTTGCGCGGCGTGCTGCAGGCTTTTCAGCCGATCGAGCTGGGCTGGTTCGGCGCGGGCGAAGTGCGCACCCTGGCCAAGGCGGAGTGGGTCGGCGGCATGCCGCTGCTCGGCGGTGCCGCGCTGATGCTCGGCTATTATGTGAACGAACTGCTGCTCAGGCTGCTGCCGCGAGAGGACGCGCATCCCGCCCTGTTCGATGCCTATGCCGCCAGCCTGCAGGCGCTCTCCCGGGGCGAGGCGCACGAGTCGCGCCTGCGCCAGTTTGAAAAGATCCTGCTCAAGGAACTGGGCTATGGCCTGGCGCTGGAGCGCGATGCCGCTTCGGGCCGGCCGGTGCTGGCCGAGCGGAACTATCAATACCTGATTGAGCGCGGCCCGGTTGAAGTCCCGTCCGGGCCCGATGCCGCGGAGGATACGCACCTGCGCACCATCCGCGGCAAGACCCTGCTCGATCTTGCCCATGACGATTTCAGCGACAGCCAGACCCTTGCCGAGAGCAAGACCCTGATGCGCCGGCTCATCAATCACCACCTCGCGGGCCAGCCCTTGCAGTCGCGCCGGGTGTTCATCGAGTTGCAGGAGCTATGAAGGCGATGCTGGAACTGGGCGTCAATATCGACCATGTCGCCACCTTGCGCCAGGCGCGAGGCACGTCCTATCCCGATCCGATCCGGGCCGCGCTCTTGGCGGAAAAATGCGGTGCCGATGCCATCACCCTGCACCTGCGCGAGGACCGGCGGCATATCCAGGACAGGGACGTCGAACTGCTCAGACCGCAACTGGCCACGCGCATGAATCTCGAAGCGGCAATCACCGAGGAGATGATCGGCTTCGCCTGCCGCATCGCTCCGCAGGATGTCTGTCTCGTTCCCGAGCGGCGCCAGGAGCTGTCCACGGAGGGCGGTCTCGACGTCGTCGCCCATTTCGCGCAGGTCAAGTCGGCCTGCCGGCGGCTTGCCGCCGCAGGCATCCGCGTCTCCCTGTTCATCGATCCCGAGCCCGCGCAACTCGATGCCGCCATCGCCTGCGCCGCCCCCGTGGTGGAATTGCATACCGGCCGCTATGCCGATGCAGCACCCGGTGACGAGGCGGCACGCGAACTGGAGCGCGTGCGCGCCGCCGCCGCCTATGGCGTGAGACAGGGCCTCAAGGTCAATGCCGGTCACGGCCTGCATTTCGGCAACGTCCAGCCGATCGCCGCGATTGCCCAGATTTCGGAATTGAACATCGGTCACGCCCTGGTCGCCGAGGCCATCTTCATGGGCTGGGAAAATGCCATCCGCAAGATGAAGCGCCTGATGCGCGAAGCCAGATCATGATCTACGGCATCGGCACCGACCTCGTCACCATCTCCCGCGTCGCCGCGCTCTACCAGCGGCATGGCGAGCGTGCCCTGGAGAAACTGTTGGCGCCCGGCGAATGCGTCGACTGCCGGGCTGCGGCAGAGCCTGCGCGCTTCCTGGCCAAGCGCTTCGCCGCCAAGGAAGCGTTCGGCAAGGCGCTGGGCACCGGCGTGCGCCGGCCGGCCCTGCTCACCGCCATCAGCATCGCGCACGACGAACTGGGCAAGCCCGGCTTCGAGTTTTCGCCCGAACTGGCCGCGCATCTGGCCGGCTTGCGGCTGACCGCCCATCTGTCCCTGAGCGACGAGACGGATGCGGCGCTGGCCTTCGTGATCCTGGAGCGGGCATGATTCAACTGCCCCCGGGACCGTTGATGATCGACATCGCCGGCACGGAACTTTGCCAAATGGATCGCGAGCGCCTTTGCCATCCCCTGGTCGGCGGCATGATCCTGTTCTCGCGGAACTACGTCGCACCCTTGCAACTGAGCCGGCTATGCGGGCAAATCCATGCGCTGCGCACGCCGCGCCTGCTGATCGCGGTGGATCACGAGGGTGGCCGCGTCCAGCGCTTTCGCGAAGGTTTCACCCGCCTGCCGCCGATGCGGCGTCTGGGCGAACTATGGGACGCTGACCGGGACGAAGCGCGATCGGCTGCTCGCGGCATCGGTTTTGTCCTGGCTTCGGAACTGCTTGCACGGGGTGTGGACTTGTCCTTCACCCCGGTGCTCGATCTCGATTACGACGCCAGTTGCGTCATCGGCGATCGCGCTTTCCATCGCGATCCGGCCGCCGTTTCCGAATTGGCCGGAGAGTTGATCGCCGGTCTGCGCCGGGCCGGCATGGCCGCCTGCGGCAAACATTTTCCCGGACATGGCCATGTCGCCGCCGATTCTCATGTCGCGATCCCGGTCGATGGCCGCAGCCTCGAGGCGATGGCCGACGACCTCGAGCCCTATCGCCGCGTCGCGCTCGACGCCGTGATGCCCGCCCATGTCATCTATCCGCTGATCGACAGCAAGCCCGCCGGTTTTTCGTCGATATGGCTGGACAAGCTGAGGGACGCGTTTTCCTTCGACGGCGTGATATTCAGCGACGATTTGTCGATGGAAGGGGCGAGCGTCGCCGGCGACATCGTGGCGCGCGCCGACGCTGCCTGGCATGCGGGCTGCGACATGCTGCTGGTGTGCAATGCGCCCGGGGCGGTAGGGGATCTTCTGGAAAGATGGCAGGCTCTACCTGACCCGCTGCGCAACAGGCGCGTCCAGCGCCTGCTGCCGACTCAATTGGCGACGAAAGAAGACCCTCTCTACCAGGCCGGATTGCGCAGCATCGCTGCGCTATCAGCGCTGCCTACTTGACGCGGTTGCGGTATTCCGCGGTGCGGGTGTCGATCTCGATCTTGTCGCCGATCTCGACGAACAGCGGCACGGGCAGTTGGAAGCCCGAACCGATCTTGGCCGGCTTCATCACCTTGCCCGAGGTGTCGCCCTTGACGGCGGGTTCGGTGTAGACCACTTCGCGCACGACCGAATTGGGCAACTGCACGGAGATGGCCTTGTCGTCGTAGAACACCACTTCGCAGGCGAGACCTTCTTCGAGATAGTTCAGGGCATCGCCCATGTTCTCTTTCTCGACTTCGAACTGGTTGTAGTCGGCATCCATGAACACATACATCGGATCGGCGAAATAGGAGTAGGTGACCTCCTTGCG
>CAIVDC010000086.1 GCA_903904605.1 uncultured Sterolibacterium sp.
CCATTCGCCGCCCTTTAGCACTTTACCGCTGCTGGTGGAGGGGGAAGGATTCGAACCTTCGAAGGCAGAGCCGGCAGATTTACAGTCTGCTCCCTTTAACCGCTCGGGAACCCCTCCAGCGAAACGGCTAATTTTGGGCCCTTTGAACGGGAAAGTCAAGCCTACTTGAGCATATGCCAGTCGGACGACGCCCGCGGACAAGAAAGCCGCGTAGAATCCGTCGCACCGGATAACCGATGACAGCATGAACACCCAAAGTTACACCGCGCGCCGGGTGTTGCCGTCGCAGCAGTTCATCTCAGCCATGAGGCAACGCTTTGGCGGCGACTTTTCAACCGCGGAGGCGGTCTGCGGCCAGCACGGCAGGGACGAGTCCGCCATGCCGCCGGTGCCGCCCGACGCCGTGCTGTTCGCGCAAACGACTGACCAGGTAGCCGAAGCGGTCAAGCTCTGCCGCGCCTACCGCGTCCCGATCATTCCCTTTGGTACGGGCACGTCGCTCGAGGGGCACCTGTTTGCGATCCACGGCGGCCTTTCGATCGACCTGTCGGGCATGAATCATGTGCTTGCAGTGCGCCCTGAGGATCTCGACGCCACGGTACAGGCTGGCGTCACGAGAAAGCGTTTGAACAACGAACTGCACGGCACCGGACTCTTCTTCCCAATCGACCCCGGCGCCGACGCCAGCCTGGGCGGCATGGCGGCCACCCGCGCCTCAGGCACCAATGCCGTGCGCTACGGAACCATGCGCGACAATGTCCTGGGCATGACGGTGGTGACTGCCGACGGCCGCATCATCAAGACCGGCAGCCGCGCCAGGAAGTCCGCCGCCGGCTACGACCTGACCCGGCTGTTCATCGGCTCCGAAGGCACGCTAGGCGTCATCACCGAACTCACCGTCCGGTTGTACCCGATCCCGGAGGCTATCTCGGCTGCGGTTTGCGCATTTCCCATGATCGCCGATGCGGTGAACTCGGTGATCCAGACCATCCAGCTCGGCGTGCCGGTGGCACGCATCGAATTGCTCGACGCGATGGCGATCAAGGCCATCAACCGCCACAGCAAGACTGCTCTGCGCGAGTCCCCGACTTTGTTCTTCGAATTCCACGGTTCGCCGGCCGGGGTCGGGGAGCAGGCCCGGGCAGTCCAGAGCATCGCCGGCGAACATGGCGGCATGGATTTCGACTGGGCAACCCGGCCCGAGGACAGAAGTCGCCTCTGGCAGGCGCGCCACGACGCCTACTACGCCTGCCTGGGCCTGAGGCCAGGGTCGCGGGCCCTGACGACCGACGTCTGCGTGCCGATTTCCCGTCTGGCCGAATGCATCGTCGAGAGCGTAGCGGATGTTGCAGCCTCGGGCATGATCGCCCCCCTGGTCGGTCATGTCGGCGATGGCAACTTTCACATGGCAATTCTCGTCGACCCCGACGACAGCGGCGACCTCGAACGCGCTCACGGTCTGTCAGCGCGGATGGTCGAGCGGGCCCTGCGCATGGAAGGCAGTTGCACTGGCGAGCACGGCATCGGCATCGGCAAACAGAAGTACCTCGCCCTGGAGCATGGCGAGGCCGCAATCGACGTAATGCGCTCGGTGAAGTGTGCGCTGGACCCGGACAACTTGATGAATCCTGGTAAGATCCTGCCGCCTGCCTGACCGGGCAAGCGGCGACAGAACCCTGCTCAAAAGGCAGGGGATGACCCACCCAAAACACAATTTTGAGGGGATGACATGATGCGCGAGAAGATCACGCTTGACGACAAATACACGCTGGACCACGGTCGGGTCTTCCTGACCGGAACCCAGGCGCTGACACGCCTGCCGATGCTGCAACGAGACCGCGATGTAGCGGCGGGACTCAATACCGCCGGCTACGTCTCCGGCTATCGAGGCTCGCCTCTCGGGGGGCTCGACCAGACCCTGGGACAGGCGAAGCGGCACCTCGTCCAACACCACATCGTGTTCCAGCCGGGGATGAACGAAGATATCGCCGCCACCGCTATCTGGGGCACGCAACAGGTGAATCTCTTCCCCGGCGCCCGGTACGACGGCGTCTTCGCCATGTGGTACGGCAAAGGGCCGGGGGTCGATCGCTGCGGCGACGTATTCAAGCACGCCAACTCTGCCGGCACCTGGAAGCATGGCGGCGTCCTGGTCGTGGCCGGCGACGATCACGCCGCGCGCTCCTCGACCGTAGCGCACCAGAGCGAACATGCGTTCAAGGCTGCGATGATGCCCGTGCTCGCCCCTGCCGGCGTCCAGGAATATCTCGACCTCGGCCTGCACGGCTACGCGCTGTCCCGCTACTCGGGCTGCTGGGTGGCTTTCAAGGCGGTGGCAGACACCGTCGAATCCTCGGCGTCGGTCCTGATATCGCCCGAGCGCCTCGATATCCTCATTCCCACGGATTTTGTATTGCCTGCCGGCGGTCTCAACATTCGCCTGCCGGACGACCGCCTGACCCAGGAAGCGCGCCTGCTCAACTTCAAGCTCTATGCCGCGCTGGCCTATTGCCGGGCGAACAAGCTCAACCGCATCGTCATCGATTCGTCCGATGCCGCAAGGCCCGCCCGGCTGGGCATCGTCACCTGCGGCAAAAGTTATCTCGACGTGCGCCAGGCCTTCGACGACCTCGGTATCGACGATGCGGAGGCCGCCGCGATCGGCATCCGTCTCTACAAAGTCGGCATGGTCTGGCCCCTGGAAGCGGAAGGTGTGCGGCAGTTCGCCCAGGGACTGGAGGAAATCCTGGTCATCGAGGAGAAGCGCCAGTTGCTCGAATACCAATTGAAGGAGGAACTCTACAATTGGCGCGAAGACGTCAGGCCGCGGGTCATCGGCAAGTTCGACGAAAAGGGCGAATGGGCCTTGCCCCATGGCGAATGGCTGCTGCCGGCGACCGGCGAACTGTCACCCGCCCAGATAGCGCGGGTCATCGCCAGCCGCATTGCCCGTTTCCATACCTCCGACAAGATACGCGCCCGCCTGGCTTTTCTCGAAGCGAAGGAACAGGCGCTCACGAAAAGTATCGTCCCGGTCGCGCGTATCCCCTACTTCTGTCCCGGCTGTCCGCACAACACCTCGACCCGGCTGCCCGAGGGAAGCCGGGGCATAGCAGGCATCGGTTGCCATTTCATGGTGACCTGGATGAACCGCAACACCTTGTCCTCCTCCCACATGGGCGGCGAAGGTGCGGCATGGCTCGGGCAGGCCCCTTTCAGCAACGAAAAGCATGTCTTCGCGAATCTCGGCGACGGCACCTACTTTCACTCGGGCTCGCTGGCGATACGCGCCGCTGTCGCGGCGAACGTTCCTATCACCTACAAGATTCTCTACAACGACGCCGTCGCCATGACTGGCGGACAGCCGGTCGACGGCGAACTGACCGTGCCCCGGATCGCGCACCAGCTGACGGCGGAAGGCGTGCATCAGATCGTCGTCGTCACCGACGGGAGCCGGCGCGCATACGGCCGCTCGGACCTGCCGCACGATGTGTCGCTGCGCCATCGCAACGAGCTCGACGTCGTGCAGCGCGAACTGCGCGAATACCCAGGCGTCTCCGCGCTGATCTACGACCAAACCTGCGCTGCCGAAAAGCGTCGGCGGAGAAAGCGCGGAACCTTCCCGGATCCGCAACGACGGGTATTCATCAATGAGGCTGTTTGCGAAGGCTGCGGCGACTGCGGTGCGGAATCCAATTGCCTCGCAGTGATCCCCGTGGAAACCCCCTTGGGCCGCAAGCGCGCCATCGACCAGGGCCCCTGCAACAAGGATTTCTCCTGTCTCAAAGGCTTATGCCCGAGCTTCGTCACCGTTCATGGCGGCAGGCTGAAGCCAGGCAAGGCAGCGCAGGCCTCGGGCAAGTTCGCCGAACTGCCGGCGCCCGAAATTCCGGCAACGGGCGAACCTTACGGCATGCTCATCACCGGCGTGGGCGGCACGGGGGTGGTGACCATCGGCGCATTGATCGGCATGGCGGCGCACATCGACGGCAAGGGCGTGACCGTGCTCGACATGACCGGCCTCGCGCAAAAAGGCGGCGCGGTGTATTCCCATGTGCGCATCTGCGACGAGCCCGAACGACTCAACGCGGTGCGCATCGCGACCGGCGAGGCCGACGCGGTGATCGGCGGCGATGCCGTCGTCACTGCCAGTCCCGAGGCACTGGCCAAGATGGCCGCGGGCCGCACGCGCGTGGTCATGAATAGCGCCACGACGCCGACCGCCGAATTCACCCACAACCCGGACTGGCAGTTTCCCCTTGAGAAATTGTGCGCCTCGGTGAGCGACGCGGTGGGCAACGGGTCCGCCCACTTTCTCGACGCCAACCGGCTCGCCACCCGCCTCCTGGGCGAAACCCTGGCCAGCAACCTGTTTCTGCTCGGTCATGCCTGGCAACTGGGCATGGTCCCGGTGTCGCTTGCTGCCCTGGACCGCGCCATCGAGTTGAACGGCACGGCCATCGACATGAACCGCAAGGCATTTCTGTGGGGCCGCCGCGCCGCCGTGGACCTCCGCGCCGTGGAGGCGTTGCTGCACGATGCCCAAACGCCGGAGGTTAAGGGCGAACCGGCTCTGGATGAAATCATCGCCCTGCGGGTCGCCTATCTCACTGCCTATCAGGACGCGGCCTACGCCGCCCGCTACCAGGCCCTGGTAGCCAAAGTCCTTGCCGCCGAAACGCAGTCCGGCCGGCCGGACTGCAGCATCAGCGCAGCCGTTGCACGTTATTACTTCAAGCTGCTGGCAATCAAGGACGAATACGAAGTCGCCCGACTCTACGCCGAGACCGACTTCGCAGACCGGGTCGAGCGGGTATTCGAGGGCGACTACAGCCTCCGCTTCCATCTCGCCCCGCCGCTTTTCGCCAGGACCGATCCGGTCAGCGGCAGGGCGGTCAAGATGGAATTCGGTCCGTGGATGATGCCGGTCCTGCGCGGACTGGCAAAGCTGAAAGGCCTGCGCGGCGGCTTCTGGGATATCTTCGCCCGAAGCGCCGAGCGTCGTCGGGAGAGGCAATTGATCGCCGACTACGAAGCAGATGTCGGTATGATGCTGGCCGGACCGCTCGCCAAGCCCTCGCCCGAGGCGCTCCTGGCCGCGCTCGAACTCGCCCGTTGGCCGGAAGAGATCCGCGGTTTCGGCCAGGTCAAGGCGAATTCCATCACTGCGACGGAAGGCAAGCGCCAGGCATTGCGCCAGAGGCTGCGCTGTTGATGTCGCCGCTGCGCACGGCCCTCGTTGCACAGCTTCTCGGCGGCGCCATCGCCGCCTCCCTGATTCAGATCGCCTACCCCACGCTGTTCGCCGCGCCACTCATCGCCGCTGCCGTACAGGGAATCTGCGCCGCCTTGGTGAGCCACAAGCTGGGCGCGCCGAAATGGTGGCTGGCCATCCATCTTGCCTTCCTGCCGGCGACACTCTGGGTGAGCAAACTGGGCAGCGATCTGAACATCAATCCAACCTGGTATCTCGCCTGTTTCGCGGCCTTGCTGCTGATCTTCTGGCGCACCGACAAGAGCCAGGTGCCTCTTTATTTCAGCAACGCCGCCACCGCCTCGGCACTGGTCCGACTGTTGCCCAATCTTCCCTGCCGGGTCGTGGATCTGGGCTGCGGCGACGGCAGGCTTCTGCGCAGGCTCGCCTCAATGCGCCCGGACTGCTCCTTCGTCGGCATCGAACACGCCCCATTGCCCTGGCTTTGGGCAAAGTTGGCGAGCATGCAGCGGCGCAACCTGCTCATTCGCTACGGCGATTTCTGGCGCCTTCAGCTCGATCCTTTCGACCTCGTCTATGCTTTCCTCTCGCCGGTTCCGATGCCGCGCCTGACTGCCAAGGCCCGCGCCGAAATGCGCAGCGGCACGCTGCTGGTCAGCAACAGTTTCGCCGCCGCCGACGTCAATTGCGAACTCAGCATCGAAGTCGGCGACCGGCGCGGCACGGTCCTCCACTGTTATCGGATGTAAGACCGGCCCGGACGAAATAGGGGCCGATTGCCTTGCATTTCGCCGCATCGCTCACCCGGCGTTTCGCCAATAATCCCAGCCTGACGTAAGCCTTGGGCGAGAATGCCTCAAGGCAGAGGAGGCATCATGGCTGACATCATCTGTGTCATCGGCAACAAGGGCGGCACCGGCAAGACCACGCTCTCCCACATGCTGTGCCAGGGAATGGGACTGCTCGGGAAGCGCTCGGTCTGCGTGTTGACCGACACGCACCGCGACCCTCTCAATCCGGAGGGCCGCCGCTATCTGACCGCCGATGCCCGTACCCGCGAATCCCTGGCAAAAGTCGCCGACAAGATCCGCTCGCTCGAGGCCTGGCTCGGCGTCATCGACGGCGGCGGCAACCGCAGCGAGATGGACCGAAGACTTTACGGGCTCGCCGATCTGGTGCTCTTGCCGTTTCGTGATTCGCACGAGGACGTTCGCACCGTTATCCGCGACCTCGAACTCTTCCCGCGCGCCTATGCCGTACCGATGCAATGGCCGACCAATGCCTGGCAAAGAGAGGCGGCGGAAAAAACCGTGAGAGACTATCTCGGGCCCTACCGAGACCGCATCCTGGAACCCGTATTCACCTTGTCGGCTACCAAGCTGCTGCTGCAGGACCAACTGCCCGGCGCACTGCCGACGCCGCTGGCCAATGCCTGTCGCGGCATGGCGCATCAGGTACTCGATCTGTTGCAGCTTTCCGTCGATGACGATATCGGGGAGCAGGAAGGCGCCCGCCCGCAGCTTCCCATCGCGACGCAGACGGTGGCCGGACGGGCAATTGCGCCGTCGGCCCGGCCCTGAGGCGGACTAGAGCCTGGCGGGTTTTTTCTTGTTCACCACCAGGAGCGCCTGGCCGCGGTTCGATACCTTCAATGCCTTGAAGATGGCAGAGACGTGAATCTTGACCGTGCCCTCGGTCAGACCGAGCAGATCGGCGATCTCCCGGTTGGTTTTGCCTTGGCCGAGCAGCTCCAGCACCCTCATCTGTCCGGCAGTAATGCCATAGCGCTCGCCCAGGGAGCGGCCGCCGTTTGCCTCCTGCAACTGCGGCGGCAGGAATACGATACCGGAGAGGACCTGGCGCAGGGCGTCGAGAAGGTCTTCGCTTGAACTGTATTTCGGCACGAAACCGGACGCGCCCTGGCGCATTGCCCTTGCCACGGTATCCGGGTCGTCAAGCGCGGACAGGATGACGACGGGCAGGGTCGGGAAGCGCTTGCGCAGCACACCGAGAAAGGCCATGCCGTTGATGCCGGGCAACATCAGATCAAGCAGCAGCATGTCAAAATCTTCAGTCTGCAGGCGCCTCAGCGCTTCATCTGCGTCCTGGGCGCCGGCGCAGCTGACCTGGTCCTCAAGCTGATGCAGGGTCTGCATCAAACCCTCGCGGACCAGCGCATGATCGTCGACAACCAGAAGTTTCAGCACGGCGGTCACCATCGGGAGGAATATGACGTTTATTAGTCTAACGCAATTTCCGCCGTCTTGCCTCTTTACGTTAATATTGGCGGGTAACCAACCTGGAGCTGGCCATGTCCGACGCGCAGCAGGATCCCCTCGAGTTTCTCAAATCGATGTGGGGCAGCATGGGCTTTCCTCTGCCCGGAATGGTAACGCCGACCGTCGACGTGGGCGAACTGGACAAGCGCATCACCGACCTCAAGGCGGTGGAAGGCTGGCTCAAGATGAACCTCGGCATGCTGCAAATCTCCATCCAGGGCCTGGAAATGCAGCGCGCCACGCTGACCGCGATACAATCACTCGGCCAGGCGGATCCCTCGGCGAATCCCTTTGCCAGTCCGGGCTTGTGGCCGTGGGGCATCATCCAGCAGGCGGCAGACGCCGCCGGCGCTCCTCCAGAAAAACCCGAAGACAAGACTTAGCCCCCCGCGTCCAAATGGAAAAGGTACGTGTATCCAAGCTGATGTCAGAACAGGGGTTGTGCTCCCGTCGGGAGGCGGACGCTTACATAGAGCGCGGCTGGGTTTATGTGGATGGCGTGATGGTGAGCGAACTGGGTTTCCGGGTCCTGCCCGATCAAAAGATCACCCTCAGCCAATCGGCACAGAAAAGCCAGCTGGCTCTCGTGACGATACTGCTCAACAAGCCGGTTGGCTATGTCTCGGCCCAGCCTGAACAGGGCTACCGTCCGGCGGTAAGCCTGATCAATCCGGATTCTCGCTTCGCCGGCGACAAATCGCCGCTGCGCTTCAGCGCGGTCCATCTCAAGGGCCTGGCACCTGCGGGTCGTCTGGACATTGATTCCCAGGGACTCCTGGTGCTGACGCAAGACGGGCGCATCGCCAAGACGCTCATCGGCGACGATTCTGGCGTGGAAAAGGAATATCTGGTGCGTGTCGCAGGCCAGCTCCCGGAGAAAGGCCTTGCCCTGCTGAAGCACGGCTTGAGCCTCGACGGCGAAGCGCTGAAACCGGCCAAGGTCAGCTGGCAGAACGAAGACCAGCTGCGCTTCGTCCTGCGCCAGGGGAAGAAGCGCCAGATCCGCCGCATGTGCGAACAGGTAGGTCTCACCGTGCTGGGCTTGAAACGTGTCCGCATCGGCAGCGTCTCCCTGGGCGACCTGCCGGAAGGGAAATGGCGCTACCTTCGGCCGGACGAACGCTTCTGAGGCCGCCCCGGGAGAAAGGACGCGCCGAACCCGGCGCAAAGCACGCTCAGCGAGCCACCGTCGCCCCTTATCAGGGGAAAGGGAGGCCGGCTAATACTTCCGCGCATCCTCGATCACCTTGCCGTCATTGGGCAGGCTGCCTGCGGGGACAATGCTCACCTCGCCGCGCAACTTGGTGACGGCGCGAATGCTGGCAGCGATCGCCTTTGCCGACGTTTCGCCCTCCTTCGCATCGATGACTGAGCAATAAAGCGTCATCCGGTCGTTGCCGTCGGGGTTGCTGACGACCAGTCTCGCCCTATCCACAGCGGGGTGGCGCTTCACCACTTCGGCCACCTGCTCGGGATGGATGAACATGCCCTTGAACTTGGTCGTCTGGTCGGCGCGCCCCAGCCAACCCTTGATGCGCGTATTGGTACGGCCGCAGGGAGACAGGCCGGGCAGCACGGCGGACATGTCGCCGGTGCCGAAACGGATCAGCGGATAGTCAGGGTTGAAACTGGTGATCACGACTTCGCCGACCTCGCCTTCGGGGACGGGGTCCCCCGTGCCCGGCCGGACGATCTCGAGGATCAGCTCTTCGTCCAGCACCAGGCCTTCGCCTGCCTCGGTCTCGTAGGCGATCAGGCCCAGGTCGGCGGTGCCGTAGGCCTGGAAACAGGCGATGCCGCGCTCGGCGAACAGGCTTCTCTGCCCTGGTAACAGCGCTTCTCCGGAGACCAGGGCCTTTTTCAGGGAATTCAGGTCGATGCTCCGTTGATCGGCCTTCTCCAGGATGATCTTCAGAAAGGAAGGTGTGCCGACATAGGCGCACGGCCTGAGATCATTGATCGCGTCGACTTGCATCTCGGTCTGGCCGGTGCCGGCGGGAAATACGCAGCAGCCGATACTTTGCGCCGCGCCCTCGAACATAAAGCCTGCGGGCGTGAAGTGGTAGGAAAAGGTGTTGTGGACCAGATCGCCGGCGCGAAAGCCCGCGGCGTGAAGCGAGCGGGCGAAGCGCCACCAGTCGGCGCCGCGGCCTTCGGGATCGTAGATCGGGCCGGGCGAAGCAAAGATGCGGCCGAACCGGAGATCAGGCGAGGCCAGGGGCGTAGCGGTAAGGCCGCCGAACGGCTTGTGCTGCTTCTGCAATTCAATCAGCGCGTGCTTCCTCAACACCGGCAGCCGCGACAGTGCGGCACGGGAATTCACCGTCCGCGCATCGACCTTCGCCAGTGCCTCGGCAAAATAGGGCGAACTGGCCTGGGCATGTGCGATCTGCTGCGGCAGGCGGGTCAGGATCTCGCGCTCACGCTCGCTAGGGTCGCGGGTTTCCAGTACATCGTAGTGCATCGACATGACAGAACTCCGATCGGGATCGAATTGCCTCAGGCCAGCCAGCGTTTTCTGCGCCGGTAATGTTTGACGTCGCGGAAGCTCTTGCGTCCCGACGTGGACAGCCCGAGATAGAACTCCTTGACGTCTTCGTTGGCGGAGAGCTCGCGGGCTTCGCCTTCCATGACGACCCTCCCGTTTTCCAGGATATAACCCAGGTCGGCATAACGCAGCGCGACCATGGTGTTCTGTTCGGCCAGCAGGAAACTCACCTTCTCGCGCACATTCAGATCGTGCACGATCTCGAAGATCTCCTCGACGATCTGCGGCGCCAGGCCCATCGAGGGCTCGTCGAGCAGGATCATGGCCGGCTTGGCCATCAGGGCCCGGCCGATCGCGGTCATCTGCTGCTCGCCGCCCGAGGTATAGCCGGCTTGCGCCGAGCGGCGCATCTTCAGGCGGGGAAAATAATGATAAACGAGCTCCAGGCTTGCCTTGAGCTCGCCCCGGGGAATGTCGCGGGTATAGGCGCCGGTCAGGAGATTTTCCTCCACGGTCAGATGGCCGAAGCAATGCCGGCCCTCCATCACCTGGACCATGCCCCGCTTGACCAGTTCGTTGGGCGTGAGCCGATCGACGCGCTCGCCGCGAAATTCGACCGAACCCTTGGTGATCTCGCCGCGTTCGCCATGGAGCAGGGTCGAGATGGCCTTCAGGGTCGTGCTCTTCCCGGCGCCATTGGCACCGAGAAGCGCCACGATCTTGCCTTCGGGCACGTCGAGCGAGACCCCCTTCAAGACCAGAATCACGTGGTCGTAAATCACTTCCACGTTATTCACGGACAAGTAGGCCTTGGCAGCGGCCGGCGCCGGGACAGTATTGCTTGCGGTTTGCGCTGTCATGTCTTCACCGAATGAAGGCCCTCGCCGCTAGGGAGAGGGCCGGAAGACAATCAGCCTTCCTTCGAACAATCGCGCGGCGTGATCTTCTTTTCCGCCGCGTACTTGGCGGCAGACTCTTCGACCATCTTGCGGATCATGGCCTTGTCGCCGGTGAGCCAGTTCGGCGAGATCGATTTCCACTTGGCGCCGTCCCATTGCTGCACCTTGGTGGCGCCGGAGCCTTCATGATCGAGGCAGCTGGTCTTGACCGTCGGCATCATGCCGACCGCACCCAGCGCCTTCAGCCTGGCATCATCGACATTGAGGTTCTCGAAACCCCAGCGCACTTGCTCGGAGGTCATCACCTTGCCCTTGCCGAACTTATCCTGCGCACGCCGGATCGCCTCGACCCAGAGGACGGCCGCGGTGATGCCGCGCATGTGATAGACGGAACCGATGCGCGCCTTGTCCTCGAGGTTGCCCTTGCCGGCGCCATAGACCTTTTTCCTGATCTCGTCGAGCAGCGGATAATTGCCCGGGGTATTGAAGGTCATCGTGGTGTAGCCCTTGGCGGCGGCGCCGGCGGGGATCACGTCCTCTTCCGAGCCGGCCCACCACACGCCGAGAATCTTCTCGCGCGGAAAACCGTTGCGCTGCGCACTCTTCAGGGCAGTGGCGTTCATCACGCCCCAGCCCCACAGGATCACGTAGTCCGGCTTGGCCTGACGGATCTGCAGCCACTGCGCCTGCTGTTCGAGACCCGGATGCGCGACCGGGATCTTGATCAGCTCAAAACCGAGCTGCTTGGCGAAAGCTTCGAACACCGGTATGGGCTCCTTGCCGAAGGCGGAGTCGTGATACAGATGCACGATCTTCTTGCCCTTCAGCTTGTCCAATCCGCCGGCCTTTTCGCCCAGATACTTGATCATTGCCGCCGCCTGGCTCCAGTAGCTGGTGATCAGGGGAAAGACGTAGGGGAAAACGCGGCCGTCGGCGGCATCGGAACGGCCATAGCCGAGCGTCGTCATCGGGATCTTGTCCTGGCCGACGCGATCGAGCAGTCCATAGGCGATGCCCGTCGATAACGGTTCGACCAGGGACATGCCGCCGTGGGCCTTCTTCAGTCGCTCGTAGCATTCGACGCCGCGGGTGGCGTTGTACTCCGTTTCGCACTCTTCCCAGATCAGTTTGACGCCGTTGATGCCGCCGTTCATGTTGACCAGCGTCATGTAGTCGATGGCCCCGCCGAAGAAGCCCGAACCGCCTGCTGCGTAGGGACCGACGCGATAGTCGATCGCCGGGATGAATTGTTCCTGCGCGTAGGCGGAACAGGCCGCGGCTGCAAGAGCCAGTACTGCCAAGACTGTTTTTATGTAGTTCATTTTGTCGCCTCCTATGTTTAAGACCAGATCACTGCTGTTTTCAGATGCCGCCCAAAGGCCGTTCCCCCATTCATGCTTCAATGCGGGAAAGGCCAAAGCCGAAGTTTCTCCTTGCCGATCTGCCACAGCCTGGCCAGGCCGTGGGGCTCGACGATCAGGAAGAATATGATCAGGCTGCCGAACACCATCAACTCGACGCTGGACGACAGGCCCGAAGGCAGATCGATCCCGGTCGCGGCCTCGGTGAAATTGAGCAACACATTCAGGTAGATCGGCAGCAGGACAATGAAGGCCGCGCCGAGAAAGGACCCGAGAATGCTGCCGGCCCCTCCTATGATCACCATGAACAGGATGCGGAACGACAGGTCGAGGTTGAAGCCTTCGGGCTCCACGGTGCCGAGGTAGGCATAGGCGAAGAGGGCGCCGGCGACGCCGCAATAGAAGGAACTGACGGCGAAGGCCATCAGCTTGGTGCGAATCGGCCTGAAGCCGATCACCTCGGCCGCCATGTCCATGTCGCGGATCGCCATCCAGGACCGGCCGATATTGCTGCGCACCATGTTCTTCGCCAGCAGCGCCATCACCGAAACCACGGCCAGCACGAACAGATACTTGCTCATCGAACTCTGAAACGTGTAGCCGAGAATCACGATCTTCTGCGCGCTGATCACGCCGGAGGAACTGTAGTTGGTGAACCAGCCGACCTTGGTCAGGCACCAGACGATGAAGAACTGCGTCGCCAGGGTCGCCGCCGCCAGATAGAAACCCCGGATGCGCAGGCTGGGCAGGCCGAACACGATGCCAACCGCCGCCGCGCAGAGGCCGCCGAGCATGAAGGCGACCAGGATGGGCATGCCTTCGATGCGCAGCATGAAGTTGTACGAGGCGAACGCCCCGACCGCCATGAAGGCGGCGGTGCCGAGCGAGAGCTGGCCAGCGTAACCGGTGAGGATGTTCAAGCCCAGCGCGGCGAGCGAAAAGATCAGGAAAGGGGTGAGGATGGCGGTGAAGGTATAGTTGGACACGATGCCCAGCGAAGCGAGGAGCGGCACCCCGAGAAAGGCGAAGGCCAGGATGAAGGCGAATACTATCCTGTCCTGCCGGATCGGAAAGATCCGGCTGTCTTCCTCGTAAGTCGCCTTGAACTGGCCCGCTTCCCTGTAGAACATTCTTTTCCTCGCTAGATGCGGCGAATGATTTTTTCGCCGAAGAGCCCTTCTGGCCTGACGAGCAGGAAGAGCAGCGCCAGCACGTAGGGGAACCAGCCGTCTATGCCGCCGCCCACGTAGGGTCCGAGGAACACTTCGGCCAGCTTCTCCGAAGCGCCGATGATCAGGCCGCCGACGATCGCCCCCGGAACGCTGGTGAAGCCGCCGAGGATGAGCACCGGCAGGGCCTTCAGGGCGAGGAAAGTGAGCGAGAACTGGACGCCGTTCCTCGCCCCCCAGAGCAAGCCGGAGACCAGCGCCACGAAACCGGCCACCGCCCACACCACCCCCCAGACGTGGTGGAGCGGGATGCCGACCGACAGCGCCGCCTGATGATCGTCGGCGACCGCGCGCAGCGCGCGCCCGATCTTGGTCTTCGAAAAGAATATCGCCAGGGCCGCCACCATCGCGGCGGCGATGGCCGCCGCGATCAGGTCGAACTGCGATATGGCCATGTTGGCGTGATCGAGCAGCCACTCCAGCGGCACATCGTCTATGCCCAGGTCCAGCCCGCGCACATTGGCACCCCAGATCGCCTGGGCCAAGCCCTCGATGAAGAAGGACAGGCCTATGGTGGCCATGAACAGGGTGATCTCGGGCTGCGCCACCAGGGGCCGCAGCACGATGCGCTCAGTCACCAGGCCCAGCACCACCATCACCGCCATGGTCAGCGGCACCGCGACCCAGAGGGACAGTCCGAGATCGTGCAGGCCCACCGCCGTCAGGGCGGCGAAAAACACCATCGCGCCCTGGGCGAAGTTGAACACCCCGGAGGCCTTGTAGATCAGCACATAGCCCAGCGCCACCAGGGAGTACATCACGCCCGAGAGCAGGCCGGCGATGAGGACTTCGAAAAAGAACTGCATCTCAGTGGGCGACGCCCAGATAGGCGTCGATGACATCCTGGTTGGCACGCACTTCGTCGGGCGTCCCATCGGCGATCTTCTTGCCGTAATCGAGCACCACGACCCGGTCGGAAATGTCCATCACCACGCCCATGTCATGCTCGATCAGGACGATGGTGGTGCCCAATTGGTCATTGACGTCGAGGATGAAGCGGCACATGTCCTGCTTCTCCTCGACGTTCATGCCGGCCATCGGTTCGTCCAGGAGCAGGATAGCCGGCTCGGCGGCGAGCGCCCGGCCCAGTTCCACCCGCTTTTGCAGGCCGTAGGGCAGGCGCCCCACCGGGGTCTTGCGGATGTGTTGGATCTCCAGGAAATCGATGATTTCCTCGGCTTTCTTCCTGTGCGCGATCTCCTCGCGCTGGGCCGGTCCCCAGTAGAGGGCATCGAGCAGGAAATTCGAGCGCATCTTGAGATTGCGCCCGGTCATGATGTTGTCGAGCACGCTCATGCCCTTGAACAGCGCGATGTTCTGGAAAGTGCGGGCAATCCCGCTCTTCGCCGATTCGTAGGTGTTCATCCCACGCCGGGCCTTGCCGCGGAAAACGATTTCCCCTTGCTGCGGGTGGTAGACGCCGTTGATGACATTGAGCATGGAACTCTTGCCGGCGCCATTGGGGCCGATGATCGCCCGGATCTCGTGTTCCTTCACGTCGAAGCCGATGCGGGTGAGCGCGTTCACGCCGCCGAAGGAAAGGGAAATATTGGTGAAGCTCAGGATGACCTCGCCGATTCGCTTCGTCATGAGTTCAGGCCGCCTTCCTCTGCGCCTGCGCCGGAAAAACCCGGGCATCCATGATGGCCAGGTCGGCGCTGACCATGCCGCTGCGCCCGTCCTCGAACTTGACCTGGGTCTCGATGAACTGCGAGTCATTGTCGGAATATAGGGCTTCGATCAGCACCGCGTATTTCTCCGCGACGAAAGCCCGCCGCACTTTTCTCGTCCGGGTCAGCTCGTCGTCGTCGGGATCGAGCTCCTTGTGCAGGATCAGGAAGCGGTGCACCTGCGAAGGGCAGAGCATGGGATCCTGCGCCAGTTCGGCATTGGCCTTCTCGATGCATTCCCGGATCAGTTCATACACTGGCTTCTTCTGCGCCAGGTCGGTGTAACCGGAGTAGGAAATACTGCGGCGCTCGGCCCAGTTGCCGACCGCACCCATGTCGATGTTGATGAAAGCGCAGACCATTTCCCGCCCGTGCCCGAAGGCCACCGCCTCCTTGATGAAGGAGAAGAACTTCAGCTTGTTCTCGATATAGTTCGGCGCGAACATGGCGCCGCCGGCCGTCTTGCCGACATCCTTGGCGCGATCGATGATCTTGAGATGGCCGTCCTCGTCGAAGAAGCCTGCATCCCCGGTATGGAAATAGCCCTCGGCGTCGATGGCCTCGGCGGTGTCGGCCGGCCGCTTGTAGTATTCCTTGAGCAGCATCTTCCCCTTCACCAGAACCTCGCCGTTTTCGGCTATCCTGACCTCGACGCCCGGTGCCGGCTTGCCGACGCTGTCGAACTTGATTTCGCCGTCGGGCTGGAGACAGACGGCGGCGCAGGTTTCCGTCGAGCCGTAGAGCTGCTTCAGATTGACGCCGATCGAGCGGTAGAAGCGGAAGAGATCGGGGCCGATGGCGGCGCCCGCAGTATAGGCGACGCGGATGCGGCTCATGCCCAGGACGTTGCGCAGCGGTCCGTAGACGAGCAAGTCGCCTGCGGCATAGAGGAACCGGTCGATGGCCGCGACGCCGGGCCTGCCGTCGAGAACCTCCGCGCCGCAGCGCCGCGCCACCGCCATGAAGTAATCGAACATGCGCCGCTTGATTCTGCCTGCGTCCTCCATGCGGATCATCACCGTCGTCAGCAGATTCTCGAACACCCGGGGCGGAGCGAAATAATAGGTCGGTCCGATCTCGCGCAGATCGGTCATCACCGTGTCGCCGGACTCCGGACAATTGATGGTGAAGCCGGCCACCATGGCCTGGGCATAGGAGAACAGATGGTCGCCGACCCAGGCCATGGGCAGGTAGGAAAGGATGGAGTCGGCGGGCCCGAGCCGGTCGAACTCGCAACCGCTCTTCGCCGCGGTAATGAAGGAGGAATGGGTCTGGCAGACGCCCTTCGGCTTGCCCGTCGTTCCCGACGTGTAAAGCATGACGGCGATGTCGCCAGGCTCGCCCCGACTGATCTCGCCATCGATGAATTCAGGCTGGTTGTGGTCATGGCTGCGGCCCATCGCCATCACCTCTTCCAGGCTTTGGAGTCCGGCCTGGGTGTAGTGGCGCAGTCCGCGCGGATCGTCGTAGAGAATGTGGCCGAGAGCGGGGCACTGGCTCTTGATCTCCAGCATCTTGTCCACCTGTTCCTGGTCTTCGACGATGGCGAACCCGATCTCGGCATCCTGCAGCACGAAGGCCATCTCCGCCGCGACGGCGTCCTGATACAGGGGGACGGCAACGCCGCCCAGACACTGTGCCGCAGCCATGGCCCAATACAGGCGGGGACGGTTATCGCCGATGACGGCCAGATTGTCGCCGCGCCGGAAGCCCAGTTCGGCCAGTCCGCATGCCAGGGCGCGGACTTCGTTCGCCACCTGCGACCAGTTCCAGGTCTGCCAGATGCCCAGATCCTTCTCGCGGGTGGCGGGCCGGGCGCCCTGCGTCCGCCCGTGATGCAGCAGAAGACGCGGAAACGTGTCGAGTCCGGCGACTTCTGGCGCAGCATTCGCTACGGACATCTGCGGTCCTCCTCCTGCACGGTCTCCGGGGCTGCACGCCCCATCCCGCCTTTTTCGGCGGGTATATTTTTGGTCCTGTCGGGCTTGATTCTAGCCTGATTCCCTCTGGCCGCAAGCCTGACGGGAAGCATGATATCGACGCGGCGACCGTATAATTGTCGCGTGGCAGACAATCTGGCAAGAAACCATCCTACCCTGGCCGAGATGCTGAGAGCGTCCCGCTGGGCCTCCGATCTCACCGAGAGCGAGTTTTCCCGGGTCGGGACTGGCGTTTTCGAACGTCCGATTGCGCCGGGACAATTCGTCTGCCGCAAGGGCGATCCTTGCGAGCACTGGTTCGGTGTCATCGACGGCCTGCTCAAGCTTTCCAGCGACATGGTCAGCGGCAAGACCGCAACCCTGACCGGCGTCCCCCCGGGTGGCTGGTTCGGCGAAGGCTCGATGCTCAAGACCGAGCCGCGCCGTTACGACGCCATCGCCCTGCGTCACTCCCGGGTCGCCTTCATGCGCCGCGAGACCTTCCAGTGGTTGCTCGATCACAGCATCGTGTTCAATCGCTTCCTGCTGGTGCAGTTGAACGAACGCCTCGGCCAGTTCATCGGCATGATCGAGTCGGAGCGCCTGTACGACACCGACACCCGGGTCGCCCGATGCCTCGCCGTGCTGTTCCATCCCGTCCTGTATCCCGGCCTGGACGACCGCCTGGCGATTTCCCAGGAGGAAATCGGCCATTTGGCCGGCATCTCCCGGCAGCGGACCAATCGTTCGCTCAAGGTGCTGGAACAGGCCGGCTTCCTCAGCGTCCGGTACGGCGGCGTCACCATTCTCGACGTGGAGGGGCTGCGCCGCTTCGGCGGCTGAGCCCAGCGTTCGCCCAGCATCGGCATCTTCGTGTTCACTGGCGGCGAGGCCTCCGTCGAGGAATTGCTCGGCTGCGCCGACCAGGCCATGTACCAGGCCAAGGAGGCAGGTCGCAATACGGTGCGCATCTTCGCTGCGGACATCGCCGACTCGCAGAGCGTCGCTAAGGCACCCGCGCGGAACGATGTCTAGCTCGGCCGGAACGCCGCAGATCCGGGCGACGGGCTCGCCGGACGAACGCCCTCGTTTCGCCCGGCGCCCGCCGATCAGGAATACGCGTAGAAACCCCTGCCCGTCTTGCGCCCGAGGTAACCCGCCGCCACCATCTCCTTGAGCAGCGGCGCCGGACGATACTTGGGATCGTTGAAACCCTCATAGAAAACTTCCATCACCGCCAGCATGGTGTCCAGCCCGATCATGTCGGCGAGGGCCAGCGGGCCGATCGGGTGGTTGCAGCCGAGTTTCATGCCCGCGTCGATGTCCTCCGCCGTCGCCAGGCCTTCGGCCAGGGCGAAGATCGCTTCGTTGATCATCGGGCAGAGGATGCGGTTCACCACGAAGCCCGGGTTGTTCTTGACCGTGATCGGCGTCTTGCCGAGCCGTTTCGCCAGCGCTTCCACCTTGCGATGGGTTTCGTCGCTGGTTTGCAGGCCCCGGATCAACTCCACCAGCGCCATCATCGGCACCGGATTGAAGAAGTGCATGCCGATGAAACGCTCGGCGCGCCGGGTCGCCGCGGCCAGACGGGTGATCGAGATCGACGACGTGTTGCTGGCGAGGATCACCTCGGGGCCGACCAGGGCATCGACATCCCTCAGCAGCTTCAGCTTGAGGTCCAGGTTTTCCGTGGCGGCCTCGATCACGATGTCGCAGCGCTTGAGATCGGCCTGCACGACGCTGCCCTTGATCAGGGCCAGCGCCGCCGCCTTCTGCTCGGCGGTCATCTTTTCCTTCTTGACCAGGCGGTCGAGACTGCCGGAGACGGCATTCACGCCCCGCCCGATGGCTGCCTCGTCGATATCCACCATCACCACCTCGAGTCCCGAGACCGCGCAGGCCTGGGCGATGCCGTTGCCCATGGTGCCGGCGCCGATGATTCCAACTTTCGTGATGCTCACGCTTGCCTCTCCTTCTGTTCCATGAATTTGATCTGGCACGACCCGCCAGCCCCCTTGCTGCATCGTCACATGCTCCTGCGGTACTGGCCGCCGACTTCGTACAGCGCTGCGGTGATCTGCCCCAGCGAGCAGACGCGCACCGCCTCCATCAGCAAGCCGAAGACATTGCCGTTGTCGATCACCGTCTGCTTCAGGGCCGAGAGCATGGCGTCGCTTTCTGCGGCATGCATTGCCTGAAACGCGGTGAGACGTTCGATCTGCGAAAGCTTCTCCGCCTCGGTGGAACGCGCCAGTTCGATCTCGACCTGGGCATCCCCCTTGGGATTCCTGAAACTGTTGACGCCGATGATGGGATAGGAGCCATCGTGCTTCTTGTTCTCGTAATACAGCGATTCCTCCTGGATCTTGCCGCGCTGGTAACCGGTTTCCATGGCGCCGAGGACGCCGCCGCGGGAGGCCAATGCCTCGAACTCCTTGAGCACCGCCTCCTCCACCAGATCGGTCAACTCGTCGATGATGAAGGCGCCCTGATTGGGGTTCTCGTTCTTGGCTAGGCCCCACTCGCGGTTGATCACCAGCTGGATCGCCATGGCGCGGCGCACCGATTCGTCGGTCGGCGTGGTGATCGCCTCGTCGAAGGCATTGGTATGCAGCGAATTGCAGTTGTCGTACACGGCGATCAAGGCCTGCAGCGTGGTACGGATGTCGTTGAAGGCCATCTCCTGGGCATGCAGCGACCGGCCGCTGGTCTGGACATGATATTTCAGCTTCTGGCTGCGCTCGCTGGCGCCGTACTTGTACTTCATCGCCACCGCCCAGATGCGGCGGGCGACCCGGCCGATCACGGTGTATTCCGGATCCATGCCGTTGGAAAAGAAGAACGACAGGTTGGGCGCGAAGTCGTCGATGTGCATGCCGCGCGCCAGATAGGCCTCTACGTAGGTGAAGCCGTTGGCCAGGGTGAAGGCGAGTTGCGAAATCGGGTTGGCCCCGGCCTCGGCGATGTGATAGCCCGAGATCGAGACCGAGTAGAAATTCTTGATGTCGTGGTGGACGAAATATTCCTGAATGTCGCCCATCATCTTCAAGGCGAACTCCGTCGAAAAGATGCAGGTATTCTGGCCCTGGTCCTCCTTCAGGATGTCGGCCTGGACCGTGCCGCGGACGCTGGACAAGGTCCAGGCGCTGATCTTCCCGGCCTCGTCCTCGGTCGGCTCGCGGCCGTTGTCGGCCTTGAACTTGTCCAGTTGCTGGTCGATCGCGGTATTGAAGAACATCGCCAGGATCATCGGCGCCGGACCGTTGATGGTCATGGATACCGAGGTGGCCGGCGAGCACAGGTCGAAGCCCGAATAGAGCACTTTCATGTCGTCCAGGGTGGCGATGGAGACGCCCGAGTTGCCGACCTTGCCGTAGATGTCGGGGCGCCGGTCGGGATCGCAGCCATACAGCGTGACCGAGTCGAAGGCGGTGGACAGCCGCTTGGCCGGCAGGCCCTCGGAGACTTTTTTGAAGCGGCGGTTGGTGCGGAAGGCGTCGCCCTCGCCGGCGAACATCCGCGTCGGGTCCTCGTTCTCGCGTTTGAAGGCGAAGACGCCCGCGGTAAAGGGAAAGGAACCGGGCAGGTTCTCCTTCATCAGGAACCGCAGGATCTCGCCTTCGTCCTCGAACCGGGGCAAACATACCTTGCGGATCTTGCTGCCGGACAACGAAGCATGGGTCAGCGCGGTGCGGATTTCCTTGTCGCGGATCTTCACCACGTACTCGTCCCGGGCATAGAGATCGACGGTCTTGGGCCACAATTCGAGCAGTTTCCGGGTGCGAGGATCGAGCTGGCCTTCCTTCCAGGCGATCAGTTCACCGAAGTCCGCAACCGCCTTGCCGCATTCCTCGAAGAGCTGCCTGGCGGTCTTGAGCGACTGGCACTCGCGGGCCAGCCGCGCCTGCCGGGCCGCGTGTTCGTGGTAGGCGCGCAGGGCCTCGGCGATCTCGGCGAGATAGCGCACTCGAGCGTTGGGCACGATGGCGCGGGAACTCGACGAGTGTCTGACTGAAACCTTCTCCAGGCGCCCCTGCCCGACCTTGAGACCGAGCGCCTGCAGCCGCTGCACGAGCGCCTGGTAGAGAGCGGTGACGCCGTCGTCGTTGAAGCGCGCCGCCATGGTGCCGAAGACCGGCATCATGTCCGGAGTTTCGGAAAAGCGGCTGCGATTTCTCTGCACCTGCTTGCCGACGTCGCGCAGCGCATCCTCCGCACCCTTGCGGTCGAACTTGTTGATCGCGACGAAATCGGCGAAGTCGAGCATGTCGATCTTCTCGAGCTGCGATGCCGCGCCGAATTCCGGCGTCATGACGTAGAGCGAGCAATCGACATGGGCGACGATCGCCGCATCGCCCTGGCCGATGCCCGGCGTCTCGACGATCACCAGATCGAAGCCGGCGAGTTTGCAGGCGGCGATCACTTCGGGCAACGCGGTCGAGATTTCCGGGCCGGCATCCCGGGTGGCCAGGGAACGCATGTAGATGTTGGCGTGCTCGATCGCGTTCATGCGGATCCGGTCGCCCAGGAGCGCCCCGCCGCTGCGTTTTCTGGAGGGATCCACGGCGATGATGGCGATCCTGAGGCGGTCCTCCTGGTCGAGGCGGAAACGGCGCACCAGCTCGTCGGTGAGGCTGGACTTGCCGGAGCCGCCGGTACCGGTGATGCCTATGATCGGAGTCCTGATCTTGGCGGCCGATTCGACCAACTGCTCTTTCAAGGCCTGCGGGTACACGCCGTTCTCCAGCGCCGTGATGATCCGGGCCAGGTTGCGCAGGCGGGCGTTGCGCTCCTCCGCCGCGAGCGCCGCGCAGACTTCCCCGGCTTGCGGCGCGAAGGGCGTCAGGTCGTAGTCGGCGCGGGCGACCAGATCACTGATCATGCCCTGCAGGCCAAGACTTTGGCCGTCTTCGGGCGAATACAGGCGGCTGACGCCGTAGGCTTGCAGCTCCGCGATCTCAGCCGGGATGATCACCCCACCGCCGCCGCCGAAGACCTTTATGTTCTCGCCGCCGCGCTCGCGCAGCAGGTCGAGCATGTACTTGAAATATTCGACATGACCGCCCTGGTAGGAGGTCATGGCAATACCCTGTACGTCCTCCTGCAGCGCCGCATTGACGATCTCGCCCACCGAGCGGTTGTGGCCTAGATGGATCACCTCGACCCCGGTCGCCTGCATGATCCGCCGCATGATGTTGATCGCGGCGTCGTGCCCGTCGAACAAAGCGGCGGCCGTGACCAGGCGGATCTTGTGCCGGGGCTTGTAGGGGGCCGACGCTCTGCCCGCATGGAGATCCGTCATCGCATTCGGCCTCGCCAAGTAATTCGCTGTTCAGGACGTGGGAATCTAGCTGACGTTGACGTTCACGTCAACCTGGATGGTCCACGCATGCGTTTGTTGCAAGCCCGCAACATGAACCTTTCGCCAAGCTTTCATTTATGTCGATTTGTGGCTAGCCGCTCCGACAATCGCGCCCTGGGTGCTAAATTCACTTCAGGAAAAACTCGACCCGTCCCAAAGGAGTCCCAAATGAAGCGAAATCTCACCAGTCTGCTGTCGGCGTTAGCGGCCATGTCCGTTTTGCTTCTGCCCGGCAGCGCGGAAGCCGTTCCGGCCTTCGCGCGACAGACCGGGCAGAACTGCGTCGCCTGCCATGCCGGCGGCCAGTTCCCCGAACTCACTCCCTATGGGCGGATGTTCAAGCTGACCGGTTACACCATCGGCGAACGCACCCTGCCGCTGTCCATGATGGGCGTGCTGACGGCCAACAAGGTGAAGGTCGCCGACCCGGCGCAAGGGGCGACGCAGAATGGCGATCTCGTCTTCAACACCGGCAGCCTGTTCGTCGCCGGAAAGATCACGGACAACATCGGCGGCTTCGCGCAGATCACCTATAACAACTACGATGGCCCGAATCCTGATACCGGCAGCTTTTACGGGCATACCGGATCGGACAACCTGGACATCCGCTACGCCGACCGACTGATCGATACCAATCGCGACTTCATCTACGGCCTGACGCTGAACAACAACCCCGGCGTGCAGGACGTTTTCCACAGCGTCCCGGCCTGGGGTCCCGCGACTGTGCCCGGCAGCACCGGACCGGGCAACGGTCTGACCCCGATACTCGACAACGCCCTCGGCGCGCAGGCGGCGGGAATCGGCGCGTATGCCTACTGGGACAAGACGGTCTACGCGGAAGTCACCGGCTACAAGACCGGCGACGGCGTCTTTTCCTTCATGACCCAGGGCAACGGCGGCCAGGCTTATCTGAAGGGAACCAATCCCTATGTCCGTGTGGCGCTGACCAAGGAATGGGGCCCGCACAATGCCATGGTCGGCCTGACCCACTTCGACGTCCATCAGTACGAGGCGGACCCATCCAGTCCGACCGACCGCTATCGGGATACCGGCATAGATGCCCAGTACCAGTATCTGCTCGATCCTTACACGCTCACCGCGACGGTCGCCCGCATTCATGAAGGAATCGACTACGGTTCGGGAGTCCCTTCGGCAACCATCAATTCCCTGAGAGCCAAGACTTCCTTCACCTATCAGGCGAAGTACGGCGCCACCCTTTCGTACTTCAACATGACCAATAATCAGATGCAGGAGTCGTCCGGCTGGACCCCGGAGGTGTTCTGGACCCCGGTGCAATACGTGAGGCTCGGCCTGCAATACACCCTATTCAACAAAAACGAAGGGGTGACGGACCCGCGCGATCCGACCGGCGCCTCGATACTGGATGCCAAGTCCAGCAACACCTTGTTCTTCTATGTCTGGGGCGCGTATTGAAGATCGAGCGCAAGGACTGGAGCGATGCACCCCCGACATGGATACCACAGGAGATCAACAATGAATAATGTTTCAATCACCCTGGCGCTGATCCTGGCCGCGATCGGCACGGGCTGCCAAACGACCCCGGAGCGTTCCCGCAACCTGAATGACCCCAGCGTCTCCGGCAAGACCCTGGCCCAGCAGGTCTGCTCGAATTGCCATGGCATCGACGGCAATTCCGTCAATCCCAATTTTCCGAATCTGGCCGAGCAGCAGAAGGATTACTTCGTTGACGAAATTAAGGAATTCAAGAGCCATGACCGCTTCGACCCTGCCGGTTTCGAGTACATGTGGGGACTATCCCGGAGCCTGACCGAGAAGCAAGTGGGCGAACTGGCGGCCTATTTTGCCGCGCAGAAGAACATTCCCGACAAGTCCGCGGACCCCAAGCGGGAGGCCGAAGGCAAGCTCGTCTTCGACCAGGGCGTGCCGGCCAAGAACATTCCGCCCTGCATGGCCTGCCATGGCCCGGAAGCGGCCGGCAACGGCACTTTTCCGCGCCTGGCCGGCCAGCATGCCGATTACATCATGAAGCAGTTGACGGTGTTCCAGAGAACGGACGAGCGGCCCCAGGGAGCCGTCATGAAGAACGTGGCCCACGATCTCACGCCGGACAACATAGCGAACGTCGCCGCCTTCCTCTCCACTTTGTCCAAGAAGTAGTCTTCGGCGGTCCCAAGACGGGCACCCGCGGGTGCCCGTCTTCCATTTGGTCACGGATCAATCCGGGATCCGTTGTTGCGGCAAAACAACATTAATCTTTCGCCAACCTTTCAATTATTCAATTACGAAGGTTTTCACTTTCGGTAAATGTTGAATGTCATCAGATTGACCGATGGAAACACGGCCAGGGCTTCGCGGGCTGTGGTTGTCCGAGTCAGATCAAAGCAAGCGGCAAAAGACGAGCAGGAATTTATTTCAATATCGGGAGGAAGATCGCAAATGAAACGCAGTCAATTATCGCTACTTGTCGCTCTCGCACTGGGGGTTTCAGCCACGACTGTGTCAGGCGGGGCCTTCGCCCAGTCGACAGGCGACATGAAGGCGCAGATAGATGCCCTGCAGCACCAGTTGGAAGTCCTCAAGCAGCGCCTGGACAACCAGGAAGCCAAGCAGGCGCAAATGCCGGCGCAAGCGGCATCGCCTGCCGGCGTTGCCGGGCACGATTTCCTCGAGCGCAAGAAGGGCGACAACATGACTCTTCTGACGCACGGAGGGGAAGTCACGCTCTACGGCAAGCTCGATCTATCGGTGGATTCGACCACCAAAGGGATAGGCGGGATGGTCAACCCCAACGGCGGCGACTCCCCGGTAGGCGACATGGGCTGGATGCCGGCAATCTCCACTAACATCTCCTATATCGGCCTCAAAGGATTCCAGACCATCGGCGGCGAGCCCTACAATTTCGTCTGGCAACTGGAAACGCAGATCGACGTGTCGGCCACATCCGGTTCGGCGATGTCTACCAGCAACCAGAGCGACACCGTGAAAGGGGCCCTGACCAGTCGCAACAGCTTCGTCGGATTGGCCGGGGACTTCGGCGCCATCAAGATCGGCAAGACCGATGCGCCCTATAAGAACTCGACCGGACGCATGAACGCCTTCTCCGGAATGCTGGGTGACTACTCCGTGATCATGGGCAACTCCGGCGGCGACAACCGGGTGGAGTTCGGCACCCGCATGGATCACGCAATCTGGTACGAGTCCCCCAACTGGAGCGGCTTCAAACTCAACGCCTTGTTCGCGCCCGGACAAAACCGGGCGACCGACAGCAGCAATGTTGCCTCGGGAGAGTCGGACTGCACGGGCGGCAACATACCCGGCAGCGGCGGGATTCCGCCGACCTGCAGCGACGGTAGTTTCAGCGACGCCCTCAGTGCCAGCCTGGCCTATACGGCCGGACCGCTCTATCTGACGGCTGCGTACGAGGCCCACCGCAAGGTCAACCGCAGCAGCGACATTTCGACACTGGTTGACAATGCTACCCCTGCACCGGATTCCTACGGTCCCGCTGACGTTGCCGACGAAACGGCGGCAAAGATCGGCGCTCAATACAAGTTTCCGACCAAGACCACGGTCAGCGCAATCTACGAGAACATGAAGCGCAATGTACCGTCCTTCCTGAGCTATCAGAATGAACGCCAACGCAGCGGCACCTGGCTGGCGCTCAGCCAGGCGTTCTCCGGCGGCAACAGCCTGCACTTTGGTTGGGCTCATGCGGGCAAGACGCCTGGCGACCCGGGGCAGCACAACACGCTGATCACGGCCAACCCCAACAACACGGCGAACATGTACACGATCGCGGCGATTCACCAGGTCGACAAGAACATGTCTTACTACGCCAACTATGCGACCACCGTGAACACCTCGGAGACCCACTATGACCTCGGCGCAGGCGGTCACGGCATAACCACCGACTGCCACGATGCGAGTGGCGGAATCGGCTCAGGGCCATTGGCGAATCCGCACTGCTGGGCGGGCGGAAAATTGCAGGGGGTGTCCCTGGGAATGAACTACAAGTTCTGATCGCAGTCTCAAGTTGACGAAAAAGGGCGCCCGCGGGCGCCCTTTTTCGTCGGCGCCGAGGCGCCAGGCCGGCATCCTGTCCTGCTTCAGGCGAGGCCGTCGCTGATTTCGACATTTTCCGACTTCAACTCCAGCCCGGCGCTCTTCGCCGTCTCGAGCAACAGCGCCGAAAAGTCCACTTCGTCGTAGCCGCGGCCGACCAGGCCGGCGATCGACTCCCGCGTCGCGGCCGCCGCAGGCATCGGCACGCCGTAAGCCTTGGCGGTGCTCATGCCCAGATCCATGTCCTTGAGCAGCAGTTTGGGCGTAAACGTGACGTGGTCGAAGCCGAGATTCACCAGCGTCGGCGTCTTGTACTTGGTGTACATCGAACCGAGCACGCTGTCGTTGATCGACTCCAGGAAAACGTGGCGGGGAATGCCGGCCTTTTCCGCCAGGACGGTGATCTCGCAGAGATTCTGGATGATCACGCCGAACATGGTGTTGTGGGCGATCTTCCAGATGCGCGCCAGTTCGCCCTCGCCCACCCACATTTCGCTCCTGCCGAACATCGCCAGGAAAGGCTTGACCTTCTCGTAGGCGGCCTTCGGGCCAGAAGCGACGACCAGAAGCTTGCCGGCCTTGACCACCTTCGCGTTGCCCGATACCGGCGCGCAGAGATAGGCTATGCCGCGCCGTTCCAACTCTGCCCGCACCTCGGCCGAACCTTCCTGCGAGATCGAGGAACTGTCGACCACCATCTTGGGTTTGGCCTGGGTCGAGAGCAGGCCCCCGGCACCGAACAGCACTTCCTTCAGGTCGTCGGTGGTCGACACCATGGTAAACACGATGTCGCAGGCGGCGAGATCGGTCTTGCCTTCGACCAGTTTTGCGCCGTATTCGACCAGCGGCTCAGCCTTGCTGCGCGTCCGGTTCCAGACCGAAAGGTCGCAACCTTGCTTGAGCAGGCGCTTCGTCATCGCCTCGCCCATGCGCCCCAATCCGATCCAACCCAGTCTCAGCCCGTTGGGATTCTCTGCCGACATTTTCGCTTTCCTTTCGATGATATTGCCTGACGGATAGTCATGAAGAGGCATGCAAGCGTTTGCAAGCTTTGCCATTGTAGCGCATTGGGAAACTTTCTGTCGATCATTGCTTCCGGGAACGGAGGTCTGGAATGCCGCTTGAGATCCGTCCTAAGCCTCAGCGGGCCGCGCTCCGAAGGGAGGAGTAATGCGCGCGGCGCGTGTGACCGGCAACAGCGCGTCTCGCGAAGCCATGCGCCGACCGGATGCCGTGGGCATGCCGGCCGGCGGTGGCAGTCTCCCGCTTCAGCGGTCCTTGATCAGAACGCCCAAAGGCGCACTGTTGTTGCCCAGCATGAACAGGCTGTAGACGCCCTGCGACTGCAAGGTCACGCCGCCGGTCGGATTGAACAGCGTAAGCCCCGTCGCCGAGGACACCACCAACGGGGAAATCAGGCCGCTGATCTGGCTTATCGGCGTCGAAGCCTTGCCAAAAGCCACATTCAGCGCATAGGGAGTGTAGTTGCCCATCAGTCCGATGTTGCCGGCAAGCCCGGTGACGCCGTTGACCAAGCGCATCTTGAAGTTATTGCTGATCGGCAGCGTATTGTCGTCGTTGAGCGGCGCGGAAACGGCATACGGATTCGACGCACCATCGCCGGTCACGAGCAGGGTCGTGTCAGCGCCGGCACCGACCGTCATGGCGGGTGCGGTCACGGCAATGCTGTTGTTCACCTGCACGTTCATCGACAGGGCACCGGCCGGAACCAGAAGATAGGGACTCGGGTTCGGCGAGGGCAGCGAAGAGGCAACGGAGACGCCGTTCGCCGTAGCGGTAACGGTTGCATTGGCGCCGCTCGCCGTCACATTTGCGACGACGCGCACGCGAGCAGATGCATTGGGCTGCGCGCTGACCGTCCCTTGCTGATTCAGGAGCACGCCGTTGACCAGATAACCCCCGGTCGTGCTGGTCAGTGCCAAGGTCGTGATCTGCTGATTGCTGAGCGTGACCGACGGGATATCGAGTCGGACGTCCGCCGCGTTGCCGGCCCCGGTCACCCAGATTTCATAGGTGCCCTGAGCGGACGAGAAGTAATTGGTCAGCCCGGTAAGATAGGTCACCAGAGGCGACGTGGTCGACTTGTTGCCGCCGGTTGCCATCAGATAAACGTCCACGCTGCCGGCATCCGGCGAGAGGTTGACGACGCGGATCTTGCCGAAGCCGGTCGCCGGCGCCGCCTCGTTGTCAGTCAGCAAGGCGCCCTGCAGGTGCTGCGCCGAGGTGTAGGCCAACAGCGTGTAGTTGCCCGCAGCGAGCGCATAGGTGTTCTGCCACGCCGCGATTCCCGTTCCTGCCGCAGCCAGCGTGATCGGGTAGGTACCGGAAGCAATGCTGACGTAACTGCTCCCGCTACCCGTCGCGACCGCGGAAGCAAAGGTGGAGGTAGACGAAATCATGTCGAGGGATGCATAGTTGGTGCTCGCATTCACCAAGCGCAGAGTGCTGGTGGAAGTGCTGCTGCTGCTCTTCGAGCAGCCCTGAAGCGCGGCCAGGGCGAGCAGCAGGGACAAGACAATTCCTATCGTTTTCACAGGTGCTCCATTTCTTAGTTTGAACGTATCGGCATGGACTTGCCGGGCGCGTCTCGCGACCGCATGCCGCCGAATTGACTACTATAACATTTAATCATTATCCGCCAGGAGCCGGTTAGGGCGGGCAAACATTTTGTAACGCCGCGTAGCAGGTGTTCCGGGCTATTAAAGTCGAAAACTCAGCTGCCCTGCCCAACTTACCAAGCTTACTCGAGACCAACGTGGTCGAAAACCGACAGCAGTTCGACTACCAGTCGCCGGCGAGAAGCTGTGACGGCGCGCAGAACTGCGGTTCTGAGCGTCCGCTCCTTAGAACTCCCTACGCCCGAACCCGACCCACAACCGACATTTGACACCTGCATATCGCATGTCGGGTTGTAACAGTACTCCAGTCACTGTCCCTCTTGGCGAGTATCGAGAAACCAGCATACTTCGTTCTTTGCGTCATCGCTGGTGGCCAGTTGAAAATGATCTACCCCCGGAATTTCCAGATAGCGGCCGCGCGGAAGCGCTTCGGCAAGGCGAGAACCGCGCCCGAGAACCGGATCCTTCTCGGCGCTGACGACCAAGACCGGCATCGTCGCCTTGCTCAAGTCAGCCAGTGAGCAATGCGGATATTCGGCACGTAGCATCGCGGCAGCGGCGATTCGATCTCGGCAGCCATGCGTCGCGAAATCCCAGTAGGCAGCCTCATACCTAGGCAGGTGGACGGGCTCGGTGTCATGTTCGATCGCTGCGGCAAGTCGCGCCGTCACTTCCGATAGCACATAGGGAGGCAGCCCCATAAGTCCGTCGCCGGCAGCCATTAGGACTGCCTTGTCGAAGCGTTGTGGCGCTGTATGGAGCAAGTGAAGTGCAATGACGCTTCCATGCGAATAACCGACGAGGGAAGTCTTCTGTAGGCCCAAATGGTCGAGTAAAGCCAATACGTCGCCACCCAGAACCGTTGAGCCGTAGGCAGAAACATCGTGCGGTTTGTCGCTTTTGCCATGACCTCTGAAATCCACTGCTACGGCCTGCAGCCCGTGGTAGACAATCCAGTCTATCCACCCGAACGTCCGATAGCTGCCGGTAAAGCTCATGCTCATCCCGTGCAGAAGTATGACCGGCGCACCACTCCCGTGCACCTCGTAATAGATGGCGTACCCATCGCGTACAAAATGTGGCATGAAGATCTCCCTAAGCGCTTGCGGTCCCGGGCAACTATAACCCAAACGCGCGTCTTGAGTGCGTGATCTGCCCGACGGAAAACTGCCGTTGTAATTGCAGCGCCCCATAGCCACCAGTCGCCAGTTGCCGACAGGCACAAACAACCTCAGGAGCCGCCTCCTGAACTATTCAGGCATCACTCCGGCGAGCGCCCGGTTGGCAATCGACAGCCGCCAGTATGCCCTCGCTGAAATGGAATCGCTTTACGGTCATGCCGACGCATCGGGCGATGTGCTCACAATCATCGAGTATTCGCAGACATCCCGAGCCTGCGCAAGCTCATGCCGTGCTTCCTCAACAATTCGACTTCCAAATGAAGCTCGTCTGTGACCACGACGCACTTTCAAAAGCCGGCCATCTTCTCAAATAGGAGTATCAATTTCCAATCGGCCCTCTGTGTCAGTTTACGTCCGGCGGTGACATCTTCTACTGCACCTTTCGACCTGAACAATTACATATATCGTATTGTTTAATATATCGTTTAGCCAATTGCAATCGCTATGCCATCAGACTATTTTGACAACATTTAGTGATCGGGAGTCATTTCATGACCGAATTGTTTTGTTATTGCCTATTGTACTTGTCTTGACGTTCTTCAAGATCGATCAGTACTGGTACAGAATCCATTCCGCCGAAACCGCATTGCGATTACAGATTCGCGGGCTATCGAGATTCGGGAGATCCCCGCCTTGAATCGTCGCATTGGAAACGGAACTCGCCGTGCGGCAGGTAGGGCTCTGCCTCAGCTAGGCGAATGATTCACTTTGATTGAGCCCGCGTAAATGACTAGCAAATGAAGTATGCCATGTCCGGGGTACTGCATGCCGGGGACGATTGCAGATGCCTTGTCTTGTAGCGGGTAGACGTTGAAGTACGTCGCCGGCTTGGCCTCGTCGACGCTCTCATGGGCATGCAGATAGGCATACTCATGCTTGACGCATTTCCAGAGCTGCTCACGAATCCACTGAGGCTTAGGGACGGAGCACGGAGCATGAACTCAAGAGGTTGTTATGAGGCCTTCGACGTACCGTGAAGAGCGACGCAGGATGAAATCAGGCACGGCTGGACTTGTTCAATATATCGCTCTAGCCATCTGCATTCTCCAGGCTGCCTGCGGTGGCGGCGGCGACTCTGGAACAGCAGCAGCCCAATATGCCTGCTGTATCGGTGGTTGTCCCTCTACAACAATAGTCCCGCCAGTCAGTTTCAGTGCATTATCAACTCCGATGTTGTGTGCGACGACAACTGAGGATCAAGTGTTGATTCTCGGCGACTATACAATCTCAACAGACGCGTGGGGCGTATTTGGCAATGACACAAAAGCCAGCTTTGTCGACTGTGTTCAGGGCTCAATAATTGGCGCTTCGGTGCAGACAGGTGTAGCAGTTCACTTCACTTGGGACTTTGGGTCTCGGACCGGGCCTATTTGGAGTTCAGGAAATGGTGTAAAGGCTTACCCTGAAATCAGCTACACACCGGCCGGAAAACCCTTGACGCCGATTGCCTTTGCTGACTTAGGCCAAGTAACCATGCAGCACGATGTCACGGCTTCGGCCACAGGAGACTACAATATCGCTTACGACTTATTCGCAGATGCCCAGCCTGCAATCAAGTCAGCAAAGTGGCCACATGATGCAGAAATAATGATTAAGTTCTCGGAGACATGGTGCACTGGCCCAGTCATTGATACCGTCACTATCGGTGGAAACGAATACCACGTTACCGTAAACATCGACAATTGGAAGTACATAGTATTCTCCAGCACAAAACAGCTCCTGAAGAGCAGTATCCGTCTCAAGGATTTCACCGACTACCTTGTTGCGAAAGGCCAATTGCCAAGCGTCTACTACCTTAGCTCAATTGAATTCGGTAGTGAAGTCGTTGATGGCGCCGGCAGCGTCGCTATCAACTCCTTTAGTGTTACGCAATAAGGCTTGTCTGAAACCAGAAGGAAACAAGCTTGACAGAATATCTTCACTGGGGAAGAAGCCATTGTCATTGCGGCGTTACGCTTCAGGGGGAGTCCGCCTTTGAAGGGCGGTGCAGAAAATAATGAAATTCAAGATATGTCTAGAACTGGCCGGTCTGCTGGCCGAGACGGTGTTGTTTGCCGTACAGCCCGCGGCTGCGTCCACCTTGACATATGACTGCTTCAGATGGGGTCATGCGTTCCCCTCAATAAGTTGGTAGTTTGTTACATCGGGTCAAGCAGAAGATCACGATGAGTGGGCGAGCGACAGCGCCGATCACTTTGCTGCCCTTCATTACGTCGAGGGCTGAGCAGTTCCCGTGGGCACGGACCATGCACCCGGGCTTTTTTTTGGAAGCGGCCCCTCGAATCGTTAATCCTGGTTACCCCGGTCAGCGAACTTTTGGCGTCCGGTCAGGCCGGGGACCAGCCAATAGCCCACCGGCCTACGCTGCTTGAATGGCCATTCTGACAGTCTTTTTCAAAATCGCCGAGCGGCTTCTTTTCTACCTTCCTTTGTACCGCTCTCAGTTTTCGGCTCCATTGACGAGTTCTCGACTTTAATGGCGAGTTTTCGACTTTAATTGGTTGGAACAACAGGACGAGCCATTGGCCGGGCCTATTCGACGGTCACCGACTTGGCCAGGTTGCGCGGTTTATCGACATCAGTGCCCTTGACCAGCGCCACATGGTAGGCGAGAAGTTGCATCGCCACGACGTGGAGCACGGGCGAAAGCAGGCCGTAATGGGCCGGCAGGCGCAGGATGTGCACGCCATCGCTTTCGGCCACGGCGCTGTCTGCATCGGCAAAGACATACAATTCCCCGCCGCGCGCCCTGACTTCCTGCAGGTTCGACTTGAGCTTCTCCAGCAGCGTGTCATTGGGCGCCACGGCGATCACCGGCATGTCGCGGTCGACCAGCGCCAGCGGGCCGTGCTTGAGTTCGCCGGCGGGATAGCCTTCGGCATGGATATAGGAGATTTCCTTGAGTTTCAAGGCACCTTCGAGGGCAATCGGGTAGTGATGGCCGCGACCGAGGAACAGCGCATGATGCTTGTCGGCAAAGGCAGCCGCCCAGCGCTGTATCTCGGGCTCCAAGGCAAGCACCTGGCGGACGGCAACCGGCAGGTGACGAAGATCATTCAAGTGCTTCAGTTCGTCCCCCGGAGCGAACCGGCCCCGCTGCTTGGCCAGGGTCGCCGCCAACAGAAACAGCGCCGCGAGCTGGGTGGTGAAGGCCTTGGTCGAGGCCACCCCGATCTCGGGGCCGGCGCGGGTGAGAAACTTGAGCGCGCACTCGCGCACGATGGCCGATTCCGCGACGTTGCAAATCGCCAGCGTGCGGTGCATCCCCAGACTCTTCGCGTGCTTGACCGCGGCGAGCGTGTCCGCGGTCTCTCCCGACTGGGAAATAACGACGACCAGTTGTTCCCGGTCGGGCACGGACTGCCGATAGCGGTATTCGCTGGCAATCTCGACCGAACAGGGAATTGCCGCCAACTGCTCGATCCAGTACCGGGCGACAAGGCCGGCATGATGGCTGGTGCCGCAGGCGATGATCAGCACGCTCCCGACGCCCGCCAGCGTTTCGGGCGCAGCTGCGCCAAACAGGTGGGGCGAAATCGACTGTGCGCCGCCGATCAATTCCAGGGTGTTGGCCAGGGCCTGAGGCTGTTCGAAGATCTCCTTCTGCATGTAGTGGTTGTGCTGGCCCAGTTCCACCGAGTCTGCCGAGAGCGCACTTTCGTGGCTGGCGCGCAGGATAGGCGTGCCGTCGGGGCGCATGATGCGCAAGCCCTGACGGGAAATTTCGGCAATGTCGCCGTCCTCGAGATAGACCATGGTCCGGGTCACCTGCAGCAGCGCCGAGGCATCGGAGGCTGCGTAGCAACCGTCCGCCGCAATTCCCAGAAGCAACGGCGCGCCGTTCCGCGCGGCGACTATTCTTTCCTCGCCCTCCATCAGCACGGCGATGGCATAAGCGCCGATCAGTTCTGCGCAGGCACGACGGACGGCCTCGAACAGGTCCGGCACGCTCTTCAAGGTATGTGCGATCAGGTGGGCGATGGTCTCGGTGTCGGTATCCGTGACGAAAATGTAACCTAGCGCCGATAGCATGCGCCTCAGTTCGGCATAGTTCTCGATGATGCCGTTATGGACCACGGCCAGTCCGCCCGAAACATGGGGATGGGCATTCCTTTCGGACGGCACGCCATGGGTGGCCCAGCGCGTGTGGGCGATTCCGGCACAGGCCGAGAGCCCCTCGACTTGTGCGGCGAGTTCGGCCACTCGGCCGCTGCTGCGCAGGCGAACCAGACCGGGGCAGAGCAGAGCCACGCCCGCCGAATCGTAGCCGCGGTACTCGAGCCTCTTCAGGCCTTCGATGAGGATGGGGACAATATTGCGATCAGCGACCGCCGCGACGATGCCACACATGGACGAGCCCCTTCTGATATCGCCAGAATCGACAACTCATTGAAATGAATCTTTCTCAAGCCTTCTTCACCGGGCGCTTCCAGCCGGGAACAGTCACCTGCTTCGCACGCGAAACGGTGAGCGAATCCGGTGGCGCATTGCTGGTCAGAGTGGTGCCGGCGCCCAGCGTCGCGCCCCGGCCGACGGTGACCGGCGCCACCAGTTGCGTGTCCGATCCGATGAACACGTCGTCCTCGATCACCGTCCGATGCTTGTTGGTGCCGTCGTAGTTGCAGGTGATGGTGCCGGCACCGATGTTGACGCGACTCCCAACTTCCGAGTCGCCGACGTAGGAGAGGTGGTTGGCCTTCGAGTGGTCGGCGATGCTGCTGTTCTTCACCTCGACGAAGTTGCCGATATGCACATCCTGGCCCAGCTCCGTGCCCGGCCGCAACCGGGCGTAAGGCCCGATGCGGCAGGCAGGGCCGATGTTCGCGGAGTCGATATGGGAAAAGGCGGCAATGCGGCTGTCCTCGCCGACCGAACAGTCCTTGATCAGGCAATTCGGTCCGATGACGACGCCATCGCTGAGCTCGACGCGGCCTTCGAACAGGCAATTGATGTCGATGAAAACGTCGCGGCCGCAGACGAGTTCGCCGCGCACGTCGATCCGGGCCGGATCGGCAAGCTGCACCCCTTCGTCCATCAACTGCTGCGCCAGGCAGCCCTGGCGGACGCGTTCCAGGGCAGCTAGTTGCGACTTGCTGTTGACCCCCTGCACTTCCCAGGTATCGGCCGGATGCACCGAGCGCACCGCCAGTTTTTCGGCTGCCGCGAGCGCGACGATGTCGGTGAGGTAATACTCGCCCTGGGCGTTATTCCGGCCGAGTGTCGGCAACCACGCCGCCAACCGTCCGGTGGGCGCGACCAGGATGCCGGTATTGACTTCGGCGATGGCGCGTTCCTTTTCGCTGGCATCCTTATCTTCGACGATCCGCAAGACCGTGCCGTCGTCGGCGCGGACGATGCGGCCATAGCCGTGGGCGTCGTCCAGGCAGACGGTCAGCAATGCCAGGGCGGCATCGCCCGATTCCGCAATCAGGCGGTTCAGGGTTTCGACGCGGGTCAGCGGCACGTCGCCGTAGAGAACCAGGGTCCGGCGGGTCGGGTCGAGATGCGGCATGGCCTGCAGCACGGCGTGGCCGGTGCCGAGTTGCGGCTCCTGCTTCACCCAGATGACCTCGGCACGGGAAAGCGCGGCGGGCACTTCCTCGCCGCCGTGGCCATAGACCACGCAGATCCGCCCGGACTCGCCAACCGCTGACCGCGCGGCATCGAGCACATGTGCCAGCAGCGGCTTGCCGGCGAGCAGATGCAGCACCTTGGGCCGCGCGGAGCGCATGCGTTTCCCCTGCCCGGCGGCAAGGATGACCACGTTCATGGCTGTCAAGGCTGCCCGAGGCCTCTAGCGCGGCAGCAGACTCGTTCCCATCAGGAACTCATCCACAGCGCGGGCGCACTGCCGGCCTTCGCGTATCGCCCAGACCACCAGCGACTGGCCGCGGCGCATGTCGCCGGCTGCGAATACTTTCGGCACGCTGGTGGCGTAGGCGCGAACCGAGCCGTCCGCGGCGTCTTCGGCATCCGCCTTGACATTGCTGCGCGCGTCCCGGGTCACGCCAAAGGCATCGAGCACGCTACCCACCGGGCCAAGGAAACCCATCGCGAGAAATGCCAGATCGGCCTCGAGGGTGAACTCCGAACCGGGGATCTCGTGCATCTTGCCGTCCCGCCATTCCAGGCGAACCGCCTTCAAGGCTTTCAGCCTGCCCTTGTCCCGGCCTTCCCCCCCGATGAATTCCTTGGTCGCCACCGACCAGTCGCGCGAACAGCCTTCGTCGTGCGAACTCGAGGTGCGCAGTTTCATCGGCCAATAGGGCCAGACCAGCGGCCCATTCTCATGCTCGGGAGGGCGGGGCATGAGTTCGAACTGGACCACGCTGGCCGCACCCTGGCGATTCGATGTGCCGACGCAGTCCGAACCGGTATCGCCGCCGCCGATGACCACCACATGCTTGCCCGTGGCCTTGATCTGCCCCGGCAGACTGTCTCCGGCATTGACCTTGTTCTGCTGCGGCAGGAACTCCATGGCGAAATGAACACCTTCGAGTTCCCTGCCCGGCACAGGAAGATCGCGCGGGTTTTCGGCGCCGCCGGCAAGGACCACGGCGTCGTACTCGGCGAGTATTCTGTCCGCCGGCACGTCCACACCGACATGCTGTCCGACCCGAAATTCGACGCCTTCGGCCTGCATCTGCGCCATACGGCGATCGATATGCGATTTCTCCAGCTTGAAGTCAGGTATGCCGTAGCGCAGCAGGCCGCCGATCCGGTCGTTCTTTTCGAACAGGGTTACGGCGTGGCCGGCGCGCGCCAGTTGCTGGGCAGCCGATAGGCCGGCAGGACCGGAACCGATCACCGCTACTTTCCTGCCGGTCCTGGCCTGCGGCGGTTCCGGGGCGATCCAGCCTTCTTCCCAGCCACGGTCGATGATGGCGTGCTCGATCGACTTGATGCCCACCGCGTCATCGTTGATATTGAGCGTACACGCCGCTTCGCAGGGCGCCGGACAGATCCGGCCGGTGAACTCCGGAAAGTTGTTGGTCGAGTGCAGGACAGTCAAAGCCTGCCGCCACTCCTGGCGGTACACCAGGTCATTCCAGTCCGGAATGATGTTGTTTATCGGGCAGCCGTTGCTGCAGAACGGAATGCCGCAATCCATGCAGCGCGCACCCTGGATCGCCGCCTCCTCAGGGGAAAGGTGGAGCACGAACTCCCGGTAGTTCTTCAGGCGTTCGGCCACCGGCAACTGCGCTTCCGACAGGCGCTGGTATTCCATGAAGCCGGTAACCTTGCCCATTACGCTGCCTCCAACTCTGTTTTCGCAACGGCGGCAAGCTCTTTCAAAGCCCTGCGATATTCGAGCGGCATGACCTTCACGAACCTTCTCATCTGGGTCGGCCAGTCGGCGAGTATCTCGCGGGCGACGGCACTGCCGGTGCAGGCGGCATGCCGCTCGATCAGCGTCTTCAACTGCGTCTCGTCGGCCTGCCCCCGATGACGGGGTTCCAGCGCTGGCTGCCGGTCGGCAGGCAGCACCGGCTCAAGCTCGACCATCGCCGGGTTGCAGCGGATGGAGAAACTGCCGTCACGGTCGAACACATAGGCCACGCCGCCGCTCATGCCCGCCGCGAAATTCCGCCCCGTATCGCCGAGCACGACCACTGTCCCGCCGGTCATGTATTCGCAACCATGATCGCCGGTCCCTTCCACCACGGTCGTGACGCCGGAGTTGCGGACGCAGAAGCGCTCGCCGGCGACGCCGCTGAAGAATGCTTCTCCGGCTATGGCGCCATAAAGCACGGTATTGCCGATGATGATGTTCGCATCCGTCCGGCCGCGGAAAGCGGCAGACGGACGGACGATCAGGCGACCGCCCGAGAGACCCTTGCCGACATAATCGTTGCACTCGCCGGTCAGATCCAAAGTGATGCCGTGGGCCAGAAAGGCGCCGAAACTCTGACCGGCGGTGCCTGACAGCTTCACCGTGATGCGGTCGTCCGGCAGCCCTTTGTGTCCATATCGCTTGGCGACCTCATGGGACAGCATGGTGCCGCAACTGCGGTTGACGTTGCCGATCGGCGTATCGATGAAGACCTTCTCGCCGGCGAGGAGAGCAGGCTGCGCCCGCGCGATCAGCGCATGGTCGAGTGCGCCGGCCAGGCCATGATCCTGCTCCTCGCAATGCCGTCTGGCGACGCTGTCGGGCTGCGAGGAAACGAAGAACACCTTGGAGAAATCGAGCCCCCTGGCCTTCCAGTGAGTTTCGGCGGCGCGCTTGTCGAGCAAGTCGGCGCGGCCGATCAGGTCGTCGAAACGGCGAATGCCCATGGCCGCCATCAACTCCCGCACTTCCTCGGCGACGAAGAAGAAATAATTGACAACGTGCTCCGGCTGGCCGGAAAACTTCCTGCGCAGTTCGGGATCTTGCGTCGCCACGCCCACCGGGCAGGTGTTGAGATGACACTTGCGCATCATGATGCAGCCCGAGACCACCAGCGGCGCGGTGGCGAAGCCGAATTCGTCTGCGCCCAGGAGGGCTCCGATCAGCACGTCGCGGCCGGTCTTGATCTGGCCATCGACCTGGACGCGGATGCGTCCGCGCAGCTTGTTCAGAACCAGGGTCTGCTGGGTCTCGGACAAGCCCAGCTCCCATGGCGTGCCGGCGTGCTTGAGCGAGGAAATCGGCGAGGCGCCGGTGCCGCCGTCGTGTCCGGCGATCACCACATGGTCGGCCTTGGCCTTGGAAACGCCGGCGGCGACGGTACCGACGCCCACTTCCGAGACCAGCTTGACCGAAATCGAAGCGCTCGGATTGCCGTTCTTCAGGTCGTGGATCAGCTGCGCCAGATCCTCGATCGAATAGATGTCGTGGTGCGGCGGCGGCGAAATCAGCCCGACGCCCGGCACCGAGTGGCGCAGATAGCCGATGTATTCCGAGACCTTGTGGCCGGGCAGCTGGCCGCCCTCGCCGGGCTTGGCGCCCTGGGCCATCTTGATCTGGATCTGGTCGGCGCTGGCGAGATATTCGGCGGTGACGCCGAAGCGGCCCGAGGCGACCTGCTTGATCCTGGAGCGCAGCGAGTCGCCCGCCTTGAGCTCGAGGTCCCGGGCAATGCGCCCGGCACCGATGATTTCGGAGAGCTTCTCGCCGCCCTTCAGGACCTGGTAGCGGCTGGCATCCTCGCCGCCCTCGCCGGTGTTCGACTTGCCGCCGATGCGGTTCATTGCGATGGCCAGCGTGGTATGCGCCTCGGTGGAGATCGAGCCGAGCGACATGGCGCCGGTGGCGAAACGCTTGACGATTTCCTTGGCCGGCTCGACTTCCTCGATCGGCACCGGCTCTCCGGCCGGCTTGACTTCGAACAGGCCACGCAAGGTCAAATGGCGGCGCGTCTGGTCGTTGATGAGTTTGGCGTATTCCTTGTAGGTGGCAGCGTTCCCGGTGCGCGTGGCATGCTGCAGCTTGGCGATGGCATCCGGTGTCCACATATGCTCCTCGCCGCGGATACGGAAAGCGTACTCGCCGCCGGCGTCGAGCATGTCGGCGAGCACGGGGTCGTTGCCGAAGGCATCACGGTGACGGCGCACCGCTTCCTCGGCGATCTCGAACAGGCCGATGCCCTCGATATTGCTGGCGGTGCCGGCGAAGTACTTGTCGATGAATTCGCGCTGCAGGCCGACCGCCTCGAAAATCTGCGCCCCGGTGTAGGACATGTAGGTGGAGATGCCCATCTTCGACATCACCTTGGACAGCCCCTTGCCGATCGCCTTGGTGAAATTCTTGACGTACTTCTCCGCCTTTTCGGCGTCGCCATGGGCCAGGTCTGAGAGGGTGTCCAGGGTCAGATAGGGATGGACGGCTTCCGCGCCGTAACCGCCGAGCAGCGCAAAGTGATGCACCTCGCGCGCCGAACCGGTCTCGACGACGAGGCCGGTGCTGGTCCGCAAGCCCTGTTTCACCAGATGCTGGTGCACCGCCGAGGTGGCGAGCAGGGCGGGTATCGCCAGACGCTCGGCGTCGACGCTGCGATCGGATACGATCAGGATATTGTGGCCGGAACGCACTGCATCCTCGGCTTCCGCCACCAGGGAGGCCAGTCTCGCCTCGATGCCGGCGCTGCCCCAGGCTTCCGGATAGCAGATGTCGAGTTCGCTGGAGCGGAACTTGCCGCCGGTGAAGCGCTCGATCTCGCGAATTTTCGCCATGTCGCCGCGCGAGAGCACCGGTTGGGCAACCTCCAGACGGATCGGCGGATTGATGTCGGAGACGCCGAGCAGATTCGGCTTGGGGCCGATGAAGGAAGTAAGCGAGGTGACGATCTCTTCGCGGATCGGATCGATCGGCGGATTTGTCACCTGTGCGAAGAGCTGCTTGAAATAGTTGTAGAAGGGCTTATTCCTGGCCGAGAGTACAGGCAGGGCGGCATCGTTGCCCATCGAGCCCAACGCTTCTTCACCGCTTTCCGCCATCGGTTCGAGGATGAACTTGATGTCTTCCTGCGTGTAGCCGAAGGCCTGCTGGCGATCGAGGAGCGGTGCGCCGGCAATGCATTCCGCCGGAATCGCGCTGGAAATCTCGTCGAGCTTGATGCGGATCTTGTCTATCCACTCGCGGTAGGGCTTGGCGTTGGCCAGCGCATCTTTGAGTTCCTTGTCCTCGATGATGCGACCCTGCATGAGGTCGATGAGAAACATCTTGCCCGGCTGCAGGCGCCATTTCTTGACGATCTTCGCCTCCGGAACCGGCAGCACGCCGGCCTCCGACGCCATGATCACCAGGTCGTCGTCGGTGACCAGGAAGCGCGCCGGCCTCAGGCCGTTCCGATCGAGCGTGGCGCCAATCTGCCGGCCGTCGGTGAAGGCCACCGCGGCGGGACCGTCCCAGGGCTCCATCATCGCCGCATGATATTCATAGAAGGCGCGGCGATTCTCGTCCATCAGCGCGTGCTTTTCCCACGCCTCCGGGATCATCAGCATCATCGCGTGCGCCAGCGAATAGCCGCCCATCACCAGCAGTTCGAGCGCGTTGTCGAAAGAAGCCGAATCGGATTGGCCGTCGTAGATCAGCGGCCAGATCTTCTGCAGATCGGCGCCCAGCACCGCAGAGGAAATTCCCTTCTCGCGGGCCCGTATCCAATTGACGTTGCCGCGCAGGGTGTTGATCTCGCCGTTATGGGCGATGAAGCGGAAGGGATGCGAAAGATCCCAGGTCGGAAAAGTGTTGGTCGAGAAACGCTGATGCACCAGGGCCAGCGCCGATACGACGCGAGGGTCCTGCAGGTCCCGGTAGAAGTTACCCACCTGGTCGGCAAGCAGGAGGCCCTTGTACACGATGGTGCGCGCCGAGAAGGACGGCACGTAGAACTCCTTGCCGTGTTTCAGGTGCAGCCTCTGGATGGCATGGCCTGAGCTTTTCCGGATAATGTAGAGCTTGCGTTCCAGCGCATCGGTGACCAGGACGTCCGGGCCGCGCCCGACGAAGATCTGCCGGATCACCGGCTCGACTTCCTTGACCGAATCGCCGAGCACGGAATTGTCGACGGGAACGTCGCGCCAGCCGAGCAGGACCTGGCCTTCCGCCCGCACAGCGCGCTCGATCTCTTCCTGACAGGCCATCCGCGACGCACTCTCCCGCGGCAGGAAGACCATGCCGACACCGTACTCCCCTTCGGCAGGCAGGTTGAGGCCGGCCCGGGACATCTCCTCGCGAAAGAATCTGTCGGGAATCTGGATCAGGATGCCCGAACCATCCCCGGCCTTGGGGTCGGCGCCCACGGCGCCGCGATGGGTGAGATTCTTGAGGATCTGCAAGCCTTGTTCGATGATCGCATGGCTCTTCAGATTCTTGATGTGGGCGACGAAGCCGACGCCGCAGGCGTCATGCTCGTTGGCGGGGTCGTATAGACCCTGTCGGCGGGGCAGGACCATCTTATTTTTCCTCAATACTGTGCCGAAGACAATCTCGGCCGGTAAAAAAGCCGGGCGCCCCAACAACTGGGCAACGCTCCGGCTTAGACAATCCAATGGGCGAGCGTGGAAATATACCGCCAAACGGCGATGAATTCAACACGCTGCAGTGCAACAGGAAGCAAATCCGCCAATAGGCTCGCGGGCTAGCAAGCGCATCGCGGCATAAGTGCCCGCCTCGGGGGACGTTGAGCCTCCGTGCGCCTAGCCGCTTCGCGGCATAAGTGCCCGTAATCGTCCCTGCGGGACGAACGGGCACTAAATCTCCCCGACAGCGAACAGGCGGCGGTGCTCTCTTATGGCGTAACGGTCGGTCATGCCGGCAATGTAGTCGGCCACCGCCCGGGGGCTGTCCTCCCGCGCCATCATCCGGTATTGCGGCGGCAGAAGGCGCGGATCGCTCGTGAGGGCGGCGAAAAGCTCCGAGACGATGCGCCTGGCCTTGTTGGTCATGCGCAAGACCTGGAAGTGGCGATAGAGATTTTCGTTCAGGAAACGTTTCAGTTCGCGCTGCTCCGACCTCATGCCGTCGCTGAAGGCGACCAGGGGCGCGGCAAGATGGATGTCCTCGAGTCCTTCCGGCGCGAGAGCGGCGATATTGCGGCGCGTCTCGGCGATGAGATCCACCGCCAGCGCGTTGATCATGCGCCTGAGGGTCTCGTGGATCATCCGGCGGCCGCTGATCGCCGGAAACTCATTCGTGACGTCCATGCGGTGACGGGAGAAGGCGGCGACATCGTCCAACTGTTCCAGCACGATCAGACCGGAGCGAAGACCGTCGTCGACGTCGTGGTTGTTGTAGGCGATCGCGTCGGCCAGATCGCATATCTGCGCCTCCAGCGAAGGACTGCGGTGTTCCAGGAAGCGCCGGCCGAGCTCCCCGAGTTCCCGTGCACGCTCGGGCGAACAATGCTTGAGGATGCCTTCGCGCGTCTCGAAGCACAAATTCAAGCCATCGAAAGCCGCATAGCGTTCCTCGAGCAGATCGACGGTACGCAGGCTCTGCAGATTGTGCTCGAAGCCGCCGCTCGCCGGAGCCAGTTCACGCATGCAGTCGTTCAGAGCCTCCTGCCCGGCGTGACCGAACGGGGTGTGGCCGAGGTCGTGGGCCAGGGCGATGGCTTCCACCAGGTCTTCGTTGAGATGAAGCGCGCGGGCGATGCTGCGGGCGAGCTGCGCCACCTCGATGCTGTGAGTCAGTCGGGTTCTGAACAGGTCGCCTTCGTGATTGACGAATACCTGGGTCTTGTACTCGAGGCGACGGAAAGCCGTGGAATGGACGATGCGATCGCGGTCGCGCTGGAATTCGCTGCGCTCGGCCGGGGGCGCCTCGACATGCGCACGGCCGCGCGAGTTGTATTCGCTGACGGCATAGGCGGCCTGTTCAGCCACAACAGACCTCGATGGCGTCGATGATGTCGGCCTGCCGCGCCTCGGCATAGGTCACTGCCCGGCCCAGCTCCCGCAACAGCACGAGACGCAGCCTGCCGGCCACCACCTTCTTGTCGTGGCCCATGAGATCGAGGTAGCGGGCTGCGCCCAGCGGCGCGCCCCGCACCGGCAGCCCGGCGCGGGCGAAGATTCGCCGTATCCTGGCGACGTCCTGGTCGGACAGCCAGCCCAGGCGGCGTGAGAGTTCTGCGGCCATCACCGTCCCGGCGGCCACCGCCTCACCGTGCAGCCATTGGCCAAAACCCAGGCCCGTCTCGATGGCGTGGCCGAAAGTGTGGCCCAGATTCAGCAGGGCGCGGCCGCCTTCCTTGTCCTGCTCCTCTTCGTCGGCGGCGACCACTTCCGCCTTGTTGCGGCAACAGCGCTGGATGGCGTCGGCGAGCGCCTCAGGCTCTCTGGCAAGAAGTCGGTCCAGGTTCGCTTCCAGCCATTCGAAGAAAGGCAGGTCGCGAACCAGGCCGATCTTGATGACTTCTGCCATGCCCGCCGAGAGTTCGCGCAAGGGCAGCGTGTTCAGGGTATGGGTGTCGGCGAGGACCAGCTTCGGCTGCCAGAACGCCCCGATCATGTTCTTGCCGCGCGGGTGGTTGATGCCGGTCTTGCCCCCGACCGAGGAATCGACCTGGGAGAGCAACGTGGTCGGCGCCTGGATGAAGGGCACGCCGCGCTGGTAGGTGGCCGCGGCGAAGCCGGCAAGATCGCCGATGACGCCTCCGCCCAGGGCGATTATCGTGGTGGAGCGATCGCAGCGCTCGGCGAGCAAGGCATCATGGATGCGGTTCAGGGTTTCCCAGTTCTTGTATTGTTCGCCATCGGGCAGCACGATCCGGGTGAGCGAGACACCTGCTGTCACCAGCGGCGCCGCCAGCGCTTCCAGGTAAAGGGGCGCGACCGTCTCGTTGGTGACGATCGCGGCGCGCGGGACTTTCAGCCGGTCCAGGATCAGGTCGGCCCTGGCCAGCAGCGAGCCGCCGATATGAATGGGATAGGATCGATCCCCCAAGGGGACGTTGAGGGTCCTGTTCATTCTGGAAATAATTCGTTGATCTCGCGTTCCACGAGCTTCACCAGATGATGCGAGCTGCTGCCCCCCTCGATGATGATGTCGGCCACCGCGCGGTAGAGCGGATCGCGCTCGGCGTGAATTTCGCGCAATCTGTTGAGCGGGTCGGCGACTTGCAGCAAAGGGCGCTTCTTGTCCTGGCGCAGACGTTCCCAGAGCACCGCCGGCGGCAAATCGAGATAGACCACGATGCCGTTCTTGCTCAGATTGGCCCGGTTCTGGGCATCGAGCACGGCGCCGCCGCCGGTGGCCAGGACCAGGCCGCTTTCCTGGGTCAGCGCCGCCAAAACCTGGGCCTCCCGCTTTCTGAAGCCGGCTTCGCCCTCGATTTCGAAGATGAGCGGAATATGGACGCCGGTGCGCGCCTCGATCTCGTGATCGGTATCGACGAAGCGCAGCTTGAGGCGCCTCGCCAACTGAGTCCCGACCGTGGTCTTGCCCGCGCCCATCATGCCGACGAGAAATATGTTTTCTTTGGAATGCACGGGCTCATTGTATCAACTAGGCATGAAACCCAAACAAAAAACCGGCCGGAGCCGGTTCTATCGGGGACCCGCCCCGGCACCGCCGCTACGGAGTGACGCTCAGAGGAATGCTGGTCACGACCCCCTTGGGCGTCGTGACCACCAGCACAAAGCTGCCATTGCCGGTCATCGGCGGCCCGCAGTATGTGGTTGGCGCGGAAATGGTAATCGCATGCAACGTCCCCCCTGGCGCGTTGCTGTCCGGTACGGCAGACGGAAGAACCGTGGCCGTGGAGAGGTTGGTGGACAGGTTGGTGATCGCCAGCGTCGTTCCGGCCGGCATCGGATTCCGGTTGATGTCGAAGAGGTAGAGGGGCAGGGTGGCTGAACATGCGCCACCCATGCTGTAGCTGAAACTCGGCACATAGCCCGGGACAGGGACGCTCTTGTTGATAAAGGCATTGGAGCCTGACATCACGACCACGTCGTTCTGGCGCACATGGGCAGGACCCCAGACGCCGTCGCAGGAACCGGCCTTGCTCGGGGCATAGGGCGAACTGGCGATGCCGGTGACGCAGGGCGAGACATTGGCGGTACTGAAGGGAATGAATTGTTCCCCCGCTTCCCAGACATGGTCCTCGTTGTTGTCGAGAAATGCGTCGCCCAGGTCGTTGAAGGGCTCGCCCGGATCGTAGATGTTGTTGCCGTTCAGATCGGTGAAGCTCTCCTCCCCCAGCGCATAGGCGAGCACCGTCGAGCGTCCGGCCGTTACGGCAAGGACCGAGGGTTCGCTGTCCTGAGCCGGGCGGGGATTGGCGCTGGTGAAAGTGACGCTGCAGGTTCCGCCGGTCGTCGTGCAGCTGGGCTGGATCTGCCCGCCCTCGCTCATGAAGTTGACGGCCGTGCCGTCGGGAACCGGATTGCCGAGCCGGTCCGAAGCGATGATGTACACCGGGGTGGTCACGCCATCGTAGTTCCAGCCTTCGATGTTGTGAGTTCCGAAACTCAGCGAGAAGCGATCCTGGGCCGGGCGCCCGGTCGAGATCCGCAGCACCGTCGATTGGGTGGTGAAGGTGTTTCCAGCCGAAGTTACCGACGCCTTGACCCAGACGGCGGTCGGATTGGTGCCGGCGTTTACCGAAACCTGCACCGTGCCGTCCGTCCCTGTCGTGCCGCTTTGCGCGCTCAACTGGATTCCGCCGGTCGTGGTGGTCAGCGCGAAGCTCACCAGGCTGTTGGCGATGGGCTGGTTGTTGTTGTCGGCCACCTTGAAGACGACCACGGAACTTGCCGACAGGCCGGCCCCGCCGGTGCCCTGCAGCACGATCGTCGACGGCGTGGCGGAGACGAACTGGATGCTGGCGACGCCCGGGGCGCTGACCGCCAGGCTCGTCGTCGCCGTGACCGAGGTTCCGGCGATGCTCGCGCTGATGCTATCCGTCGTGCCGCAGCCGTTGTCCTTGTAGGTCGCGGTGGCGACGCCATTGACCGACTGCACGCTGGCCGGCAGCGTGGCCTTGCCCGATGCGGCGCAGGTCGAGGAGAAATTAACCGTGACCGGGGTGGTCGTGGGAACTCCCGTGATCGTGACCGTCACGCTCGTGGTGCCGTAGGCGGACAAGGGGTTCTGCGTGGCCACCAGGCCGGACAGGCCTGCGGCCACCGCGCTGATGGAGAAGCCCATCGAGCCGGATACCGAAACCGTGCCGACCGAAGCCGTGGCCGTGATCGTGGCGGCGCCGGCCGCCGTCAGGCTGGCGGGGTCGAGCTGGACGGAAGCGACGCCGGAACTATTGGTCAGCGCAGTCCCGGTGGCCGGGGTCATGTTGGCCAGGGCGGCGGGGGCCACCGCGAAAGTCACCACGGTGTTGGCGACAGCCTTGCCGGTGCTGTCCAGAACCGTGGCATTGGCCTTGGCCGGACTGCCCAGGGTGATGCTGGTACGCGCGGCGCCGGTCGAGGGGTCGGTCAGACTGACGCTGATTCCGGCCGCAGCGGTCGTCGTCGTGCCGCTGCCGGTCCCCGTCCCTGTGCCGGAGCCTGCGGCGGTGCCCATCGCGCCTCCGCCGCCGCCACAGCCGGCCAGGCCCAGCGTGGCGAGTAACAGGAGGGCACCCAGAGCGTTGCGGAAATGTTCAGTCATCATGGTCGAAGATCCCAGGAAACGGCCGGTCAGGCTCGATGGAGGGTGATCAGGCGCCATCATTTGACGGTCAATCGGTCGTCCATCACGCGGGGCGTCACGAAGATCATCAGCTCCGTCTTCGCCGAAGTGCGCGAGGTGGTCTTGAACAGGTAACCCAGGACCGGCAAGTCCCCCAGCAACGGAACCTTGCTCGCATCATCCCGTTCCGTATCCATGAAGATTCCGCCGATCATGACCGTGCCGCCGTTCTCGACCGACACCTTGGTCTTGATATGCTTGGTATTGATCGCAACCCCGGCAGGCAAGGTCACCCCCTGGCTGTCATTATTGACCTCCAGATCGAGAATGATGGCGCCGGAAGGCGTGATCTGGGGCGTTACCTGGAGTATCAGGCTGGCCTTCACGAAAGACACGCTGGTCGCACCGCTGCTCGTTGACTGCTGATAAGGGATTTGGGTTCCCTGCTCGATGATCGCCTTGACCTTGTCGGCCGTGACCACCCGGGGACTGGAGATGACCTTGCCGCGCGTGTCCGACTCCAGCGCCGACAGTTCGAGATTGATAAACTTGCTCAAGCCCGACTTGAACAGGCTGATCGCGAAGCTGCCCGGGGCGACGCCGTTTATGGCGGAGGCGGGCATGTTGACGAACTGGGTGTTATTGACGGCGGTCACCGTGGGCGTGCCGGTGACCTGGCCGGTCGTATCGACCAGACCTTGCAGGCTGCCGCTGACGGTTGCGAAAGTCGAGTTGGATCCGAGAACCGAACTGCCCACCCCGGCGCCGGGGATGGTACCGCTCGCATCGTTATAGCTCAGGCGGGCGCCCAGGTTCTGGCTGAAGCCATCGTCGGCCTCGACGATGCGCGCCTCGATCAGAACCTGGCGGGCACCGACATCGACCTTGCGGATGAACTCCCGGATTTTTTCGAGTCGCGACGGAATATCCTGAACGAAGAGCGTATTGGACTCGGCATCCGAGATGATGGCGCCCTGCTTCGAGAGCATGGAGTTGTTCTTGTCGGAAAGCGTATTCTTGAGCAGGTCGGCCTTCTGGTAGTTCAAGGCGAAGGTTTCGGTCTGCGGCAGTTCGAGGTTGGCGATCTGCTGTTTCGATTCCAGCATGGCCTTTTCCCTGGCCGCAAGCTCTTCGCGCGGCGCGATAATGATGACGTTGCCATTCTTGCGCATGTCCAGGCCCTTGGCCTGGAGAATGATGTCGAGCGCCTGATCCCAGGGTACATCCTTGAGTCTCAGCGTCAGATTGCCGCCAACCGTATCGCTGGTGATGATGTTGAGGTTGGTGAAGTCGGCGATCACCTGGAGCACCGCGCGAACCTCGACATTCTGGAAATTCAGGGAAAGCTTTTCCCCATGGTAGCCGCCGCGCGAACCCTGCACCAGCTTGTTCGGATCCGGCACCACGGCCTTGACCTCGATGACGAACTGGTTGTCGCTCTGGTAGGCGTTGTACTCCCAGAGACCTTGCGGGGTGATGACCATGCGCACGTTCTCACCCTGTGCGCTGGTATCGATGCTGCTCACCGGTGTCGCGAAATCCGTGACATCGAGCCGGCGACGCAACTTTTCGGGCAGCGATGTCTTCTTGAAATCGACGACGAGTTTGGCTCCCTGCTGCCGGATGTCGATGCCGACGTTAGGATCGGAAAGGTCTACGACAACGCGCGCTTCGCTGTTGTTGCCGCGGTGAAAGCTGACTTCCCGCAAGCTTTGCGCGACTTCCTGCGGCTTGACCTCGGCAAAGTGCGCCACCAGCGGCGCATCTTTGACTTCGCCGGCAGCGGGGGCGGCGAAGCTGATATAGAAAGCCTGCCCTTCCTGCCGCGTCTCGAAGGGCATCGTCTTCTTGAGGTTCAGCACCAGGCGGGTGCGATCACCGACCTGGACGATGTTGAGGCTGCGCAGTTCCCCCTCATTGACTTGCTGGCTCGTGCGGCCGAGGCCATTGTCCGTTGCCGGAAAATCAAAGGCCAGTCGCGCCGGGCTGGCAATGCTGAAGCTGCCCGGCGACGCCTCGAGCGGCCGCTTCAGCATCAGCTTGACGATAGTATTGGCGCCGTTCCGGCTCACCTGCAGACTCTCGATGCTGTTCTGGGCGGCGACCGGCGCCGGCTGTCCATTCTGCGCCCCGGCGAGCGTCGCCAGGCAGGCCAAGGCGAGGCCTAAAGCCAGTGGACCGGCGATCTTGGCTAAGGGGTTCATTTTTTTGCCTCCTGTTCCTGCAACTGCAGCGTGCTGGTGCGCTCCACCCAGTCGCCGGTGGCGTCCTGGACCAGTTCCCTGATCTGGACTTCGCTTTCACTGATGTTGGTGATGATCCCGAAGTTCTGACCCATGTAATTGCCGATCTTGACCTGGTAAACCACGTTGCCTGCACGGATGATCGCATGCTTCATTTTGCCCTGCTGCAACAGGCCGACCATCTTCAGCGACTCCAGCGGGTACGATTCGAGCGGTTCCTTGCGGCGATCGAAATCGGGCTTGATGCCGCCCCCGGCAGCCTTCCTTTCCGGGTCTATGCCGACCGCCTTGAACGGGTCGAGGCGTTCGTCCGCATCGTAGGAGACGACAGGGAATGGCTTGATCTCCGGCAATGGCGGCACCCGGCCTTTCATGTCCTTGGTGGCATCCTTCATCCAGAGCTTGAGATCATCATGGCCGTCGCCGCCGCAGGCAGTCAGGAGCAGTGCGGAGAGGACGGCAAGGGTCGGCGCCAGCCTGCTCATTTCCTGCCGCCTTTGGCCTGCGCGGCCTTTTCTTTCTTGGCCTTGGCAAGTTCTTCATCGTCCAGATAGCGGAAGGTCTTGGCCACGGCGGTCATGGCCAGGGTGTTGTCCTTCCCTGGCGAGATATCGATGTCGTTCAAGGTGACGATGCGCGCGAGCTTGGCGATATCCCCGGTGAAGGCGCCGAGATCATGGTAGCTGCCCTGCAACTTGATGGTGATCGGCAGTTCCACGTAAAAATCCTTCGCCACTTCGTTGCCCGGCTTGAATAATTCGAACTGGAGGCCGCGGCCGAGGCCGGCCTGGTTGATGTCGACCAACAGCGATTCCATTTCAGCCTTGCTCGGCAACTGTCTGAGCAGGGCGCCGAAAGAGCGGTCGATCTCGGCCAACTGCTTGCGGTTCTCCTCGAGATTGACCGCCTGCCGCTTCTTTGCCAGCCATTCGTCCTTGAGCTGCGTTTCCTGCTGCCGCTTGCCATCCAGTTCGACGAGCTGGGCGCTCCAGCCGAACCACCAGGCGGCGGCCAGCAAGACGATGAACAGGCCGGAGAGGATCACGATGCGCGGCACCAAGGGCCACAGCCCGGGGTCCTGGGGATCGAGGGTTCTGAAATCCTCGACCAATCTCTGGAAATCCAGCGTCGGGAAACCGACTTTCGGCAGTGTCGGCATTCTCATGGCTGCCTGTTCTTTCCTGGAGTCGGGGAAGCCTTGGGCATAGCTGCATCCGCCTTGTTCTGACGGGCGATCAGCACGTTCATGCTGAACTCGCTGATGCGTCGATTGTTTACGGTGACGGCCTTGATTTCGATCAGATCCGGCCGCTCGAGCAGCGGGGATCCCTCGAGGTTGCGCATCAGCGTCGAGATGCGCGAATTCGACTGGGCATAACCGGTGAGGCTGATCTTCTGTCCGGTCTGCTTCAGTGTCTTGAGATAGACGCCTTCGGGCACCTGGCGTGCCAGTTCGTTGAACAGATGTACGGTCTCGGTTCGGTCGGCCTGCAGCGACTCGATGATGCGCTTGCGCGATAGCAGCGAGTCCGTCTGTTCCTTGAGATGCTTGATCTCGTCGATCTCCTTGTCCAGCGAGACGATTTCCTTCTTGAGAAAGATATTCTGCTCTTCTTGCGCCTTTATATAGCGATCGATGACGCTGTAGCCGAAGACCCAGGTGACACCTGCCAGCAAGGCGATCAGACCGCTCAGCGCGTAAAACTGCTGGCGCCGCATGCGGCGCTTCTCTTCGCGGTGCGGCAGCAGGTTGATGCGGATCACTGGTCGAGTCTCCGCAAGGCCAGGCCGCAGGCCACCATCAGGGAAGGCGCGTCGGCGATCAGCTGTTTGGGGCGGATCCGCGATGAAGTCAACATATTGACGAAAGGATTGGCGACGAGCGTCTCGATCTGGGTACGTGCCGCCACCACTTCTTCGAGTCCGGCAATCACCGCACAGCCGCCGGCGAGGACGATATGGTCGACGCGGCTGTACTGGGTCGAGGTGAAGAAGAATTGCAGGGCCCGTGAAACCTCCAGCGCCAGGCTGTTCATGAACGGCCGCAACAGGTCGGCCTCGTAATTCTCCGGCAGCGCCCCGGTGCGTTTTGCCGCTTCCGCCTCTTCGCTCCTCATCCCGTAGACACGCATGATGTCCTGCGTCAGCAGATTGCCGCCGAAAGCCTGTTCACGCGTATAGAGTTGCTGATCGTTCTTCAGCACGGTGACGTTCATGACGTTGGCGCCGATATCGATCAGGGCGATGATCCGGTCGAGACCCAAGCCCGGCAACTGGGCCTCGACCAGTTCGAAGGCCGCCTGCATGGCATAGGACTCGACATCCATCACCACCGGCTTCAGCCCGGCCGCATCGGCGCAAGCGACGCGGTCCTCGACCTTTTCCTTGCGCGACGCGGCAATCAGCACCTCGACATCGTCGGCGCCCGAAGGCGCCGGCCCGATCACCTGGAAATCCAGGTTCACCTCGTCCAGGGCAAAGGGGATGTATTGATTGGCTTCCGTCTCGACCTGAAGCTCCAGTTCCTGTTCACGCTGGCCTGCCGGCACGACGATTCTCTTGGTGATGACCGCCGCCGCGGGCAGCGCCATCGCAACATACTTGACAGGCGAACCGAGCCGCTTCCAGGCACGCTTGACCGCCTCGGCCACGGCCTCGAGATTGGTGATATTGCCGTCGACCACGGCATCCCGCGGCAGCGGCTCGATCGTGTAGCGCTCTATCCGCTGCACACCCTTGCCCACATCCGAAAGCTCGACCAGCTTGATCGTGGATGAACTGATATCCAGTCCGATCAAGGGCCGCGCCTTCAGATTGAAAATCGACAAGTCAAGCTGCAAGAAAAATCCTTTATAAATATTACTTTAGACGTAATACGGATAATTTACATTAAATGCTATCAGTAACCATTCCGGCTGTAAAGCGCTTTCTGGCGGGGCTCTGCAGCCGGAATGGTCGTCTGCCCGGCAAAGCCCGGCAGGCGCCAGGCTGGGTATTTTCCTGGCAGCCAGCCTATAATGCCGGGCCGATTTACTCAGGATCATTTCCTTGCCCGCCCTGCTCCGCTGGTTCCTCTACCCCTTTCTGGTCATCGCCGGCCTGCTCCTGGCCGCCGCGGCGCTAGTCGGCATCAGCATCATCCTGGCCTACCCGCAACTGCCCTCGCTGGAGGCGCTGACCGACTACCGGCCGAAAATTCCGCTCCGCGTGTATACCGCCGACGGCCACATGATCGGCGAGTTCGGCGAAGAACGGCGTGCCCTGGTGACGATCGCCGAAGTCCCGGCCGTCATGAAACAGGCCATCATTGCCGCGGAAGACGAGCGCTTCTATCAGCATAGCGGCGTCGATATGCTCGGGGTGCTGCGCGCCGCCTATTCCAACTTCGTCAGCGGCGGCAAGCGACAGGGCGCCTCGACCATCACCATGCAGGTGGCGCGAAACTTTTTCCTCTCCAGTGAAAAGACATTGTCGCGCAAGCTCTATGAAGCCCTGCTCGCCTTCAAGATCGAGGCCAGCCTGTCCAAGGACGACATTCTTCAACTCTACATCAACCAGATCTATCTCGGCCAGCGCGCCTACGGCTTCGCCGGAGCCGCCCAGATATATTTCGGCAAGCCGCTCAAGGATCTCAGCATCGCCGAGGCCGCGATGCTCGCCGGTCTGCCCAAGGCACCTTCCGCCTACAATCCGGTGGCCAATCCGAAGCGCGCGAAGATGCGTCAGCTATACGTGTTGCGCCGCATGTACGAGCTGGGGTCGATCACCGCAGAACAGCTGGCCAAGGCGCAGACAGACCCGCTTCACGTCAAGCGCGACTTCAACGATTTCGGCGTGCATGCCGAGTATGTCGCCGAAATGGCGCGCCAGATGGCCGTCGAGCGCTTCCCGGAGCAAGCCTACGACCGCGGCCTCTCGGTCATCACCACCATCACCCTGGCCGATCAGGAGGCCGCGTACACGAACATGCGCAAAGCCGTCATGGAATACGATCACCGCCACGGCTACCGGGGTGCGGAAGGCTACGTCGACATGAGCGAGATCAAATCCGACCAGGACGAAGAACTCGAGGATGCGCTGGGGGATTACCAAGACAGCGACGACCTCCTGGCCGCCATCGTGCTGACGGCCGACAGCAAGGAAGTCCGTGCCTACCTGCGCGGCGGCGAAGTGGTCAGGGTGAGCGGCGACGGCCTCAAGTTCGCAGCCCGGATGATCGACGACAAGGCCCCCGCCAACAAGCGCCTGCGCCGCGGGGCGGTGATCCGCCTGAGCAAGGACAGCAGGAAATCGTGGCAGATCACGCAACTGCCCGAAGTCGAAGCCGGCTTCGTCGCGGCCAGTCCGATCGACGGCGCGATCCGTGCCCTGGTCGGCGGCTTCGACTTCGACCGCAGCAAGTTCAATCATGTCACGCAAGCATGGCGCCAGCCCGGTTCCAGTTTCAAGCCCTTCATCTATTCGGCGGCACTGGAAAAGGGCTATTCACCCGCTTCGGTGTTCCCTGACGAGCCCATCGTCATCTCCGCGGCCGAGACCGGCAGCCAGGCCTGGGCGCCGAAAAATTACGAAGGGACTTACGAAGGCCCGATGTCGCTGCGCACCGCCTTGGCAAAATCGAAAAACCTGGTGTCGATCCGTCTCCTGAAAGCCATCGGCACCAGCTACGCCCAGGACTATATCGCGCGTTTCGGCTTCGATCCCGAGAAGCACCCGCCGTATCTGACCATGGCCCTGGGCGCTGGCTCGGTGACTCCCTGGCAGCAGCTCACGGCCTATTCTGTTTTTGCCAACGGCGGCTACAAGATCGAACCTTACATCGTGCGCCAGATTCTCGACGGGCAGGGCAAGGTGCTGGCGGAGGTCAAGCCGTCGGTCGCCGGCGATGAGCAACTGCGGGTGATCGATGCGCGCAATGCCTTCCTGATCGACAGCATGCTGCACGATGTGGTGCGCAGAGGCACGGCAACCCGCGCCATGTCCTTGAAGCGCGGCGATCTCGCGGGCAAGACCGGCACGACCAACGACTACATCGACGCCTGGTTTTGCGGCTACCAACAGACCCTGGTCGGCATAGCCTGGATCGGCTTCGACCAACCGAGGAAGCTCGGCAACGGCGAAACAGGCGCCATGGCGGCGCTACCGATGTGGATCGGCTTCATGGGCAAAGCGCTCGCGGGCCAACCGGAAAGCTACATGGAGGAGCCGCCAGGCCTGGTCACGATCATGGCAACGGATCCCTCCACCGGCAAGAAGCTCCCGGAATTCGTCTACCAGGAACATCTGCCCGCGTCGACCGCGGACAGCGGGCCGGCCCCGGAGCAAGCTGCCGCCCCGGTACGCGATGCCAAACCGAAGGCGGTGGAAAGCCGGTGAACGGCACTGCCCTCCGGTCGCCGCTCAGTGGTCTGCCAGGCTGATTGCCGCGCCCGACTGTTCCGAGATACAGCGGGCGAGCACCGAGAACAGTTCGCCGTCATCGCGGCTGCTCGTCCAGCGATAGCCGTCCGGAGCCTCGGCCTTGAAGTGATAACCGCCGGACTTGGCGGCGACCCAGATCTCTCGCGCGGCGGTGTGGCGGTTGATGATGATCTTGCTGCCATCGGCGAACTCGAGTTCCAGGACGCCGCCTTGCTTCACTTCGAAATCGAGATCGGCCCCGGACTCTTCCAGCGCCTGTTCGATGCGCGCCAGCATTGCATCCGCACTCGCATTGAATTCGCGCTCATCCATTGCCGACTCCCGTGATAGCATCGAAATTTTCCACCTGCCACCGTACCATGCGCATTGTGCCCCCGACCATCGTGATTTGTTTCCTCGCCATCCTCGCCGGTTGCGGCACCAAGGCTGCGCTGGTCAAGCCGGCAGGCCCCGCCAGCCCGCCGCTCTTCGGCGCGCCGTCGGCGGCGCCCGCAGCGGAGCCTCGGCGCGATGATAGCAACGCATCGGGCCCGGCACAATGAACGCGTTTACCTACCGCCAGGGCATGCTCTGCGCCGAGGACCTGTCCCTGGAGCGTATCGCCGAACGTTTCGCCACGCCCTGCTACGTCTATTCCCGCGCTGCCCTGACGGCCGCTTTCGAGGCATATCGCCGGGCACTGGCGGGACGATCCGCACGCATCTGCTACGCCGTCAAGGCCAATTCCAACCTTGCCATACTCAATCTGTTCGCTCGACTGGGGGCCGGCTTCGACATCGTCTCCGGCGGCGAACTGGCACGCGTGCTGGTCGCCGGCGGCAAAGCGAAGGACGTGGTGTTCTCGGGCGTGGGCAAGACGCGCGAGGAGCTGCAGGCGGCGCTGGCGGAGGGCATCGGCTGCTTCAACGTCGAATCGGAGAGCGAGCTGACCCGCCTCGCGGGGATCGCGGAACAGATGGGGCTGGTCGCCCCAATCGCGTTGCGGGTCAATCCGGACGTCGATGCCAAGACCCACCCCTACATTTCCACCGGCCTCAGGAACAATAAATTCGGCATTCCCATCGACGAGGCTCTGGCGCTATACCAGCGCGCCCGAATGATGGCCGGGATCAGGATCAGGGGCATCGCCTGCCACATCGGTTCGCAGCTGCTCGACGCCGCGCCGGCAGCCGAGGCGGCGCAAAAGATCCTCACCCTGGCCGACGCGCTCGCCGCCCAGGGCATCGTCCTGGCCGATCTCGATCTGGGCGGCGGCATGGGCATCCGCTATCGCGACGAGGAAGTCCCCAGCACCGAAGACTATCTAGCGCCGATGCTCGACCTGCTCAAGGACCGACGCGAGCAACTGGTCTTCGCGCCGGGCCGCTCGCTGGTCGGCAACGCCGGCCTGCTTCTGACCCGGGTGGAAGTCGTGAAGCACGGCGCGGAGAAGAGCTTCGCCGTCGTCGACGCGGCGATGAACGACCTGATGCGCCCAGCGCTCTATGACGCCTGGCACGACATCCTGCCCGTCCGCCTGAACGGCGCCAATGAGCGGGTCGAGCGGGTCCAGGAGCACGTCTACGACGTGGTCGGCCCGGTCTGCGAAAGCGGCGACTTTCTCGGCCACGAGCGCAGCCTGGCCCTCGCCGAGGGCGACCTGCTCGCCGTGATGAGCGCCGGCGCCTACGGCATGGCGATGAGTTCGAACTACAACAGCCGCCCGCGCGCCGCGGAAGTGCTGATCGACGGCGGGCAGGCTCACCTGATCAGGAACCGCGAGAGTGTGGCGCAACTGTATGCCCAGGAGCACATCGCCCCGCTGTGAACGGGGTGAGCCGCGACACGACCTGAAGAAAGCGGCAATCTACAACACGTATCTCGCCAGATCCTCGCGCTGGGCGAGTTCCTTCAGCCGGCTGTCGACATAGGCCGAATCGATGGTCACCGCTTCGGTGCCGCGCCGGCCGGCTTCGAAGGACACCTCCTCGAGCAGCTTTTCCATCACCGTGTAGAGGCGGCGGGCGCCGATATTCTCGGTCTTCTCGTTGACCTCGAAAGCGATCTCGGCCAGGCGCCGGATGCCGTCGGCGGTGAACTCCAGCGCCACCATTTCGGTGCCGAGCAGCGCCTGGTACTGACGCGTGAGGCAGGCGTCCGTGGCGGTCAGGATGCGCTCGAAATCATCGATCGAAAGCGAATCGAGTTCGACCCTGATCGGGAAGCGGCCCTGCATCTCCGGGATCAGATCGGAGGGCTTGGCGAGGTGAAAAGCGCCGCTGGCGATGAACAGGATGTGATCGGTCTTGATCATGCCGTACTTGGTCGAGACCGTGGTGCCCTCGACCAGCGGCAGGAGGTCGCGCTGCACGCCCTGGCGCGAGACGTCGGCCCCCTGCATCTCCGACCGCGTCGCAATCTTGTCGATCTCGTCGAGAAACACGATGCCGTTCTGCTCGACATTCAGCAGCGCCTGCACCTTCACCTCGTCGTCATTGATCAGGCGAGCGGCCTCCTCGTCGGTCAGGGCCTTCAAGGCATCCTTGATCTTCAGCCGGCGCATGCGGCGCTTGTTGCCGCCCAGATTCTGGAACATGCCCTGGATCTGTTGCGTCAGGTCCTCCATGCCGGGCGGCGCGAAGATTTCCATCTGCGCCGAGACTGCGGCAAGCTCTATCTCGATTTCCTTGTCGTCGAGATCGCCTTCGCGCAGTTTCTTGCGGAATTTCTGCCGCGTCGCTCCATCCCGGGCCTCAACCGCGTCACCGCCCTGTGCGGCGCCCGTCGAGCGCGCCGCGGGCAGCAGCGCATCGAGCACGCGATCCTCGGCGGCATCCTGCGCCCGATCGCGCATGACGCGCATCGCCGCCTCGCGGGCATCCTTGATCGCCGTCTCGGCCAGGTCGCGGATGATGGTATCGACGTCGCGGCCGACATAGCCGACCTCGGTGAACTTGGTCGCCTCGACCTTGATGAAAGGCGCGTTGGCGAGTCGGGCCAGGCGTCGGGCGATCTCTGTCTTGCCGACCCCGGTGGGTCCGATCATCAGAATGTTCTTGGGCGTGATCTCGGTGCGCAGCGGCTCGGCCACCTGCGCCCGGCGCCAGCGGTTGCGCAGGGCGATGGCGACGGCACGCTTGGCACGGGACTGACCGACGATGTGCTTGTCGAGCTCGGAGACGATCTCGGCCGGGGTCATTTGAGTCATGCCAGTGTCTCTATCAGATGGTTCTGGTTGGTATAGATACAAATGTCGCCGGCAATGGCGAGCGCTTTCCCGACAATGTCCTCAGGACCGAGCTCGGTATTCTCCAGCAGCGCGCGGGCTGCGGAATGGGCATAGGGACCGCCGCTGCCGATCGCGACCAGACCCAGTTCCGGTTCCAGGACGTCGCCGTTGCCGGTGATGACCAGCGAGTGCTCACGGTCCGCCACCGCCAGCATCGCCTCGAGCCGCCGCAGCATGCGGTCGGTGCGCCAGTCCTTGGCCAGTTCCACGGCGCTGCGCAGAAGGTTTCCCTGGTGCTTCTCCAGCTTGGCCTCGAAGCGTTCGAACAGCGTGAACGCGTCTGCGGTGCCGCCGGCGAAGCCGGCCAGGATACGTTCGTTGTAGAGCCGCCGCACCTTGCGCGCCGTGCTCTTGATGACGATGTTGCCGAGGGTCACCTGACCGTCGCCGCCCAGGGCGACGAGCGAGCCGCGCCGCACGGAAAGGATGGTGGTGCCATGATATTGTTCCATTGCTTCCTCAGGATTTGCGCATTGCAACTGCCGCCGTCAGGCTGATGCATTGACCATTTGCGGCGATCGGGGCGGCCGGCGGGGTGGGGGCTGAAAAAGTAGCACATCGCTGCCCGGGGCGCAATTTTACCTCTTCCGGCAATGGCGCCGCTCAACCCACCTGGCAAACCAGTCCCTTCAGATACTCCCCTTCCGGGAAATCCAGCAACACCGGATGATCGGCCGCCGCCGACAGGCGCCGCACGATGCGCGCTTCGATTTTTGCGTCCTGCGCCGCGCCCGCGACGATCTTCTGGAACAGTTCGATGCCGATACCGCCTGAGCAGGAATAGGTCATCAGGATGCCGCCGGCCGCCAGCAGCCGGAACCCGTACAGGTTGATGTCCTTGTAGGCGCGGGCGGCCCGCTCGGCGTGGGCGGGCGACGGCGCGAACTTGGGCGGATCGAGGACGATCAGATCGTAGCGTTCCCCTGCCGCGGCAAGTGTCCGCAACTCGCTGAAGACGTCTGCCCCCCGCCATTGTCCGCGGCCCGCTTCGAGTTCCGGATTGAGCGCGAGATTGTGCGCGGCAGCGCTCAGCGCCGGCCCGGAACTGTCCACCGACAGCACCGTGGCAGCGCCCCCGGCCAGCGCCTGGAGCGAAAATCCCCCCGTATAGCAGAAGCAGTTGAGCACGCGTCGGCCCCGCGCGAGCTGCCGGCAGATCTGCCGGTTCTCGCGCTGATCGAGATAGAAGCCGGTCTTGTGGCCGGCGACGATGTCCACCGCCATGCGCACGCCGGATTCCTCTATGACCACGGGAGCGCCCCCTTCGTCGCCGTGAAGCCAGCCGCAGCGCGCCGGCAGTCCTTCCAGGGAGCGCAGGTCGGCATCCGAGCGCTCATAGATGCGGGCGCAACCGGTGGCCTTGATCAGCGCGCCGACGATGGCATCGCGCCATTTCTCGGCGCCGGCACTGGACAAGGCCAGGACTAGGGTGTCGCCGTAGCAGTCGCAGATGACCCCGGGCAGGCCGTCGGCCTCGGCATGGATCAGACGCAGGCCCTGCTGGCCGGCGAGCTCCGGCAAATCCGAGCGGCGCGAGAGTGCCCGGGCGATGCGACGCTTGAAGAAGGCGTCGTCTATGCTCTCGGCCGGATCGAAACTCCAGACCCGGGCGCGGATGCGCGAACTGGGGCTCCATGCGGCGCGGCCCAGGACGCGGCCGTCGGCGGCCACGACCTCGACCGTGTCGCCGCTCCTCGCGCGACCTGAAAGGTTCTCCACGGCACCGTCGAAAATCCAGGGATGGCGGCGCAGTACCGAACGTTCCCGGCCTGGCTTGAGGTTCAGTTGGCTCATAGGTTCAGCAATGCCTCAAAGAGCGGCGGGCGGACCGGGCCGTCGCCGGCTACCTGCCGGGTCGCCAGCGCGGCTTCATCGACGATGGGACCGCGCTCCTGCGTCGCGGCAAGGTCGATGCGGCAGGCGTGGTTACCGGTCCGCGCAAGGAACCCGGCTCGCCGAACGGGGCGGTAAGGATCCGGACCTCGGCGCGTCGCCGCAGCCGTCGCAGGCCGGCGGTCTGTTCATAGGCTTGACGGATATCATCGAGGACCGCGACGCGCATGTATTGACCTCATGGAGCTGCTGGAATTGACCGGACCGCCCCGCTTCGGCGAAGCGCCATCGGCGGTTTTCGAAACGTCTAGCTGCCGCCCTTCTGCCATTGTGCGTAGGTGATCCTGGCGACGTCAAACCGATCGCTGGTCCGACAGTAAACGGAAGGCGAGCCGAGCCGTCCGATCGGCGCAAAATTTTCTATCCGCAAGCGGGGGCCGAGCAGATGGTCGGCGACATGAAACATCACGACTTCGCCGATGAACAGCGTATTGGCGCCTAGCGCCTGCGTCTTGAACAGTGTGCACTCGAGACTGGCCTGCGCCTCCGCCACCCGCGGCGCCCTGATGCGAACAGAGGGCGCGCCGTGCAGATTTGCCGCAGCCAGTTCGCTCATCTCGGCCGGAAAGTCGGCCGCCGAAATATTCATGGCATCGAACAATTCCTCGGTCACCAGGTTCACCACGAACTCGCCGTTGGCCAGAATATTCCTCGCCGTATCCTTGGCGCCGCCGAGATCGTTGTGGCCAATGCTGATGATCACATAGAGCGGGTCGCTGCCGACCGCGTTGAAGAAGCTGAAGGGAGCGAGATTGATGACGCCGCCGGGACTCAGGCTGGTGACCCAGGCGATCGGACGCGGAACCACCAGATTGGTCAGCAGCTTGTAGTTCTCCGCCTTCGTGTGAAGCGATGGGTCGATTTGCATGGGACAGACTCCTTTGTGGCCGGGCAATGAACTCCGGCCCGGCGGACGGTTCACTGCCGATGGCGAGTATGGACCGATGCCACGACATGTTGCGTTTCCGCCGCGGCATGATGATGGAGGAAGGCGTGCTCCGGCTCTGCGGGCAGCGGGACGTGCAGCCTCTGCGGCAGCAGGGAGCCGGCGACCATGCCCAGAACGCTCGCGATCAGTCCGGCGAATTGCGCCGGCACGAAGGGGTCCTCCGGGCCGAAGGCAGACAGCGACAGCCATACCGACAGGCCGCAGAAGATCGCCACGAGCGCACCCTGATTGGTCGAGCGTTTCCAGAACAGGCCGAAGACCAGCGGCACGAAGGCCGCGACCAGGGTCACCTGGTAGGCATTCTCGACCATCTTGAAAATGCTCGCCTTGGAATTGACCGCATAGAGCGTGACCAGCAGCGTGAAGACCAGGGTGACGATGCGCATCGAGAGCAGCAGCTTGCGATCAGCCATCCTGCCCATCATCGGCTTCAGGATATTCTCGGTGAAGGTCACCGAAGGCGCCAGCAGCGTGGCCGAGGCGCAGCTCTTGATCGCCGAGAGCAGCGCGCCGAAGAACATCACCTGGGCGAAGAGCGGCGCCCGCTCCAGCACCAGGCGTGGCAGGATCAGTTGCGGGTCGGTGTCGATCAGGTCGGCGACCATCTTGGGGTCGAGCAGCGTCGCCGAGTAGGCCAGGAACATCGGCACGAAGGCGAAGAAAAAGTACAGGCTGCCGCCCAGCACCGAGCCCCAGACGGCGATCTTTTCCGTCTTCGACGACTGCACCCGCTGGAACACGTCCTGCTGCGGGATGGAACCGAACATCATGGTGACCCAGGCGGCGGCGAAGGCGAGGACCTGCTTCAGGTCGAGTGCCGGCCAGAACTCGAACTTGCCGGCCGAGCGGGCATGGTCGAAGACCACGCCGACGCCGCCGACCATGCCGCTGACCTCGCCGCCGATGTAAAGCATGCCGATGACGATGATGACCATCTGGATCAGGTCGGTCACCGCCACCGCCCACATGCCGCCGAAGAAGGTGTAGACGAGGATGGTCAACGAGCCTATCCACATCCCCGTGACCTTGGCGATCTCGCCGCCCGAGACGACGTTGAAAACCAGGCCCAGCGCGGTGATCTGGGCGCCGACCCAGCCCAGGTAGGAGATGACGATGGCCAGCGTCGTCGCCACCTCGACGCCGCGGCCGAAGCGCTTCTTGTAGAAGTCGCCGATGGTCAGGAGATTCATCCGGTAGAGGGGCGCGGCGAAAAAAAGGCCGACCAGGATCAGGCACATCGAGGAACCGAAAGGGTCCGAAACCACGCCCTTCAGGCCGTCCTTGAGGAAGGTCGCGGGAATGCCCAGCACCGTCTCGGAGCCGAACCAGGTCGCGAACACCGTCGCCGTCACCATGTAGAAGGGAAGATGGCGTCCGGCCACGGCGAAGTCCTTGGTGTTATGGACATGGCGCGCCGCATAGAGGCCGATGCCGACCGAGACGACCCAGTAGATGATGACGAACCAGAGCAGCATGATTCCCGACTCCCCGAAGAGCGAAAATTATACCTCGGCAGCCTTGCCGAATAAGGCCCCGACCAGCGCAAGCGCAATGGCGGCGGTGCGCCCGTCATGATCGTGTCCGGGATGGTATTCGGCGAGTTCGATGGCGCGGCATGCCGGCAAGCGCCCGAGCCCGGCCAGCAGGGGCAGCAGTTCGCCGGCCGCGAGTCCGCCCCGGGCGGGCGTTTCGACTCCGGGCGCCTCAGCGGGATCGATGACATCGAGGTCGATCGACAGGCCGAACTCCCTCCCGCCTTCAGCAGCGATCGCCAGCGCCTCTGCGAATACCTCGCCCAGGCCGCGACGGCGGATCTCGGCCATGCCAAAAATGCGCACGCCGAGGCGGCGCAGCAAGGCCAGTTCGCTCGCTTCGAAGCTGCGCGCCCCGACGATGCAGACATGACGCGGGTCCAGGGCCGGCCCGGGAACCTCCGCCAGTTCCGGCCCGCCTTGACCCAGCAGCGCGGCCAGCGGCATGCCGTGCGGGTTGCCGCTGGGCGTAGACTCGGGCGTGTGGGCATCGAGGTGGGCGTCGAGCCAGACGAGGCCCGGCGGGTGGCCCAGGGCGCTGCCGACGCCGCGCCAAGTCCCGGCGGCGATGGCATGATCACCGCCGACCACCAGCGGCAGGGCGCCCGAGATCAGGGTCTGCGCGACGCGTCGGGCGAGGCTGCGGCAGAGCAGGCCCAGCGCCGGCAGGCGGGGGCCGGCCGGCGGCGGCACCGGCGCTTCCCTAATGGCATCGGGGCAGGCATCCAGGAAACCCGCGGAGAACAGCGCCTCGGGGCCCCGAGCCACTTCGGCGTAGAGGCCGCCCAGCGCACTCGGGACCGGAATCACCCGCACCGGGCGCGGGAGGGCTTCTGTCCGGCGCGAGCTCAACGGCAGACCGCCCGGACGTCGCGCCGGCTATCCGGATCGCGGCCGGGGAAGTCCCGGCGGCAAACGATCATCGCGTCGCCAACACCATCACGAGCATCGCCAGCAGCGCGGCGATGGTTGCCAGAAGCCAGTTCTGCCTTCTGCGCGCGCCCAGCAGTTCGGCGGCCAGGCCGTGGTCGCCCGCGGGCTGACGGGTCAATTCCGCATGGACCAGCCGAGGCAGTTGCGGAAAAAGTTGCGCCCAGTGCGGCGCCTCCTGCTTGACGGCCCGGATGAAGCCCCGCCAGCCGACCTGCTCGCTCATCCAGCGCTCCAGAAACGGTTTGGCGGTCTGCCACAGGTCGAGGTCGGGATCGAGTTGCCGGCCCAGCCCTTCGACGTTGAGCAGGGTCTTTTGCAGCAGCACGAGCTGCGGCTGGATCTCGACGTTGAAGCGCCGCGACGTCTGGAACAGGCGCAGCAGGATGCGGCCGATGGAAATGTCCTTGAGGGGCTTGTCGAAGATCGGTTCGCAAACCGCACGGATCGCCGACTCGAACTCATCGACCCGGGTTTCGGCCGGCGCCCAGCCCGACTCGATGTGCGCCAGGGCAACGCGCTTGTAGTCGCGGCGGAAGAAGGCGAGGAAGTTCTGCGCCAGATAATTCTTGTCGATGTCGGTCAAGGTCCCGACGATGCCGAAGTCGAGTGCGATGTACTGTCCCTTGTTCGGCCCTTCCGAGACCACGAAGATGTTGCCCGGATGCATGTCGGCGTGGAAGAAGCCGTCGCGGAAGACCTGGGTGAAGAAGATCTCGACCCCGGCTCGCGACAGGGCCTTGAGATCCACGCCCCGTTCGCGCAGTTCGTCGATCTGGCTGATCGGCGTGCCCTGCATGCGTTCCATCACCATCACCGAACGATTGCACCAGTCCCAATACACTTCGGGAACGAGCAGCAGGGGCGAATCCTGGAAGTTGCGGCGCAGCTGCGAGCAGTTGGAGGCCTCGCGCATCAGGTCCAGTTCGTCGGCCAGGTGCTTCTCGAATTCCGCCACGACCTCGCGCGGCTTCAGGCGCCTGCCGTCCGGCCAGAGCCGCTCCAGGAGGCCCGCGGCAATATTCAACAGCGCCAGGTCATGGGCAATGATCGTCTCGATGCCCGGACGCAGAATTTTCACCGCGACCTCGCGACCGTCGAACAGCGTCGCGAAGTGCACCTGCGCGACCGAGGCGCTGGCCACCGGCTCGCGGGAGAAGGAAGCAAAGACCAGGTCGGCATGCTTGCCATAGGCCTTCTCCAGCTCGGCCAGAGCCTGTTCCGAGGGAAAGGGCGGAACCTGATCCTGCAACTTGGCCAGTTCGTCCGCAATATCGGTCGGCAACAGGTCGCGCCGGGTCGATAGCACCTGGCCGAACTTGACGAACAGCGGCCCGAGCGCTTCCAGCGCCTGACGCAGCCGCACCGAGCGCGGCGCCTGAAGGTTCCGCCAGAACTGCACGGCGACGAAGAAGCGGACCAGTGTCCGAGCCTTTCCCGCCGAAGGCTCGTGCTCCAGAATCATCTGGTCGAGGCCGTAGCGGCTGGCAATTAGGAAAATCTTGAGAAGGCGCAACAGACGCACGGCGGTCGGGGAAAAAGTGACAAGGGGCGAATTTACTCGGTTTCGCTGCGTCCGGAAAGGCCAATTGACAACGCGCCCTCGTTATAATGATCCTTTTGTGCTTTGCCAGAATTGCCATGGCCTTCGACCCAAAATCCCACCTCAGCCATCTGCTGAAGCGCGCGCTGGAATCCGTGGCGCCGCAACACAAGGACGCGGCCATCCTGCTGGAACGCCCCAAGCAGGCCAGTCATGGCGACTTCGCCAGCAACCTGGCGCTGCAACTGGCCAAGGCGCTGCAGACCAATCCCCGCGAAATCGCCCAGCGCCTGATCCGCGAACTTCCGCCCTCGCCCTGGCTCGACGCGGTCGAGGTGGCCGGCGCCGGCTTCATCAACTTCCGCCTGGCCGCCGCGGCAAAGACCCGGGTGGTGCAGGAGATCCTCGAACTCGGCGCGAACTACGGCAGAAGCCGGCTGGGATCCGGCAGCAAGATGCAGGTCGAGTTCGTCTCGGCCAATCCGACCGGCCCGCTCCACGTCGGCCACGGCCGCGGCGCCGCCTATGGCGCCAGTCTCGCCGCGTTGCTCGCTTTCGCCGGCTATGCGGTGACGCGCGAGTACTACGTCAACGATGCCGGACGGCAGATGGACATCCTCGCCCTGTCCTGCTGGCTGCGCTACCTGGCATTGTTCGATGAACCGGTTCCGTTTCCGGGCAATGCCTATCAGGGCGACTACGTCACCGATATGGCGCGGCAGATCGGCGCAGCCCATGGCCGGGACTATGTCCATCCGGCCGCCGCCGTCCTGGCCTGCGTGCCGGCCGGCGAAGGGGGTCCGCCCGAGGCGGCGGCGGACGCCCATCTGGACGGGCTGATCAAGGCCGCCAAGGATCTGCTCGGCGAGGGCTGGGTGTACATTCACCAGCATGTGCTGACCGAACAACTGGCCGACTGCCGCGCCGATCTGGAAGAGTTCGGGGTGCATTTCGATGTCTGGTTCTCCGAGCGCTCGCTCTACGACACCGGGATGGTGCAAAAGGCGGTGGCCGTTCTGGAAAGGAAAGGGCACATCTACCTGCAGGACGGCGCCAAGTGGTTCCGCTCCACCACCTTCGGCGACGAAAAGGATCGCGTCGTCCAGCGCGACAACGGGCTATACACCTACTTCGCCTCGGACATCGCCTATCACCTGAACAAGTTCGAGCGCGGCTTCGACAGGATCGTCGATATCTGGGGCGCCGACCATCACGGCTACATCCCGCGCGTCAGGGGCGCGCTGCTGGCGCTCGATTGCGACGCCGGCAAACTCGACGTGGCGCTGGTGCAGTTCGTCTCGCTCTGGCGGGGAACCGAGAAGGTCTCGATGTCCACCCGTGGCGGGGAGTTTGTCACACTGCGCGAACTGCGCAGGGAAGTCGGCAACGACGCCTGCCGCTTCTTCTACATGCTGAGGAAGCCCGAGCAGGCGCTCGACTTCGACCTCGAGCTGGCCAAGTCGCAAAGCAACGACAACCCGGTGTATTACGTCCAGTACGCTCACGCCCGGGTCCGTTCGGTGCTGTCGCAGTGGGGCGGCGCGGCGGCAGAACTCGCCGCCGCAGACACGGCGCCGCTCGTCGGCGAGCGGGAACTGGCGCTTTGCGCAAGACTGGCCGCTTTCCCCGAGGTGATCGAGGAAGCGGCGCGGGACTATGCGCCGCACAGCATCGCGTTCTATCTCAAGGATGCGGCGGCGGATTTCCACAGCTATTACAATGCCGAACGTATCCTGGTCGACGACCCCTCGCAGCGCCTGGCGCGCCTGGCGCTCGCCGCCGCGCTGAGCCAGGTGTTGCAGAACGGTCTCTTGATCCTGGGCGTTTCGGCGCCGGAGAGCATGTGAAATGAACCAGAAAAGTCTACCTCCCAGCCCACTCGACGGCCGACCCTTCAACCGGCGCGCCCCGAGCCGTCATCGCGGCGGCGTCATCATCGGCATTTTCATCGGCCTGGTCATCGGCGTCCTGATCGCCTTCGGCGTGGTCTGGTATCTCAAGAAGGCGCCGCTGCCTTTCCTGGACAAGACCTTTCATGCGGAAAAGCCCGACGCCAGGCCGGGCGGCGAAGAACAGGGGCCGCTGCCGCTGCCCGGCAAGCCCGGTGACAAGGTGAGCGAGAAACCTCGGTTCGAGTTCTACAAGATCCTGCCCGGCGGCGATGCGACGCAGACCGACAAGGTTCCGGCGCAGGGAGTTCCCCCTCAAACCGCAGCGCCCGCGGCGCCCACCGAGTCTTTCTACCTGCAGGCCGGAGCCTTCCAGAAATCCGCCGAAGCCGACAATTTCAAGGCCAAGCTGGCGATGATGGGACTGGAGACCGACGTTCAGGAGGTTACCCTGCCGGACAAGGGCGTGATCCAACGCGTCCGGGTCGGGCCCTTCAGCACGCCGGAAGAGATGAACCGCGCGCGCAATCAACTCGCCCTGAACGGAATCCAGGCAACCGTTGTCAAAGTGAGCCACCCTTAATCCATGGAGAAACACATGTTGAAATACAGGAATCTGTTGGCCATCGTAGGTCTGCTGCTGGTCTTATTTGCCGGCGGCGCCCGCGCCGACCTGAAGCAGGGTCGCGACTACGACCTGATCAATCCGCCGCAGCCGACGGAGAAAGGCAAGGTCGAGGTCATCGAATTCTTTTCTTACATGTGCCCGCACTGCGATCACATCGATCCGCTGGTGAATAAATGGCAAAAGACCCTGGCCAGGGATGTCGTCTTTCGCCGCGTGCCGGTGATCTTCCGGCAGCAGTGGGAAGCGCCGGCCCGGCTCTATTACACGCTCGAAGCCATGGGCGAGCTGGACCGGCTGCACAGCGCCGCGTTCACGGCGATCCATCGCGAGAACATCGACCTCTCGACCGATGCGGGTGTCATCAATTGGGCGGCGACGAAGGGACTGGACCGCAAGAAGTTCGCCGACACCTTCAATTCCTTCGCGGTTCAGAGCAAGACCCAAGGCAGCAGGCAAAAACAGGGGGCTTACGGTATCCAAGGCGTGCCGGCCTTTGTCGTTGCCGGACAATATCGCACGCCCGACAATTTTTCCGGCGGCTACGACGATCTGCTCAAGCTCGTCACTGAACTGATCAACCATTCGCGCGCCGAACAGGGCCTCAAGAAATAGTTTCTCCCGATCGCGGGAGCGCTTCGCCTGGGACCGGAAATCCTCCCGGAGACCGATTGCAGGCGCCGGTGATCTTCCTCACCGGCGCTTCCAGCGGCCTGGGCGCCGAACTGGCCCGCCACTATTCGGCACGGGGTGCGGTCCTCGGTTTGGCGGCGCGGCGAGGTGCGGCGCTCGAAGCGCTCGCCGCCGAACTGCCCGGCCGCTGCCACGCCTATCCCCTGGACGTCACCGATGCGCCAGCGCTTTCGGCGGCAGCCGCCGACTTCATCGGTCGCGCCGGCGTCCCCGATCTGGTCATCGCCAATGCCGGCATCAGCGTCGGCACGCTGACCGGGCCGATCGAGGATTTGCCCGCTTTCAGGAGGGTGATGGCGGTCAATGTTCTGGGCATGGTGCATACCTTCCAGCCCTTCGTCGCGGCGATGAAGGAAATGCGCCGCGGGCGCCTGGTCGGCATCAGTTCGGTCGCAGGCATCCGCGGCATGCCGGGCGCCGGTGCCTACTGCGCCTCGAAGGCCGCGGCCATCGCCTATCTCGAGAGCCTCCGCGTCGAACTCGTCGGAAGCGGCATCGGCGTCTCCTGCATCGTGCCCGGTTACATCGCGACGCCGATGACGGCCGTGAACAAATACCCGATGCCCTTTCTACTGCCCGCCGGGCTTGCCGCGCGCCGCATCGCCCGGCAGATCGACCGGGGCGCCCGCTATGCCGTGGTGCCCTGGCAGATGGGCTTGGTCGCCAAGCTGCTGCGACTCCTGCCCGACCCGCTGTTCGACCGGCTTTTTTCCCGCGCCGGACGCAAGCCGCGCGGCTTGTCGCTGTAGCGCCGGTTAATACCGACCTACCGCATCTCGCTCAGGAAACGCTCGGGCGTAACGATGTGGAAGCGATTGGCGAGCAGTTTGCGCCGCGCCAGCGTCAGCAGCGCCTTGTCGCTGGTGACGAGATAATCGGCCCGGGCGTCGCGCGCCAGTTCGAGAAACTTCTGGTCATCCGCGTCCCGGCACTGCGGCAGGGGCAGGCCGGAGTCATCCGCGGCCCCTTTGACCACGCAGCACGCGCTGCCGGCATAGTCGGCAAGGATGCGCTGCTGCGCCGAGTCGTCGAGGGCGAATTCAGGATAGCCGAGGACGCGTTCGAACTCGGCCAGACAGTCTGGACTGGTCAAGGGCAGCAACTCGCCCGCCGCTATGCGTTCGGGAAGGACCGCAAGGCGGCTGTCGGCGAACACCCATAGCGACAACAGCACATTGGTGTCCAGAACGACGCGCAACCGGGAGATCAATCCTTGCCCGAGGGCTTCTGCTGGTCGAGGCGGAACTTGACGAAGGAGCCGGGCGCATCCTCGATCGCCTTGAGTTTTCCCTTGGCCGGATCACGCGCCGGCACCATTTCCTTGCCGTTCTGCTGGGAAATCCAGTTCTGCCAATCGGTCCACCACGATCCCGGATGCTGTGTCGCCTCGGCAAACCAATCCTCCGGCGTTGTCGGCAGCTTCTTCGCCGCCTTGTCGTCATTGGTCCAGTAGCCGTACTTGTTGGCCGAGGGCGGATTGACGATGCCGGCGATATGGCCGGAGCCGCCGAGCACGAAGCGCACAGGTCCGGAAAGATTGGTCGCGCCGAGATAGGTGCTCTTCCAGGGCGCGATATGGTCTTCGATGGTCGAGACGAAATAACAGGGCGTCTTGATCTTGCCGATGTCGATCGGCACCCCGTTCAGTTCGATGCCGCCCGGCTCCTTGAGCAGGTTCTGCATGTACATCTTGCGCAGGTAGAAGCTGTGCATCCTGTACGGCATGCGGGTGGAGTCGGAATTCCAGAACAGCAGATCGAAAGGGAAAGGCTCCCGGCCCATCAGATAGTTGTTCACCACGAAAGACCAGATCAGGTCGTTGCCGCGCAGCATGTTGAAGGTGCCGGCCATCTCCGAGCCTTCCAGGTAGCCGCGCGCCTGCATCTTCCTCTCCAGGCTCGCCACCTGCTCTTCGTCGATGAACACGCCCAGTTCGCCGGGAATGGAGAAATCGAGCAGGGCCACGAAAAAGGTGGCCGAGGCGATGCGCTTGTCCTTCTTCGCCGCGAGATAGCCCATCGCGGAGCCCAGCAGCGTGCCGCCCAGGCAGTAGCCGATGAGGTTCACTTCCTGTTCGCCGGTCTGCCGGCAGACGGCGTCGATTGCCGCCAGCGCGCCTTCGTTGAGGTAATCGTCGAAGCCCTTCTGCGCCAGCTTCTGGTCTGGATTGACCCAGGAGACGACGAACACCGTGTGGCCCTGGTCGGTCGCCCACTTGATGTAGGAGTTCTTCTCGCGCAGGTCGAGGATATAGTACTTGTTGATCCACGGCGGAATGATCAGCAGCGGCCGCTTGAACTGCTGCGCCGTAGTCGGGGAAAACTGCAGCAGCTGGATCAGGTCGTTCTGGAAGACCACCTTGCCCGGCGTCGTGGCGACATTGCCGCCGAGTTCGAAGGCGGTCGGATCGGTCATCTTGACGCGCAGCTGGCCGTTGCCTTCCTCGATGTCGCGCAACAGGTTGTTGAAGCCGTTGAGCAGGTTGTGCCCGTGGGTCTTGACCGTCTCGCGCAGCACCTCGGGGTTGGTGACGGCGAAGTTCGAGGGGGACAAGGCGTCGATGAACTGGCGCGTAAAGAAATTCACCTTCTTGCGCGAGACTTCCGGCAGATCATCGACCTGGCTCACCGCCTCGTGGATGTTGCGCGCGGTAATCAGGTAGGACTGCTTGATGAAGTCGAACAGGAAATGCTCCTCCCACGCGGCGTCCTTGAAGCGGTTGTCGCCCTTGGCGGGCTGTGCCAGCGCCGTCGGCTGCATGCCGGAGAAGCGCATCATCGAATGCTGCCAAAGCGAGAAATAGTCCCAGACCAGATTCATCTGGACTTGGGCCAGCTTGTAGGGATTGGCGAGCATCTTGGCCATCATGTCCATGAAGGCCTGGGCGATGCCCAGTTCGTCGGACGGCGCGGTGACGCCCTGCTTCATCTGGCGCTGGATATGTTCGGTGATCAGCTTGGAGGCGCGCTGCGCGACTTCGGCATAGGTGGCGGCGACCGCCTGGGGATCCGGCAACTGCGATTTCACGTCTTCTGTGGTAGCCATTCAATGTTCTCCTTCTGCTCAGTGAATTCAGTGCGTCCTGATGAATCGGATCTGATCCTGCTCGACGATGCGCGTCAGCGCACCCGCCTGCTCCAGATAGTTGAGGTGGGCCATGGCTTCGCCCATGGCGAACATGGTCTGGTGCGCGTCCGTGATTTCGCGCGGGAACAGCACCGGGATCAGGTCGGCCGCAGACATCGGCCGGCCGCAGGCATCCTGCAGATCGGTGCAACGGTCGCGATGATGCGCCTCGAGCTCGCCGATGCGCGCGTGCAGGCCGCGAAAAGGCCGGCCATGCGAGGGCAGCACCAGCGTGTCCGCGGGCAGCGCCTTGAAACCGTCGATGGAATCCAGGAACATTCCGAGCGGATTGCCGTCGGGGTTCGGGGCGATCACGCTCATATTGGTCGAGATGCGCGGCAGCAGCATATCGCCCGAAATCAGGGTCGCGAGTTCCGCGCAGTAGAGGGAGGCGTGCTCGGGCGCATGGCCATGGCCGACGATGACCCGCCAGGACTTGCCGCCGATGGCGATGTCCTGGCCGGCGAAGAGGCGGTGATAAGTGGCCGGAATCTCGGGAACCACCTTGCCGTAGGCGTTGCCGCGCCGCGCCAGTTCCTCCAGCCAGCGTTCATCGAGCCCGTGCTGCCGGAACAATTTCAGCATCGCGGCGATGCCGTAGTTGCCGATCTGCCCGCAGAACATGTGCGCCGTCAGATATTCCCCCAGCGTGATCCAGAGCGGCGCGCCGGTCTCCCGCTCCAGCCAAGCGGCGAGGCCGAGATGGTCGGGGTGGCAATGGGTGACGATCTGGCGCCTGAGCGGATGATCGGGCAGCAGACGGCGCCAGCAGTCCTTGAGGACATCGACCGCGACACCGGTATCGACCGCCGTCCACAGGGTCGCGCCGCGCTCGCTAGTGCCGTCCTCGAGCAGCCAGAGATTGATGTGGTCGAGCAAGAAGGGCAGCGGCATGCGCAGCCAGAGAATGCCGGGTGCGACCTCCAGGCTGGCGCCCGGTTCGGGAAGCTGTTCGAGGGGATAGCTCAGCGGCATGTCTGTCGGGGTCAAGGCTCAGGATTGCGTTGCTCGGAAAAATCTGTTTAACTTTCAATTGCAAAGCGTGTTCATCGCGCACCATTCTACCCCAATGCGGCCGGATTTGTTGCGGCGCAGCATCGGCAGGCGAAACCCCAAATCACGCCGGGCACGGACATGAAAGAACCGACCTTCACCATCACCGAACTGTCGCGCGATTTCGATATCACCCCCCGCACCATCCGCTACTACGAGCATCAGGGCTTGCTGTTCCCGCAGCGCTCCGGTTCTTCCCGCATCTACACCAAGCGCGACCACACCCGGCTGAAGCTGACGCTGCGCGGCAAGCGCCTCGGTCTGAGTCTGGCCGAGATCAAGGACCTGATCGACATGTACGACACCGCCCGCGACGAGTCATCCCAGCTGACCAGTTTCCTGAGCGTCCTGAACCAGCGCAAGGCTTCCCTGGAGCAGCAGCGCGAGGACATCGAGGCCGTGCTCGCCGAGATCAACGGCTTCGAGGAACAATGCCGCCGCATCCTCGCCAGCCAGGACCGGCCGACGCGTAGCAAGCTTCGCCGGGCCACTTGACGCTTACCTGTCTGTTGACGTTGACGTTAACGTCAACCTACAATCGCGCCAGGGGGAAACTTTTTGGATACCAGCACGCCTCATCCGGCACACGCTCTTGCTCAGGCGCGCTTCGAACCGGGGGATCCCGGCTGGGCCGCCAAGGTGCGCGAGAGCTTCCAGCGCCAGCAGGTGATGGCCCTGCTGGGCGCAGAACTCGCCGAAGTCGGTCCGGGCCGGTGCGAAATCCGCCTGCCGTATCGCGAGCAACTGACCCAGCAGCACGGTTACTTTCACGCGGGCATCATCAGCACCATCGTCGATAGCGCCGGCGGCTATGCCGGGTTCAGCCTGATGCCGGCAGGCGCCGGCGTACTGACCGTCGAATACAAGCTCAACCTGCTCGCCCCGGGCGACGGCGATCTCCTGATTGCCGTCGGTGAAGTGGTCAAGCCGGGCAAGAACCTGGTCATCGCGCGCGGCGACGTCTGGGTGCGGAAGCAGGAAAGACTAATCCATTGCGCAGTCATGCAGCAGACGCTGATGACCATGCACGGCAGGGAGGACAAATGATCGGACTCAATCACGACCTCGGCGAAGACATCGACCTGTTGCGCGACGCGGTGCACGCCTTCGCCGACAGGGAGATCGCGCCGCGCGCCGCCGAGATCGACAGAAGCAACGAATTTCCGCCGGACCTCTGGCGCAAGCTCGGCGACCTGGGGGTCCTCGGCATGACCGTGACCGAGGACTACGGCGGCAACAATCTGGGCTATCTCGCCCACATCGTCGCCATGGAGGAAATTTCCCGGGCCTCGGCCAGCGTAGGCCTGTCCTACGGCGCCCACTCCAACCTCTGCGTCAACCAGCTGCGGCGCAACGGCAGCGAAGCCCAGAAGCGGAAGTACCTGACCAAGCTGGTCTCGGGCGAGCATGTCGGCGCCCTGGCCATGTCGGAGCCGAACGCCGGTTCCGACGTGGTCGGCATGAAACTCAGGGCCGAACTGAAAGGCGACCGCTACCTGTTGAACGGCAGCAAGATGTGGATCACCAACGGCGGCGACGCGGACACCCTGATCGTCTATGCCAAGAGCGACGGCGGCATGACCGCCTTCATCGTCGAAAAAGGCATGAAGGGTTTCAGCAAAGGCCGCCATCTCGACAAGCTGGGCATGCGCGGCTCCAACACCTATCCGCTGTTCTTCGACGACTGCGAGGTGCCGGTGGAAAACGTCCTGGGCGGCGAAGGCCGCGGCACCAAAGTGCTGATGAGCGGCCTCGACTACGAGCGCTCGGTGCTCTCCGGCGGACCGCTGGGCATCATGGCGGCCTGCATGGACGTGGTGATCCCCTATGTGCACGAGCGCCGGCAGTTCGGCCAGGCGATCGGCGAATTCCAGCTGATGCAGGGCAAGCTCGCCGACATGTACTCGACCTGGCAGGCCTGCCGCGCCTACGTCTATGCGGTGGGGCGCGCCTGCGACAGGCAGGATCACGCGCGCAGCCTGCGCAAGGATGCCGCAGGCGCAATTCTCTATTCGGCCGAAAAGGCCACCTGGATGGCCGGCGAGGCGATTCAGGCGCTCGGCGGCAACGGCTACATCAACGACTACCCCACCGGCCGCCTTTGGCGCGACGCCAAACTCTACGAGATCGGCGCCGGAACCAGCGAGATTCGCCGGATGCTGATCGGCCGGGAACTCTTCGCGGAGACACTTCATGGACAATAATCCCGTTGTCATCGTCTCGGCCGCCCGCACCCCGATCGGCGGCTTCATGGGCGACTTGGCCGGCCTCCCCGCGACGCAACTGGGCTCGACGGCGATCAGGGCGGCGATCGCACGCGCCGGCATCCAGGCCGACGAGGTCGACGAAGTCATCATGGGCTGCGTGCTCGCGGCCGGTCTGGGCCAGGCCCCGGCGCGCCAGGCTGCGCTGGGGGCGGGACTGCCCTTGTCGGCCGGCTGCACCACGGTGAACAAGATGTGCGGCTCGGGCATGAAGGCGGCGATGTTCGCGCACGACCTGCTCCTGGCCGGAAGCCATGAAATCATGGTCGCCGGCGGCATGGAATCGATGAGCAACGCCCCCTACCTGCTGCCCAAGGCGCGGGGCGGCTACCGCCTCGGCCATGGCCAGCTGATCGATCACATGTTTCTGGACGGCCTCGAGGACGCCTACGAGAAGGGCCGCCTGATGGGCAGCTTCGCCGAGGATTGCGCCGCGCAATACGCCTTCTCCCGGGCCGCGCAGGACGAATTTGCGATCGGTTCGACGACGCGCGCGCAGACCGCCATCCGGGACGGTTCCTTCGCCTGGGAAATCGCGCCGGTGACGGTCCGGGGCAGGACGGGCGAAGCGGTCGTCGGGCACGACGAACAGCCGGGGAAAGCCCAGCTCGACAAGATCCCGGCCCTGAAGCCGGCGTTCAGGAAGGACGGAACGATCACCGCCGCCAACTCCAGCTCGATCTCGGACGGCGCCGCAGCCCTGGTCATGATGCGGCGGGTGACCGCGGAAAAGTTAGGCCTGGTGCCGCTGGCGAGAATTGTCGGCCACAGCACCCATGCGCAGGAACCGGGCTGGTTCACGACGGCGCCGGTGGGCGCCATGCAGAAGCTTTTCGCCCGGACCGGCTGGTCGCCGGAGTCGGTCGACTTGTACGAGATCAACGAAGCTTTTGCCGTCGTCGCCATGGCCGCCATGCACGACCTCGCGCTTCCCCGCGAGAAGGTGAACGTCCATGGCGGCGCCTGCGCCCTAGGCCACCCGATCGGCGCCTCCGGCGCGCGCATCATCGTCACCCTGATCGGCGCATTGAAGAAACATGGCGGCAGGCGGGGCGTGGCCAGCCTGTGCATCGGCGGCGGCGAAGCCACGGCCATGGCCATCGAACTCCTGTGATGCTCTCCCAGGAGCAAGAGATGGTCAGGGACGCCATGCGCGATTTCGCCCGCGAGCAACTGGCCCCCTATGCCGCCGCCCGGGACCGAGATGCCGCCTTCCCGCGCGATGCCCTGCGCCAACTCGGCCAGCTCGGCGCCTGCGGCATGGTGGTGCCGGAAGCCTGGGGCGGCGCCGCCATGGACTACGTTTCCCTGGCCCTGGCGCTCGAAGAGATCGCCGCCGGCGACGGCGCGACCTCGACCATCATCAGCGTGCAGAACTCGGTGGTCTGCGGCCCGATACTCGCCTTCGGCAACGAGGCGCAGAAAACGCGCTACCTGAAGCCGCTCGCCGCAGGCGAAAAGCTCGGCTGCTTCTGCCTGACCGAGCCGCAGGCCGGTTCCGACGCCGCCGCGATCAAGACGCGGGCGGTGAGGGACGGCGGTCAATGGCTGATCAACGGCGTCAAGCAGTTCATCACCACCGGGGCCAACGCCGATGTCGCCATCGTTTTCGCGGTCACCGATCCGAGCGCCGGCAAGAAGGGCATCTCGGCCTTCATCGTCGATACGGGCGCACCCGACCACATACCCGGCTACATCGTCGCCCGCATCGAGGAGAAGCTCGGCCAGCGCGCCTCGGACACGGCGCAACTCCTGTTCGAGAACTGCCGCGTGCCGCTTGCCAACCTGCTCGGGGCGGAAGGCCAGGGCTACCGCATCGCCCTGGCCAATCTCGAGGCCGGACGCATCGGCATCGCCGCACAGAGCGTCGGCATGGCCCGCGCCGCGTTCGAGGCGGCGCTCAGCTATGCGCACGAGCGCGAGAGCTTCGGCAAGCGCCTGTTCGAACACCAGGCGGTCAATTTCCGCCTGGCCGACATGGCGACCCGGATCGAGGCCGCCCGGTCGCTGGTCCATCACGCGGCAGCCCTCAAGGACGCCGGCAGATCCTGCCTTAAGGAAGCCTCGATGGCCAAGCTTTTCGCCTCCGAAATGGCCGAACTCGTCTGCTCGAATGCCATCCAGATCCACGGCGGCTACGGCTATGTCGCCGACTTCCCGGTCGAGCGCATCTACCGCGACGTGCGCGTCTGCCAGATCTACGAGGGCACCTCGGATATCCAGCGCATGGTGATCGGCCGTGCCCTGGCAAACTGACACGCCCGAATCCAGAGGGCCCGCCGGCCAGAGAGTACGATCATGAGCATCCTCAAATCGCAACTGAATACCCGCTCCGAAGAGTTCAAGGCGAACGCCGCGGCCATGCAGGCGCTGGTGGCCGACTTGCGCGCCAAGACGACCGGCGTGGCGCGCGGCGGCTCCGAGGATGCACGGGCCAAGCATCTCGCCCGCGGCAAGCTCCTGGTGCGCGACCGGGTCGACCTGCTGCTCGATCCCGGCGCACCTTTCCTCGAGCTCTCCCCGCTGGCCGCCTACGGCATGTACGGCGACGAAGTCCCCTCGGCGGGCGTCGTGACCGGCATCGGCCGGGTCAATGGCATCGAGTGCGTCATCGTCGCCAACGATGCCACGGTGAAGGGCGGCAGTTATTTCCCGCTGACCGTGAAGAAGCACTTGCGGGCGCAGGAGATCGCCCTGCAGAACCGCCTGCCCTGCATCTATCTGGTCGACTCCGGCGGCGCCAACCTGCCGACCCAGGACGATGTCTTCCCCGACCGCGACCACTTCGGCCGGATCTTCTACAACCAGGCCAATCTGTCGGCGCTGGGCATTCCCCAGGTGGCCGTGGTCATGGGCTCGTGCACCGCCGGCGGCGCCTACGTGCCGGCGATGTCCGATGAAGCGATCATCGTTCGCAACCAGGGCACCATCTTCCTCGGCGGCCCGCCGCTGGTGAAAGCCGCCACCGGAGAAATCGTCAGTGCCGAAGATCTCGGCGGCGGCGACGTGCACACGCGGATCTCCGGCGTTGCCGACCATCTGGCCGAGAACGACCACCACGCCCTGAGCCTGGCGCGGCGCATCGTCGGCAACCTCAACTGGGTGAAGCCCGTCGCGCTGGATCTCGCCGCGCCCGAGGAACCGCTCTACGACCCGGCGGAAATCGGCGGCGTGATCCCGGCCGACAGCAGGAAGTCCTATGACGTGCGCGAGGTGATCGCGCGCCTGGTCGACGGCTCGCGCCTCGACGAGTTCAAGACGCGCTACGGGACGACGCTGGTCACGGGTTTTGCCAGGCTCTACGGCTATCCCGTGGGGATCGTCGCCAACAACGGCATCCTGTTTTCAGAGTCCGCCCAGAAGGGCGCCCATTTCATCGAACTGTGCGCCCAGCGCGGCATACCGCTCTTGTTCCTACAGAACATCACCGGCTTCATGGTCGGCAGGAAGTACGAGAACGGCGGCATCGCCAAGGACGGCGCAAAAATGGTCACGGCGGTCGCCACCGCCCAGGTGCCGAAGTTCACCCTGATCCTCGGCGGTTCTCACGGCGCCGGCAACTACGGCATGTGCGGGCGCGCATACTCGCCGCGCATGCTTTGGATGTGGCCGAACAGCCGGATTTCCGTGATGGGCGGCGAGCAGGCGGCATCGGTGCTCGCGACCGTCAAACGCGACGGCCTGGAGGCTGCGGGCAAGACCTGGGGCCATGATGAGGAGGAAGCCTTCCGGGCGCCGATCAGGGCACAATACGAAAGCCAGGGCCACCCCTATTACGCCACGGCCCGGCTGTGGGACGACGGCATCATCGATCCGGCGCAGACCCGTCGCGCACTGGGCCTCGGACTGTCGGCGTCGCTCAATGCGCCGATCGCGAAGACGACCTTCGGCCTGTTCCGCATGTAAATCAGTGGAGGCAGCATGTACCAAAATCTCCTGACCGAAGTCGACGCCGGCGTCGGCACCATCACCCTGAACCGGCCCGAGCGGCACAACGCCTTCGACGACGTCCTGATCACCGAGCTGATCGCCGCCATGGCTGCAATGGCCGCCGACGCCGCGGTGCGCGTGCTGGTGATCGCCAGTACCGGCAGGAGTTTTTGCGCCGGCGCCGACCTCAACTGGATGAAGCGCGCCGCCGCCTATTCGCCGGATGAGAGCCTGCTCGATGCGCGCGCCCTGGCCGAGATGCTGCGGGCCCTGGCGCAAATGAACAAACCGACGCTGGCCCGCGTCCAGGGGCCGGCCTACGGCGGCGGCGTCGGCCTGGTGGCGGCATGCGATATCGCGCTGGCCACCTGCGACGCGCAGTTCACGCTCTCCGAAGTCAAGCTCGGCATCATTCCCGCGGTCATCAGTCCGCATGTCATCAATGCCATCGGCGAGCGCCACGCGCGCCGCTACATGCTGACGGCCGAGCGCTTCAACGCGGCCGAAGCCTATCGCATCGGCCTGGTGCATGAGATCCTGCCCGACCAACCGGCGCTCGACGATGCGCTCGGCAGGATCGTCGGCGCCCTGATCAACAACGGGCCGCGAGCGCTCGCCCAGTGCAAGGACCTGATCCGCGCTGTCGCCTGGCAGCCGGTCTCCGCCGCGGTGATCGAGGATACGGCGCAGCGCATCGCCGCGATCCGCAGCTCCGGCGAAGCCATGGAAGGCATGAACGCCTTCCTCGAGAAGCGGAAGCCGTCGTGGTTGCCGAAAGACGCTCGATGATGTTCGCCAAGATACTGATCGCGAACAGGGGGGAAATCGCCTGCCGGGTCATCAGGACCGCGCGCCGTCTGGGAATCAGCACCGTCGCGGTGTATTCCGAGGCGGATGCCGGCGCACGCCATGTCCGCCTGGCCGACGAAGCGGTGCTGATCGGACCGGCCTCGGCGCGCGATTCGTATCTGGTGGCCGGGCGAATCATCGAGGCTGCGGCGGCCAGCGGCGCCGAGGCGATCCACCCCGGCTACGGCTTTCTCTCCGAGAACGAGGCGTTTGCCGAGGCCTGCCTGGCGGCCGGCATGGCCTTCATCGGCCCGCCGGTAGCGGCGATCCGCGCGATGGGCTCGAAATCCGCCGCCAAGACGCTGATGGCCGAGGCCGGCGTGCCGCTGGTGCCCGGCTACCACGGCGACAACCAGGAGCCGGCGTTCCTGAGGCAGCAGGCCGACGCCCTGGGCTACCCCTTGCTGATCAAGCCGTCCGCCGGCGGCGGCGGCAAGGGCATGCGCGTCGTCGCCGGAAGCGATGAGTTTCCCGAGGCGTTGGCCTCCGCGAAACGCGAAGCGGCATCCAGTTTCGGCTCCGACCTGGTGCTGATCGAGCGCTATCTGGCGCGGCCGCGCCACATCGAGATCCAGGTCTTCGGCGACCAGTCCGGACGACTCGTTCATCTTTTCGAGCGCGACTGCTCGGTCCAGCGCCGCCATCAGAAAGTGCTCGAAGAGGCGCCGGCACCGGGCATGAGCAGCGACCGGCGCGCCGCGATGGGCCGGGCGGCGGTGCAGGCGGCCCGCGCGGTCGGCTACGTCGGCGCCGGCACGGTCGAATTCATCGCAGATCACGACGGCACCTTTTACTTCATGGAGATGAACACCCGGCTGCAGGTCGAGCATCCCGTGACGGAAATGATCACCGGCCTCGACCTGGTCGAATGGCAGTTGCGCGTGGCTGCCGGCGAGCCCCTGCCGCTGGCCCAGGAGCAGCTTGCGATCCGCGGCCATGCGCTGGAGGCCCGGATCTACGCCGAGGATCCCGACAAGGGTTTCCTGCCTTCGACCGGGAAACTGGTGCATCTCGCGCCGCCGGAAGAATCGCTCCACGTGCGCATCGACAGCGGCGTCGAACAGGGCGACGAGATCACGCCGCACTACGATCCGATGATCAGCAAACTGATCGTCTGGGACGAGACCCGGGACAAGGCGCTCGCGCGGATGCTCCAGGCGCTGGCGCAATACCGCGTCGTCGGCGTCGCCAATAACATTGATTTTCTCTCGCGTCTGGTGGCCTGTCCGGCATTCGCCTCGGCCGATCTCGACACCGGCCTGATCGAACGCGAACGCGCCCTGCTCTTTCCCGAGACGGACGCCGCGGCCAATGTCCCGCCGGCCCAGGCCTGGCTGGTTGCAGCACTCGCGGAGCTGCTGCGGGAAACAGAGGAAGCCAATCGGGCCGCAGCGGGCCGGCAGGATCCGCACTCGCCCTGGCACGCCCGTGACGGCTGGCGCCTGAACAGCGCCGCCCGGCGCACCCTGCTGCTGCGCCACCAAGACGTCGGGCAATCGCTCGGCGTCGCCTACGGCGGCAACGGCTATACCCTGACCCTGGCCGGCCACTCGACGCGGGCCTCGGGACGGCTCGGCGAAAACGGCGAGTTGCGCGCCGACCTCGATGGCATGCGGCTCACCGCCACCGTCATCGCGGCCGGCCTGCGCCGCCACGTCTTTCTGCACGGCCGCGCCTTCATTTTCAGCTGCGTCGATCCGCTCTATCATGCCGGAGAGGGCGGCGGGCTGGACGGCGGCCTGGCCGCGCCGATGCCGGGCAAAATCGTCGCATTGCTCGCCGCCGCGGGAAGCCGCGTGGGCAAGGGCGAACCGCTCCTGATCCTGGAAGCGATGAAGATGGAGCACACGATCACCGCACCCGCCGCAGGACTGGTGAAGAGTTTCCTCTTCGCGGTCGGCGAACAGGTCGGCGACGGAGCCGAACTCGTGGAATTTGAAGCTGACAAGACATGACCCTGCCGAGCAAAGCAAAGATCGTCGAAGTCGGTCCGCGCGACGGACTCCAGAACGAAACGACCGACGTCGGCACCGCGATCAAGGTCGAACTGATCGACCGCCTGGTCCGGGCGGGCGTCAAATGCATCGAGGCCACGGCCTTCGTCTCGGCCAAGTGGGTGCCGCAGATGGCCGACAATGCCCAGGTGATGGCCGCCGTCCAGCGGCTGCCCGGCGTCGCCTATCCGGTGCTGGTGCCCAACATGAAGGGTTTCGAGGCCGCGCTGGACGCCGGCGCAAAGGAGGTGGCGGTGTTCGCCGCCGCCTCCGAGGCCTTTTCGCAAAGAAACATCAACTGCTCGGTGGCCGAGAGCCTGGAGCGCTTTCGCCCGGTGGTGGCAGCAGCGCGGCGCAACCGCGTCAAAGTGCGCGGCTACGTTTCCTGCGCACTGGGCTGCCCCTACCAGGGCGAGGTAGTGCCGGGCGCCGTCGCGGAACTCGCCCATGCCCTGTTCGAAATGGGCTGCTACGAGATTTCGCTCGGCGACACCATTGGCGTCGGCACGCCCGGCAAGACCCGCGACATGATCGAGGCCGTCGCCCGGCGCGTGCCGCTCAAAAAACTGGCCGGCCATTTCCATGATACCTACGGCATGGCCATCGCCAACATATACGCCTCGCTCGAAATGGGCATCGCCGTCTTCGACGCCTCCGTCGCCGGACTGGGCGGATGCCCCTACGCTGCCGGCGCTTCCGGCAACGTCGCGACCGAGGACGTCGTCTATCTCCTGCAGGGCCTGGGCATAGACATCGGCATCGATCTGGCGATGCTGATCGAGACGGGCGCCTGGATCACGGAAAAGCTCGGCCGCCAGAACGCCTCGAAGGTGGCGCGCGCACTGTCGGCGAAGGCCGCGGCGCAGTCCGCCGGATCGTGAGCGGCGCGCCCTTCGGCGAACTTCACCGCGGCCAATGAAGCTGCCGCTGCCGGGCCGGGTCCGCGTGCTGGAGCGCGGCTGGCTATCCTCCAACAACATTCTTTTCCTCGAAGGCAGCCGCGCCACCCTGATCGACAGCGGTTACGTCGGCGAGGCAGCGCAGACGCTCGAACGGGTCCGGGAAGCGCTGGCCGGCAGGCAGCTTCAACGCATCATCAACACCCATTCGCATTCCGACCATATCGGCGGCAACGCCGCGCTGCAACGCGCCTTCGGCTGCCGGATCACGGTCCCCGCGGGCATCGCCGGAGCGATTCTCGCCTGGGACGAGGACTTCCTGATGCTCAAGCCTTCCGGCCAGCGAGGCGAACGCTTCCGCCACGACGCGACCGTCCAGGCCGGCGACGAATTCGAGCTCGCGGGACTGCTCTGGCGTGCGCTGCCTGCGCCCGGCCATGACATGGAGGCGCTGGTGTTCTATTGCGAGAGCAGGCGCCTGTTGATCTCGGGCGACGCACTTTGGCGCAACGGCTTCGGCATCCAGTTCGCCGAGGTCATGGGACAGGCGGCTGGCCTGGCAGCGACCCGGGCAACGCTCGAAGCGATCGGCCGACTCGCCGTCGATGTGGTGATCCCCGGCCACGGCGCCCCCTTCGCCGAGTTCGACGACGCCATGGAAAACGCCATGAAGCGCGTAGCTGCCTTCGAGGAAGACCCTTCGCGCATGGCCAGGAACGCCCTCAAGGCCTGCTTCACCTTCAACCTGCTCGAACTGCGCCGGCTGCGTCGCGACGCGCTCGCCGGCTATCTGTCCGGCATCCCCTTCTTCCGCGACGTCAATGCCCGCCTGCTCCGCCGCTCGCCCGAGGCCCTCGCCGACTGGCTGCTCGAAGACCTGGTCCGGGCGCGGGTGGTGGCACTGCATGGGGAGGACATCGTTCCGGCGCAGAACGCACTCTAGGCGTACTGCGCCGACCGGCGGCGCTCACCGGCGCGCCGAAACGGCGGCGCCGGGCGTCACAGGCCGAGTTCCCCCCTCACCAGCGCCGCACCCTGGACCAGGGCATGGAGCTTGCCCCGCGCGGCTTCCCGGGACAAGGGGACGAGGCCGCAATTGGTGCACGGGAAGAGCTTTTCCGGAGCGACGAATTTCAGCACTTGGCGCAGGACCTGCGCCACCTGTTCCGGCGTCTCCACTTGTTCCGTGGTGACGTCGATCGCGCCGGCCATGATGTCCTTGCCCCCCAGCAGGGCGATCAGCTCCAGCGGCACATTCGAATTGGCGCACTCCAGCGAGACCTGGTCGATCTTCGATCTGGCCAACAGGGGAAAGGTGGCTTCGTATTGACGCCATTCCGAGCCCAGCCCCTTTTTCCAGTCGATATTCGCCTTGATCCCATAGCCATAGCAGATGTGCGTGGCGGTCTTGCACTTCAAGCCGGCTGCGGCGATTTCCAGGGTGGCGACGCCCCAATCCCGCACCTCGTCCATGAAGACATTGAAGGCCGGTTCGTCGAACTGGACGACATCGATGCCGAGCGCGTCGAGTTCGCGCGCCTCCTCGTTGAGGATGGCGGCAAATTGCCGGGCCAGCGTCTCCCGGCTCCGGTAATAGCCATCGAACAGCGTATCGACCATGGTCATCGGTCCCGGCAGAGTGAACTTGATCCGCTTCCGGGTCTGCGCGCGCAGGAATCTGGCATGCTCGCGGAACACCGGCTTGCGCCTCGCCACCGGGCCGACCACGACCGGGACCTCGGCATCGTAGCGATCGCGGATGCGGACGGTACGCTTGTGCTCGAAATCGATACCCTCCAGATTTTCGATGAAGGTGGTGACGAAGTGGCGGCGGGTCTGCTCGCCGTCGGACAGGATATCGATGCCGGCACGTTCCTGGTCGAACAGCACCAGGCGAACCGCGTCGCGCATGCCCTCTTCGAGCTGCTCCCCTTCAAGCAGCCAGGGTGCCCATAACTGCTTGGGGGTGGCCAACCAGGACGGCTTCGGCAGACTGCCGGCGATGGTGGTCTGCAATGACAAGGGGCGCATATCGTTCTTCCAAAAAAAAGCCGGCTAGGCCGGCAAGACAGCAGCTCGGGACCTCTCAGCGTTTCGCGCAGTTCTCCTGCATTCTTCGCCCGATCTCGAGCATGAACCTCAGGGTTTGCTGGTTGCCGGCATCTGTCATGAGCGACCAGGCGCCGCCGATTCCGCTGCTGGGCGGCTGTGCTGCGGTCTTGGTTGCCGCTTCCTCGAGGCACTTGAACATGCCCGCGACCATGTCGAGGCGTTCCACCAGCAGGGGCAAGCCTACCGCGACCCGCTCCAGCGCACCGGTGGATTCCAGATGCTCGAGCATCTCCACCAGACGCACGGCGCCGCCCCGGTTGAGCCGGTCAAGCAGGGACATCCCCTCGCCGACCGTTTCGGCGAGGCGCCCGACCATCTCGTCCGTCAGCACGTCCTGGGCCGAACCGTAGACCCGCGCCAGCTGCGCCAGACGCTCCAGGTCGCCGTCGGCGACCATGCGGGCGATCGTCGGCAGCGCCTTGTCGATGCCGGAACGATTGACCTGGTCGAGCAGGCTCAACCCCCCGCCGGCGGCTTCCGTGAGGCGCCCGACCATCTCGTCGGTCAGGGCATCCTCGGCCGAACCCAGCACCCGAGCCAGGTGCACGATCCGTTGCAGGTCGCCGTCGTTGACCAATTGAGCGAGCACCGGAATGGCCTTGGCGAGTCCGGCGCGATTGACCTGGTCCATCAGGTCCAGCGTATCCGCGGCGGTCGTCGCGAGACGACCGACCATTTCGTCGGTGACCGCGTCGTAGGCGCCCTTGACGACGCCCCCCATTTCGCCGAGTGCGTCGGGCATTTCCTTGATATCCGCGTCCATGTCCGCATCCTCCTACAGGAGCCCGCGGGCCGAGATCCAATAGAGTTTGTTGTAAGCCATCTTGAACCAGTGCATGGCCTTGGTCGGCGCCTTGGGATCGGGCGGCGTCAGGTAGTTGAACATCGCATAGGTGGCGCGATCCTTGCCTGCCTCGATGAAGCAGAATACCTTTCCGTCGTAGTCGCGCACCGGCACCCCCATCTTGACGATGGCGGCGATGTTCTCGGCCAGCGTGTCGGCTTCGAAGTGCGCGGTGGAGCCCGCCTTGCTGATCGGGATGTTGGTGGTGTCGCCGCAGACGTAGACGTTGTCTCGGCCTTCCATATTGAGTTTCGTGCGATTGGTCGGAATCCAGCCGTTCTGGCCCAGGCCGTTCTTTTCCACGACCTCCATGCCCTTGTGGGCGGGAATCGCGATGAGCAGATCGTATTTTATTTCCGTCCCCTCCTCGCTCTTCAGGACCTTGTTCTCGCCATCGACTTCCTTGATGTTGAAAAACGTGTCGTAGGTGATGCCCAGCCTGTGCATCTCCGGCGCGGCCCACTTGGCCACGTTCTCCAGGCTGTGCACGCGGTTGATCGGATAGGTGTAGTGCAGCTGGACCTTGTCGCCGAGACCCCTGTCCTTGAAGTAATCGTGCAGCATGAAGGTGATTTCCAGCGGCGCCATCGGGCACTTGTGCGGCACGCCGACGGTGATGACCACCTTGCCGCCCTCGAAAGCCTGCAGGCTCTTGAACATCTTCAGCGCAGACTCCTCGGTGTAGAACAACTCGGCATTCTCGGCCAGGCCGGGGACGCCTTCGGGGAACATGCGCGAGCCGGTGGCGATGACCATGATGTCGTAGTCGTAGGTCTTGCCGCTCTTGGTCTTCACCTTATTGTCGTCGAGCATGAACTGCTCGACCGGATCGACGTGAAAGCCGATTCCCGGCTCGAGCAGGCTCGCCTGGTCCCGATAGAGTTCGTCCGGGGTCATGCGGCCGATGGCCAGGTAGAGCAAGCCGGGCTGGTAGAAATGCTTGTCCGATGCCGAGAGCATGGTGATGCGCGCCTTGCCGGACTTGAGCTCGCCGCTGAGCCGCCTTGCCAGGCTGTTCGCCAGAATCGTGCCGCCCATTCCTCCGCCCACAATCAGGATTCTCATTTTGTCTTTCCTCCTTTGGATTTAAGAGACTATTTTGCTTTTCTAACGACGACATGCCAAACGCCGGCTTCCTCGGTGGTCGACACATACTCGTGGCCAACCTTGCGCACCCATTCAGGGATGTCGTTCGCCGATCCCTTGTCGGTGGACAGCACTTCCAGTTCGTCGCCGATCTTCGACGACTTCAGCGCGCCTATCAACTCCATTAACGGGCCGGGACAGAAACTTCCCCGGCCATCGACGATAATCTTCTCGGCCATGTCTTCTCTTCCCTGTTGTCAAAAAGTCCAAACCTGAGCATCGCGGGCTTCATCCAGGAACCTCGTCAACCCGGTCGGCTCGCCGATGAAGGATTCCATATCCTCCGGCTCGACACCGAGGACGTCCATGGCCATGGAACAAGGAAGGATCTTGGCATCGCCGAGCGTGGCGGCCTGACCGAACAGCGTCCTGAAATCGGGCACGTTCTTGCCCTCCATCAGCGCGCCCATCTCCCCCTCGTTCGGTGCCTTTGTCGAATTCGCCTTGACGAAGTAAAGCAGTGCGTTCATCGACAGGAAAACCATCACCTCCTGCCCGCTGACCGCGGCGACGGAAGCCACCATCGCCGCCATCTGCAACCGTTCCCGGGTACCCGAAACGACTACCACGCAAATCTTGTTGGACACTGTGTCTCTCCCGAATCAGCAAACGGAAATCTCCGTCCGAATACAGCGCTGTAGCAAACTTCGCAACTCTATCCAACTCTCTAGAGCCCGGGATCGATAAAATCTATTGGATGATAAGCCAGGCCGAGACTTCTGAAGCGGAAGAATGAACGGCGACTCAGGGTAGCCAAGCTACGCCGCCGCGAACATCGCGTCAAGTCCCATTGTCATGTCGACCGGAGCGAAAACCACGACGGGCCGGCCGCCGCCCGGGGAACGGATTTACATCCAGGTTCCGGGCCCAATCGACTGCTGAACCGAACCGCCGCTGGCGAGAAGATAATCGGTGGCGAAGCTGCAGACGGAAACGAAGATGCTGGCGAAGAACGCGGTCCAGAAACCGGAAACCTTGAAGCCGCGAACCAGCGAGGAGACGAGCAGAATCATCAGGGCGTTGATGACCAGGATGAAGAATCCGAAGGTGACGATCGTGGCCGGAAAGGTCAGCAGAATCAGCACCGGCCTCAAGATCGCGTTGGCGAAGCCCAGCAGCAGGGCGGAGATGAACAAGGAGGACTTGTCCTCGAAAACGATGCCGTGAAAGACGTAACTCGCCGTCCACAGCGAAAGCGTCAGGACGCCCCAGTGCACCAGAAACGGCAACAGACTGCTCAGCATCCTCGACCTCTTCCCTTCCGCCCGGTTCTTACTTGTAAATGCCGCAGCCGACGATCATGTCGTCGATCTTGCGGATGAAGGAGGTCTTGCTTTCCACCATCTTCGACTCCGGATTGTTGAACATATAGTCCTGCCAGCCGCTTCCCTGGGACAGGGCGATTTCGATGCGCTCGCGGATGAACTGCTTGCCGCCGGCGTCCTTGGCATCGATCATCGACTTGCCGACCAGCGATGGGTTGCCGCCATGCGCCAGGACATTGCCGGCGGTGTCATAGACGAAGAGATAAAGGTCGCGCTTGATGAACTCGCCGTTCGGCCTGGCGAACTCGGCGAAGGCTTTCTGCCGGCCCTGGGAGGCAATCAGGGCGACGCCCTTCTCGACCAGCTGCTGGGCATCGTTGGCGGTGCCGCCGCTGAACAGGCTGATCGCTTCCTTGAGCGTGCCCGATACCTCGCCGAGACGCGCCGCCTCTGCCGACATCTGCTCCATGCTGGAACTGCTGGTCTGCGCCATGCCCGAGATCCGCTCGATGTTCTCGGCGATCTGATGGCTCGCGGCCGTCTGCTCCTGAACGGCGCTGGCGATGTCGTGCACCATGGACAGCACGTCCCTGGAGCCCCTGTTGATGTCGGCCAGCGCATCGCCCGCCCGCGAGGCGAGATCGACGCCTTCGGTGACCTGGGTGGCCCCCGCGCCCATGCTGCCGACCGCGCTCTTCATGCCGCTCTGGATGTTGCCGATCATGGCGGTGATTTCCCGGGTGGCGCCGGCCGTGCGCTCCGCCAGTTTCCGCACCTCGTCGGCCACCACCGCGAAGCCGCGCCCCTGCTCGCCCGCCCGTGCGGCCTCGATTGCGGCGTTCAGCGCCAGCAAGTTGGTCTGGTCGGCAATCTCCTTGATGACATTGACGATCGAGCTGATCGCCTCGGTGCGCTGGCCGAGGGCGGCGATCTCCTGCGAAGACTCCTTGAAGGAACCGGCGATCAGCGCCATCTCGGCGGAGGCGTCGCGAACCACTTTTTCGCCTTCGACCGACAGATCGCTGGCCTTGGCGGAAACGACTTCCGCATCGCCGGCATGCGCGGCCACCATCGCGATACTCGCGCTCATCTCCTCGACCGCCACCGAGACGCTGGCCGCGGCGTTCGTCTGCTCAAGGGCGATTTTGGTCACCTGGCGCGATTTTTCGGCAAGCTTGGCGGCGGCCTCCGCGACCACCACCGCGCCGCCCGAGACCCGGGAAATCATGCGCTTGAGATTCTTCATCGTCCCGTTGAAGCCGAGGGCGGTGCGCCCCAGTTCATCCTTCGCCGAGGTCTGCACGTTGGCCGCCAGGTCGCCCTTGCTGAATCTTTCGAAAGCGGCGGCCAAGGAGGAGACGGTCGCGCTGATCGAGAGGAACGTGCCGGCCAGCAGATAGAAGCCGAGCACGGCGGCGGCCAGGGAGGCCGGCACCAGATACCGGAGGCCGGGCGTCAGCGCGGCCTGGAAAAACAGGTAGACGAGCGTCGCCGACTGCAGCAGCAGCAAGATCCCGACGAGGAGAAATTTCGCCTGAAAATCCAGGCCGTCGCACAGCTTGCGGGCCGGAGAAAAAATACGTTTCATTGTGTCACCTCGCTCTTCCGTCGGCGCGCGCGCCAAGCCTTCACCCCGCTTCAGCCTTGGCCTGCCGCCCAATGCGGCAGGATAACCGGAAGATCCCGGCCAAGCCTTGACTCGGGACACCATGCGAACCGTAAACTGCCCCGCCATGTGCGGGCCTATCACCCGCCTGACCAAGCGCCGGAGGAACCCGGCGAAGTCTCTAGAGCGCCGCCAATATCTCTTCTGTTTTTCTCACGCGACCGATACGCGGGAATATCCTGCTGATCGTCATCATATGCTCTTCGGCCGACATGGAGGACATGGCATCTTCGGCGAATATCTGTTCGTAGCCATACTCGTAAGCGCATCGGGCGGTGCTCTCGACGCCTATATTGGTCGAAATGCCGCACAAGACGATCGCAGAGATGCCGCGTCGCCGGCACGCCAAATCGAGTTCCGTTCCGTAAAAAGCGCCCCATTGGTGCTTGGTGATGACGAAATCGCCCTGCTTCGGCCCCATCTCCGGAACGATGTCGGCCCAGTCCGGCGGAGGAGTCTGCGCCGGCATGGGCACATCGGCGACGGGACGCAACGCGTCCTTCCCGTCCGGAGAGGGCGTTACCCGCACCAGAAACACCGGCATGCCGTTTTTCCTGAAACCCGCGGCCAGGGCCGCCGCATTTTTCACGACGAGGTCAGAGGCATGCGGCGCCGTTTGCCGCCCGACGATGCCTTTCTGGAGGTCAATGACGACCAACGCCGTCCTTGTTCTGTCAATGGATAGACTGCCCATCATTACTATTACTTCTCCATCACCTTGCCTCGCGGCAAGAAAGGGCAAAGGCCCGCGTTTGCGCGCAAGCCTTCGGTTGTCCTGCGCGACCTAACGGCGATGCCCGGCGCCGCTTCAGGGCGTATTGGCTGCCACCAGCGCGCAGGTCTCGGACCAGGCTTCGACGCCATCGCATTCATATAGGCTTTCGCTTCGGCAGACGCGGCACAACTGCGTCTTGAGTCGATTAAGCTGCTCGGCCGTCGTATCAACGTGCTTGCTCGCCATGTTGGCCAGGTCGACGACGCTGGCCAGGCGCTGCCGCACCCGGAACGACGTTGTGTACTTGCCTTGGCAGCACCTCACTGCGGCGGCAAGGTCAAGCATCTGTCTTCTATGCCAATCGGCCATGGGCTTCCATCTTTGTCAAGCCGTCGTCTGTGTGACGTCAATCTATCACGTAAAGCGCTTGCTCGCCAACCCGGTCCGGCTCGAGGTAAACATCGTCGTTCCCCGACGCCAGTGCTTGAGTTGCAATGCACGTAGGCGATGCCGTAACCATTCATCGAGTTCGAGAAATACTCGCCGGCTGTGCTTCATCGCGTCCGATATCCGACAAGGCTTCACCTTGCCCTCCATCGGCTCGCGGTTTCGCTCCACGCTTCCTCCCCACACTCGGTCACCCTCATGCAGTTGCGCTTCGCTTCGTTTGCTGTGGCCAACTTACGGGAGGACTTCCACCTCCAAGATCGCGCCCAGCATGGGCGCACAAAGAAAACGCCCCCAATGATGAGTTGGGGGCGAAAGGAGGAGACAACAATTACAAGTTGAAGGGGATTCAACGGTTCTCATGGTATCGGTGCCGTGTGACGGCTTTGTTGCCAGAACGTAACTGTTGCTCGCGAGTTGTAACAGCAAGTCACCAATGTCCAAGCATATGGCGGCGGCGCTACGGCTGCATCCTGCGATCGGCGCGCCCGTTTCCGGCATGACACCGGGCTGGCCATGCCGGCTAAGCCTTTGCGTCTGCTGCCTTGTTTGGTCAGCCCTGAAGGATCGGACTGCCGACACCGGTTCAGGATCCGTGGCGCACCGCTCCCGTGTGCCGTTCCTGTGCGGGCATGTGCAGATCCGGGCTTTCGCTAGCGCGCTGCAGGAACCCTGCGCCAGCGGCCCTCCACCTTGAAATGCCGATCGACCTTGGGCTTGGGCATCAAGAGGTTCTTGCCTGGAGCCTTTCTTGCCGTCTTGTGCGCCCGGATGGCGGCGCCGAGTTGTCCATCGGTCAGAAGAATTGGCAGGCATTCCGCTGCCGGGCAATATGCGGCGAGATTGCGCTTGAGAGCGACGCTGATTTCTTCAGCGGCAGCTCTCTTGGGCCGCTTTGCAATGATTTTCTGAGCAACAGGGGTCAGCGCATAGCGACCCTCCGTCGCAGTGATCAGGCCCAGCGTCGAAAGCCGCACGATTGCAGCGCCGATTTTTTCCATGAAAGGAATGGAACCTTGAATCAGATCTGCGGCAGCCACGATCTCGGCCAGTTCCGCAGGCCGCCTTTTCGATGAAAGCATCGTGGCCATGAGAATGACGACATCAATATCGTGCACCGGACGCATCGAGTGGCCTTTTCAGTTATGCGAGGATATCTTCTTATAGACCTGCGCGAATCGGTGGTGTTCGGCGATGCCGAAATCCCATGGGCCGTACTGCAACAGCCAATCCCCGGGACTCCCGCGAAGGACATCCCCACCGGCCGACCGGGCGGTGATGAAGGCCTCGGCAATCTGCTTGGCGAGAATCGATATTGGTCTGGCTCTGTAGCCCCCGTCCTCCCCCGCCATGGTTGGCGGCATGGCCTCATACTTCGCGTCAAAGCGGTGGCGAGAAACACTCCAGCGACTGTCGGTAGAACCGGAAATGAGCGCGTCCCCTGGCAGGTAACGGTTCGGGCCTTCGAGGCTCAGCAACTCTCCCTCCTGTCGGGCGAATGCAACGGTGACGATTTCGGTCTTGACGTAGCTTTCGGCAAAAGGGTCTGTCGTCAGATCAATATTTCGCAATTCGAGCATGAGACTCCAGCTTTCCTCCGCCCCCCGCGCGCCGCCGACCTATGACGGCCAAACGCCCAGAAGAAAAGCGGCTCCCCTTTCGGAGAACCGCTTCGGTGTTGGTGGGCCCTGACAGGATCGAACTGTCGACAAACGGATTAAGAGTCCGCTGCTCTACCAGCTGAGCTAAGGGCCCGGATATTTTCGCCTGCAGTTCGTGGTGGGTCGTGCGGGGGTCGAACCCACGACAAACGGATTAAAAGTCCGCTGCTCTACCAACTGAGCTAACGACCCAGCGAAAGGCGCGAATTATAGGAATTAGCCGCCCCGATGTCAAACCCGTCGGCAGTCACGCCTCACGCATCATTTTCCAGTACTGGAGTTTCATCGTGCCCGCGGCGCCGGCGATGATGGCCGCGAGCGTCAGCATGGAGCCCAGCGCCATGGTCGATACCCCGGTGACGCCCTGGCCGATGGTGCATCCCATGCCCAGCACTCCGCCCACGCCCATCAGGACGGCTCCTGACGCGTGATTGGCGAAGTCGCCAGCGGTGGCAAACCATTCGATGCGGAAACTGCGCTTCGCCAGCGCATAGCAGAACGAACCGACGATCACCCCGGCCAAGGCGGCGATGCCGAAATTGACCAGCGAGAGATTGGCAGGGTCCATCAGGTAACGCACTGCATCGCCCATCGGACTGATGAAGGTGTAGGACTGAACCTCCACGCGCGACGGCACGGTATCGGCCATCTCGGCCCATTCCTTCCAGGCCTGGCCGAAGCTGCCGCCCGTGATGGCCCAGCCGGCCGCCACGGCCAGGCCTACCGCTACGCCACCCAGGATGTTGTCCCGATTGGCCCGGAAGTCCCCCGATCTGAAGATGAACAGCAGAAGCCCTGCCACGATGAGGACACCGAGCACCAGATGCAGGGTCGCGGTGTTGTCCATGCCGAGCATGCCGCCGAGGATGGCATCGAGCGTCTGGCTCTTGATTCCGTATCTGGACAGGCCGATGGCCAGCGGCGCCATCCATCGGTCGAACAGCACGCCGTAGAAATCGGTCCAGAGCATCAGATAGGCCATGCCTGAAGCGATTGCCAGCACCACCAGCGACTTGAGGTTGCCGCCGCCGATGCGCACCAGCGTCTTGCTGCCGCAACCGGACGCAAGCGTCATGCCGATGCCGAACATCCCGCCGCCCAGGAGGTAGCGCAGCCAGGCGAAGTTCTCGGTGCGGTAGGGCGGAAAAGTGGTGCCCGAGATATTCACCCGGCCGCTCGCCTCGAGCGCCAGGACGCTCCCCATGGCCACGGCGATGGCCAGGAGCCAGGCGCGCAGGCGCCCGGTGTCGGCCATATTGACCCAGTCTGAAACCGCGCCCATGGCGCAGAAGTTGGTCTTATTTACGGCGGCGCCCATAAGTGCCGCGATGACGAACACTGAAAGCAGTACTTGATTGTGGATCGTGAACTCCATAGCTTGCTTCCCCTGGCTGGCCGGCTGGTCGAATGGGCCGATTCTAATAAATCTTGGCGAGGACCGGATCAGTCTTATCGAACGCTTGATAGCCGCCGTCAATGACCCGTGTAAGGCGTCGGGTCGATGACGCCGGCCGCTTCGAAGCCGGCGCGGCGCAGCCGGCAGGAGTCGCAGACGCCGCAGGCGCGGCCGAGGGCGTCGGCCTGGTAACAGGAGACGGTCAGCGAATAGTCGACGCCGAGCGAGATGCCCAGGCGGATGATCTCGGCCTTGGAGAGTTCGATCAGCGGCGCATGGACGGTCAGCCTTGTCCCTTCGACCGCCGCCCGGGTGGCAAGATTGGCCATCGTCTCGAAGGCGCGGATATAGTCCGGCCGGCAATCCGGATAGCCCGAGTAATCGACGGCATTGACGCCGACGAAAATGTCGGCCGCCCCGAGCACTTCCGCCCAGGCCAGGGCCAGCGAGAGCATGATGGTGTTTCGCGCCGGGACGTAGGTGACGGGAATGCCCACGTCGGCGCCGCCGGTCGGCACGGCGATGGCCGCGTCGGTCAGGGCGGAACCGCCGAACCGGGTCAGATCGAGCTGCACGGTACACTGTCCGGCCGCGCCAAGGCGCGCTGCGACGCGCACCGCCGCTTCGAGTTCGACCCGGTGACGTTGCCCGTAGTCCAGCGACAGGCAATGGCAGCTGAAGCCGCGGCTCCTGGCAAGCGCCAAGACGGTGGCCGAATCCAGCCCGCCGGAAAGGAGTATCACGGCATTGGCGGTCGGCATCTCAGCGGCCACGCTCGGCGCCCCAGAGGATCTTGTGCAGCTGCAGTTGAAAGCGGACCGGGAGCCGGTCTCTGAGTATCCAGCCGGCCAGTTGCGCAGGATCCAGCTGGCCTTGCACGGGCGCGAACAACACCGTGCACACGGCGTCCAGTCGCCTCTCGCGCAACACGTCTTTCGCCCACTGGTAATCGGACTCGGAGGCCAGCACGAACTTGATCTCGTCGCGCGAGCCGAGCACATCCAGGTTGCGCCAACGGTTCTTCTCCACCTCGCCTGAACCGGGTGCCTTCAGATCCATGATCCTGGCGACTCGGCGATCGACGGCGGAGAGATCGAGCGCGCCGCTGGTTTCCAGCGAAACCGAGTAACCGGCAGCGCACAGCGCCTGCAACAGTCCGGCGCAAGCCTTCTGCGCCAGCGGCTCGCCGCCGGTGACACAGACCACCTTGCAGTCATATTGGGCGACCTGGCCCAGCACCTCGGACACGCTCATGGCGCTCCCGCCGGAGAAGGCATAGTCGGTATCGCACCAGCTGCAACGCAGCGGACAGCCGGTGAGGCGGACGAAGACGGTGGGCAGCCCGACCCGGGTCGACTCGCCCTGCAGCGAATGGAACACTTCGCTGATCCGCAGCACCGCTTCGGCGTCGGCGATCCCGCCCGCCATCACCGCTTCTTGAGGCGTTGCCTGGCGACCTGAGCGGCGCTGCTGCCCGGGTAGTTCGCGATCAGGGACTCGAAGGTCTTCCGGGCCCCCTTGGCGTCGCCGCTCTGCTGCTGGCTGTTGGCCTGGCCGAGCATGGCATCCGGGGCCTTGCTGTCCTGCGGCCAGCCGGCCTGCACCTTGGCGAACATCTCGGCGGCCTTGGCGTATTCGTGCAGTTGATAATAGGCCGAAGCAGCCCAGTAGTGCGCGCTCGGGACCAGCGTGCTCTTGGCGTAATTCTTGATGAAGTCCTGGAAGGCGGACAGCGCCTCCTGGTACTTGGCACCCTTGAACAGGGTCAAGGCAGCCTCGTAATCGCGGGTTTCCGCGGCCGGATCGATCACCGGGACGGCGCCGGCTTTGGCCTTGGCATCGGCCTCGGCAGCCGCCGTCTCGAGCTTGCGCAGACGCGCGTCGAGGTCGGCATAGAAATCGGTCTGCCGCTTCTTCGCGGCATCGGTTTCGTAGCCCTGCACCTCGATCTGGCCGCGCAACTTGGCGATCTCGGCGGTCAGCGCCCCGATCTGGTTGGCGAGATCGATCTGGCCGCGCGTGGCGGTATCGATACGCGCGCTCTGCTCGGCCAGGTCGGCGTGCAGTTGCGACACGTCGGTGCGCAGCTGCGCGACGCCGGCGCGGGCCACGTCGTCGTCGAACATGCCGGCGCGCGCCGGGACTGCAGCCAGGACCAGGGTGAACGCCGCCAGGGCGGCGGCAATACCGGTCATGCGCATCGCTCAGTACTCTCCGGTGTACAGCATGTCGTCGCGGCGATTCTCGGCCCAGGCCGCCTCGTCGTGGCCGGGATTGCGCGGCTTTTCTTCGCCGAGACTGACCGCTTCGAGTTGCTCTTCGCGGGCGCCGAGCAGCAGCAGCATCTTCTTCACGGCATCCGCGCGCTTCTGGCCGAGAGCGAGATTGTATTCACGGCTGCCGCGCTCGTCGGCATTGCCCTGGATCAGCATCTTCATCTTCGGATTGGCCACAAGGAAGCGGGCGTGCGCGTCAAGAAGAGGCTTGAACTCGTCCTTGATCGAGAACTGGTCGTAATCGAAGAACACACTGCGCTTGGAAAGGATGCTCCTCGGATCCCGGAGCGCCGCCATGCTGGTTAAATCGATCGGTTCCTGCGCAACCGGTTTCACCTGCGGCGTCTCCACCTTGACCGCACTCGGCGTGCGGCTCTCCACTCCGGCGCCGGCTTGCTCGGGCGCGGGAGGCTGGGAACTGCAGGCGGCCAGGATCAGGCTGGCGGCAGCAACAAAGAATGACTTAAGCATGGTCAGGCTCCATAGGTTTGGATTGCTTATTTTACGAAATAGCCCCAGGCCGGTTCGCGCACATCCGCTGCCTGCACCGAGAGTTTCTGTTTGACGCGGCCATCGCTGGATACGGTGGCCAGGACGCCGCGGCCGCCGATTTCGGTGGCGTAAATGATCATTCGGCCGTTCGGCGCGAAGCTCGGCGACTCGTCCTTGGAGGAGTCGGTGAGTATCTGCGTCTGCTTGGTCGCGAGATCCATCAGGGCGACCTGGAAGCGGCCATCGTTTCTCGCGATGAACGCCATGCTCTTGCCATCCGGCGACAGCCGCGGCGTCACGTTGTAGTTGCCCTCGAAAGTGACGCGCTCGGCGCCTCCTCCGCTGGCGGGAATACGGTAGATCTGCGGACTGCCGCCGCGGTCGGAGGTGAAGTAGATCCATTGCCCGTCGGGCGAGAACCGCGGCTCGGTGTCGATCCCGGCGGAACTGGCCAGGCGGAGGATGCCGCTGCCGTCGGCATTGACCAGATAAAGCTGCGAGCCGCCATCCTTGGAAAGCACCACGGCCAGTTTCTTGCCGTCCGGCGACCAGGCGGGCGCCGAGTTCGAACCCTTGAAGTTGGCGGCGACATGGCGCCGGCCGGTGGCCAGCGAATGCACGTAGACGATCGGCTTCTTCGCCTCGAAAGAAACATAGGCCAGACGCGTGCCGTCGGGCGACCAGGTCGGGGAGATGATCGGTTCGCGCGAAGCCAGCGCCGTCTGTGCGTTCTCGCCATCGGCATCGGCGATCTGCAGTTCATAGCGGCCGGTGCTTTTCACCACATAGGCGATGCGCGTCGAAAAGATTCCGGGTTCGCCGGTCAGCTTCTCGTAGATGTAATCACTGATCCGGTGCGCCGTGGCGCGCAGCTGTCCGGCGCTCGCGACGTAGGCCTGACCGCCGAGCGCGACCTGCTTTTGCACGTCGTAGAGGCGGAAGCGCGTCTCGTAGCGCCCGTCGGCGGCCGTCGAGACGCTGCCGGTCGCGAGCGCGTCGGCACCCCGGCTCTTCCAGTCGGGATAATTGACCGGTGCAGTCTCGGCCATGGGCTCGGTTCCGGCATTGACCAGACGGAACTGGCCGCTGTGATCCAGATCGTTGCGCACGACTGCGGTAAGCGCCTGCGAGACGATGCGCTCGCCGGAAAAATCGGCAATCGCCACGGGCAGACGGTTGGCGCCGGCGCCGGTGATTTCGATGGACAACTGGGCGTGGGCGGCGACGGCCAGGCACAGGAAGGACGCTGCGAGGCCGCGAACGGCAAGGCGTACATAGGCTGGTTTCATCATCGGGCGATTATACCTTCAGTCATCCAGTGGTTTGAATTTCAGTTCGAGCGAACGGCTGAACAGGTCAGCCTGTTCCGGCTTGGGCAGCGGCGAGGATTTCAGAATGGCGCGCTCCACGGCCTGGTCATAGGCCGCGTAGCCGCTGGACTTCTTCAACTTGGCGCTGAGAATTTCTCCGCTGGGCAATTGCACGACATCGAATATCGCTTCCGGATTGCCTTTGATCCCGGGCGGCAGGACGATATTGCCCCTGATCTTGCCGCGAATTTTCGCCTCGTAGTCACCCTTCGCCCGGTCCCTCGCCGAAGCGGCCTGAGCCGCCTTCAGCTGGGCCAGTTCCTGGGCGGCCGTGGCGGTCGCATCGGCGGCACTCTTGCGCTCCGCGGTCTGTTTGATCTCTTCTTCGAGCTGCTTCCGGAAGGGGTCGTACTTCTGCTTCTGCGGCAGGGGCGCTGCCGGTTTCGGCTTCGGCACCGGTTTCGGCTTTTCAGGCTTCGGCTTTTCCTTGATCGCGATTTCGGGCTTTGGCGGCGGATGCGGCGGCTCGACCTCGACTTTCGGTTCCGGCTGCAGTTCCGGCTTGGGCTCCGGCACGGGCTCTGGAGCAGTTTCCATCTTTGACGGCGGCGCTGCCGCCTGCGACGGCTCCGGATAAGCGCGCACCAGGTCCACCTCCACGGCGTCGGGCAGATGGCTCTGCCAACGGATGCCGTAGAACAGGAAGGCGGCGAGCAGGAGGTGCACCGCCACGGCCAGGAACGCCGCGGCGCGCCTGCCGGGAGCGGGCTCGGGTTGTGCTGCGAACTTCATTTGCCGGAGGGCTGCACCAGCAGGCCGATCTTCGCCACCTGCTGCCTTTGCAGCTCATCCATGACGTTCAGCACGGCTTCGTACTTGACGTTCTTGTCGCCGGCAATCAGCACCGCCTGCTGTGGGTTCTTCGCCTGCGCCTCCCGGAGGCGGGCGGCCAGATCGCTCCGGCTGACGGCTTCTTCCCCTGCGCCCTTGGAACGGTCATTGAGCGCCAGCGAGGCGTCGGCCCTGACGATCACTTCCAGCGGCGCCACCGGCGGCGTTGCGCTCTTGCCGACGCTGGGCAGGGCGACGCTGCCGCTCTGAATCATCGGCGCGGTAACCATGAAGATGACCAGCAGCACCAGCATCACGTCGATGTAGGGCACGACGTTGATCTGGTTCATCAAACGCCGCTGTCTCATCGGAGCTGCCTTTGCAGGATGTTCGAGAACTCCTCCATGAAACTCTCGAAGCGCACGGAGATGCGATCGACGTCGTGGGCGTAACGGTTGTAGGCGACGACCGCCGGTATCGCGGCGAACAGGCCGATGGCCGTGGCGACCAGCGCTTCGGCGATGCCCGGGGCAACCTGCGCCAGCGTTGCCGAACTGACGTTGGCCAGACCGCGGAAGGCATGCATGATGCCCCACACCGTTCCCAACAAACCGACGTAGGGGCTGACCGAACCCACCGAAGCGAGGAAGGACAGATGGGACTCCAGATGGTCGGTCTCGCGCTGGTAGGTGGCGCGCATGGCGCGGCGGGCGGCGTCGACCACGGTGGCCGGATCCATCGTCTTCTGCCCCCTGAGCTTGTTGAACTCGCGGTAGCCCGCTTCGAAAATGCGTTCGAGGGCGCCGGTGCTGTGCCGGTCATTGACCGCGCTCTGATACAGGCTGTTCAGGTCGCCGCCGCTCCAGAAGTCGCGCTCGAAGCGGTCGGTGCGGGCGCGGGCATCGCGCAGCGCGAACCACTTGCGGAAAATCCAGTACCACGACATGAAGGAGACGAACGCCAGCAACGCCAGGATGAGTTTGACGACGAGACTGGCATTCGCGACCAATTCGAGAATGGATAGATCCTGGGTAATATTCATGCTCGTGTTCCAGTCAAGGCCTTGAAGGTTTCATAAATGTCTTTCGGCATCGCGGCCGGCCTCATGGCTGCCGGCTCGATGCAGGCGATGCGCATCGACGACGTCAGCAGGAGTTCCGCTCCCTGCCCCGAGTCCGGCAAGCCGGCGCGCAGGACGCGCTGGGCGAAAACGATTTGCGCCCGACCGACAGACTCGATTTCCGAGACAACGTTCAATGCATCGTCGAGCCGCGCCGGTTTCAGATAGTCGACGGCAATCGAGCGCGCGACGAAGGCAATGCCAAGCTCCTCTGCCAGCCGCTTCTGCTCGAAGCCCAGGGCACGCAGCCATTCCGTGCGGGCACGCTCCAGGAATCTCAGGTAGTTGGCGTAATACACCACGCCGGCGGCATCGGTGTCTTCGTAATAGACCCGTATGGGAAGGGCGAAGCTGGCGCGCGGAGGCTTGTTGGGCATCGTGCTACTGCTCCTTCCAAAGCGGCAGATTCGGATCGTTGGGAGCAGTCAGGCCGAAGTGACGCCAGATCGCCGGCGTGGCGATGCGCCCGCGCGGCGTGCGCTGCAGGTAGCCCTGCTGGATCAGGAAAGGTTCGAGTACGTCCTCGATGGTGTCTCTCGCCTCGCCGATCGCGGCGGCAAGATTGTCCACCCCGACCGGACCGCCGCCGAACTTCTCGAGCATGGCGGACAGGAGCTTCCGGTCCATGATGTCGAGGCCGAGATGGTCGACGTCGAGCATGGTCAAGGCGTCATCGGCGACCTCGCGCGTGATCCGGCCCTCGGCCTTGACCTCGGCGAAATCCCGCACCCGCCGCAGCAGGCGATTGGCGATGCGCGGCGTGCCGCGCGAGCGCTTGGCGATCTCGGTGGCGCCCTCGGCGGCGACATGCACCTTGAGCAGCTCCGCCGAGCGGGTGACGATCAGGCCGAGTTCCTCGGGGGTATAGAACTCCAGGCGGGCGACGATGCCGAAGCGGTCGCGCAGCGGATTGGTCAGCATGCCCGCGCGCGTCGTCGCGCCGACCAGGGTGAAAGGCGGCAGATCGAGCTTGACCGAGCGCGCCGACGGTCCTTCGCCGATCATGATGTCGATCTGGAAATCCTCGAGCGCCGGATAGAGGATCTCCTCGACCACCGGGGAGAGACGATGGATCTCGTCGATGAACAGCACGTCGTTCGGCTCGAGATTGGTCAGGATCGCCGCCAGGTCTCCGGCGCGCTCCAGCACCGGCCCGGAGGTCTGGCGCAGATTCACGCCCATCTCGTGGGCAACGATATGCGCCAGCGTGGTCTTGCCCAGGCCCGGCGGGCCGAACAGCAGCACGTGATCGAGCGACTCGCCGCGCTGCCGGGCCGCCTGGATGAAGATTTCGAACTGACTGCGGATCTTCTGCTGGCCGACGTAGTCGGCGAGCCGCTTCGGCCGGAGGGCGCGCTCGATCACGTCTTCCTGCGGCGACGCCGCCGTGGCGCCAATCAGGCGGCTTTCGAACTGATCTGTTTCTATGGCCATGGCCGGCAGTTTAACCGATCCCGCGTTTCGCCCAGGGCGACTCCGGCCGCTAGCTCTTGGAAAGGAGTTTCAAGGCCTGGCGAATCCCGTCGGGCACGGCCACGGCCTCGGGCAGTTGCCTCATCGCCGCGACCGCCTCGCGTTCGCTGTAGCCCAGCGCCAGGAGCGCATTCATGATGTCGCTGCCGGCGTCATGCACGATGCCGCCCGGACCGGAGGCGCTCGCGCCCGAGGCCTTTGGCAGCCGGTCGCGCAGTTCCAGAAGCAGACGCTCCGCGGTCTTCTTGCCGATGCCCGGGACTTTCATCAAGCGGCCCGTCTCCTGCATCACCACCGCCTGCGCCAGTTCGGCCACGGACAGGCCTGAGAGCACAGCCAGGGCGATGCGCGCGCCGACGCCGCTGATCTTCAGCAACTGGCGGAAAGCGGCGCGCTCGTCCTGCGTCAGGAAGCCGTAGAGGAAGTGGCCGTCTTCGCGGACAATCAGGTGGGTATGGAGGCTCGCCTTTTCGCCGGCGGCGGGCAGGTGGTAGAAGGTGCTCATCGGCACGTCGATGTCGTACCCGACGCCAAGCACGTCGAGCGTGATCTGCGGCGGATTCTTCTCGACGAGAATGCCGCTCAGGCGACCAATCATACTGATTCTCCCATGATTTGCTTATACCAGCCGACCGCCCCTGACCCGGAAGCCGGTGGTCGTCAAGGCCCCCAGCCCCTGTCCGCCGTGGGCATGGCAGATGGCGCAGGCGAGCGCGTCGGCGGCGTCAGCGGAGGGGACCCCGGCAAGGCGCAAAAGCCTTACCACCATATCCTGCACCTGTTCCTTCGCCGCCTTGCCTTGCCCCACCACCGCCTGCTTGACCTGAAGCGCCGTGTATTCCGCCACCGGCAGCCCGGCGATCACCAGCGCGCTGATCGCGGCGCCGCGCGCCTGACCCAGGAGCAGCGTCGATTGCGGATTGACGTTGACGAACACCTTCTCGACCGCGGCCTGGTGCGGCCGGTGGCCCGCAACCACTTCGGCAATGCCCTCGAGGATTATCTTCAACCGCCCCGGCAGTTCGCCGCTCTCGCTGGTCTTGATGCAACCGCTGGTGACGTAGACCAGCTTGGCCCCGACCTTGTCGATTACGCCGAAGCCGGTCACCCGCAGGCCCGGGTCGATGCCGAGGATACGCACGACGGGCTCCGCCATGGAGCCGCTTATTCCTCGATCACGGCGTTGGTGTAGACTTCCTGCACGTCATCCAGGGATTCGAGCGCATCGAGCAGCTTCTGCATTTTTGCGCCATCCTCCCCGCTGAATACCGTCTCGGTCTGCGGCTTCATCGTCACCTCGGCGAACTCGGACTTGAAACCGGCCTTCTCCAGCGCCTCCTTGACCGAAAGAAAGTCGCCCTGGCTTGAGATCACTTCGATCGAACCGTCCTCGTTCGTGACCACATCCTCGGCGCCCGCTTCCAGAGCGGCTTCCAGCAACTTGTCCTCGTCGGCGCCGGGTGCGAACAGGAACTGTCCGCAGTGCTTGAAGAGGAAGGCTACCGCACCGTCGGTGCCGAGATTGCCGCCGTACTTGTTGAAGCCGTGACGGACATCGGCGACGGTGCGCGTCTTGTTGTCGGTCAGGCAGTCGACGATCACCGCGGCGCCGTTGATGCCGTAGCCTTCGTAGCGGATTTCCTCGTAGTTCACTCCTTCCAGTTCGCCGGTGCCGCGTTTGATGGCGTTCTTGATGTTGTCCGAAGGCATGTTCTCCGCCTTGGCCTTTTCCACCGCCAGCCGGAGACGGGGATTGAAGTTCATGTCACCCCCGCCCATCTTGGCGGCGACGGTGATCTCCTTGATCAGCTTGGTGAAGGCCTTGCCGCGCTTGGCATCCTGACGGCCCTTGCGGTGCTGGATATTGGCCCATTTGGAATGACCGGCCATGGCGAAATCCCTGATTGTGATTAAATTCCCGAAGCGCTAGTTTAACATCCGCTTCGGCTCGTTCAGGACAACCCCAGCCGCTGCCAGATCGCCATCGTCAATCCGGCTTGATTGAGCGTGTAGAAATGCAGGCCGGGTACCCCCTTGGCCAGCAGGTGTTGGCACAGTTCGGTGACGACATCCAGACCGAAGGCGCGGATCGACGGCGCGTCGTCGCCGTAGCCTTCCAGCCGCTTCCTCAACCAACGAGGAATCTCGGCGCCGCAGGCATCGGAAAACCGCGCCAGCTTGGAGAAGCTGGCGATCGGCATGATGCCCGGCACGATCGGCACGGTCACGCCCAGCGCGCGCGCCTCGTCGACGAAGTGGAAGTAGGCGTCGGCATTGAAGAAATACTGGGTGATCGCCGAATCGGCCCCGGCGTCTACCTTGCGCTTGAAATTGTCGAGATCCATCCTGGCCGATTGCGCCTGCGGATGCACCTCGGGATAGGCCGCCACCTCGATGTGGAACCAGTCGCCGGTTTCCAGGCGGATGAACTCGACCAGTTCGTTGGCATGGCGGAACTCGCCGGCCTCCGCCATCCCCGAGGGCAGGTCGCCGCGCAGCGCGACGATGCGACGGATCCCGGCGCCGCGATACTCGGCAAGAATGGCGCGGATGTTCTCGCGCGTCGAACCGATGCAGGAGAGATGCGGTGCCGCGACCAGGCCTTCGCCCTGGATTTCCAGCACGGTCTCCAGCGTGCGGTCGCGTGTCGAGCCGCCGGCGCCGAAGGTACAGGAGAGAAACGCAGGCGACAGGCTCGCCAACCGGATCCGGGTGGCGCGCAGTTTGTCCATCCCCTCGGGCGTCTGCGGCGGGAAGAATTCGACCGACAGGGTCAGATCACCGCGCTGCATCTCAATAGCGGTAGCTGTCCGACTTGTACGGGCCGGTCTTGGCCACGCCGATGTAGGCGGCCTGCTGATCGGTGAGCACGGAGAGTTGGGCGTTCAGCTTCTTCAGCTGCAGACGCGCCACCTTCTCGTCGAGATGTTTGGGCAGGACGTAGACGCCGACCGGATACTTGCCCGGATTGTTGAACAGTTCGATCTGGGCGATGGTCTGGTTGGCGAAGGAGGAACTCATCACATAGGAAGGGTGGCCGGTGCCGCAGCCGAGATTAACCAGGCGGCCCTTGGCCAGCAGGATGATGCGTTTCCCGTCCGGGAAAATGATGTGATCGACCTGAGGCTTGATCTCCTCCCATTGGTATTTCTCGACCGAGGCGACGTCGATCTCGTTGTCGAAGTGGCCGATGTTGCAGACGATGGCCTGGTCCTTCATCTTGACCATGTGGTCGTGGGTGATGACGTGGTAGTTGCCGGTGCAGGTGACGAAGATGTCGGCCTTGTCGGCGGCGTACTCCATGGTCACCACGCGGTAGCCTTCCATCGCCGCCTGCAAGGCGCAAATCGGATCGACCTCGGTCACCCAGACCTGGGCCGAGAGCGCGCGCATCGCCTGCGCCGAGCCCTTGCCGACATCGCCGTAGCCGGCGATCAGGGCGACCTTGCCGGCAATCATGACATCGGTGGCTCTCTTGATGCCATCGACCAGGGACTCGCGGCAGCCGTAGAGATTGTCGAACTTGGACTTGGTGACCGAGTCATTGACGTTGATCGCCGGGATCTTGAGTTCGCCGCGCTCGTGCATCTGGTAGAGGCGATGCACGCCGGTAGTGGTCTCTTCGGTGACGCCCTTGATAGCGGCAAGCCGCGTCGAATACCACTTGCTGTCCTTGGCAAGCGTGGCCTTGATGGCTGCGAAAAGGACACGTTCTTCCTCGCTGCTGGGCTTGGCCAGGACCGCGATGTCGGCTTCGGCGCGGGCGCCCAGATGCAGCAGCAGCGTCGCATCGCCGCCGTCGTCGAGGATCATGTTGGAATAGGAACCGTCGGCCCACTCGAAGATGCGGTGGGTGTAGTTCCAGTATTCCTCCAGCGACTCGCCCTTGTAGGCAAAGACCGGGATGCCGTCGGCAGCGATGGCTGCGGCGGCATGGTCCTGGGTCGAGAAGATGTTGCAGGAAGCCCAGCGCACCTTGGCCCCGAGTGCGGTCAGGGTCTCGATCAGCACGGCGGTCTGGATGGTCATGTGCAGGCTGCCGGTTATCCTCGCGCCCTTCAAGGGCTGGGCCTTGGCGAACTCCTCGCGGATGGCCATGAGACCGGGCATCTCGGTCTCGGCGATGCGGATTTCCTTGCGCCCCCAGGAAGCCAGGGCCAGGTCTGCGACGTGGTAGTCGGTGAAATTGACGGCATTCATGAAATTCTCCATTCAAGTTTCTGAATGGGCGCCGTTGCTACAGGAATGCCCCCGCTCCAAGCCTGACGATCTATTGACCGCTGCAGCGCCCCTCGGAGCGGGGGAAATATTTACGCGGTCAGAACCCAGCGTCGGCCTTGAGGGCTGCCGCCTTATCGGTGGCTTCCCAAGTGAATTCCGGTTCGTCGCGGCCGAAGTGGCCGTAGGCAGCGGTCTTCTGGTAGATCGGGCGGAGCAGGTCGAGGGCGTTGATGATGCCCTTGGGGCGCAGGTCAAAATGTTTGCCGATGAGTTCGACGATTTTCTCCTCGGAGATCTTGCCCGTACCGAAGGTATTGACCATCAGCGACACTGGCCTGGCGACGCCGATGGCATAGGCCACCTGGACCTCGCAGCGCTCGGCCAGACCGGCGGCGACGAGGTTCTTGGCCACATAGCGGCCGGCATAGGCGGCCGAGCGGTCGACTTTGGACGGATCCTTGCCGGAAAAGGCGCCGCCGCCGTGGTGCGCCGAGCCGCCGTAGGTGTCGACGATGATCTTGCGCCCGGTCAGGCCGCAGTCGCCGGAAGGCCCGCCGACGACGAAGCGGCCGGTGGGGTTGATCAGGAAACGCGTCTTGGCGGTGATCATCTCCTTGGGCAGCACCGGCTTGATGATCTCCTCGATCACTGCTTCGCTCAACTGCGCATGGGAAACATCGGGACCGTGCTGGGTAGACACGACGACGGTATCGATATCCACCGGCTTGCCGTCGACATAGCGGACGGTGAGCTGCGATTTCGCGTCGGGGCGCAGCCAGGGCAGGCGGCCGTCCTTTCTCACCTCGGCCTGGCGCTGCATGATGCGATGCGCGTAATAGATCGGGAAGGGCATTAGGGTGTCCGTCTCGGTGCAGGCGTAGCCGAACATCAGGCCCTGATCGCCCGCACCCTGATCGAGATCGAGGCCCTCGCCGACATTGACGCCCTGGGCGATATCCGGAGACTGGCGATTGATCGCGGTCAGGACGGCGCAGGACTTGTAGTCGAAACCGATCTCGGAATTGTCGTAGCCGATGCGCCGCACCGTGGCGCGGGCGATGTCCATGTAGTTGATGTTGGCGGTGGTCGTGATCTCGCCGGAAATGACCACCAGCCCGGTGGACACCAACGTTTCGCAGGCGACCCGGCCTTTCGCGTCCTGGGCCAGGATGGCGTCGAGAACGGCATCAGAAATCTGGTCGGCGACCTTGTCGGGATGGCCTTCGGAGACCGACTCCGAAGAGAACAAGTATTCCTTTGACATATTCACTGCTCCTGAGACGAATCCCCAATATTTGGCCGGCGCTACCGGCTCCGGGGAGGAGAGCAGGCGACGCTTTAGCAGAATTTTTGCTCATGCGAGAGAATCTGCTCGCGAACCCCGCCCTGCAAGTTGTCCTGATTAACTCGGCGGGAGATGAATTCTACTAGTCGTTCGCTAGCGGGTCAAACGTCCGGCTTGCTGTCAGGCCAGGCAAACGAGCCTCGGCTGCCGGTAAACAGCTTGTCCTGGGCACTGCCGTGCTCGCGCAACAGCTTGTGGATGTCCTTGGCCGACAGACTTCCCAGAGGAAAGCCGGCATGGGCCACGATCATCGTGCGCACGATGGTTTCGCCGCTGACGGCGCCCAGGTTGCAAGACAGTTTGGCAAAGGCTTCTGCCTTTGCCGCGGCAAGGGCTGCACTTTGCTCGCTATAGGCTTTTTCCCGTTCCATGAGTTCGCGGATCTCGCTGCTCAGTTGGCCGAATAGTTTCTTCACCGTGGCGAAGCGGGCCTGGGCCCCCTGCCAGCTGGCCTCCTGCTCGGGGCTCATGGTGATCGTCTTGGCCTCGACTTTCTGCAACAGTTCCAGGAATTTCTGGACCTCCGGCTTTTCCGAGATCAATGCAATTCCTTGCTCTTTTTTCGCCCTGGCCTTGGTGACTTCTTCCACCTTCTGCTTCAAGGCCTCGATTTCCCTGTTCCAGGCAGTATTGTCCGGCAGCAGAAGTCACCACCGTCTCGGTCCCCTTGCGGCTGCCGACGTCGGCGATGCGCACGGCTTTTCCGGCGACGGCGCAACCTTCACAGGTCTCGATCTCGACTTCCTCGGCCAGGATTTCGCAATTCACCGCCCGCACGATGTGTACCTTGCTCGCCACCACGATACAGTTTTCCGCGGCGACGATCTCGATCTCCCCGCCCTTGGCCTCGACGGCGGCGCGCGAGGCCGTTCCCGAGATCACGATCTTGCCGCCGGGGTTGCGTGCCGAGCCGCCGGCGAGGCCATCCTTCAGATTAACGATGCCGCCATCAGAGATCACCTGGCCAAATACGTCGGCGAGGAAAGTCATGTTGTGGCCCTTCACCACCCGCCGCTCCTGCACCTCGCCGTGCTCCTCGAAGTCCGCCCCGGAAAGGGAGAGGTCGCCGGTGGTGCGCAGGCTGATGCCGTGGCGGTTGATGATTTTCTCGTTGACCGAAATCTGGTTCGACTTGATGTCGAGATTGACGAAGCCGGTGATGGCGGCAACGATGAATTCGCCTTCGGCAGTCCGCTCGATCTTGGTGCCGGGTCCGGCCAGGGTCTCGATCTCGAAATCCTTGGGCATGGCCGGCTCTATCGGCGCCCCCCTGACGCTCCAGCCAAGTTCGCCCAACTGCCGCGGACTCTTCTTCAGCAATCGGGTCTCCGCTTCAACCTGGGGGAAATGGTTCTTGAACTGGCGCAGGTCGATGCGGCCATTTGCGAGTTCCCTGGGCGAATTGTCCCGGTGCAGCGTATCGCTCTGCTCATCGATGCCGGCATCGATGCCGGCGACCGATTCCTGCCAACGGGCAATCTGCAGCCGCTCGGTACCATCCTTGGCGATGGCCTCGCGTACCATTTCTATGTCGATGCCGAAACGAATACCTTTGGTCCACATCGCCGCAATGAACTCGTCCAGGTCCAGTTGCGTCCGCACCGGCTTCATCACTTTCTCGTAGCCGATGATGGGGGTGTTGCCGTCCTCGTCCGGGGCGCCGAAGACCGGCTCCTCGACCTCCTGGTCGATGCTTACCGGTTCGAAGTAATATTCGGCGAAGTCGCCCTTGGCAGAAATTTTGACCTTGTGGTAGATCTCTTTGCGTCCTGGGGAAAATATCTTGATGTCGCGCGCCAGCCGCAGTTCCTGCCTGGCCTTCTGCTCCCGCCACACCTTATCATCGGAAGGGTAGAGCAGCCTGAAGAACAATGGATAGTTGAGATCGGAGAAATACGCATCGGCGGTGAACACGCGATCGGCGAATTGCTGAAAATTCGTCGTTGACTCAAGCAGGGCAAGATCGACAAAGAGGCCGTCATCGCCGCGGATGATGAAGCGCGGCAGCAGCACACCGCCGGCAGTGAGATTGGCAAGCTCTCCATCCGCTCCAGGGCTTGTCTCGGTTGTTTTCTCGGGCTGGAGATCTTCTGCCATCTTTGCCTTTGGGCTTTTGATGCTTGTTAGTCTATTGGATTCCAGAACGTTTTTTTCCGCGGCCGCCGCAGGGCTTCCCCCCATCCTGCAGATCGCCGACAATTCGTCCTCTGCCAAGATTAACATTGCCCATGGTTTTCCTGTTTAAATTCTTAGCCCATCTGCCTTTGCCGCTGCTGCACAATCTCGGCGCCCTGGTTGGCTGGCTGGCCTATCTGCTGTCGCCGACCTACCGCCGGCAGTTGCGACGAAACACGTCTCAAGCCGGCCTCGAGTCGGCACGCCTGGCGGCCATAGCGGAGGCCGGCAAGAGCATTATCGAACTGCCCAAGATCTGGCTGCGGCCTCAGGATGAGGTGATCTCGCGTGTCGTCCGCGTCTCTGGCTGGGAATCGGTGGAGGCCGCATGGAGCGCGGGAAGCGGCATCCTGTTCCTGACGCCGCACTTGGGCTGCTTCGAGATCACCGCACAATACTATGCCGCTCACCGACCGATCACCGTACTCTACCGGCCGCCCAAACAGTCCTGGTTGCGGCAACTGGTTGAACAGGGGCGCGGCGCCAATCTCCGGCTGGCGCCCGCCGACGTCAGCGGTGTCCGCCTGCTCTTGAAAGCGCTGAAAAAGCGCGAGGCGGCCGGCATGCTGCCCGATCAGGTCCCCGGATTCGGCGAGGGCATCTGGGTTCCCTTCTTCGGCCGCCCGGCTTACACCATGACCCTGGCCGCCCGGCTGGCGGAGAGCGGCGCCACCGTGCTGCTGGCCTATGCCGAACGCCTGGCCTATGGCGCCGGCTACCACCTGCATCTGTCCACGCTCGCTGCACCGCTCGCGGGAACCCGGGAAGAACGCGTGGCGCAACTCAACCGCGAATTGGAGTCCCTGGTGCGCGAGTGCCCGCAGCAATACCTGTGGGGCTACAACCGATACAAGGTGCCGGCGGGAGAGCGTTCTGCCGATCCCGCCACCCAGACAACGCAGAGGAAGCCATGACCCGCTTAGCCCTGGCCCTGATGTGGTTACTGCACTGGCTGCCGCTGTCGGCCCTGGCGCCGCTGGGCTGCGGCCTCGGCCGGCTGCTCTACCTCGTGGCCGGGGAGCGGCGGCGGATCGCTCTGACCAACCTGCGCCTGTGTTTTCCGCAATTGTCCGAGGCCGAGCGGACTGCCCTGGCGAAACGCCATTTCGCCGTCTTCGGCCGCAGCTTTCTGGAGCGAGGCTTACTGTGGTGGGCGTCGCCAAAGCGTTTGCGGCGTTTGGCCAGCATCACCGGCCTGGAGCATCTGCACGGCCTCGCCGGTCGCCCGGCGCTGCTCTTGGTGCCGCATTTCATCGGTCTGGACATGGGCGGAACGCGCTTGATGCTGGAAACAGACGTCGTCAGCATCTACGCCAACCAGAAGAATCTGCTCTTCAATGCCGCCCTGCTCAAGGGACGCAGCCGCTTCGGCGGCTCGATCCTGCTCTCCCGCCAGGAAGGCACGCGCAAGGCGATCAAGGCGATGCGCGCCGGCAAGCCGTTCTACTATCTGCCCGACATGGATTACGGCCAGCGCGACACGATGTTCGTCCCCTTCTTCGGCGTGCCGGCGGCGACCATCACCGGCCTGTCGAGACTGGCGCGCATCTCCGGCGCCGCCGTGCTGCCGGTCATCACCCGCATGCTGCCCGGTGCAGCAGGCTACGTCGTCGAGATCGGCCCCCCCTGGCAGGACTTCCCCGGCCCGACAATCGAGGGTGACACCAGGCGCATGAATGCCTTCATCGAGGATGAGGTCAGACGCATGCCGGAGCAGTATTTCTGGTTGCACAAGCGCTTCAAGACCCGGCCTCCCGGGGAAAAAAGCCCCTATTAGCCGCCCAATTGCACTGATCGAGCCATGCCGCCTTCGGCTAGCATCGGCATGATCTCTGCCACGCAGGTTGGTTTATCAGTGCCTCGCAGTTGGGTCGCAGTTGAGTTAATCGCAGGTGAAAAATGAAACTCCGCTTCACGAAAATGCACGGCCTGGGCAACGACTTCGTCGTGATCGACGCCGTGCGCCAGCACATCGAGCTGACGCCGGGGCAGGTGCGATTTCTCGCCGACCGGCACTTCGGCATCGGCTGCGACCAGATCCTGCTCGTCGAGGCATCGGGGATGGACGGCGTGGACTTCCGTTACCGCATTTTCAACGCTGACGGCGGCGAGGTCGAGCAATGCGGCAATGGCGCCCGTTGTTTCGTGCGCTTCGTCCATGAACAAGGGCTCTCCGACAAGCCTCAGCTCAAGGTCGTCACCCAGTCCGGCATCATCGCGCCGCGGCTGGAAGCCAATGGCGAGGTCACGGTAGACATGGGCGTGCCGCGCTTCGCTGCCGCCGAGATTCCTTTCATCAGCGATTCCGCTGCCCTGGTGCAAAACCTTGCCCTGGGCGATGCTGCGGGCACGGTGGACATCACCGCTGTTTCCATGGGCAATCCCCACGCCGTGACGCTGGTCGACGACATAGATGCGGCCGCCGTGGCGCAACTGGGCCCGCTGATCGAAGCCCACCCGCGCTTCCCCAGGCGCGTCAATGCCGGCTTCATGCAAGTGCTGACACGCCACGCGATCAAGCTTCGCGTCTATGAACGCGGTGCCGGCGAGACGCTGGCCTGCGGCACCGGCGCCTGCGCCGCCGTGGTCGCCGGCATCCGCCGCGGCCTGCTCGACTCCCCGGTGCGGGTGACGACGCGGGGCGGCGATCTCTCCATCGCCTGGGCAGGATTGAATACGCCCGTGATGATGACGGGTCCGGCCGTCAGCGTATTTTCCGGCGACATTGAACTCCCCGAGTAAAGGAATGGAATGGACGCCTCCCGCCCCGTGAGCGTTGAACACGAGTTATTCACCGCGCCGGTCGCCTCTGGTTATAGGGGGGACCGTCGGCGCCCGGCGCCGTGGATAACTCTGCGGGAGTGATGAAGTAAGGGGTGGACCCTCACGGGCCGACGGCATCAAAGTGCCAAAGGTGGAAGATACGAAGATCTTCACAGGCAAACCGGAGGGTCCAAAATGAATAGTAGCAAAACGTTAGTCGGCATCGATATCGCCAAACGGGTA
>CAIVDC010000087.1 GCA_903904605.1 uncultured Sterolibacterium sp.
CTTGCCATCCCTGATTTTGAGCAACTGGTTGGATGCGGCGATGCCGTCCTCCAGGGCGGCGCGTCCCGCACTGAGGTTCAGCGCCGCCAGGCGTTCTATGCTGGAAAAGGCGATTTTCGACAAATTCATGAAGGCATCGGTATTGATCTTCACGGCGTTGAGTTGCTCCGGGCTGGCAGTCATCATGGTCTTGCTCCTTATGGGATTTGAGCGGCGCGACCCGCTTGCTAACTTGAAAGTTCCGTAGCCAGTCTAGCCGGGCTAGCGCAGGAATACCGTGGGCTAGCGCACATAGCGCCTGCTGCTTGCCGTCGTTGCCCAAGGGGCAACCCAGGGCACTTGTGACAGTGAAACAGGTGCTAGAGCCCGTCGTTGTTCAAGGGGCAACCCAGGGCTCTTGTGCCAGTGAAACAGGTGCTAGGCGTCGCGCCTGCCCAGCGAGCGCAGCAAGGTTGCAAACAGCGTATCCGGGTCGAAGGGCTTGACCAGGAAATCGCTCATGCCCGCTTCGAAGCAGCGTTGCTTGTCTTCGGCAAAAGCGTTGGCGGTCATGGCAATGATCGGCGTTTGCCGGTAACCGGGAAGCTCGCGTATCTGCCGGGTCGCCTCCAGGCCGTTGATGACAGGCATCTGCATGTCCATGAAGATCGCGGCATAGTTTCTTTCCTGCGCCATGGAGACGGCCTGCGCACCATCTGTTGCGGTGTCCACATGCAGATCGACTAACTCCAAATGAAACCTGGCCACTTCCCGGTTGATCGGTTCGTCATCCACGACCAGGATGCGCTTGCCGTGGTGGCGTTGCAGAACAAGTGTCTCGGCATCGATGGCCGGTTCCCGCTCAGGCGCAACGAGTTGTCGCCGCTCATTCATTTTCTTCAGCGTCGCGGTAAACCAGAAGATACTGCCCACCCCCGATGTGCTTTCGGCGCCGGCTACTCCGCCCATCAGTTCGGCCAGCCGCCGGGTGATCACCAGTCCAAGTCCTGTTCCGCCATACTTGCGGGTAATCGAGTTGTCGGCCTGCTCAAAGGCGCTGAAGAGCCGGCACATCGCAGCGGGGCTGATGCCGATGCCGGTATCTTCCACTTCGAAGCGCACCACGATCTCCTCGGCCGATTCTTCGAGCTTCCTGGCGCGCAGGGTCACCGTGCCCTTTTCGGTGAATTTGATGGCGTTCGCGGCGTAGTTGAGCAACGCCTGTTGCAGTCGCGTGGGGTCACCCAGCAGGCTCGGCGGCAAGGGCCCGGCCTCGATCAGCAAGTGTATCTGCTTGGCCCCGGCACGTTCGCCCAGGACAGAAGCGACATTGGCCATCAGGGCGCTGATATCGACCGGAGCCTCTTCCATGACGACCTTCCCGGCTTCGATCTTGGAGAGGTCGAGTATGTTGTTGATGACCGCAAGCAGGTGCTTGGCGGAACTGTCTATGGTGTCGAGGCGCACTGCCTGGCGCGGCGTTACGCCTTCACGGCGCAGGATGCTGACGGTCCCGACGATGCCGCTCATCGGCGTGCGGATTTCGTGGCTCATGTTGCTCAGAAAATTGCTCTTGGCGCGGTTCGCGGCGTCCGCCTCGGTCTTGGCGTCGACCAGTTCGGCGGTGCGGGTATGCACCAGTATTTCCAGGTGGTCCCGGTGCATTTCGACCTCTTTCCGCAACTGTTCCCGATCGAGCAGATTGCGGATGCGCAACTGGGCGATTTTCAAGCTGATCGGCTTGGTGATGAAGTCGGCTGCTCCCAGGCTCAAGCCCTTGCTCTCGGCATCACGTTCCCTCAGCGCAGTGACAAATATCACCGGAATCGCCGCCAGCAGCGGATCTGACTTGATCCGTCGGCAGGTTTCATAACCATCCATCTCGGGCATCAGGACGTCGAGCAGGATCAGGTTGGGCGGCGTCACGCCAGCCATTGCCAGGCCCATCGGCCCCGACGTGGCGATTTGTAACTCGAACTCGTCTTTCAGGGCCGCATCGAGCAGTTGCAGATTCGCCGGCGTGTCATCGATGGCAAGAATTCTCGGGCGCTGTACCGCTGTGCTGCATAGATTATTCAAACGAGGGGCACCATTCGTATCGGGCTGGGAAGGGACACGGTGCGCCCATTTCCAGGAAATAGATATCTTCCTCGGAATGTGCATCGCCCGATCTGGGCACAATCGTTGACGACTGAAGCATCGGCAGCGGAAGCGCTCTCCAACGCCCGTTCATAGCTCTTTGTCCAGCGGCAGTAGCGACAGGGCGTTGGCCTTGATCCTTTGCCAGTCGCTCCTGGCCGGCTCCATGGTGTATTCGACGGCACGGCCATTTTCCTCGGTGTGCCAGAGCAGACCCGGGGATCGGTCCGCGTCGTTCGGACGCAAGGTCAGCCGGTAGGAATTGACCGGCAGCACCATGGCTTCGAAACGCGCCGCCACCTGCTGAGCCAGCACCGGGCTGTCGATGATCAGACCGATCTCGGTGTTCAGATGCATCGAGCGCTGATCGAAATTCATCGAGCCGATGAACAGCCTCTGGCGGTCGAAAACAAACAGCTTGGCGTGTAGGGAATAATTGCCGTAGCGCGATATCGCCGCGGTTTCGCCGCTGCCCCGTGCGTTGCCCAGGAGCGAGCGGATCTCATAAAGTTCCACGCCATTTTCCAGCAGGGGCAGGCGATAGTGCATGTAGCCCGCCTGCGCCAGCAATACCGTCGATGCTTCGAGCGAACTGGTCAGGATGCGCACCCGCACCTGACGCTGGCGCAGGTCCTTGAGCAGTTTCATGCCTTCTTCGCCCGGGATCAGGTAGGGTGTGACCATCAGCAGTTCGGACTGCACCGCAGCAGTGGCCTTGGCCACCTCCCGGTGCATCAGCCTGCCGACCATCTGGCCATTTTCCACCTGCTTCTTGTCGGGGCTGTCGGCGACCAGTTGCGCGCGAGCCCAGACCAGGGGCAGGCGGCCGGAGAGCATGCCGGCAAAGGGTTCGCCGCTGGCAACGCGCTTGACATATTCGACCTCATTCGACTTCAGTTGCCGGCTCTCGTCCTTCAGTTCCGCGCGATGCTCGTTCAAGGCGGCAGTGGTCGTTTTGCCGCCGGACAGCGCTTCAGCGGGGATGGCCAGCGCGTTGTTCCAGTATTCGTCGAAGCTCTTCGAGAGATTCCTGGCGATGGGGCCGGCGGCGAATACGTCGTCGTCGGCGAATTGCGATTCGGGATCGATCTGAAAGTATTGGTCGCCGATGTTGCGTCCGCCGATGAGCGCAACGGCATTGTCCACGACCAGCAATTTGTTGTGCATGCGGTAGTCGAGCCGGGAGGCGTTGAGCATGAATTCCGTGGCGCGAAGCAACTGCGTATGGCCGCGATAGGCGAACGGGTTGAACAGGCGGATCTCGATCGAACGATGCGCTTCAAGCATGGTGATCTGCTCGTCGCCGGCGGTCGTTTCGCCATCGTCGATCAGCACCCGAACTCGCACCCCGCGATCGGCGGCATGGAGCACGGCTTCTGTCAGCAGGCGGCCGGTCTCGTCGCCGCGGAAAATGAAATACTGCAGATCTAGCGTTCGTTCCGCGCTATTGATCATCTGCATGCGTGTCAGGAAGCCGTCGGCACCGACCGGAATGATGCGGAATGCCGAGTTGCCATCGTGTTTCCGCGCGGCAGTTTCAAACTGCCGGCCCAGCCGGGTCTCCTCCGGGTGCGCCAGCGCCGATGACGCGATCTTGGGAAAGTCGGAGCCGGGCGGCAGCGTTGCGCATCCGCCCAGGAGCGCGAAGATCAGGACAACAAGGGAAATGCGGAATCGGCCTATCATCGATATTCTCCCGACTGAACATTGATCTTAGACGCACGACGAAGCAGCGTCAGTACGCTGGCGCACGGATGCCCATCGATGTTTGCTTACAATACCCGGAGAAGACATCGCATCGTAGTGCGACCAGCAGCGAACTCAAGCGTCGCTGGCGGAACCCCGAGGATCACTGTGAGAAAACCGGCAAGGACATCGGACCACAAGCACTCGCTGTGGTCAAGGCTCGGACCCGGGTTGATCACCGGCGCGGCGGACGACGACCCGAGCGGCATCGCCACCTATTCCCAGGTCGGTGCCGGACTGGGCTACGGAATTCTCTGGACGGCGATCTTCACTTTCCCGCTGATGGTCGGCATCCAGACTGTCAGCGCGCGTATCGGTCGGGTCACCGGCCAGGGACTCGCCGCCAATATCCGCCGGCATTATCCGCCCTGGTTGCTCTACGCCATCGTCTCGTTGCTCCTGTTCGCCAACACCATCAACATCGCCGCCGACATCGGCGCGATGGGCGCCGCGTTGAAACTGCTCATCGGTGGTTCTGCCCACTGGTATGCGATCGCCTTCGGACTGCTCTCGCTGCTGCTGCAGATCTTCGTCCCCTTTCCCCGCTATGCGCCGATACTGAAAGTGCTGACCCTGGCGCTGCTCGCTTATGTCGCGACCGTATTCGTCGTCAAGATTCCCTGGCAGCAGGTCCTCTTTCAGACCTTCATGCCCTCCCTGTCGCTCAGGGGCGACTATGTGGTTGCGGTCGTGGCCGTGTTCGGAACGACCATCAGCCCCTATCTGTTCTTCTGGCAGGCCTCGCAGGAAGTCGAGGACCAGCGTGCGGCGCCGGGCGAGAAGCCGCTGATCGCGGCGCCGGAACAGGCGCGCGGGCAATTGCGGCGGATCAAGATCGACACTTACGTGGGCATGGGTTTTTCCAATCTCGTCGCCTTCTTCATCATGCTGACGGCGGCGGTGACCTTGAACCTGCACGGCATCACCGACATTCAGACCTCCGCCCAGGCGGCGCTGGCGCTGCGGCCCCTGGCCGGGGATTTCGCCTATGTGCTGTTTTCCGCCGGCATCGTCGGCACCGGCTTGCTGGCCGTGCCGATACTCGCCGGCTCGGCCGCCTACGCCGTCGCCGAGACCTTCAAGTGGCGCATCGGGCTCGGCCTGAAACTGTTGCAGGCGAGAGGCTTCTACGCGATTCTCAGCGTCGCGACCCTGCTCGGCGTTGCGCTCAATTTCACCAGTATCGATCCGATCAGGGCGCTCTTCTGGTGTGCCGTGATCAACGGCGTGATCGCGCTGCCGATCATGGTGGTGATGATGCTGATGGCGGTACGCGCGGACATCATGGGAGCGTTCGTGATCACGCGCCGCCTCACCGTCCTCGGCTGGCTGGCCACCGCGGCGATGGCCGTCGTGGTGGTGGCCATGTTCATGACCTCGTTCGTCGCTTGATCGACATTGGACCGGCTGCCGGTGAACGTCGTCCGGCCTGGCGTGATGCGTTACAATTCCCGCCGATGTGTCATCAGCCGGCCTACACCATGAGCCTTTCGCTCGCAGCATCTGCCGCAGCGTCGAACTGATGCGCGCCGTATCGCGCGCTCTGCTGAACGGCTACGATCACCTGGTGCTCTATCTCGGCCTGACCTGGCTGGGCGTGCTCTGCCTGGCATGGACCCCGGTCGCGATGATCCTCTACCCGCTGCTCTCCGAACGTCGGGGAAAGGCGCTGGGGCGGCAGGTCATCACGGCGGTGTTCCGACTGTACCTGGCCAGTCTCAGCGCGTCGCGCCGCTGCAGTTTCGACCTCGCGGCACTGGATGCCCTGCGCGATGAACCGTCTCTGATCATCGCGCCCAATCACCCCTGCCTGCTCGATGCCGTGATGGTGATTTCGCGTCTGCCCAACGTCGCCTGCGTGCTCAAGGCCGATCTGATGAACAACCTCTTTCTCGGCGCGGGAAGCCGGCTGGCGCGCTACATCCGCAACGAACCGCTGCGGCGCATGGTGCACTCGGCAACCCGCGATTTCGGCTGCGGCAGCCATCTCCTCCTGTTTCCCGAAGGGACGCGCACCACCGCCTGCCCGGTAAATCCGCTCAAGGGCAGCATCGCTCTGATCGCGCTTCATGCGCAGGTGCCGGTGCAGACCGTACTGATAGAAACCGATACCAGGTACCTGAGCAAGGGCTGGCCGCTGTTCCGCAAACCATCCCTGCCGATCCATTACCGGGTGCGCCTGGGTCGGCGCTTCGAGCCGCCGCAGCAGACTCAACTGTTCATGGCCGAACTGGAGCACTACTTCGCCCATGAACTGGTCCCGGGCTCGGCTTTTCACCTGGCCCTGCCCGCAGAAGCCAGCCCCCGCCCCAGACGCGCTGCCCATTCTTCCCGTTCGCCGTCATGACGGCGGTGTCGAGCACGCATCTCGTCTTGATCCCCAGCTACAACCCGGGCCCCTTGGTCTATGAGACCGTGCATGCGGCGCGCCGCTTCTGGTCCCCGGTGTGGGTGGTGGTGGATGGCAGCAGTGACGGCAGCGCCGAGGGTTTGCGGGCAATGGCGGCGCAAGATGAGGGTTTGCGGGTGATGGTCCTGGCGCACAACGGGGGCAAGGGCGCGGCCGTGCTTCATGGCCTGGAACAGGCGGCGGCTGCGGGGTTCAGCCATGTCTTGACGATGGATTCGGATGGCCAGCATCCGCCCGAATGCATCCCTGCCTTCATGACGGAGTCCTCACGGCAGCCTGCGGCGATGATCCTGGGCGTACCGCTGTTCGATGCCAGTGCGCCCTCCCTGCGCGTGCAAGGACGGCGCATCTCGAACGGCTGGGCCAATCTGGAAACGCTCTGGGCCGGCATAGGCGACTCCCTGTTCGGCTTCCGCGTCTACCCCATCGCGCCATTGCGCCGGGTGATGCGCGATCAGCGCTGGATGCGCCGCTTCGATTTTGACCCGGAGGCGGTGGTACGGCTATGCTGGCACGGCGTCAGGCCGGTCAATCTGCCTGCGTCGGTGCGCTACTACCGGCCGGAGGAAGGGGGCGTGTCGCATTTTCGCTATCTGCGCGACAACCTACTACTGACCTGGATGCACACCCGGTTGTTCGTCGGCTTTGTCTGGCGCCTGCCCGTCCTGCTGGCAAGGCGGGCAAGGAGTCGATCTTAGGCCGGTTGTCCGGGCGCGGGCTTGATCGCCTGATATTCCGAGAACACCGCGAGTACCCGATGCCGCTTGACCTGGGTCAGCCCCGCGGTTCTGAGCGCGGCCATGACCTGATCCGGCGGAACGCAGGCCGCGATGCTGTCCCAGTGATAACGCCAGATCGTCGCGGTATCCTTCTTCCTGGAAATGAGGCGCGTCAGCAACGGTATCACGCTGCGCATGTAGTGCTTGAGCAGGAATTGCCCGAGACGGTTTTGCACCTGGGTGATTTCCAGTATGCACAGGCGGCCGCCGGGTTTCAGGACCCGCTCAAACTCCGCAAAGGCCACGTCCAGATCGCTGATATGGCGCAACGCATATCCCATGCTCAGGAAATCGAAATGGCCGTCGGGGAAAGGCAGGGATTCGGCGCGACCTTCGATCAGCACCAGCGCCTCGGGCAGATTGCCGGCGGCCATCATGCCGGGGCTGGGATCGACGCCGGTCACCAGGGCGGCATCGCCGGTCAGGAGACAGGCCTGCGCCGCCACCAGGCCGGTGCCCACGCCGACGTCGAGGACCTTCATGCCGGTCTTCAAACCGGCGCGCAGCAGGGCATCGCGCCGGTAACGGGAACCCGAGCCCCAGGCCAGCAAGGCCTCGATGCGGTCGTAATCCGCTGCGGTGTCGTCGAACATCCGGCGCAGATAGGCGGGCCTGTCCTGCTCGCTCGGGTAGTAATCGGTCAAGGGCAGGTGCGGTGCGTGCACCGGGGTGGATCTGGGTAGGTTCATGTCGTCGCTTTCGTTATCGTGAAATACCTTGCCAAGCGCGCCGTGTCATCTCCGAGCGAAGCGAGCCAGATAGTAGCCGCCCCGCGAGGGGAGGACGGGAGGGGCGGGCCGATTTGCCCGTTTCTGAGGTGTTACGGAGAGCCACATTTTCATCATGCGGGTTGGTTCACCGGAGCCATGGCCGTTAAATGATGCCGCCGTTGATCGAGATGATCTGTCCGGTGATATAAGCTGCCTGGGCCGAGGCTAGAAAGCCGACTAGATCGGCGACTTCGCCCGGCGTACCGGCGCGTTTCATCGGCACCATACGGGCGATCTCTGCCGCGTCGAATGCGTCTGCGCTCATCGCCGTACCGATGATGCCGGGGGCCACCGCGTTGACCGTGATGCCCCGGCTGGCAACTTCCCGCGCCAGCGACTTGGTGGCTGAATTGAGCGCGCCCTTGGCCGCCGAGTAATTCACCTGACCATGATTTCCGGTCAGTGCGGCGATCGAAGAGACGTTGATGATGCGCCCCCAGCGGCTGCGTATCATCGCCATCATCAGGGGCTGGGTGACGTTGAAGAAGCCGTTGAGCGACACGTCGATGACGCGGAACCACTGCTCGGCGCGCATCCCGGGAAACACCGCGTCGTCATGGATGCCGGCGTTGTTGACCAGGATCTGTATCGGCTGGTGTTCAATGAGCGGGGCCAGCGCGGCGGCGACGCCGCTCGCGTCGGTGACGTCGAAGGCCAGCACCTGTGCGCTGCCGCCGTCCGCGCAAATGGCCTCGGCCAGGGTCTGCGCCGCTTGCCCACTGCGATGGGCGTGGATATAGACATGGCAGCCGTCGGCGGCAAGACGGCGGCAGATCGCCGCACCTATGCCGCCGCTGCCGCCGGTTACCAGGGCATGTTTCATGGCTGCCTCCGAAGGGCCGCCCCGATGGGGCAGCGAGTCATCATTTGGAAGCCGCGTCAGCGGCTGAACGGTCGTCACCGCCTTCCTCGGCAAGGGGGTTGAGAGGAAGCTTGTCAAATTTTCCTCTCCGTATCGCTTGTGCGCGTCCCGGCATCGGTCACGATGGCGGCGCGCCCATCCAGCAGCAGGCGATCTTCGGCCTTGACGCTGAACCGGTAGAGCACGTGCTCGTCGTTGCTGCTGATGCAGTTGGCTTCCACCAGCAGATCGCCGGCGATATCGTCGAGATGCGCTACGCGCAAGCTCCTGACCGGCGATACGAATCCAGTGGTGACCCGCAGCATGACCGACCAGGGCATCGCGTTGCTCCACAAGCCGCTGGACATTGAAGCATTGCTGAGGTCCATCAGTGAAGTATCAGAGCGGAGGCATCTTTAATTTTGCTTTGTCCTGCGCTGTGGGAAGGCCCCGTTTCCCAGCGGGCGCAACACGGCAAGCCACGTGGTCGAGCGCAAGATCAACCGGAGGCTCGTGAGGAAAGACCGGGCGAAACGGGGTGGCGGAGAGGCTCGTCGTGTTGTCGAAGTTGGCTAATGCCCATGGAGAGAAGGTGCCGTGCCGCGTCACCTCCGGAGACTAAGCCCTGAGATCCTTATAGTTTCCCACTGAAGCTTTGATGACTTCCTGCGCCATCGTCGTTTCATGCTCCGACCGGGTCTCCGCCATCAGTACAACCTGGCCGTTCTTGATCGCATCGCGAACCAATTCCGAAAACTTTCCTTCCTTGTCGCCGAAGTTGGCTCCTGTATCGGCTGCGGTGCCTGCCGCCGCGCCAATGAA
>CAIVDC010000088.1 GCA_903904605.1 uncultured Sterolibacterium sp.
CCTTGACGTCGGGCGAGATCGGCACCTTGCGCATATGCACCAGGAGGATCTGCTCGCGCCCGCGAATGTCGGGCAGCGGCACGACCACCTGGCGGTCGAAACGGCCCGGCCTTAGCAGCGCCGGATCGAGCACGTCGGGACGGTTGGTGGCGGCGATGACGATGACGCCGGCCGTGCCCTCGAAGCCGTCCATCTCGACCAGCAACTGGTTCAGGGTCTGTTCGCGTTCGTCGTTGCCGCCGCCGAGGCCTGCGCCGCGCTGCCGGCCTACGGCATCGATCTCGTCGATGAAGATGATGCAGGGGGCGTGCTTCTTGGCCTGCTCGAACATGTCGCGGACGCGCGCCGCACCGACGCCTACGAACATTTCGACGAAGTCGGAGCCGGAGATGGAGAAGAAGGGCACCTTGGCCTCGCCGGCGATGGCCTTGGCGAGCAGGGTCTTGCCGGTGCCGGGGCTGCCGACCATCAGCACGCCGCGGGGGATGCGCCCGCCGAGCTTCTGGAACTTGGTGGGATCGCGCAGGAATTCGACCAGTTCGGAGACGTCCTCCTTGGCCTCGTCGCAGCCGGCGACGTCGGCGAAGGTGATGCTGTTGGCCGATTCGTCCATCAGGCGCGCCTTGCTCTTGCCGAACGAGAACGCGCCGCCCTTGCCGCCGCCCTGCATCTGGCGCATGAAGAAGACCCAGACGCCGATCAAGAGCAGCATCGGGAACCAGGAGACGAAAATGCTCATCAGGAACGACTGCTCCTCTTCCGGCTTGGCCACGACCTGGACATTGTTCTTGAGCAAGTCGCTGACCATCCACAAGTCGGGTGGCGCATAGGTGGTGATCTTCTTGCCCTCGGTGGTGGTCGCATCGAGCGTGCGCCCCTGGATCAGCACCTTGGTGATGTGGCCCTGCTTCACCTCATCGAGGAAGGAAGAGTAATCGATGACGCTCTGGCTGCTCTGACGCGAATTGAACTGGTTGAAGACGGTCATCAGCACGATGCCGATCACCATCCAGATCGCCAGGTTTTTGAACATGTTATTCAAGCTAGTTTCTCCTCCGGCCGATCGGGCCAGGGTATAAAGATGATTGTTTCATGAGCCGATTCTAGAGAGCTTTGGACCCGCACGCAAATGACGCTCATATGTTCCCGGCCCGCCGTTTCCTTGCCAGCAGAAAGGTTTCTGCGCTTCTGCCGCGGGATGCCGCCGGTTTGCGCACCAGGATCTGTTCGAAAACCTCTCGCAGCGACTCCCGCAATTCCATGTAGCCGGCACCCTGGAAAATTTTGACCAGCATGTCGCCGCCGGGTTTCAGATGCGTTCGTGCAAAATCCAGGGTCAGTTCGGCCAGGTGGATCACCCGAGCCTGGTCGCTCAACTGGATACCCGACATATTGGGGGCCATGTCCGATAAAACAAGGTCTACCTGGCGGCCGCCCAGGAGGGCCTCGAGCCGGTGCAGCACTTCGTCCTCGCGAAAGTCACCCTGGATGAACTCCACGCCATGGACCGGCACCATCTCCAGGAGATCCAGCGCATAGAGCCGGCCGCCGGGCTGGATGCGCCGGGCAGCCAGCTGCGACCAACTGCCCGGGGCGGCGCCCAGGTCGACTACGGCCATGCCGGGCCTGAGCAAGCGATCCTTGTCGTCGATCTCCATCAGCTTGAATGCAGCGCGCGAGCGCCAGCCTTCCGCCCTCGCCCGCAGGACGTAGGCGTCGTTGATGTGCTCGTGGATCCATGCCTTGTTGGTCTTGTGCTTCTTCAAGCGGTTACAATGCCCCCATGATCACACTCACTGCCACATTGCGCCGCGCCCTGCGCGCCCGCGCCCACGACCTTTCCCCCGTCGTCAGCATCAGCCAGAAGGGCCTCACCGAGCCCGTCCTCAAGGAAATCGACGTTTGCCTCTCCGCTCACGAGCTGATCAAGATTCGCGTCTTCGACATCGAGCGCGAAGCACGCGACGCACTCCTGGCCGAAATCTGCGCCAAGCTTGAAGCCGCTCCGGTGCAGCACATCGGCAAGCTCCTCGTCCTATGGCGCGAGAAGCCGGCTGCCGATGCCGCGCCGGTGGCCAAGCCGGCGGCGAAGCGCCGGACCGCGCCGCGACTGACCAAGAAGGCAGCTGCCGCGAAGAATGCCAAGGCCGCAAAAGCCACGGTGCGGCGCAGGACGCCGTAGGTCTGGCTGGCCCGGCTGACCGCGGCTGGAAACCGGTCCTACGGTCGTCGGGCGAATATCCGACCCGCGGCCTTCCCTCTTTCCTGCAGCAGCACCAGCGCCAGCCCCAGCAGGCTTTCGATCAGATAGAGCCCGCTCGAAACCCCATGCCAGGCAGCGAAGCGGTCGCGCAAGGTGCTTTCCAAGACCTGCCGCGGCAAGGCCTCGACTCTCAGCCGGGCGATGATCGGCCCGATGCCGAAGTGCCCGGCCAGGGTCAGGGCCAGCATCATCAGCACCAACCAGAACACTCCCGACTTCCACACCCCCGGGCCGCGTCTCGCGATCAGAAAGAGCAGCAGGTAGACGGCGCAGGCCATGCCGCTCCAGGCCATCAGGTCGAACATCGCGCCGGCTATGCTGCCCGCCAGCGCGCGGTCCGCCAGCCGGTAGAACAGCGTCGGCGCGGCAATCCCGCCGATCGCCCAGAGGCCGCCAACCCAAAGGGCAATGGCGATGCTATAGAGGGCTTCGGAGAGCTTGCTCACGGCGTCTAAAGATATTTGACGTCGAGGACTTCAAACTCGCGCTCACCGCCGGGCGTCTGGACCACCGCCACATCGCCGGCATACTTGCCGATCAGGGCGCGCGCCACCGGGGAATTGATCGACACCTTGCCGGCCTTGAGGTCGGCCTCGTCGTCGCCGACGATCTGGTAAGTCACGGTCTTGGCGCCGGCGATATCCTCCAGTTCGACCGTGGCGCCGAACACCACGCGGCCGTCGGCATCCAGGCTCGCGGGATCGATGATCTGGGCGTTGCCGAGCTTGCCCTCGACCTCCTTGATTCGCCCCTCGATGAAACCCTGCCTGTCTTTTGCCGCCTCATATTCGGCGTTCTCGGAAAGGTCGCCGTGGGCCCTGGCCTCGGCGATGGCGGCGATGACGCTGGGACGCTCGACGGTCTTCAGACGGTGCAGTTCGGCGCGCAGCAGTTCGGCGCCGTGGAGGGTGATGGGGAACTTGCTCATGTTGTCAGTTTCAGTTCGGCGTGGAGCGCCTGCAAGGAGTAGGTTTCCATGTCGGCCAGGTGGCGCATGCCGGCGCAGGCGGCACGCGCTCCTTCGACGGTGGTATAGAGCGTCACCCGCGCCGCCAGGGCGCTGACCCGGATCGAGCGCGAGTCGGTGATGGCGGTGCGTTTCTCTTCGACGGTGTTCACGATCATGCTGATCTCGTTGTTCTTGATCATGTCGACAATGTGCGGGCGCCCTTCGGTGACCTTGTGCACGGCCGCCACCGGAATGCCGGCTGCGGCGATCGCAGCCATGGTACCGCGCGTGGCGACCAGATTGAAACCCAGCTCGGCGAGTTCGCGGGCAACCTCCACCGCCTTGGGCTTGTCGCCGGGCTTGACGCTGATGAAGACTTTGCCGGCCTTTGGCAACTTGGTGCCGGCCGCGAGCTGGCTCTTGACGAATGCCTCTGCGAATGTCCGGCCCACGCCCATCACCTCGCCCGTGGACTTCATCTCCGGGCCGAGGATGGTATCGACACCGGGAAACTTGACGAAGGGGAAGACCGCTTCCTTGACCGAATAGTAGGGCGGAATCACTTCGCCTTGGACCCCCTGCTCGGCCAGGGAGATGCCGGCCATGCAGCGCGCCGCGATCTTGGCCAGCGGCAGGCTAGTGGCCTTGGAGACGAAGGGCACGGTACGCGAGGCGCGCGGATTGACTTCCAGCACATAGACCACGGCGTCCTCGCCCTGGCCCTGAATGGCGAACTGTACGTTCATCAGGCCGACCACCGACAGGCCGCGTGCCATCATTTCGGTCTGGCGCCGCATCTCGTCCTGGACCTCCTTGGACAGCGAATAGGGCGGCAGCGAGCAGGCGGAATCGCCCGAATGCACGCCGGCCTGTTCGATGTGCTCCATGATGCCGCCGATGATCACCTGCTGGCCGTCCGAGAGAGCATCGACATCGACTTCGGTGGCGTCGTTGAGGAAGCGGTCGAGCAGCACCGGGGAGTCGTGGGAAACCTTCACCGCCTCGCGCATATAGCGCTCGAGATCCTTCTGTTCATGGACGATTTCCATCGCCCGCCCGCCGAGCACATAGGATGGCCGCACCACCAGCGGATAGCCGATTTCGGCGGCAAGCAGGAGCGCTTCCTCTGGCGTGCGCGCGGTTCGGTTCGGCGGCTGCTTCAGGCCCAGTTCCTGGAGCAGCTTCTGGAAGCGCTCGCGGTCCTCGGCGGCATCGATCATGTCCGGACTCGTGCCGATGATGGGCACGCCGTTGGCCTCGAGCTCGCGGGCGCGCTTCAGCGGCGTCTGGCCGCCGAACTGGACGATGACGCCGGTCGGTTGCTCGACATGGACGATCTCGAGAATGTCCTCCAGGGTCACCGGCTCGAAATAGAGGCGGTCCGAGGTGTCGTAGTCGGTGGACACCGTCTCGGGATTGCAATTGACCATGATGGTCTCGAAGCCGTCCTCGCGCAGCGCCAGCGCGGCATGGACGCAGCAGTAGTCGAATTCGATGCCCTGGCCGATGCGGTTCGGGCCGCCGCCCAGGACCATGATTTTCTTCCGCTGGGTCGGGCGGGCCTCGCACTCTTCCTCGTAGGTCGAATAGAGGTAGGCGGTGGCGGTCGCGAACTCGGCTGCGCAGGTGTCCACCCGCTTATATACCGGCCGGATGCCCAGGGCGTGGCGGTGGCGGCGCACCGCGGTCTCGGAGGAGGCGAGCAGCTTGGCCAGGCGGCGATCGGAAAAGCCCTGGCGCTTCAGCCCGCGCACTTCCTGGCTGTCCAGATCATTGAGCGTGCGGCCGGACAGGCTTTGCTCGGTCTTGACGATGTCCTCGATCTGCACGAGAAACCAGGGATCGATTTTCGTCAGCTGATGGATTTCATCGAAGGAAAACCCATCGCGGAATGCCTGACCCAGAAACCACATCCGTTCCGGTCCCGGATTGGCCAACTCGCGCTCGATCTCGTCGCGCTCGGCTTCGATCTCGTCGAGTCCATAGACCCCGACTTCCAGACCGCGCAAGGCCTTCTGCAAGGACTCCTGGAAAGTCCGACCGATCGCCATGACTTCGCCGACTGACTTCATTTGCGTGGTCAGACGGTCGTTGGCCAGGGGGAACTTCTCGAAGGCGAAGCGCGGCACCTTGGTGACGACGTAATCGATCGAGGGCTCGAAGGAGGCCGGCGTCGCCCCGCCCGTGATGTCGTTGTGCAACTCGTCCAGGGTGTAGCCGACGGACAGCTTGGCGGCGATCTTGGCGATCGGGAAGCCGGTGGCCTTGGAGGCCAGCGCGGACGAGCGAGACACCCGCGGATTCATCTCGATGACGATCATCCGACCGTCTTCCGGGTTGATCGCGAACTGCACGTTGGAACCGCCGGTATCGACCCCGATCTCGCGCAGCACGGCAATGCTGGCATTGCGGAGGATCTGGTATTCCTTGTCGGTGAGCGTCTGCGCCGGCGCGACGGTGATCGAGTCGCCGGTATGAACGCCCATGGGGTCCAGGTTCTCGATCGAGCAGACGATGATGCAGTTGTCCTTGCGGTCCCTGACCACCTCCATCTCGAATTCCTTCCAGCCGA
>CAIVDC010000089.1 GCA_903904605.1 uncultured Sterolibacterium sp.
AGGCCAGCAACACTACGAAGAGCAACAGCGCCAGCGCAGTATCGCCGCCCTTAAGCGCCGTGCCGCTGCTCTGGGCTTTCAACTTAATCCGGCGTCGGTGCCCGCATGAAAACCGACGCCTTCAGTTTTGTTTCTTGAGAGCATGATTGAATTCGCGGCAACTCATCAGACCATGTACAGCCCGCTGGCGGCGATCATCCGGAGGCAGCCGGTGACGGTGCCGCCGGCGGCGACCATTCTCCAGGCTATGCGGATCATGGACGAGGCTAAGGTCGGTTCGGTCGTCGTCGCCGACCCGGAGTCCGGCAGGCCAGTAGGCATCTTCACTTTACGCGACCTGTTGAAGCGGGTCGCACTGGATTCGTGCGACCGCAACCAGCCGATCACATCGGTCATGAGCAGCGACCGTCTGGTCTCGCTCGGCGATCAGGCCACGGCCTATCAGGCGGCCCTGGCCATGGCGCACCATCGGCTGCGGCACATCCTGGTAGTGGATGCGGCGGGGCGGCTGATCGGCATCGTCTCTCAGAACGACCTGTACGCGCTGCAACGCGTCGGCATCAAGGAAATCAGCGGCGAGATCCGCGAAGCGAGCGGCGTACCCGGCTTGAAGCATGCCGCGGGCGAAATCCACCGCCTGGCGGGAAATATGCTGGCGCAGGGCATCGGCGCAGAGCCGCTCTCCCAGTTCATCTCGACCCTCAACGACATCCTGACGCTGCGGGTGATCGAACTGACCCTGGCGGAATTTGCCCTGCCTGAAATCTCCTGGTGCTGGATCGCGCTGGGCTCGGAGGGCCGCTTCGAACAGACTTTCAGCACCGATCAGGACAACGGGATCATCTTCGAGTGCCCGGATGAGGCCGAGGCCGAACCTCTGCGCCAGATATTCCTGCCCTTCGCCATGGCGGTCAATAGCAAACTCGATGCCTGCGGCTTCCCCCTTTGCCGCGGCAACATCATGGCGGGCAATCCGGCGTGGTGCCTTTCCCTGCCGGAGTGGCGCAGGCAGTTCTATGGCTGGATTCACGAGGCGGAACCGCAGGCCTTGCTCAATGCTTCGATCTTCTTCGATTTCCGCCCGCTCTACGGCGAGGCCCATCTCGCCGATAGCCTGCGCGACTGGCTGCTCGACGTGACGGCGGCCAACCCCCTGTTCCTGCGCCAGATGGCGGTCAACGCGCTGCAGTGCAGACCGCCATTGGGATTGTTCCGCGATTTCGTCTATGACCATGCCCGTCAGTTTCCGCACACCATCGAACTCAAGATGTTCGGCTCGCGCCCGTTCGTCGATGCCGCGCGCATCCTGGCCCTGGCCAACGGCGTTGCCCATACCAGCACGGCCTTGCGCTTGCGCGCGGCGGGCGAGCACGCGCGATTCTCCAGTGAGGATATTGCGGCGCTGGTGCAAGCCTTCTACTTTATCCAATTGCTGCGTTTGCGCCATCAACAGGGTGGCGGGCATAGCGACGAAACCGCCAATCGCATCGATCCTGGCAGGCTCAACGAACTCGATCGACAGATGCTGAAACAATCCTTCCGTCAAGGCAGGAAGCTCCAGCAGAGATTGGAACTGGACTACCGCTTGTAGGCTGAAGCGACGGGCTTCCCGGTCTGATCTGGATCAATGGGCCATGGCGGCAAAGAGACGATCATCTCCGATTCAACCGTCGGATACATTCCCGGAGCCTCGCCAGTGAAAATCAATATGCCCGTGACCCAGACGGAGTTCCCGCTTCCAAGAGGCGAGACGCTTGTTTCGAAGACGGATCTCAAAGGCAGCATCAGCTACGCCAACGATGTCTTCATCAACGCCAGCGGCTATTCCCGGGAGGAACTGGTCGGCAGCAACCACAACCTGGTTCGTCATCCGGACATGCCGCAGGAGGCGTTTTCAGATCTATGGGAGACCATCAAGGCGGGCCGCCCATGGCGCGGCATCGTCAAGAATCGCCGCAAGAATGGTGACCATTACTGGGTCAAGGCGCTCGTGGTGCCGGTGCGCAAGCAGGACAAGACCATCGGCTATATGTCCGTCCGAAGCGCCGCGACGGCCGCCGAGCAGGGCGCCGCAGCGGCACTTTATCAGGCCGTCGCCGAGCGCAAATCCAGGCTCTCCCGCACGACGATTGCCGATCTGGTATTTCGCCTTTCCTTCGCCACCCGCTTCGCCTTGTTCGTGACGCTGATGACCCTGCTCGGCATCGCCGCGGGAATCAGCGGACTGAACGGCCTTACCGCGCTGACCGCCGTGACCTGCGCCACCAGCTTCGCCGTCGCGCTGGGCAGCATCTGGTTCATGTCCGCGACCATCTCGCGCCCGCTGCAGGAGGCGATCGGCTATTTCGACCAGATCGCCCAGGGTAATCTTTCGAGCGACATCCCGGTCAATCGGCCGGACGAAGTCGGGCGCGTGCTTGCCGGCCTGGCCGTGGCCCAGACGCATATGCGGGTGATGATCGATGAAATTCGCCTCGGCGCCGAGGCGGTCGACCAGCGTTGCGAGCGTCTGGAACAAGAAGTGCAGGTGGTGACCGAAGTCTCCTGCGATCAGAGCGATCGGGTCAGCCGGGTGAGCGGTTCGATGGATCAATTGTCGTCATCCGTGGCCGAAGTGGCGCAGACGTCGGCGGGTGCAGCGGATTCGGCGAGGACGACGCTTGAGGTGGTCAACGAAGGCAACCTGCGCATGGAGTTGAGCATCGCGGCGGCCGACCAGGTGGGCGAGGCAGTGCAGGCCTTCGGCGCTCACATCGAGGAGTTGAGTACGTCGATCGGTCAGATCGGCACCATGGCGGGCGCGATCAAGGACATCGCCGACCAGACCAATCTACTGGCCCTCAATGCGGCGATCGAGGCTGCGCGGGCGGGGGAGCAGGGCCGCGGCTTCGCCGTCGTGGCCGACGAGGTCAGGAAGTTGGCGGAACGCACCGCCCACACCACCGGCGACATCAACCGGATGGTGCAGACCATCCAGGCCACGACCGGTTCCGCGGTGACGGCGATGGCCAATGCCGTCGACCGCGTGCAGGATGGGCGCGGACTGATCGAGCAAACGCACCAGAGCTTCAAGAACATCACCCGCTCGAGCGAGCGCGTGACCGAGGTGACCGACGGCATAGCCGTTGCCGCGCGCGCTCAGTCCGTCTCCACGGGAGAAGTCGCTGCCAATACCGAACAGATGGCGCGGCTTATCGAAATGAACAGCGCTTCCATCGTACAAGTCCGGGATGCCGTCGGCGAACTGAAGCGAACCGCCGACCAGTTGCGCGACATGGTGGCTCACTTCCAGGTGAATGCCTGAGTCGATTCAGTAATTCAGTGTATCGCCACTTCCGACAACTCTGTATCCAGACCGGTCACCGCATCGAGTATTCTGCCGGTCAGGGCCTCGTCCTCGTCGCTCCAGGTGGCGTCCGCGTCGTTGGAACCGGTGGCGAGCGGCGCAATGTCGAAGTCGACGTACTTGTCGCCGATTTTCAATACCTGGACTCCGCCCTCAAGTTCGACGATCTCCCAGTCATTGGGAATTTCAAGTTCGGCGTGAATTCGAACGGTCAATTTCTTCATGTGGATTTCCCCTTCGCGACAGCCGACACTATGTTGTAAGTCGGCAGGGAAATCAACAACGAGCGGCCATGACCGCTAACTGAAGTATGATTATCCGATGGCTCAGCCCGCGTTCAACCGCCGCCTGAAGATTCTTTACGCCGGCTTTGCCGTCGGCCTGGTCCTGTTCATCCTGCTCCTGGCCGGCGCCGAGCGCCTCGGCATGAAGCCGCGGATGATCGGTTACGTCTTCATGTTCGCCACGCTGGCGCTCTATGCCAGCATCGGGATGATGAGCCGTACCGCCGACATGGTCGAGTATTACGTCGCCGGTCGGCGCGTGCCGGCCTTGTTCAACGGCATGGCGACGGGCGCCGACTGGATGAGCGCCGCTTCCTTCATCGGCATGGCCGGCACGCTCTACCTCGACGGCTATCAGGGCCTGGCTTTCGTGATCGGCTGGACCGGCGGCTTCTGCCTGGTGGCGCTCCTGCTCGCCCCCTATCTGCGCAAGTTCGGTCAGTTCACCATTCCCGATTTTCTCGGTGCGCGATACGGTGGCAACTTCGCCCGGTTCGTCGGGGCACTGGTGACCATCCTCGCCTCTTTCATCTACGTGGTCGCGCAGATTTACGGCATCGGCCTCATCACCAGTCGCCTGATCGGCGTCGAGTTCGAGATCGGTGTCTTCGTCGGCCTGGCAGGCATCCTGGTCTGCTCCTTTCTCGGCGGCATGCGCGCGGTGACCTGGACCCAGGTGGCGCAGTACATCATCCTGATCATCGCCTACATGATTCCGGTGGTGATCCTGTCGCAGAAGGTGACCGGCATTCCGGTGCCCCAGGTGATGTACGGCAGCGTGCTGGAGAAACTGGGCGTGAAAGAGCGCCAGCTTTTCGACAGTCCCAAGGAAGTCGAGGTCCGCCGCCTCTACCAGGCCAGAGCCGCGGACTTCGAAGCGAAACTGGCGGCCTTGCCGAAATCTCTGGCGGTTGAGCGCAGGATGCTCGCGGCGCGCGTCGAGGCCTTGAAGGAGTCCACCCGATCGTCGGCGCGCGAAGTCTTCACCGCCGAGCGTGCCCTGAAGGATTTGCCCAGGAGCGAGGCGGAAGCGCGCATCCGATGGGACGCGGCGAAAAGGGTCGCCGCGGAAAAGGCCGAGCGACCCCAGGCCCACGCCGAGGCCTATCCCGGCAAGGACAAGGCGGCCGCGGAGGTCTCCCGACGCAACTTCATCGCGCTGGTCATCTGCCTGACCATCGGCACCGCTGCGCTGCCGCACATCCTGATGCGCTACTACACCACCGCCTCGGTGCGCGAAGCGCGGACTTCAGTGGTCTGGGGACTGTTCTTCATCTCGCTGCTCTATTTTACCGCCCCGGCCTATGCCGTCTTTGCCAAGTGGTCGGTGTATAACGACCTGGTCGGTTCCGCCATCGACACTTTGCCCAACTGGATCGTCTCCTGGGGCAAAGTGGGTCTGGTCAAAGTGGAGGATATCAACGGCGACGGCATCCTGCAGCTGGCGGAGCTCACTTTGCACTCCGACGTCATCGTTCTCGCCACGCCGGAAATTGCCGGCCTGCCTTACGTGATTTCCGGCCTGGTGGCGGCGGGCGGCTTGGCGGCCGCGCTGTCCACCGCCGACGGGCTGCTGCTGACCATTGCCAACGCGCTGGCGCACGACCTCTACTACAAGATGATCGCCCCCCATTCCTCGGCGCAGCGGCGACTGGTCATTTCCAAAGCAATGCTGCTGGCGGTGGCGATGGTGGCGACCTGGGTGGCGTCGCTTCGGCCCGACAACATCCTGTTCATGGTCGGACTGGCATTTTCGATCGCTGCGGCCGGCCTTTTCCCGGCGCTGGTCTGCGGTGTGTTCTGGCGGCGCGCCAACCGTTCGGGCGCGATTCTGGGCATGGTGGCCGGGCTTTCCCTCACGCTCTACTATGCGGTCATTACCCACCCATTCTTCGGTGGCTCGATGGCTGCGGCCTGGTTCGACATCCAGCCGATTTCCAGCGGCATCTTCGGCTTGCCGCTGGGCTTTGCCGTCATCGTTATCGTCAGCCTGCTGACCCGGGAGCCCACACAGGACGTTCAGCATTTTCTGGAAAACCTGCGCTATCCGCAGATGCGCGGCGATCCCGTGCCTTTGGCAGGGGTCGTCAAAAGGTAGAATCCCGCCCATGGAAACGATATTGGTATTCGCCGGTGGCGCTGCTCTCGGCGCAGTCCTGTCAGCCTGGCTGTTTTTCAGCCGGGTACGCGATGCCCGCCTTCAGGGCCGGCAGGAACTGGAGACGCAACTGGCGACGCTGACCGAGCGACTCCGGGCGCGCGACGAGGAATTGATGCGCTTGCGCGCCGATCTGGCCGAAGCGCATGGCCTGGCCGAAGGACTCCGCCAGAATGTTACCGACTTGCGCGCGCACGAGGCGGAACTGCTTGCGACGCTCGACCAGGAACGGGCCGGCATGCGCGAAAAACTTGCCGGTCTGGAAGAGGCGAGAGCCTCCTTCGCCGATGCTTTCAAGGCGCTTTCGGCGGAGGCTCTCCAGGTCAACAATCAGACCTTCCTCGAACTCGCCCGCGTCACCCTGGAGAAATACCAGGGTGTGGCCGCCGGCGAACTGGAGAAGCGCCAGCAGGCCATCGCCGAACTGGTGGCGCCGGTGAAGATCACCCTGGAAAAGTTCGAGCAGCAGGTCCAGCAGGTCGAGAAGAGCCGCGAGCATGCCTACGCGACCCTGACCGAACAGGTCAGGGCCCTGGCCCTGTCCCAGGGGCAGTTGAAGCAGGAGACGGCGAATCTGGTCAGGGCGCTGCGCGCACCGCAGACGCGCGGTCGCTGGGGCGAGCTGCAATTGAAGCGGGTCGTCGAGATGGCCGGCATGGTGGACCATTGCGACTTCTTCGAGCAGGAGAGCACCGACACCGAGGAGGGCCGCCTGCGTCCCGACATGATCATCAAGCTGCCCGGCGGCAAGAACATCGTGGTCGATGCCAAAGCGCCTCTGGCCGCCTATCTCGACGCTCTGGAAACTGACGACGAGGACGCGCGCCGGCAGAAGCTTCTCGACCACGCACGTCACGTCAAGGATCATCTGATCAAACTCGGCCGCAAGTCCTACCAGGACCAATTTCAGCCATCGCCGGATTTCGTCGTGCTCTTCCTGCCCGGCGAAACCTTTTATTCGGCCGCGCTCGAGGCCGATCCCAGCCTGATCGAATACGGCGTCCTGCAGAAAGTGATCCTCGCCACGCCGACCACCCTGATCGCGCTTTTGCGTGCCGTGGCCTTCGGCTGGAAGCAGGAGGCGCTGGCTGCCAATGCGCAGGAGATCAGCGCACTGGGCCGCGACCTCTACGAGCGGCTGGCGGTGCTGGCCGACCACTGGAATGACGTCGGCCGCCACCTGGGCAATGCCGTCGGCGCCTACAACAAATCGGTCGCCACGCTGGAGTCGCGGGTGCTGGTTTCCGCGCGCAAGTTCCGCGACTTGAAGGCCGGCCCCGAGGACCGTGCCATCCGCGAACTCTCCCCGCTCGAGACCATCCCCCGCGCGATGCAGGCGCCCGAGCTTCAGGCGCTGCCGCGAGAACCGGCGTCCCAGTCCGGATCGTGAAACCGGATCAGGTTGCGGCCTGCCTGTTTCGCATGGTACATGGCCGAATCAGCCCACCTGAGGATGTCCTCTTGGCTGCTTTCATGGCCGATGAACAGTACCACGCCGATGCTCGCGGTGCAGTGGTATTCGATGACGCTGTCGGCTGCCCCGGAGTGCCTGATGAGCAAATGAAAGGGTTTCGACAAGCTGCTGCGGATTTTTTCCGCTATGGCGCCGGCTTGTGATTTCGATGCCGCCTTGTCCACATCCAACTCGCTCAGCATTACCACGAACTCGTCACCGCCGAAGCGCGCCACGGTGTCGATCTCGCGCACGCAGCTTCTCAGCCGATCGGCCGCCTCGATCAGCAGCAGGTCGCCCACTTCATGCCCATAGGTATCATTCAGCGGCTTGAAGTTATCGAGGTCTAGAAACATCAGGGCGCCAAAGCAAGCGCTTCGCTTGCTGGCAGCCATGGCCTGACTCTGTCGGTCGATGAACAGACGGCGATTGGGCAGGTTGGTCAGGGGGTCATAGAATGCCAGGCGGCGCACTTTTTCTTCCAACTGCTTGCGTTCGGTGATGTTTTCGACCATTGCCAAAACATAGTCGACATCGCCGTTGTCTTTGCGGATGCACCGCACCACAAGGTTGGCCGGAACGATTTTTCCGGTGCGGGTGATAAAGCGCTTTTCCAGACTGTACCCGTTGATTTCATTCGCCAGCAATCGGTCAAACTGCTCTACGTCGTGCGCCAGATCGTCGGGGTGCGTGAGTTGCGTCCAGTTCATGCCGCGCAATTCCTCTTCCGAATATTCGAGCATGTCGCACAAGTACTGATTGATGCGCAGCCAGCCTTTTTCCGGCGAGGTAATCGTCAAGCCGACCAGATCCAGTTCGTAAAATGCCCTCAACTGTTCCTCGCTGGCACGCCTTGTCAGATCTGCCTGCCTGCGCTCGGCGATTTGAACCCGTTGCCGCCGGTGCATGATCGACAGACCCAGCACGCCGAATATTGCGATCACGCAAAACAGCAGGCTCTGCAGGTAGACGCGATCGAGCCAGGGGTGGAAGACGGCATCCAGATTACGACTCACCGACACGACCAGGGGCTTGTCCATGGCGGGATAAGCGAGTTTGACGGTGCGCAGAATGGTCATGCGCACATCGCCGCTGGAATTGACGCGACCGGTGAAGATATTCACGGGCCGGCCGCTGCCCAGATGACGCGTGAAGATCGTTCCCGGTTCGGCCAGATTCTTCCGATCCAAAGCAGGAATTGTCGGCGCGACCAGGAAGACTTTGCCGTCGCCATGAATGATCGATGTGTGCATGTCGTCGGCATGGCGGACCGAATCCAGAAGATTGGAGAAAAACTCCGGGATGATGCTGAGCACGACGATTCCGGCGAATTTGCCATCCGGCCCTCGAATAGCGCGAAACAGGCTGATCACGAAAGTGTCGAGGACGGTGATAAAGGGGGCGCTGACGTGAAGGATTCCCGGGTCCGGGTGATGGCGGGCGGCCATGAAATATTCCCGCTGGGCAAGGTTCCTGCCGACCAGGGACTCGTCGCTTGCGGCGATCACCTTGCCGTCGGCATCGATGACCAGAATCGGCCGGATTCCGATCAATGCGTCCTTGATGACCCGTAGCTGACGATTGGCCTGCCGGTATCCATTGTTCTGCGCCTGCCACACGGGCAGATCGTTGATGATGCCGTCGATGACCCGGTTGGCCAGGAGCACCCTTGGCGTTATGTTCTTCTCGATCACCTCCGCCTGAAACCCCAGCCTCTCGCGCTCCTGCTTGTCTGTCAGCCGATAATCCTGAAACACGGCGTAACCGATGAAGCCCAGCAAGGTCAGCAGAGCAATCCCAAGGGCTGCCCATTGGTTGACGAAATTGTCATCCGCATTTCCGTCCGGTGTCTTCATTTCGCGCTCTCTGCGCCGAGTTTCCCAGCCTGTGCTTTGAAAGTATCCGCGCAGGCGTGGCCAAGGTCAATTCGTGCTTCAGGAAGTCAAGTTGCAGCCGGCACAGGCTCAAGCTTGCGCGGAGTGCATCCGGTAAAGGGGCAAAACAGGGTAGCTCACGCCATGAGCCCTGCGCGGGGGAGAATGTTCTCCGTGACTTCCATGGAGCTTCCCCGATGATCCAAGAAATATCGTCCGACCCCGATGTTCTGGTGTTCTGGCTGACCACGACCTTGTGCGCCCTTTTTGCGCTGATCGCGCCGGGCCTTCCTGCCGCCCTGTAAGATAGCGACGATGGCCTATCCCAGATTCGTTCTCGATGAACTGGCCGCCGATGCCGTGGTGCTTTGTTCTACCCAACGTCTGGCCCTCGGCCTGCGCTCGGGCTTCGATCGCACCCGGATGGCGCTCGGCCTGAGGCGCTGGCGGCCGCTCCTGGCCCAGACGGTTGCGCAGTGGCTGGAAGGGGTGCTCGGCGAGGCCTTGCTGGCGGGCGAAATTCCGGCGGCCGGCGCCCCCGGTCCGCCGCTTTCCGCCATGCAGGAACGCATCCTGTGGGAGCGTGCGATCGAAGCCGGGAGCGCCGCTCTGTCCGGGCAGGTGATGTTCGACCGCGAGGGCCTGGCGGACGCGGCGGCCGAAGCCAACGCCATGCTCGACACTTGGCAGATGCGCATCTCCGGCTCGGAACAGAACGAGGAAACCCGCCACTTCCTGCGCTGGCGCGAGGAGTATCTGCGACTCTGCGCAGCCGGCGCTTGGCTCAGTTCGACGCGCACCCTGGATTGGCAACTCGGCGCGATCGCCGCAGGCGCCGGCCGCCTGCCGCGCCAGCTGGCCTTCGCCGGTTTCGACCGGATGAACCCCCAGGAATCACGGCTGGCCAGCCTGCTTGCCGGGCGCGGCGTGGCGGTGGTCGAGCTGGAACTCGGACTGGCGCAGCCGGTGCGGGCCTCCGCCTGCGCCTTGCCCGACCGCGTCGCGGAGTGCCGCGCTGCGGCTGTCTGGGCGCGCCAGAGGCTGGCCGAAAATCCGAAGGCGCGGCTGGGGCTGGTCGTGCCGGAGCTGTCTTCCCTGCGCGATACGCTCAGTTCGATTCTCGACGATGCGCTCGACCCCGAGTCGGCGAGTCCGGCTCAGGCCGAAATGCCACGCCGTTACAATTTTTCCCTGGGCGGCCCGCTGGGGCGCCAGCCCATCGTCGGTGCGGCGCTGCGCTTGTTGGCACTCGCCGCCCATCCACGCAGGGTCAAGCAGGAGGAGTTCTCGGTGCTGCTCGCCGACCCCTACTGGTCGGCCGCGGCGGCCGAGGCGGATGGCCGCGCCCGGCTCGACGCCCGGATGCGCGAAATACTGGCGCCGACAGTTTCCCTGGAGCGTGTTCTGCGTTTCGCGCAAAGGCTCGCCTTGAGAAGCGATGACGCCGTCCTGACGCGTCTTACCGCCGACCTTGCGGCTTTCAAGGCGGTGCAGGAAGGGGAACCGTCGAGGCAGGCTCCCTCGGCCTGGGCGCAGGCTTTTCTGCGCCTGCTGGTTGCCGCCGCCTGGCCGGGCGAGCGAACCCTTTCCAGCCATGAATATCAGGCCCGGCGCGCCTTCGACGAAGCGCTGGCAAGCCTCGCCGAACTCGACGCTGTGCTCGGTCGGGTGAGCATGACCGAAGCCAGCCGGCGCCTCGTTCAGATCTGCCGCGAGCGCATCTTCCAGGCCGAGACCGAAGGCCTGCCGCAGCTGGAAGTGATGGGCCTGCTCGAAGCGGCGGCCATGCCGCTCGACGGACTCTGGGTGATGGGCATGAACGACCACGTCTGGCCGCCTCCGGCCCGGCCCAATCCGCTTTTGCCTGCCGAACTGCAGCGGCAGGCGCGCGCCCCCCGCTCATCCAGCGAGGTGCAGGGCGAGTTCGCGCAGAGCATCCACCGCCGGTTCCTGAGAAGCGCGGGCGAGGTGCGCTTTTCCTGGTCGCTCTCCGAGGCCGGCCGCGAGTTGCGCGCCAGTCCGCTCCTGGCCGGCATCCCGGTCGACGCCGGGGAGCACTTCTCCGGGCCCTCCTTGATCGAAGCATTGGCCGGCACTGTTGCCATGGAAAGAGTCGAGGACAAGCGCGCTCCGGCCGTGGCCGAGGGCGAGCTCATGCGCGGCGGCACCGGGCTGCTGCGCGCGCAGGCGATCTGCCCGGCCTGGGCATTCTACCGCTACCGCCTCGGTGCCAAGGCGCTGGGTGCCGCCGTCGAAGGTTTGGACGCGGCCGATCGCGGCACCCTGGTGCACGCGGTGCTGCAGAAGTTTTGGAGCGGTCGCGGCTCGCAGGAACTCCTGGAGATGAGCGCAAGCCGACGGCAGACGGCTATTGCCGCCGCCGTGGAGGTCGCGCTGCAGGCGTTCAACGCGCAGCGGGAAGAAGCCTTGACGCCGCGTTTCCTGGAACTGGAACGAGAGCGCCTGCAGCTTCTCGCGGACGCCTGGCTGGACTTCGAATCCGAACGAGGGCAGCCATTTCGGGTGATTGCCTGCGAGGAACGGACCGAAGCGGTAATCGAGGGCATCGCTGTGGCGCTGGTGGTCGATCGCATCGACTTGCTCGGAGACGGCCGCCGCGTGATCCTCGACTACAAGACCGGCGCCCATGTCAGCCAGGCCAGTTGGGGCGGGGAGCGCATCAGCGAACCGCAGTTGCCGATCTATGCCTCGATCATGGCCGGGGAAGGGCAGGCCGCACCAGCGGCGGTGGCCTTCGCCAAAGTGCGGCTGGGAGAGTTGGCCTTCGTCGGCATCGCCGCGGAAGCCGGGATTCTGCCCAGGGTGGCCGGCATCGACGATATCCCGGCGCGCAGGCTGTTCCCGCAACAGGCGAACTGGGCTGAACTCATGCGACACTGGGAGCAGTGCATCGCGGCCATCGCGCGCGAGATCAGGGACGGCGAGGCGGCGGTGCGCTTTGCCAGCGAGCAGGACCTCGAACATTGCGAGGTGTTGCCGCTTCTGCGGCTGGCAGAGCGCCGGGCGGAGTTCGAGCGTGAGTCATGAATGAGCTTCTGCTCGAAGAAGACCGTGTCAGCCGAGCGCGGGCGCTCGAACTCGACTCTTTCATCGTCGAGGCCCCGGCAGGGGCCGGCAAGACCGAACTGCTGACCCAGCGCTATCTGCGCCTCCTGGCCGTCGTCCGGCATCCGGAGGAAATCGTCGCCCTCACTTTCACCCACAAGGCCGCGGCGGAGATGCGCAACCGCATTCTGGAGAGTCTGGAATTGGCCGCGGCCGGCGTGCCCCCGGAAGCGGCGCACAAGCGCATCACCTTCGCGCTGGCGCAAGAGGCACTCTCGGCCGGTGCGGCACGCGGCTGGCGCTTGCTCGAACAGCCCGGGCGGCTGTCCATCCTGACCATCGATTCGCTCTGCGCCAGCCTGGCCCGGCAGATGCCCATTCTTTCCTGCTTCGGTGCCCAGCCGAAGATCAGCGCCGACCCCGCCCGGCACTACGACGAGGCGGCTCGGCGCACTTTGAGTTTGCTCGATGAGGAGGAGGGCGAGGCCGTCGTCGTGATCAGTGCGGCGTTGAGTTATCTCGACAACGATGCCGCACGCTGCTCCCGCCTTCTGGCCAGCATGCTGGCCCGGCGTGATCAGTGGCTGCGCCATATCGTCAATCACGGGCCCTGCGAGGAAGCGGAAGCCGGTCTGCAGGCGCTGGTCGAGCGCGACCTGGCGCAGGCCGCAAGCCGGCTTCCCGGTCGGCTGCAGACGCTTTTGATGCCCGCTGCGCGTTACGCGGCGGCCAATTTGCCCGATGATTCGGTGATCGCTGCGCTGGCCGCGTGGAGCGGGCCCATACCACCGCGGCCCGAGGCGCTGCCGCAGTGGCGGGCCTTGGCCGAACTGCTCCTGACCGGCAAGAGCACCCTGAGGAAGAAGCTCACGGTGAATGAAGGCTTTCCGCCGGGGCCCGTGTCCGAACCGTTCAAGAAAGCCTTGCTGGCATGCCTGGGCGAACTGTCGCCGGCAGACCGGGAAGCGATCGCGCGCATCCGCAAACTGCCCGATCCGTGCTACCGCGAGGAGGAATGGCGCATCGTCGAGGCCCTCGCAAAACTCCTCAAGCTCGCGGCGGTGCAGCTTTGGGCGGTGTTCAACGAGGCCGGCGAGGCCGATTTCGTCGAGGTGGCCCAGCGCGCGCTCCTGGCCCTGGGCGACGAAGAGTCTCCGACCGATCTGGCCCTGAAGCTCGACTACCGCATCGCCCATCTCCTGGTCGACGAGTTCCAGGACACCAGCCCGACTCAGGTGCAGCTGCTGCAGCGCCTGACCCTGGGATGGCTGCCGGAGGATGGCAGAACCCTGTTCGCCGTCGGCGATCCGATGCAGTCCATCTACCGCTTCCGCAAGGCCGACGTCGGCCTTTTCTTGAGTTCCGCAAAGACGGGAATCGGTGCCGTCTCCCTGAAGCGCCTGCGCCTGTTCCGCAACAACCGTTCCTGTGCGGCGCTGGTGGATTGGGTCAACGGCAGCTTCGATCGGGTCTTTCCTGCCGAGGACAGCGTCACCGCCGGCGCCATCCGCTACCGGCCCTTCGTCGCGACGCGGGCAGCCCTGCCGGGCGCCGGCGTGCAGCTCCACCCGCTGATCGTATCGCGCGAACTGCCCGGCGATGATGCCGATGCGCTCGAAGCCCGCGAAATCCTGGCGATCATTTCGGCCGAGCGCGAGCGCTGCCCGGGCCGGCAGATCGCCGTGCTGGTGCGGGCGCGCAGCCATCTCGACGCCTTGGTCGCCGAGATTCGCCGCCACCGGCCCCAACTGCGCTTTCAGGCGGTGGAGATCGAAGGGCTGGCCGCCCGCCAACCGGTGCAGGATCTCATGTCCCTGACGCGCGCGCTGCTGCACCGCGCCGACCGCGTGAATTGGCTGGCGATCCTGCGGGCGCCCTGGTGCGGCCTGACGCTCGCCGATCTCCACGCGCTCGCCGCCGACGATCAGAGCGCCACCGTCTGGAGCCTGGTCAACGATGAGGAGCGCGTCTGCCGTCTTACCGAGGAGGGCCGCCGGCGTCTGATCCATCTGCGCACGGTGATCAATGAAGCCTATGAACACCAGGGACGCTCGCGCCTCTCGCGCTGGCTGGAGGGGGTCTGGCTCAAGCTGGGTGGTGCCGGCTGTCTCTCCGGTCCGGCCGAAGTGGCCGATGCCCGGGCCTATCTCGATCTCATCGACGAACTCGATGCCGGGCGGCGCTTCTCGCTCGACCGGCTGGCGCAGGAAGTCGCCGAACTCTATGCGGCTCCCGACGCCTTGGCCGACGGCTCGCTGCAGTTCATGACCATCCACAAATCCAAGGGTCTGGAGTTCGACACCGTGATCCTGCCGGCGCTGCAGAGGAAGGGCCGCAGCGACGACCACGAACTGATGCTGTGGGAGGAGGTGGTGTTCGAAGAACCGGAGCCGAAGCTCGTCGCGGCGCCACTCAGGAAGCGCGGACGGAGTGTCCCTCTTGGCGATGTCGGCAAGGCCGAGCCGCCGTCTCCATACGACTACCTGCGCCTGCTCGAGCAGGAACGCAGCGGGAACGAAGCCGCACGGGTACTCTATGTCGCCGCGACGCGCGCGGTCCGCAGCCTTCATCTCGTCGGCCTGGCGAGCAAGAATGCCGAAGGCGAACCGATGCGTCCGGCCGGCAGCTTTCTCGACCTGCTGTGGGCGAGTGTTGCCGGAGAATTCGCGCGAGCGGAGGAGCCGGGTGCCGGCGCGGCCGCTGCCGCGTCAGGACGTAGCGGCTTCGCGCCGAAGTTGCTGCGCGCCGTAGCCGCCGCGACACCCGGGATATTGGAGCGGCTGCCAGCGCATGGCCCTCAGGAACATGGACAGGCGCTGACGGCAGAAACCGGGCCAGGCCCCGAGCAGCCGCTCGACGCCAGCGTCGGCACGCTGGTGCATGCCTATCTGGAGATGATCGCGCGCTCCGGCGCGGGAGCCTGGAGCAGCCGGCGCCTATCCTCCTTGCTGCCGGCGATGACGCTCTGGCTGGTGCAAAGAAAGCATAACGCCCGCGAGGCGAAGGAGGGTGCCTTTCGCGTCGAGCGCTGCCTGAACGCGACCCTCGCGAGCGAGCAGGGACGCTGGCTCCTGGCCGGCAGGACAAATGCCGCGGCGGAACTGGCGGTGTCGGCGCTCGATCAGGGCAAGATCGCCCGCCATATCGTCGACCTGAGCTTTGTCGAGGACGGCGAGCGTTGGATCATCGACTACAAGACGGCGAGCGTGGTCGGCGACGAGAGCGCGCTGCGCAATCATGCCGAGCGCTACCGCGCCCAGCTCGAACGCTACGCGCAACTCTTCGCCGATCAAGGAGTGCCGCTGAGGTTGGCGATCTTCTATGCCACGCTTGGACGCCTGGTGGAACTGCCCGTTGGTAACGCTGCCGCCGTGGCACCCTTCCAGCGCAACGATCTGAAATGACGGTGGCCCCTGTGCGCGATCACTCAGGAAGACTCTAGCGCTGACTGGATTGGCCGGGCTGGCGATGTCTGGGCATGAGCTTGCGCAGCGGGCCGAGTCGGGGCAGACTACGGCCTCTTCTCTAAATCCCGCCACATCGACGACTCACGATTGTAGGAGAATCCGTGACAGCCAAGGCAATTCGCAGGATCTTGCTATCCGTCGCCTTGGCGATCAGCGCATGCTGCAGCGCCAACGCGCAGCAGAACCGGCCCAACCGCCCGATTCGCATCCTCGTTCCCTATCCGCCCCGCGGGTCAACCGATAACTTGCCGCAGCTGTTGCCGCAGATCCAGGCCGGAAAATTGCGACCGCTCGCTCTCACGACGCCGAAGCGCGGGTTTCAATTGCCCGATGTGCCGACCGTTGCCGAAGAGGGCTTTGCCAACATGACGACGGCAGCCTGGTTCGGGCTGGTGGCGCAGTCGAAAACACCGCCCGAGATTGTCGCGCGGATGAATCGCGAACTCGTGGCGATCCTCAAGAATCCCGATTTCATGGCGAAGCTTCGCGACCACAGCTTTGAAGCGATGCCTGGAAGCCCCGAAGAGATGACCGCTGCCGCACGGAAGGAAAGAGGAATTTGGAAAAAGGTGATCGAGATTTCCGGCGCGACGGCCGACTGATCCGGCGGGACAAGACATGACACAAAACCTTCCCGCCCGCACTGGCGGCCAAGTACTCGTAGACGCCCTCAGGATCCACGGCGTCGATTGCGCTTTCTGCGTTCCCGGCGAAAGTTTTCTGCCGGTCCTCGATGCCCTCCACGATGCCCGCGATTCGATCCGCTTGGTCGTGTGCCGGCAGGAAGGCGGGGCTGCCCATATGGCGGAGGCATACGGCAAGCTGACCGGCAAACCCGGGATCTGCGTCGTGACTCGCGGCCCCGGGGCGAGCAATGCTTCTATCGGCGTGCACACCGCTGCCCAGGATTCCACGCCGATGATTCTCATCGTGGGCCAGGTGAGCACCGGGGTTATGGGGCGCGAAGCCTGGCAGGAGATCGATCTGCCCGGCATGTTCGGGCCGATCGCGAAGTGGGCGACGCAGATCAATTCCGTCCTGCGCATCCCGGAAATCATCAGTCGCGCTTTCCATGTCGCGGTATCGGGGCGGCCGGGCCCGGTTGTGGTTGCCTGTCCCGAGGACCTGCTCTATCAGGTGGCCGAGGTCGCCGATCTGGGCGCCTGCCGGCGGACTCAGTCGCATCCTGGCCAGGACGACTTGTCGCGGATGCGCGGGATGCTGGAAGCCGCCCGCCAGCCCTTGCTGATCCTCGGCGGCGGTGGTTGGAACGCTCAGGCCTGCGCGGCCATCAGTGGCTTCGTCGCGACTTACGATCTTCCTGTCGCGACCGGCTTCCGTCGCCAGGACCTGTTCGATAACCGGCATCCGAATTATGCCGGCGATGCCGGAGTCGGCGTGAACGCGAAGCTGGCAAAGCGAATCATCGAAGCCGACCTGATCCTGGCCATCGGGCCCCGGCTGGGTGAAACCACTACCTCGGGCAACAGCCTGATCACTGCGCCGAAACCGAAACAAAGACTCATCCATGTGCATGCGGACAACGGCGAACTGGGGCGGGTCTACCAGGCCGATCTGGCAATCAATGCCGGCATGCCGGAGTTTGCTGCCGCGCTGCTGGAACTGCCGGGACCGGAGTCGATTTCGTGGAGCGGCTGGACCCGGGCGGCGAGGGCCGACTATCTCGAGTACCTCAAGCCCGTTCCGATGCCGGGCACGCTGGACATGGGCGTGGTCATGACTTACCTGAACGGGCGCTTGCCGATCGATGCGATCGTCACGAATGGGGCGGGCAACTATACCTCGTGGATACATCGCTTCTACCAATACCGGGGGTTTCGCACCCAGCTCGCGCCGGCCAGCGGCACCATGGGTTACGGGCTGCCCGCGGCGATCGCCGCGAAGCTGACCTACCCCGAGCGGATCGTCGTTTGCTTCGCCGGCGACGGCTGCTTCCTGATGAGCGGGCAGGAGCTGGCCACGGTGCGGCAATATCGCTTGGCCCTTGTCATTGTCGTGGTGAACAACGGTATGTACGGCAGCATCCGGATGCACCAGGAAAACAATTTTCCGGGAAAAGTCTATGGCACGGCGCTGGAGAATCCCGATTTCGTCGCGCTGGCACAGGCCTACGGACTACATGGGCAGCGCGTCAAGGACAGCGCAGACTTTCCAGCGGCATTCGAGAATGCCTTGAGCGCCGGCAAAGCCGCCTTGCTGGAACTGCAGACGGATCCGGAAGCCATCACCCCGGGGACCACACTGTCGGCGCTGCGCGCTCAGGCCCTGAGCCGGCGTTGACGCCTGGTCCTGATCAGAATCGATATGAAATCTTCCCGGCCGGCGATTGCTGAGGTTTTGCCGCGAAAATAACAATGGCAACCGCGACGTGTGCGACAGAAAATAGAAACATGCCGACCACCCTGTCGCCGGCGTTACCATCCGCACCGATCTCGCCCGCGGTGATCTGCCTCGGCCTGAGGTCGCTTCCCGTTCGCGATTCCGGATTTCCCAATCAAGGAGACTCAAATGGTGCTGCTCGAATTTTCCATGTCACCCTTCGACAAAGGCGACAGCCTCAGCGAATATGTGGCGCGCTCCCTGGATATCATCGACAAGAGCGGGCTGCCCTACCAGTTGACGCCCATGGGCACCATCCTCGAAGGAGAATGGGATGAAGTGATGGCAGTGGTGACCGCCTGCTTCAAGAAGATGAGCGGGGACTGCAAGAGAGTCTCGACCTCGATCAAGATCGACTACCGGGCCGGGAAGAGCGGTCGCCTGAAGAGCAAGATTCGGTCTGTTGAAGACAAACTGGGCAGAACGCTTTCGACCTGAAGCGTGTCGCTGCAGTGACTCCTTGATCAATCTCGCCGACCGGGATAACATGCCTGAAGCATTTGTCGGGAGCCGGGTTCGAGGTGATGAGACATGATGAGAGGGCTGCCGCCGTGATCGAAGCGAACATTTGGGCTCATATTGCCGGACATGGGGGCGGATGTGGACATCAGAACGATAGAGCAAACCTACAGGCGCTATGCGCGTATTTATGATTTCTGCTTTGGCGCGGTCTTTCAGCCCGGCCGGAAGGCAATCGTCGACCGCATGGCCTGCAGCCCGGGCGAGCGCATTCTGGAAGTCGGGGTAGGCACCGGGCTTTCCCTGCCTCTCTACCCGGAGGATGTAAGCATCACCGGGATCGACATTTCGCGCGACATGCTCGACAAGGCCGAAGCCCGCAAGAAGCGCTGGGGCTTGAACAACGTGATCCAGCTGACGCAGATGGATGCGGAGGACATGGAGTTCGACGATGACAGCTTCGACAAGGTGGTCGCGATGTATGTCGCCTCGGTGGTGCCCTATCCGGAACGCCTGGTCGATGAAATGCGCAGGGTTTGCAAGCCCGATGGGCAGATCATTTTCGTCAATCACTTCCACAGCCGGAATCCGCTCGTCGGCCGGATAGAGAGCCTGCTGGCGCCCTTATCGAAGCAGCTCGGATTTCGCCCGGATTTCTCCCTCGAACGTTTCATCGGCGAAACCGGCCTGGATGCCATGGCCATGCATCCCGTGAATCTCTTCAATTTCTGCACGATGCTTGAGGCCAGAAACAATAAGCCGTTCTCATCCCGCGGCGACTTGCCCATCCTGGCCGGACGGTGAGCGCCTGCCGCTAGCGCGACCCTACATGGATGCTGCCGGTTGCCAGTGAAATTTCGCGCAAGAAGCTGAGCAGGCCGCTGATCAGTGCGAGCATGGCCACTATAAACAGCGCCGCGATGGTCCCGGACATTTCCACGCCCATGCTGGAACCGATGAACAATGTCGCGACGACGATGCAGATAAGCAGAGCGGCGATGGTGCACAGGCTGATCGCCCAGTGGATCAGGCGTGCGCGACGCGACAGAGTGAGCATCTCGGTTCGAGACGCCGCCGTCTCCTCTGCCGCGGTGTTGAGGCTGACATGCTCGAGCGCGCGGAAGCGATCGACGACGCGACCCAGACGGTTGATCAGCACGCCCAGGATCGCGGCGATGCCGGTCAGCAGGAACACCGGAGCGACGGCCAGTTGAATGACGTGAGCGACGGTGGTGACGGTAGCGGCTTGCGGCACGAGAAGACCTTCAACGATGTCAATGCCGCCGGTTTCCATTGCCGCCGGCGTCTGACGCAGGATTAAATCATACACGCTCGTTGGTACAATGACCCGGTTCAACACAAACAAGGACTTTCCATGAGTAATGCGCTAATCCGTCTGCTTGCGCAGAAGGACGTCGTGATTGCGGATGGCGCAATGGGCACAAGCCTGTTGCAACTCGGTCTTGCGAACGGCGTTGCCGGCGAGACCTGGAACATCGAACATCCCGAACTCGTGAGGAGCGTTCATCAGGGTTTCGTCGATGCCGGCTCCGATATCCTGCTGACCAATACCTTCGGCGCAAATCGCTTTCCCCTGGCCGCGCACGATCTGGCAGACCGCATCCGCGAACTTAACCTTGCCGGGGCAAGAATCGTTCGTGAGGTTGCGGACAGGGCAGGGCGGCCGATCGTCGTCGCCGGAGACATGGGACCGATCGGCGGCCTCCTGGCACCGCTCGGAAAGCGGACGGTGGCAGAGGCGGAGGAGGCATTCTTCGAACAGGCCCAGGCCTTGAAGGAGGGCGGCGTTGATCTCGCCTGGATCGAGACCGTGTTCGCAGACAATGAACTGGATGCTGCCGTCCGTGCGGTAGAGAAGGCAGGGCTGCCCTACGTGGCGACGATGACTTTCGATCGCGCCGGGCGGACCATGATGGGCGTTCGTCCGGAGGACGAAATGCGCCGCATCAGGGGCAGCCAATGGAAACCGCTTGCCTTCGGCGCCAATTGCGGCGTCGGTCCTGCACAGTTGATCGATTCCATCCTCGGCCTCGTTCGCGGCGCAGAAGGCGAGATAGTCGTCGTCGCAAAGAGCAATTGCGGCTTACCGGTTATCGATAAGGAGATGCACGTCAGCTATAGCGGAACGCCGGAAATCATGGGTACCTACGCGTGCCTCGCGCGCGACGCCGGAGCACGCATCATCGGCGGCTGCTGCGGCACGACCGCCGAGCATATCAAGGGCATGGTCGCCGCCCTCGCGACCCGCCCGAGGGCGGCCGCTCCGACCTATGAGCTTATCGAAACCATGCTCGGAGCGGTCAAGGACACGGGCAAGTCAGCCAAGCGTTGATAAGAAGCGGGGCCTCCTGCTTCATCCGCCTCCGTTAGGCGGGTGAAGTTCCACCCGATCGCCATCAGACACTAGAGCATCGCGCAATGACACCAGTTTGCCATTCACGGCGGCAATGGCGATTTCCGCGGGAGGCAGTTTGAGTCGTTCCACCAGTTCCATCAGGGCGATCGGCCGATCCAGATGAATCACCAGCCGCGATGGCTTCTGCGGGACGTACCAGCTCAAATAGCTGCCGAGGTGCAGATCCACTTACACCCCCAGCAGGTCCGCCACCCACTCGATGTCCAGGTCGCGCAGACGGTCGCGAGTCGGAACGGTGGTCTTCGAGTCCCAGCCCTTGAGCCGATATAACTCGTCCATTGTCCGCTCGAACTCCGGTTTTGAAATCAGCGTGCCGGCCATGGGACCGTTTTCCAGCGGCTGGAACAATCGCTCCGGCAAGGTATCCTCCTTGCGCGAAAAGCCATTGCGGACGTTGAAGGCTCGCGTCAGATTGGTGGCGCGCTCGCCGATCTGCAGCAGATCGGCGAGCGTCATGGCCCATCCGGTCGCCGCACGGACCGCGGTCAGTACTTCCTCGATCTGGGTGAAGGAGCGCGGCGCCGGGCCGAAATAGCAAAGTCCCACCACCTGGCCAAAACTGCACCAGTTTTCCAGGATGGCATAGTTGCGCGCCTTGGCGCTGCCAAGTTGTTGCGCCGGCAGCGCCTCTACGCCCAATGGAGATGCGCCTTTGAATCCGATCGAGTCCGGATTGGCGACCAGGGTGTCGTGTATCGAGTAAAGGTGATCCGCGCCGTGCTCGCCGATTGCATAGCCCAGTCCCACGCTCACTTTGCCGCGAGGGTCGTGCATGGGTAGTTCCTGCCCCTTGACCTGCATGGCGAACAAGTGGGCGCCACCGCCGATCACCTCCGCCGCGCGCTTGCTGCCTTCTGCCAGCAGATTGCCGATGCCTTCGCGTCGGGCGATCAGGTCGACGGCCTGCAGCATCGCTGCGGCGTTGCCGAAGCGCAGGTCGAGGCCGTCGGTTTCCTTCAGACCGATCAGCCCGTGCTCGAAGCACTCCATGGCGAAGGCGATCGTGACGCTGGTCGAAATGGTGTCCAGCGTGTATCGATTGCAAAGTTCATTCGCCTTGGCAACCGCCTGCAGATCGCCGACACCGCAGTATCCGCCAAAGCCTTCGACCGTCTCATACTCCGGTCCGCCGTAGGCGTCGCTGACCTGATAGCGGTCGTCGACCTTGACTTCCCGCTTGCAGCGTACGGCGCAGGCGTAACAAGTGCCCCGTGCCGTGAGCAGTTCCTTTTCGTAGGCTTCCCACTTGAGATTGTCCGCACCTTCGAAAACGCCCTGGCGGAAATTACGCGTGGGCAGAATACCCGCCGCATTGAACGCGCCGACCAGGGCCGGGGTACCCTTGACTTGCAGATCCCAGGCCTGCGGATGCTCCTTGACGCGTTTGCCCAGGGCGCGTCCGAGATCGACGATCGGTTTGGCATCATGTGCGCTGTCCAGATACCGTCCGGTGCCGCGCACGGCGATTGCCTTCAGGTTCTTCGAGCCCATCACCGCGCCCATGCCGGTGCGGCCGTTGAAATGACGCAGTTCGTTCGTCAGCGCCGCATAGCGCACGAGATTCTCGCCGCCGATGCCGATCTGAAGGACCCTGATCCGCTTGTCTCCGAGTTCATGACGAATAGCGGCCTGTACTTCCTCCGGTTCCCGCCCCCACAACTCGCGCGCATCGCGCAGTTCGACCTTGTCGTCGTTGATTGAAATATAAACCGGCTGCTTCGCCCGGCCGCTGACGACGATCGCCTCGTATCCCGCCATCTTAAGTTCAGGCCCCCAGAATCCGCCTGCTTCGGACTCGCCGTAGGCACCCGTGAGGGGAGAGCGCGCGGCCACGGTAAATCGCGTCGAAGCGGAAATGGGCGCGCCGGTGAGCAGGCCGTTGGCGATTACCAGGAGGTTTTCCGGAGCCAGGGCGTCCGTTCCCGGCGGCAACTCTCGCAGCAACAGATAGCCCGCCAGCGCCTTGCCGCCGGGGTAGAGGCGGTAGAGATTGTCGTCGAAGAATTCCGTATTGACGGACGCCTGAGTCAAATCGACGCGTAGAATCCTTCCGTTTATGCCGTAAGCCATGCATCGCTCCTGAAATGTGGTTAGCTGGGGGTCAGCCTGATTCCCGTTGCAATGGCTCAACGATACCATCTTTGCCGCAAGATGGCAGTGAACTCCCCGCTGTTTCCGGCCGTCCAGGCGCCCGGCCTCCGGCCCGGCCGCGGTGCCCCGTTCCCCCTTCCGCGATCGAAGGAGAGGCGCTCCCCCGTTCCCTCGCTTAGGCCGAGATTGAGTAGATTTCCTCCGACTTGAGGTAGCGGGCCTCGATCTCGCCATAGCTAAGTGCGTTGAGGCGCGCCCACTCCGCCTCCATGCTCGGATCCGACTCCCTGTCCGAGCCGAGGACGCGGTATCGGTCCAACTCTCTGTCGCGCAGAAGCCAATAAATCATATCGTCCTTGTTCATGATCATTTCCTTTGCAATTCGGACTGCGCCGATCATCTACCTTCTCGCAAAAGCAGTTTCGAACCTTACTACGACGAGAGGATCGCTGAAGACGAAGTGAGCAATGGAAAACATCGTCAATTAATCTTACCCGGTAGGGACTCGAGTTCGTGCAAGAAACGCGCCAATTATCAGTTGCCTCCGGGAACCGATAGCTGTGGATCCCTTTCAAAGTGTCAATCCGATGAGCGTAAAGAATTTCGACAGATGCCTGCTCGTTCCCGTCGAGCGCCGTATTGTTGCTCGTCTGCCGAAGTTCTGCGGGTGCCGGCGGCGGTATGGGCGCGAGCGGCTCGGCCGATCAGACGCTCATGCCGCCGTCCACCATGAGCATCGAACCGGTCGTAAATCTGCTTTGAGCGGAGGCGAGATAAAGGACGGATTGCGCAAATTCATCCGGCCTGCCGTGGCGTCCGAGCGGGATTTGTTCATTGAAGAACTGGGTGCCATCCCTGCCGATGATGCTCTGCAGGTCCAGTTCGACCGCTAACTGAAAGCCGTTTTCGATGGGGCCGGGATGTATCGTGTTCACGCGAATGCGGCGAGGGGCCAGTTCCTTTGCGAGACATCGCATCAAACCGACCTGGGCATGCTTCGCGGTGATGTAGGCATAAACGCCGGGGTCTCCCCGAGTGGCCGCGACGCTTGAAGTTATGATGATGCTGCCGCCGTCATTCATCTTGGGAATTACGTACTTGCACAGTAGAAAGGCACCCCTGACGTGCACCGAATAGACGGCGTCGAAGACCTCTTCGGGATAGTCCGCGATTGGTTTCACGATGCCGAAATTTCCGGCATTGCTGAACAGGACGTCGATATTGCCCCAGCGATCGTTCGTGACTTCGGCGGCCCTGCGCACGCTCCTGGCATCGGTGACATCGGCCACGACATGGGCGAGCTTGTCGTCGTCGAAAGCGGCGCTCACACGCGTCAAGTCCGCCTCGACATGATCGACGAGCATGACATTCGCGCCCTGTTCGACAAAGAGGTTCGCCGTCGCGCGGCCGATACTGCCGGCGCCTCCGGTTATCAAGCATGTCAGGCCATCGAGTTGTCTCAAGGTTGCTTACTCCCTTTCAATTGGGATTTTGCGACTCATGCCTTCGCGATCTCGAAATCGCCGGCCAGGTAGGCCTCCTGCAGGACACTCGGCTTGGCTTTGACTTCGGCAGGCAAATCTTGAAAATGCACCCGGCCGCGGTTGACGACATAGACGTAATCGGCAAGGCGAAGTGCGACATGCGTGAACTGTTCGATCAGCAAGATCCCGCATCCCTTTCGGGCCAAAGCCTCGAGGACGCTCATGAGCCGTTTGACGATCAGCGGCGCCAGCCCCAGGGACAGTTCGTCGGCCAGGATGAATCTCGGCCTGGCCATCAACGCCTGGGCGACGACGACCATTTGCTGCTGGCCGCCGGAGAGCGCGCCCGCCAGCCGTTTTCGCAGTTCCCGGAGTTCCGGGAAGATTCCATAGGCCTGCTGCAGTTCCACCATGAGCTCGGCTTGTCCGAGGTAGAAGCCTGCCACTCTGAGATTCTCTTCGACGGTCAGGTCCGTCAGCACCTGATGCCCCTCGAGGATCGCGGCGACGCCGGCACGGCGTATGACGTCCGGAGGCCGGTTGGCGAGGTCCCGTCCATCGAGAGTGATGGTTCCCGAGATGATCGGCAGGACACCGGCCATGGCCAGAACGAGGCTGCTCTTTCCTGCGCCGTTGGGGCCGAGGAGCGCGACCGTCTTCCCGGCTTCAAGGCGCATGGCCATGTTGGTCAAGACCGGTTTTTTGCCCCGCACGACATTCAGCTTGCAGATTTCCAGAATGGGATTCATTCGACTTCCTCGATGCCGAGGTAGGCCGCCTTGACGCGGTCGTCCTTCAGGATATCCGCTGTCGGCCCGACGACCAGAAGCTGCCCGAAATCGAGGACGACCGTCGAGACGCAGGTCGCGGCGATCATCTCGACGTCGTGGTCGATGAGCAGGATCATCGCGCCGAACTGTTCATCGATTCCGAGGATCGCCTCCCTCAGCGCGGCCACCTCTTCTTCCCGCAGACCGGCTCCCGGTTCGTCGAGCAGGACAATCTTGGGTGAGCCCACCAGCGTTCTGGCGAGTTCGAGCATGCGTCTCTCGAAGGTATTGAGTGCCGCACCCATTTCATCGGCCTTGTCCGAAAGTCGGACGAAAGCAAGCGCCTTACCGATCTGCGCCTCCTTGTCTGCGCGTGAAGGAAGCGAGAGCGAATCGAGCATGGCCCGGACATTGTCGGCGACGGTCAGATCGTCTACCACCTGCTCAGTCTGGAAGGAGCGCCGCAGTCCCCAGCGCGCGCGCTGATGGGGCCGCATAGCGAGCAGGTCGGTGCCGAATGCCTTGATTGAACCCGAGGCCGGGGCGACGAAGCCGCTGAAGACGTTGAGCAGCGTGGTCTTGCCGGCGCCGTTGGGGCCGATGATGCCGACGACCGTATCGGACAGCGACACCGTCAGGTTGTTGAGGGCGCGGACTCCGCCAAAGGAAACCGAAACGTCGCGGATTGCAATCATCCTCCGGCCCCCCGTTTGCCCAGTCGCCGAAGGCCATCGAGGATCTGTCCGGCGATACCGGATGGCGCGGTAATCAGCGCATGCAACAGTCCGGCGCCGAAAATAACGTAGGCCAGATGCCCATTGACGCCGATATCGTTCAGCACTGCCGGCGCGGCGCGGAACAGCAGCCCCGCGAGGACGAGTCCCAGCCAGCTTTAGGCGCCGCCGACGATCGTGAGGGCGAACAGCAGGATGGATTCGCTCGCCGGGAAAGTCGTGGCGTCGAGTACCCCGAGGGTATGAGCCCAAGCGAAATAGGGAACGCCCGGGCCTTGCTGAAGCATCTGGTCCTATGAATTGAATACTACGGCTGACATTGACGGCGGCAGCGAAGTAACCCTCGTTGGGATCTGTATCGCATGGCCCTTGCCCAGGCCGTCACCAAGACTCGCGCACCCCGCAAACACCGGCGATGCGTCCATTCGTTTCGCTCCTCCTCTTCGTTGTTTCAAATATGCCGTCCTCTTCGAATCGAATCGACCAACGCATACATCACCGGCGCAGGTGACTGCCCGTTCAGGCGAGTCCGCTTCTGCCCAGGAGCAGGTGAGCGCTCATCCGGCCACCGCAGGGAACGTTGCTGCCGCGAATCCATGCGCAGGCATAGGAACGCGGAAAGGCCACCGCGTTCGCTCGTCGGCGGCAAGCCGGCAATATTACACAGCGCTTCGACCCCATTGCCGATGCTGCTCGCAGCATCGGCAATGGATGCAGGATCGCACAGGTCGGCCTCGACGAAGTGGTCGGAGGCGCCTGCGGCGGGTTCGTTGCGATCTGCGGCGATCACTGCTGCACCGGCGACCACGATGCTCTTTCCTCGCACATGCATGCACTGTCTCCTTGTGCGGGATGGCTCCGTGCACGTAAGCGCAGTTCTCTGCCGCGTGACATCGGTTTCGAAGCGCTAGATCGGGTAGTGCTGCGGTTCGGTCTGGATCGTGATCCAGCGCAATTCGGTAAATTCGTTGATGGCCGCCTTGCCGCCGAAGCGGCCATAGCCGCTGGCCTTGACGCCGCCGAAAGGCATCTGGGCCTCGTCGTGCACCGTCGGCGCATTGATGTGGCAGATACCGGATTCGATTCCCTTCGCCACTGCCAGCGCCCTTGTCACGTCCCGTCCGAAAACCGCGGCAGCGAGACCATACTCGGTATCGTTGGCCAGGGCGAGGGCCTCTTCGATGCTGTCGAAGCGCATGACCGCCGCCACCGGCCCGAAAGACTCCTCCGAGTAGAGTCGCATGGCCGGCGTAACGTGGTCGACCACCGTCGCTGTCATGATGCTGCCGTTGATCGAGTTGCCGACCAGCAGCGACGCTCCCTTGGATATGGAATCGTCCACCAGCGACTTCACCCGGAGGGCGGCGTCCGAGCCTATCATCGAGCCCAAGACACAACCTTCTTCGCCTGGCAGACCGGACTTCAGCGATGCAGCCTTGACCGCCAGTTTCTTGACGAATTCGTCAGCCACTTTGGCATCGACGATGATCCGTTCCGTGGACATGCAGATCTGGCCTTGGTTGAAGAATGCGCCGAATGCCGCCGCCTTGACCGCCTCGTCGAGATCAGCATCGTCCAGCACGACGAACGGAGCTTTGCCACCGAGTTCCAGGAGGCAGGGCTTCAGATACTTGGCACTGACTTCGGCGATGGTTCTACCAACCCTAGTCGATCCGGTGAAGGTGATTCTGCGAACGGTTGAATGGCTGATCAGGGCCTCGACCACCGCTGCCGCATCTTTCGGTGCATTCAAGACGACGTTGAGTACCCCCGGGGGCAGACCCGCTTCGCGCAAGACCTCGCCGATCAGGCGATGCGTCATCGGGCACAGCTCGGAGGCTTTCAGGATGACCGTATTGCCACAGGCGAGGGGCAGCGCGATACCGCGGACACCGAGTATCACCGGCGCGTTCCAGGGGGCGATGCTGAACACCACGCCAACCGGCTGGCGAAGTGCCAATGCAAGGGAGCCCCGCTTGTTCGAGGGGATGACCTCGCCGGTGATCTGAGTGGTAATCGATGCCGCTTCACGCAGCATGTTTGAGGCGAGATAGCAGTTGAAGCCGGCCCACCCCGCTGTGGCTCCCGTTTCCCCGGCCATGGCCTGAATAAAGTCCGGCGTGCGCGCCACGATCAGATCGGCCGCCTTGTTGAGAATCGTCCGTCGTTCTTCCGGGGTGGTTTCAGACCACTGCGGGAAGGCGGCGGCCGCCGCATTGGCGGCGGCATTGGCGCTCTCCACGGTGGCCGCAGCGGCGCGCGTCGCGACCGCGCCGGAAATTGGAGTCAGGCGGTCGAAAGTGGCGCCATTACTGGACGCCATATCGACGTTGTTGACGAGCATCAGGGCTTCTTGCATCAGGATCTCCAGTTCAAGTTAGAGGCGTTGATCGGTAAGTCGGGATGCCGACGGCGCACCGCTCGTTCCAAGGAAAAAGCCGCCGTCACTGGGGCAATTGTGGTCGAGAAGGACGCCGGGTCGTCGCGCGCCGTACCGGCAATCCGGCCGGCATGGCGCAGGCAAGCGTGTCAAGCGGTCCCGTTGCGAGATGCATTGATCCTGTCTCCTTCCCAGTCTTTGGGGCTTCGAAACGCGGGGGGCCGGCATCCCAGTGTCCCCGGCAGTTCGTGCACCTTTCCAGATACTTTAGAAGATTGATGATTCTATGGTAATGCCCATAATTGTGTATTTATGTCATTATTTAGGAAGCTGAAAAAATCGATCTGCAGACGCAAATTCACTACAAAGTAATGATAATAAAAAGATTTCTAAATTTGATATGGCTTATTGCGATGCAGCAGACCGTATTGAGATTGCTGCCTTTTGGGTGATACTGTTCACAACTTGGTATCAAAACGGCATAGGGAGGAGCCGGAAATGAAGTCGATCATGGAACGCCTGGAGCCTCCGGTCCGCGGATTGAACCATAACCAGAGCATGAATGTCGTGGTCCAGAAACTGTTGGCGGCCTTGCAGGTAAGGCGCTTCAGTCTGGAGTATGAGCACGGCGGTTTGAGCCGAGCCTGTATCTTGCTGACCGGCGGCAAGGGTGAGATTGGCGGCGTAGGGGAGTCGATTGGCCTGGCCTCGCCCGCGCTGGCCTGGCTACCCGTCGATCCTGGACATTATCTGCGCGTCTTTGCCGGAGCACAGGGCTATATCGTTTGGCTGTTGGATATCCAGGCCAGGAATTCCCTCGGCGAACATGCGGAATCGGCTCGGTTGAGATACTTGATCGATCGGCCGGTCATCGCGGACGAGATCGAGGATGCAGCATCCTTCGCCGAAGTGAGTCATGCATTCGCCGCTATCGACAGGGAAACCCAGAAGAGCGAGCGCGGTTCCTGGGTCTATCTGAGCGCCCAGATTTCCATCATCCTGGTGTGTTGCTGGCGTCTTTCTGGTCTCGAAGAGGTCTCGATGCGGGGCCACAGCACCCATTCGACCATCCTGCTGAGATTCCGCAACCTGGTAGAACTGCATTTCAGGGAACAATGGACGATCGCTCAGTACGCCAAGGCTCTGCAAATCTCCCACGATCGCCTGCACGATGTTTCGGTCAGGACGCTGCAGCGAACGCCGCTCCAACTGGTCCACGAACGCCTCACCCATGAAGCGGGGCAAAGGCTGGTGCACTCGGGATTCACCATCGAGCAGATCGCTGCCGATCTCGGATTTCGCACGACAAGCTATTTCAGTCGCTTCTTCAGTCGCCAGACGGGGCTCAGTCCGGGCCGCTACCGTCGGAAGGCGACCGGAGCCCACTTAAGTTCCGATTCGCCGTCATCGAACAGTTTCGCTGACTGGCCGTAGCCTGCGCCTCATTGATCCACGATTCCTTCCATCTTCGGAATCGCGAATATCAATCAGTGCTGATTGACGTCAAATCAAAGCGCGCGTCAGGGCTTGCTCCTATCCACCCGCTCCTGCAACTCCTTACCCATCTTGAAGCGAATGGAAGCCTTGGCAGGAACTTGAACAGGCGCTCCGGTCATCGGGTTTCGGCCGGTTCTGGGCGGCCGATAATACAACTTGAAAGAGCCAAATCCGCGAATCTCGATTCGGCTCTGTCCCGCAAGAGCCTCGGTTAGGGCTTCGATGATCGTGTCGACAGCCGCCTTTGAATCAGCAAGGGTAAATTGCTTGAATCGGAGGGAGAGCGCTTCAGTGAGCTGAGATCTCTTCATGCAGGACTTCTAGATTGACCTGTTGATGACAGCCACCAAGCGACTCATTGTTCTACGCCCGGGAATGGCACGGTTTCGCCGCGTGCTTGGCCTTGCCGTATCAAAGTCGGCAGTGGCTCGGCAGCCTGCTGCAAACAGGGTCGAGCCAGACGTCACCAAATGCCGATACCGCCCGATGGGCGAGCAGCAAGACGGAGGCGAGTTCGGGGATGGTGAATTTCATGACGACACTCCTATCAAGTCATTGAGTGCCGGCCATGCAGGTGACGGATCACATCCAACTCTGGATGAGGCAGCTGGCTGGCGTCGGACACGAGTCCCTTTAGCCCCTCTAGCTTTGCGCCACCGGCTTTCGCCGGGTTTGCCACGTGGTTGAGCAAGCCTAATCTCAGCCCCGTGCGGGACATACTATAGGATAGTTCCGCGCGAAATAACAGCGAAATATTCTGCGCTTTCCATGACCTCGCCAGTTCTTCGACCCTGCCCCGCCCGAAAGCGGGCGCATCGCCCCGGTTCGCTGGTCAGGTCGCGGTGCAGCCGGCCGTGTTGACGCCTCGCATTCGGGTTACGGACGCTGGCCGCCGCCGACCATATCGGACGGCCGCACCCAGCGGTCGAAGTCCGCCGCCGTGACATAGCCAAGCGCCAGTGCCGCCTCGCGCAGCGTCAGCTGTTCATGGTGGGCCCGCTTGGCGATCTCGGCGGCGCGATCGTAGCCGATGTGCGGTGTCAGCGCCGTCACCAGCATCAGCGAGCGCTCCAGGAGTTCGGCAATGCGTTTGCGGTCGGCGGTAATGCCGCGGACACAGTGCGCCGCGAAACTCTTCATGCCATCGGCGAGCAGCCGAACGCTTTGCATGAAGTTGTGGGCAATGAGCGGCTTGAAGACGTTCAGCTCGAAGTTTCCCGAGGCGCCGCCGATGCCGATGGCCACGTCGTTGGCGATGACCTGGCAACAAAGCATGGTCAGCGCCTCGCTTTGGGTCGGATTGACCTTGCCCGGCATAATCGAGCTGCCGGGCTCGTTCTCGGGAATGCCGATTTCGCCCAATCCGCAGCGTGGTCCGGAGGCGAGCCAGCGGACGTCATTGGCGATCTTCATGAGCGCTACGGCAAGTGTCTTCATCGCGCCGTGCACCGCAACGAGACCGTCGTGAGCGGCCAGCGCGGCAAACTTGTTGGCCGCGCTGACGAACGGCAGGCCGCTGCTGCGGGCGAGTTCAGCCGCCACGCGGGCGCCGAACTCAGGATCGGTGTTAAGACCGGTGCCGACCGCGGTGCCGCCGACCGCGAGCGGGTAGAGCGAAGGCAGCACGGCATTGATCAGCGATGCGGCATGGTCGAGCTGGGCGACGTAGCCTGAAAATTCCTGGCCCAGAGTCAGCGGCGTGGCGTCCTGCAAATGGGTGCGGCCGACCTTGACGATGTCGCGGAAGGCGACCGACTTCGCTGCCAGCGTGGCGCGCAGGCCGGCCAGTGCCGGTTGCAGGGTGCCGACGATGCCGAGCGCTGCGGCCCAGTGCATGGCGGAAGGGAAAATGTCGTTCGACGACTGGCCGAGATTGACCTCGTCATTGGGATGGACAAGGCGGTTCGGACCACGCTCGCCGCCGAGCAGTTCCGAAGCGCGGTTGGCCAGCACTTCGTTCATGTTCATGTTGCTCTGGGTGCCGGAACCGGTCTGCCAGACGGACAGGGGGAATTCCTGCTCGTGGCGGCCGGACAACACCTCTTCCGCTGCCGTGACGATGGCCTGAGCCTTGTCTTCCTGCAGCAATCCCAGTGCGCGATTGACCCTGGCACTGGCAGACTTCAGCGTGGCCAGAGCCAAAATTATTTCCTGCGGCATACGCTCGGTGGAGATGGCGAAATGTTCCAGCGAGCGCTGTGTCTGAGCACCCCAGAGCCGGTCCTCCGGCACCTCGATGGCACCGAAGGAGTCTTGTTCCATACGGGTTGCATTCATGTCTTGTCTCTTCGCTCCAATTGGTCGCCAACCACTCCGGACGCCATCGCTCGTCTATACTCGAAGGACTTGCGTCAGCCCTGTCGCGAACTTACTGGTGCGGGTCATCATGCCCCATGATCCGTTCGGCGCATTACAGAAGTTCCCTCTAGCATCCGGGCGATCACTTCGCTATTGCGCACCGGGCGCGCTGGAATCGGCCGGGCTCGGCAAAATGTCCCGGCTGCCCGTTTCAATCCGCATCGTACTCGAATCCCTTCTGCGCAATTGCGATGGCCGAAAAATCACGGCAGATCACGTGCGCCAACCCGCCGGCTGGCAGCCGACGGTGCCGTGCCAACACCGATGTCGGCCGTGCGAATGTGCGCATGGGAATGGTCCGAATCACTTTCCGGAGTGCCTTGGCGATGGGGTTCACTGCGGGTATCGGGGCAATGATCGGTACCGCTGGCGGCTAGGAGCTGAGATCATCCTTGCCCGCGCGCGGACGCGGGTGCTAACGCGGCAGATCAAGTTCGGGGTAATGACGGAAAATGCCGGACTGGTTGAAAGGAACGCGCCGCTTTGATTTCAGATAGGTGTCGATGCGCGGCCGCGCCGAGATCCTATCGTGCAGCGCTACGAGACCAGGATGCTTCGGCTCCAGCTCCGACATGGTGTGCGGAAAGGCATAGCGCAGGCCGGCGATCATCTGGAACATTGAAAGGTCCACGTACGACGTGGCTCTGCCGACGAGGCCGCCGTTCCAGCCCGGATTGCTGCTGATGATCTTCTCGAAGTATCCCAGATACTTCGTCAGGCGTTCCGCGCAGAAGTTGGCGGAGCGCTGCTTGGCTGGACGCTTTTGCTCCTCGTAATAGAGCCCGACGGCGATCGGGTGGTGCGTGTCGTGGACCTCGACGAGCCAATCGGCGATGGTGAGTTGCAATTGGTGCGCCCAGAACCTGCTGGCCTCTCTTTTCGGCACGAGCCCGAGGCGCGGTCCTAGGAAAAGGAGAATGTTCGCCGTTTGCGCGAGCAGTTGCTTGCTGCCTGCGATTCTCAGAAAGGGCGGGGCGAACGGCGGGCACGCGACCGCTTCTCCGCTCAGCAATCGCATCATCGCCGGCATGCCTAGGCCTGCACGAGCCGGCAGGCGGGCGACATCCAAATAACCCTCACCGGCATCCTCCAACGCTAGCCGGACAAGCTCGCCGCGGCCCTGCAGGGTCGGCCAGTAATAAAGCTCGTAGCGCATTTCGTCTCTCCTGAACGGCAGCATCATCTACGATGGAATCAGCCTTCGCCGTATTTAGTTGACGCGCCTCGCCGCCGGCAGGGCGCGTTTCGCAGCCTGGGCGTCGACGCCTTGCCGGCATTCCTTCGTCAACTGCTCGCGAATGATTTCGGAAAACCTCGTGATCGCCGGCCCAGCATGGTCGCGGTCGGCGAATACCAGGTACAGTTGCGCGAAACGCTCTCCACCCTCGCGCAAAGGCAGCGGTTTCAAGGTTCCGGCTGAGATCTGGTCGCGCAGCTTTTCCTCGGGCAACCATGCGTAGCCGTAACCGCAGCGCGCGGCCTCTATCGAGGTCGCCATGTTGCTCACGGTCCAGCGCTGCGTGGCCTCGACGAAGGTGGGCGTCGCACGGCGCAGACCCGTCTCCCGGACCACCAGTTGGCGATGCACACGCAGATCCTGCATCGTGATCTTGCGTCCAAGGCGGTGCAGCGCATGGTCCGGATGCGCCACCAGGACAAAGCGGATCTGCAGCAGAGAGTCGCCAAGGAATCCCTGCGGAATGCTACTTGCAATCGCCAAGTCGGCTTGACCCTGCAATAGCGCCTCCGAAGCGCCGCTGATGACCGACTCGATCACTTCGATGCGGGTGTGCGGACTCTCAGCGCCCAGGAGGTCGAGGCAACGCAGCAATACGAAAGTCGGAAACACCGATTCCACCACCACGCGGATCTCGGCTTCCCAGCCGGCGGACAGCTTCTTAGCGGCCTGCTCGAGAACAGCCGCTTCATCGAGCAGGTAGCGCGCGCGGCGATACAACAGGTGGCCGGTCGGCGTCAGCACCGCTTTGCGTCCTTCCAGCTTGAACACCTTTACGCCAAGCAGCGATTCCAGCTTCTGCACCGCGTAGCTCACTGACGACTGCGTTTTGTGCATGAGCTCTGCCGCCTGGGCGTAGCCGCCTGCATCGACCACTGTTGTCAGCGCGCGCCATTGCTCGAGGGTGATATGGGTGTTCACGGAGATAGATCTCCAAATTCGATTGAATCTGCCTAAATTTTCCGCTTTTTTATCGATTTAGTAAATGCTTAAATGGCCACGTCAGATCGTCATGCAAGCAAGGAGAAACGCCATGAAGAACATCAACCTTACTACAGCGCGCCACGGAATCCCATTGGGTTGGGGACGGCTTTCCGGTGCGCAGGATATTCAGCTACAAGAACGCCGGCCTCATGCTCGACTATGCCGGCCCGACCCGCTTCGAGCCTAGTGCGCAGCGTCGCGGTGTCGACTGTCATCCGCACCGCGGTTTCGAAACGGTCAGCATCGCCTACGAGGGCGAAGTCGAACACGAGGACTCCGCTGGAAACCGTGAGCGCGTCGGCCTTCTTACTCCTACCTCAAGGCATTAACCAAAGGAACCATCATGAAGAATCTTCTCCAGATCAACAGCAGCATATTCTCAATCGGTGGACAATCGAGCCGGCTTGCCGAGCGCTTCGTCGCCTCCTGGCGCGAAGCCAATCCGGGCGCGACAGTCACCGTGCGCGATCTCGCGCGCGAACCGGTACCGCACCTCGACGCGGCGCGTTTCGCTGCGTTCATCGCCAAGCCGGAAGAGCGCAGCGCGGAGCAACAGGAGACGGTGAAAGAATCGGACGCGCTGATCGCGGAACTGAAGGCCGCCGACGTGCTCGTGCTCGGCCTGCCGCTATACAACTTGGGCCTGCCCTCAACGCTCAAGGCCTATTTCGACCACGTCGGCCGCGCCGGCCACACCTTCAAGTACACCGAGAACGGGCCTGTCGGCCTTTTGAGCGGCAAGAAAGCCTATGTGTTCGCGGCTCGCGGCGGCCTTTACGAGGGCACCCCGCTCGACACGCAAACCGGATATGTGCGCGACTTTCTCGGATTCATGGGCATCACCGATGTGGAGTTCATCTACGCCGAAGGCCTGGCGATCGGCGAAGAGAGCAGAAATGCCAGCCTGGCGCGGGTTCACCGCCAGATCGGCGACATCACCGGGCAGGATGCGATCGCCGCCTAAACCTGCTCGCTGTGGTCGCGCGCTCTTGGGACAAGTTCATGGGGGCGCGGCTGTGGCGAGCCAGCCGAATCAGCTGTTTTGCCGTTGCTGCTCATCGCCTTTCTCGAAGAGAAGCGATCGGAGCCTGTTCCGGAAAACGAAAAGACGCGGGAAGCGGATCCGCTCCGTCGATTAACCACCCTTCAACTTCAACCGTTCCTCGAACTTGACCTTGTCGATGAGCACCCGCTCATGGGTGGCGGTTCCAATTCTTTCGATCCCGTCGGTCGCGTCAATACGAAACTCAATCCGCCGCCCGTCAACGCCGGTTACCTCGGCTTTGGCGGTGGCAGTCAGACCGATCGGAGTGGCTGCAAGGTGGATGACATCGATACGGGTGCCCACCGCACTTTCAGTTGGATTCAAGTAAGTCTTGATGGCGTTCAGTGCCGCGTTCTCCATAATCATGACCAACACCGGCGTAGCCAGAACAGCCGGCAACATGGCATCCTTGAAGCGGTTGGCAAGATGTTCAGCGGTTACGACGAGGGAATACTCTCCCTTGGCACCGATAGGTATTTGCCGCATCGGATTGTTTCCAAGAAGTTGATCGGCTTGTGCCGTGGGATCTTACCATCGGTGAGCCGGCATGCGGGACGTCTTATGCCGTTTGCCGCTCTGAAGGCCGCCCGATGGACCTTGCCCGGACTTTGAGACTATGCCCTCTGGGGACAAGCATCGTGGCTGAGGAGGCGGGGACCGAAAACAGCCGCTTCTTCTGCGATTCCGATCTTGCTGCCTGCCTCGGAGATCAGGATCCAACCACGCGCCGTATGCGGCAGGTATACTCGTCCGAGATGAGGTCATGCCGACCAGTTGGCCCCTCCTCAAAATGATGTCGGATCTTGAGATAGTGTGACATGTCCGCTTTCGCCAGGGCCGTCCCGTTCAGCGCGGTCAAAGCGCAATACCGCATGATAGGAGAGCAAGTGAACAAGTCCTCGACGCAGGGGGGGCACTCAGCCGAATATGGCGCGAACCTGTCTGTCAGCTTGGAGAGCGGTGGTCCTTCCGTTCTTGAGCGCGAGATCATCGCCGGTCTTTGCGCAGCCCAGGCCAGTATCTCGCCCAAGTATTTCTATGACGGGGAGGGCTCCACGCTGTTCGAACGCATCACCCGACTGCCTGAGTATTACCCCACCCGTACGGAACGCATGATCATGGCGACGCATGGCCGGGATATCGGCAACTGTGTCGCCGTCGGAGCGACGGTGATCGAACTGGGTGCCGGCAACTGCGAAAAGGCCCGGACACTATGCGCGTTGCTTCGACCGAAGTGTTTTGTCGCCGTGGATATCTCGGCCGACTTCCTTCACGAGGCCTTGTCGGGATTGCGCGGCGCGTTTCCAGCCATGGACATTCGATCCATCGTGGCCGATCTGAGCGGCGAAATAGTCATTCCCGACGACATACCGACCGGGCAGCGCCTGATTTTTTATCCCGGCTCGTCGATCGGCAATTTCGACGCGGACCCGGCATTGGTGCTCTTGGAACGCATACGGCGTTTGTCGGGAGATGCAGGAGCATTGCTGATCGGGGTCGACCTGATCAAGGACGTGGCAGTTCTGGAAGCCGCCTACAACGATGCCTCAGGTGTCACCGCGGCCTTCAACCTGAACGCGTTGTCCCATCTGAACCGCCTGATCGGCGCCGATTTCAATCTCCGCGACTGGCGTCACCTGGCATTCTTCGACCGCACCCGATCGCGCATTGAAATGCATCTTGAAGCAACCCGCGACGTGAGGGTATGCTGGAGGGGAGTGGAGCGCTATTTCCGCTGTGGGGAGAGAATTCACACTGAGAACAGCTACAAGTACAGCATCGAAGGCTTCGCAGATCTCCTTAGGCGGGCGGGATTCATACAGACGTCTTGCTGGACCGATACCCGCAAGTGGTTCGCGGTTTTTCTTGCTCGAGCCTGAAGGACTGAACCGGAATTCGCTGCCATGGACACAATTGAACTATGCGGACGCTACCGAGATGTCCGGCAGAGCACGGTTGCCCTGGCTGCGCCGCTTTCCGCCGAGGATTGCTGCGTACAATCGATGCCCGATGCCAGCCCGGTCAAATGGCATCTGGGCCACACGACCTGGTTCTTTGAAACCTTCGTTCTGGAACGCTGGGAACGGCAATTCAAGCCGTTCGACCAGGCATTCCGGGTACTTTTCAACTCCTACTACAACGCCGTAGGCGAAAAGCATCCGCGCGCACAGCGCGGCCTGCTGACACGTCCTGACCTGACCGCCGTCCTCGACTACCGCGCCGAAGTCGACGGTCGCTTGCTGGCGGCGCTGGCCGACTCGGAGGCGCATCCCGACCTGGCCGAACCGGTGACCCTGGGCCTGCACCATGAACAGCAGCATCAGGAACTTCTCCTGACCGACCTCAAGCACCTCTTTTCCGTCAACCCGCTGGCGCCAGCCTACAGGGCTGGCTTGCCTAGCATCGAACCGGCCCCGAGACTCTCCTGGCATGACTTTGTCGGCGGAGTCATGGAAATAGGCCACGCCGGCCCCGGCTTCTGTTTTGACAACGAAACGCCACGTCATCACGTGTATCTCGAACCCTACTGCCTCGCGTCGCGCCTTATCACCAATGGCGAATACCTGGAATTCGTCGAGGCCGGCGGCTATGCCGATCCGAGCTTCTGGTTGGCCGAAGGGTGGGACTGGCGGACGGCCGGGAATCGACAGCATCCCGTGTACTGGCGACGGAATGAGAACTGGCTGGAGTTCACCCTAGGCGGGCTGGTGCGGCTCGATCCCCAGCGGCCGGTCGTGCATGTTTCGTACTATGAGGCCGATGCCTACGCCCGCTGGGCGGATGCACGCCTGCCGACTGAAGCAGAGTGGGAACAAGCCGCGTCGGGCCTTGCCGTCAGCGGGCATTTCGCGTCGGCCGGGGAGTTCCATCCCCGGTCTGCGGCGGCGCCCGGGATCGCGCAACTGTTCGGCGATGCCTGGGAATGGACCAGATCGAGCTACGCGCCCTATCCGGGTTTTCGGGCCGGGCCGGGTGCGGTGGGGGAATACAACGGCAAGTTCATGGTGAACCAGTATGTCCTGCGGGGCGGATCCTGCGTCTCTCCCGAGAGACACTTGCGCGCTTCCTACCGCAACTTCTTCCCGGCCTCCGCGTGCTGGCAATTTTCTGGCATTCGTCTGGCCAGGGACTCTTGACCGGACGGCTCAATCGGGCCCGTCACGGGTTATGAAGTCGCCTGCGCACCGGCCCTGACTTGGCCGCTTCGCGAAGCCCAATACTCGTACCCGATCAGCATGAGACCCACGATAACACCGGCTAGATCGGTCAGTTCAGCGTGACGAAACGCCCCCGCAGGAATAAGGCAGAGCAGGCCGGCGGTTGCGAATAATAGCCGGTTCCAAACGTTGACCGGGCGCACCCAATAACCGACCACCGCAATCGAGACGAGCCAGATGCCCAGCGTGGCGGTGACAACGGCAATCGCCACATCTCTGGGCGGCCCTATCAGGATCAGGGTCGGAGACAAGACAAAAAGAAAAGGCAAGACATAGGCAGACCAGCCCAAACGCACCGATTCTATGGCCGTTCGCCAGGGGTCGGCATTGGCCAGCCCGGCAGCGGCGTAAGCGGCGATCGCAACCGGCGGGGTGATCATGGACATCATGCCGAAATACATGACATAAAGGTGAGCCGCAATGGGCTGAACCCCAACCTCCACCAGCGCAGGTGCCACCAGGGTGGCGAGCAAGACATAGACGCCAACAGTTGGCAAGCCCATGCCAAGGACTATGCAAACCAGTGCCGACAAGAGCAGGAGCAAATAAAGATTGCCGCCGCCGAGCGATACCAGCGCCAGGGTCATGTTGAAGCCCAGGCCGGAGATGGCCAAAACGCCTATGACCAAGCCCGCTGATGCGGTAATCAGAATGATTTCAACGACCGATATTCCGGTATTTCTCAGGGTGTCCAGCAATGACAAGACGGTCGGACGTTTTCCGTGATAACCCAGGATAAGTGACAGAAATATCAATCCGAGAGCCGACCATAATGCCGCAAGCTCCGGTGACATATTGAATGCAAAAAGCAACACAACGAGGGCAATGAAGGGCAGTGCGAAATGAACTCCAGGCAGGACGCTTCGCAGCGTGGGTATCTCATCTTCAGGGACGCGGGTCATGCCAAGCCGAGCAGCGTCCAAATCGGTTTGGATGAAAAGTGCCATGGAATATAGAACTGCTGGAATCAAGGCGGCCATGACGACCTGGCCGTAGGAAATCTGGAGAAACTCCGCCATTAAGAATGCAGACGCTCCCATGACTGGCGGCATCAATTGGCCGCCTGTCGAGGCCACCGCCTCGATCGCAGCCGCCTGGTGGGGTTTATAGCCGCTGCGCTTGATCATCGGAATCGTTACCACGCCGGTCGCTACGACATTGGCTACTGCGCTGCCTGAAATGGACCCAAACAGGGCCGAGGCAATCACGGCGATTTTCGCAGATCCGCCCCGGAACCTGCCCATGGCCGTCAGCGCGAGCTCGGTGAACCAGTTTGATGCCCCAGTGACCATCAGCAGGTAGCCGAAAAGAATAAATGAGATTACGACCGATGTGCCTATCTTTAAAGGAATGCCCAGCATGCCGTTGACATCGATGGACAGGTAGGCAGTCAAGGTTTGCCAATCAGTGGCCCGTCCCTGCAACTGACCAGGAACCCTGTCGGCAAGCAAAGCGTATACAAGAAAAAAGACAACCAACGAGGGCAATATGTTTCCGGTTGACCGCCTGAGTGTCTCGAGCAGTAGAACTATAACAATGGCGCCGGCAACAACAGCGTCAGGAGGCTTTAGTAGGATGATGTCTACCAACGAGGCGTAGTTACTCTCAAGAAACAAAACTGAAGGCGTCGGTTTTCATGCGGGCACCGACGCCGGATTAAGTTGAAAGCCCAGAGCAGCGGCACGGCGCTTAAGGGCGGCGATACTGCGCTGGCGCTGTTGCTC
>CAIVDC010000090.1 GCA_903904605.1 uncultured Sterolibacterium sp.
ACGTTATTACAGATTCTTTCGGTCTCGCTTTTCGAGAAAGCCGAGCTTTCATGCGCCTTGCAGCTCGATGCCGTCATCGCAGAAACACCCTTCTGCGCTAACCAACTGAGTTTGTTCGATTCTTAACCGGACACTACTGATTCGCAAGATAGCCTCGTTCCCGCACAAAACACGAACGACATGATGGCCTTCCTCAATAACGGTACACACAAGCTCGCCACGGTCAGCCGTGGCAACTGTCATGAAAGCTCGGCGTTTGTGGCGGCATTTCTTCAGGCGGACAAGAACCTGGAAGCATCCCACGTTGTATGCGGGTTGTTCTATCTTGACCGGCTGATTGGGGATTTGTAGGAAGCTGATTATGAATTGAAGCGAGCAGGGGTCAGCTTTTCATAGGTCAGTGGGAATGAAGGTCGGCGGAATCCTCCGGTGAATTTACGGGCGCGATGTCGGTATCAGCCACGCCTTGATCGCCGAGGGCTCCTTAAACGTTGTCGGACCGCTTGCCTCGCAGTTCTCGCAAACCACGCTCCACCGACCTACATCATTTTGCATTGTCCTGAACTTATGTGATCCACAGAATGGGCATCTCGCTTTAATATTCACGACCATTTTCGCAATTCCTCAATATCCCTTCAGACATTGCATGGTAGCCATACGCCAACTCAATCGTCTGTTCGATGACGCACAGATTGTCCGGTCTCAAGATACTCCGAGGTCGGGTATGGGCACGCAAGCGACGGTCCTCTCTTCGGATTCATCGCCGGAAAGCAGTCAGTGAAATTCCGATGCCTGAAAGCAGCCGGTCGTCACCGAGTGCTCCGTGCCACATCGGGTTTAGCAGAACCAGCGCCGAGCAGTTGTGCAACATCACCAGTCAGCTGATCGGCCTCTGTGCCATGTCCGGCATGAGGGCCGATCTTCAAATTCCCATAGCGCCGTAAGCCTACTCAACCCGCCTCGAAACATTCCGCGGTTTCCTCCTTCGAGGTTTATTCAACGTCTGCGCGCCGATGCTCCAGCGTTATCAACCGGCCAACGGGGGTGTGGGGAGACATCGAACAAACCTTAACCACACCGGTCTCTGGCGACCCCGGGAAGCTGACTCTCAACGGCCTATCTGCCTATTGATTTGGCGCACGTTGGTTCCATTAGCTGCGGCTACCTTGACGCCATCCTGCAAATAGGGGCGTTGCGATGGCAATCGCAAGAGAGGACATTGGCCGGCCGAAGCCATCCCTAGTTGTCCCAACCTCTTCCTTGCAAATGGGCCCGTTGTCACAGAAACGGATCCCGGCTTGCTGTCCGGAGTCGTTGGGGGATAGGCCCGTGCGACCTTGGGCAATCATTTCGGGCAACACAACGGACGCTTAGTAATGCAAGCTCATCGTCAGATCGATATTCTGTCCGTCGTATGGGAAGCTGGCGGCAGAGAACGAAGGCGCGCCCACCACGGCTTTGGCGTCGTTTGAAAACCCGAACCCTTCCGTCGGGATTCCCAGCCAATTGGTATCGAGCTTGCCGTTCATATTCTCATCATGAATGACAGCCATCGCATATGTTCCAGGCGGGATGTCTTCAAAGTCGCAACGCGCTTTGTCTTTCCGTATCTTTATGACCATAACATTTGTGGCAAAGTGCAGGTAGTCAGTAGGGAACCCATCCGGAGATTCAAACAGCGCGCACGCTACCATCCCAGTGCTGTTTCTTATGTTCAGAATCTTCACGTGAATTCCTGGGCATGGTGATTGGGCAAGACTGAGGGCTGGAAAAGCCGCCACTATCAGGACTGCAATCAATGCTGCACGTTGAACTCCCATGGGGGCGCCCATCTGCGGACTGCGACCCCTGGCGGAGGCTAACGATGACTTACGAATGCTTGACTCGTTCATGAACGTACGCACCGTTTCTCCCCCTGTAGCCTCAGTGCATCTCTGTAGACCCCAGGGCGACTCAGCCGGAGTACATGCCAAAAGTGATTAAATGGCTAACTCCATGCGCATATGGATTGATAATACTCGCAACCAGTGTGAATCTTAACAACATTGTTTCGCAAGTAGTCTGGCGGGGCTACCGACCATGTCCGTTCGAAAATGCATAACCGGGCATTGTTTTAACGAGATAAAATGAGTTGTTCGCGCCATGACAAAACCTTATCTTGGAACGGTCAAGGCAATCTATACTGGCAATTGTACGGCATGGGATAATGACTCATGGTTGCCCAACATGACCCCCGCCAGAACCACATTCTCGCGGCCCTTCCGAAGATAGACTACGAGCGCCTGTTCCCGCATCTGGAACTGATCCAGATGCCGCTCGGTCAGGTGATTGGTGAGTCGGGCACTCCGATGCGCCACGCTTACTTCCCCACGACCGCCATCGTATCGCGTCTATATGTCCTGGAGAATGGCTCAGCGGACGAAATTGCCATCATCGGCAATGAGGGGGTCGTTGGTGTCTCCCTGTTCATGGGCGGCAAGACCTCGCCCACCCGGGCTGTCGTACAGAGTGCGGGTTACGCCTATCGCTTGGCGCGGAAACAGCTGCAGCAGGAATTCAATCTCTCTGGTGTATTACAGCATGTGTTGCTGCTGTACACGCAGGCGGTGCTGGTGCAAGTGGCGCAGACGGCAGTCTGCAATCGGCATCATTCATTGGATCAGCAACTTTGCCGGTGTTTGCTGCTGAGGCTCGACCGCTCGTCGTCGAACGAATTGACGATGACGCAGGACCATATCGCCCTGCTGCTCGGTGTGCGCCGCGAGGGCGTCACGGAGGCCGCCGGCAGCTTACAGAGGGCAGGCTTGATCGAGTACAGACGCGGTCACATCACGGTGCTTGACCGGGCGAAGTTGGAGGCACGGGTCTGCGAGTGTTACGGGGTGGTCAAAAAGGAGTTCGATCGCCTGCTGCCTAACGCAATCGATCTGAAATCAATTGCCAATCGAATGGACCTCGATTCGCGGCCACACGGAGCCACCCACGTAGCCGTCAGCTAGCCTAAGTGGCTGCTGTCCAGAACAAGTTTCAGTGGTTGGTTCTGGCCGGCAACGCCCTCTCCCCAAAGGCCGCTTCAGGGAAGCCGAAAAAGATCGGTGGCTCCTTTTACGGAGTCGAGTTCGGCAACGTCAGCGGCTCGTGACCTCCCCGAGCTGCAGGTGAGGACAGAAGCCCAAAAATGGCCGGGAAGCCCCGGAAACAGGGACGGTAAGGGAGTGTTCGAATCACTCCGTCCCGACCAGTAATACCAAGGGTTTCCGAGTTTCTGCCGGAAACCCTTTTTGCTTTTTTGGAAATTGTTTGGCCGCTGGTTGCCGTATGGTAGCAGTAGAAGTGGATTGGTTCCCTGCCAGAGCCTGGGAGGCGGGAGTCCGCAATATTCAGAGCGCAATCCGGGCGTTTGACATCCGCCTTTCCTTTTGGCATAGTGTTGGCGTAGTAAGCGCCGATTTAAGATACAACTTGCGGGCGCGTTATAAATGCAGCTAAAGCGGATGTCACCAGACCCGTTCTAGCGCGCAAGCCGGAACGGGTCTTTTGCTTTGGGGTGCCCGTGGGCACCGTCGCCGATTTAACGCACAACTTGCGGGGCGACTCATAAATGCCGCTAAAGCGTCACCTGCTCCTCGCCCCGCGAGCCGGTCACGCCGGACCACAGGGGCAAGGAGAAACCAGATGGTACCCACCGAGATTTTCGCGACCAAGGTCACGGGCCACATTCATCGCGACATGGCGGGGCTTTTCACACCCAGTGCCACCGCGCTTCGGCAAACCGCCCGACGGACAACGATTGATCTCGACCTCGAGAGAGGGCAATCCATTCGACGCGTGCTCGCACGTATGCAGTCGAATTGGCGCAGGCTGACACCCTGAGCATTTGACGGGGAGAGATCTCCGCGAAGACTGGCTTGTCCTCTTGGCGGGATCCTGAGCAAGGCTTGCTCGTGTCCGCTAGCCGTCCGGCCGTCAGCACCTGGGAAGGACGATCGAGGTGGAGCAGACCCAGGCCGGCGAGTGAGCACATCGGGCAGGCAATGCAAGAAGTCGAGGCAGCGGAGCCTGGCGGGTTCGATGAGGGACAGCAGTCGAAGAATTGCGTGAACGCGCCCCGGTGATTGGCGGCATCGCCCATGGCCTGCGCCAATCCGCCCGGCTCAGCGCGATCCCAGGCTGGTCAGCGGCGCAACGAAGGCATAGGCGTGCGCGGCAGCCACCGGCTCGCAGGTGATCTCGCCACGGTGGACGTTGAGACCGGCGCGCAGATGCGCATCATCAAGCAAGGCTTTGCGATATCCCTTGTCGGCCAGACTGATGGCGAAGGGTAAGGTGGCATTGGTGAGCGCAAACGTCGAGGTGCGTGCCACAGAGCCCGGCATGTTGGCGACGCAGTAATGGACGATGCCGTCTACGGCAAAGGTCGGCTGCGCATGCGTCGTCGGTCGGCTGGTCTCGAAGCAGCCGCCCTGGTCGATAGCCACATCCACCAACACCGAGCCAGGCCGCATTTGCGCCAGCTGCTCGCGCACCAGAAGCCTAGGCGTCGCGGCACCGGGCACCAGCACGGCGCCGACCACGAGGTCGGCCGCGAGCGCATATTCTTCTATGGCCGCGGCTGTCGAGAGGATGGTACGAATGCGGTTGCCGAACAGCGAATCGAGGTAGGCAAGCCTCGCCAAAGAACGGTCGAGCACGCTGACCTCGGCACCGAGGCCCACGGCCATCTGCGTCGCGTTGTAGCCGACGACGCCGCCGCCGAGAATCGCCACGTGGCCGGCCGGCACGCCCGGGACGCCGCCGAGCAGCACGCCGGCACCGCCGTGCGATTTCTCCAGGCATGTGGCGCCGGCCTGGATAGCCATGCGTCCCGCCACTTCGCTCATGGGCGCCAGCAGGGGCAGCCCGCCCCCCGGTGCAGTGACTGTTTCGTAGGCGATGGCGACACAGCCGGACGCGACAAGCGCCTCCGTTTGTTCCCGATCCGGGGCGAGGTGAAGGTAGGTGAACAATACCTGACCGGGGCGCAGCATGCGGCACTCGGTGGGCTGCGGCTCCTTGACTTTGACGAGCAGTTCGGCTCGCGCGAAAACTTCCGCAGCTTCAGCGACGATCTCGGCGCCGGACGCAGCGTATTGTCCGTCATGGAGCCCTACGCCCGAACCCAGGCCGGTCTGAACCAGCACGCGATGGCCGCGTTGCACGAACTCTCTCACGCCGGCCGGCGTCATGCCAGCGCGATATTCGTTGTTCTTGATCTCTTTTGGCACGCCGATGAGCATTTCTCCTCCAACCCGCAGTTTGACAGATGCCTAGCGTAGCAGTCAGCGCACCAGGCTGTCGATCATTTCGCTCGGACTTTCGCTTAGACCTGGTGCATCGGGAGAAACGAGCAACTGCCAGGCGGAGCCGAGATGCGGCACATGATCCGCAAGGGCCGGACGATCGTCGCGAAGGGAATGCAACTCGGGCACCCCAGGAAGCCTGCGATGCAGGAGAGGGATTTTAAGGGTTGGGCGGGTGAGCCAGCCTGCAAGCAGATTACCCTGTTGCGTAATCCAACATCGGTTGTTCCGTCTCGATCTGATCTTGCCAACCAATGTGCCCACAGCTTGAGCAACTCGTGATGGTGACAGGCAGCAAGCCTTCACCGGTACGGTCGAAGGTGATGTACTTCAACGGCAGGCCGCACTTCCGGCATGGGCGACCAGCCTCTTCGATGGATAAGTCCAAGGCAATTTCTCCTTCCTGCACGCTGACCGAAAAGCATATACCCGGACAGGGCAGGGCACAATTGGGCGATGGTCATATGAGGATAGCGATACCGGCTCGGCAATGCCGGGCAGGGGCCATGGCTTAAGCAGTTCAGCCCTCCATGTCCGCACTGCCGGAACGGATGCTGCGATCAGGGACGGGACGTCCAACGAGAAGCCGCCGACCGACATAGGAATGCCAATTCCGGCTCGACGATCCGACGATAAGGGTGACCGTGGTCGATAGAGTGGGGTCCCTGTTCGGGCGAAGCGCCGGCGAGATGTGATCCAAAGGACAAGACAATCGGCTACACTTGCCCACAGTCGCATCGATGACCTGCGGCTTTCGCCTCCGGTCAAAATTCAGCGGATACATCAGCGCAAATTTCAAACGGCGCCATCGAATGGGGATAGGGAAAGCTCATGAGTGAGCAGATCGAGCGCATGAAGGTTCTGAGCGCCGGCATCTTTTCCTTGATCCTGGTGTTGGGCATCGCGCGATTCTCCTATACCCCGCTTTTGCCGCTGATGCAGCAACAGGCCGGCCTCGGTATTGCCGAAGCGGCATGGCTGGCGGCCTTCAACTATGCGGGCTATTTGTCGGGTGCTCTGGTCGCCTCGCTCATCAGCGACCTCGTTCTGAAAGATCGCCTGTATCGCCTCGGGATGGTCGTCGCCGTTGTCAGCACAGCAGTCATGGGCATGACGAATGATTTCACGGTTTGGGCGATTTCGCGCTTCGTCGCCGGTTTGAGCAGCGCTTCCGGCATGCTCCTGGGTACGGGGCTCATCCTGAACTGGTTGATCCGGCACAACCACCGCAGCGAACTCGGTATCCATTTTTCCGGCATCGGACTGGGAATAGCCGGCTGTGCGGCGGCAGTGACACTAATGACCGGCACACTGGACTGGCGCCAGCAGTGGTTTGCATTCGCGGCGATCGGTTGCCTCCTTCTCATCCCGGCGCTTCGCTGGCTGCCCGCGCCTGACAGCAGTCAGGTGACCAAGAGCGGACAGCAGTTGCAGGACAATCCCCCCAGCGCGCTGTTCATGCGCGTTCTCATGGTCGCCTATTTCTGCGCCGGTATCGGTTATGTTGTCAGCATTACGTTCATCGTGGCCATCGTCGACCGTTTGCCGAATGTTTCAGGGCATGGAACCACGGTGTTTCTGCTCATGGGTCTGGGAGCCGCGCCGGCATGCATCGTCTGGGACTTCATGGCCCGCCGCGTGGGAGAACTCAACGCCCTGATCTTGGCGGCGCTCCTGCAGATCGGCGGCATTTTGCTGCCGGTATGGCCGGGTGGCCTGGTTTTCTCCCTGGTGGGCGCAGTCCTTTTTGGCGGAACCTTTATCGGTATCGTGAGCCTCGTGCTGACCATGGCTGGTCGCTACTACCCGACCCGACCCGCGAAGATGATGGGCAAAATGACCCTGTCCTACGGCGTCGCCCAGATTATAGGCCCGGCCGTCACGGGTTGGCTGGCCGTCAGGCTGGGCAGCTACGACACCGGGCTCTATATGGCGGCCGGCGCGATGGCCCTCGGCACCGTGTTCTTGATCGTGCTGCGGGATGTGGACAAGCGCGATGGAGTTCCCATAGCGTGTGGGACCATATAGGTCGAAAGAGGGTCGAGAAGAAACATTGGAGATTTCGCTATGTCGGGAAAGAAATCCGTCACTTGTTCCAAGTGCGGTTTGGTATGGCAGAAGCACGGTACCACCAACTGCTGGAGCGGCGATCCCGCGAAGGCGCCCCCCAAACCGGGCAACTGCCCGTCTGAGGACTATCAAGAGATCCTGAAGGCGTCGTTTGATGAATACCGGGGCGACAGTGAAGAGGCCAAGACAGCCTTTGTTGCCGCAAGGGTCGAAGGACTCTGTTATCAGCCTGTGCCGGGAAGTGATGCCGTCAATGCCCGCTGGACGCGGGTAGAGGATACGATCGCCTTTGCCAAGCTGATGGGGTACAAGAAGATCGGCATCGCGACCTGCATCGGCCTGCTGGATGAGACACAGAGGCTGTCGCAGATTCTGGCGGCACAAGGCTTTGAACCGGTCAGCGTATGCTGTAAAGCCGGGAGCATCGACAAGCTGGAGCTGGGCTTGGCTGAATCGGACAAGGTCAGGCCGGGCACCTTCGAACCGGCCTGCAATCCGATCGCTCAAGCCGAAATCTGCAACCAGATGGGAACCGACATGAACATCATCGTCGGCCTCTGCGTCGGTCACGACATGCTGTTCAGCAAACGCAGCAGGGCTCCGGTTACCACGCTGGTGGTCAAGGATCGCGTTACCGGCCATAACCCTGTTGCCGTATTGTACGGGCAGAACTTCTATTACAAGCGGCTGCAGACGCAGATGGTGCTGACCGGCAAGAAATAGCGGCACAATATTACTTTGTCGACTACGCGGTCGACCGGCTTGCTCTGCCTACAAAACGCGGCCCGCCGCGCCCGCCATGGTTTCGAACGGCGTGCTCACCGGCTGCAATGGCATGACGCTCTATACCTTCGACATGGGTGTCGCCGGAGGCGGCAAGAGCGTCGGCAACGGCCACTGTGCCGCCAACTGGCCGCCCCTGTACGCCATGACGGGCGATACTGCCGGCGGCGACTACAGCATCATCAGCCGCGATGACGGCAAGAGGCAGTGGGCTTTGAGGGGGAAGCCGCTTTACTTCTGGGCCAAGGGCCGGGAGCCGGGCGACAAGACCGGTGATAACTTCAACAGCATTTGGCACGCCGCAAGGCCCCAGGTCGGGCAGGGGCATACGCTCGCTGCAGACCGGGATTCCCTGCCTCGATGCGCTGGCGATGCGCGGTGTTTCCGTCGATAATGCCGGCAACCACGATGCAGGTTTCTGCTTTGCGCAGGAAGGCTTGATCAAGGTTTTCTGCGGGACCGACGGCAAGTGCTGCGTCGTGCCGCATTCGACGCGTTCGAACACCCATTGCAGTCGTTCAATCCCAACCGTAAGGAAAACAAATGAAAATAAACACTTTGCCGCATTGCGCCTTGGCCGGCTTGCTCGCGATCTTCTCCCAGGTGGCCATCGCTGCGGGCAACGCAGTGGAGCCTGGCCAGGTAGTCACCGCCATTGAAGGGGCCTTCGGCGTGACGCCGGGCGAGCGCCGCAACCACATCAAGGGAACCTGTGCGGCCGGCGAATTCGTCGGCAGTCAGGATGCTGCGGCCTATACCCGCTCGGCCCTGTTTTCCGGTAAGCCCGTGCCGGTCGTCGCCCGCTTTTCCCTCGCCGGCGGCAATCCGAAATTGCCTGATACCGCCAGGAACCCGCGCGGCATGGCGCTGGAATTCAGACTGCCGGGCGGCCAGCTACAGCACATGACCATGCTCAATACGCCTGTTTTCGGCGCCGCCACGCCGCAGACCTTCCTCGACCAGATGCTGGCCGTGCGGCCCGACCCTGCCACCGGCAAGCCCGACCCGGAAAAGCTCAAAGCCTTCAAGGCCAGCCACCCCGACAGCCTGGCGCAAGCGCAATACCTGGCCGACCACAACCCGCCACCGAGCTATGCCAATAGCGCCTACTTTGGCATCCACACCTTCAAGTTCATCAACAAGGCGAACAAGACCGCACTGGTGCGCTGGCGCTTCGTCCCGCAGGACGGCGAAAAGAGCCTCTCTGACGACGAGTTGAAAACCGCCGGCGCCAACTTCCTCGAACAGGCATTGATCAGCCGCGCCGGGCAGGCCCCGGTGCGCTGGGACATGGTGCTGACCATCGGCGTCGCCGGCGATATCGAAGACAACCCCACGCTGACCTGGCCGAACGAGCGCAAACAGGTGAAGGTCGGCACGTTGACGATCGACAAGGCCATGCCGCAAAAGGGCGCGGAATGCGAACGCATCAACTTCGACCCGCTGATCATGGCCGGCGGCATCGCCCCGAGCAACGACCCCGTGCTTCTGTTCCGCTCGCCGGCCTACGCGGTTTCCTTTGGCAAGCGCTTGGGTGGAATGTAGCAGCGCGGATCGCGGAGCTTGCCAATGTCTGAAACATTGCTCTAGAATATTAGAGTTATCTAATTAATGGTGCGCTATGAATCCGGAGCAAAGGGCGCTTCTTGCCCAACAGGCTTATGACAAAGCAGCGAAATACGAACTGGACTACGGGTGCTGCCCGCAGTGCGTGCTTGTCACGGTGCAGGAAACGCTCGGCTTGATCGACGACCAGACTATCAAGGCCAGCCATGGACTCTCGGGAGGCGGCGGTTTGCTCGGCGAAGGCATCTGCGGCGCTTTATCCGGGGCGCTGCTGGCTCTGAGCGCCAAGTATGGGCGCGATCGCGACAAACTGGCCACGGGTCGCGGCATCAACAATTTCAAGAAAGCCAAGGAATTCACCGAGCGCTTTCGGCAGGAGTTTGGCGGCGTGACCTGCAAGGAATTGCAGCAGCAATTCACAGGGCGGACCTACGACATGTGGCAGGCCGACCAGTATCAGGCCTTCGACAAGGAGCGCGGCAAGCAGTGCGCACATGCCACCGGCACCGTGACCCGGTGGCTGGTCGAGATGCTCTGAGGCCTCCGAATCGGGCCTATCTCTTAGGCCTGCCGAACCGAGGCCCGATCGCGCCGGCCGGCAAACGGGAACAGGATGCATAAGCCGGCGAGCAGCAGGTAGCCGCCCGCCAGTCCGAGCACCGACGGTTCGGCGGCCCAGGGAAAAAACAGGCGGCCGTCGGCAAACGGGGAATGGATCAGGCCGCAGAGGGTCAGGCCCGCCGCGATCACGGCGGTCAGCGCGGCGCGGCCGAGGCGGCCATCGATCACCCAGATCAGCCAACTCATCCAGAGCATGGAGGTCACGATGAAGCCGTTGCCGAGCATGGTCAGCGCCAGCAGGCTGCGTCGGGTTTCTTCGGGCAGTTGCGCCGCGGCGATGCCGGCGCCGCCCATGACCGCAGCCAGTTGTATTGCCACCAGCTTGGCCAGGGCTGGGATCAGGGCCAGCCCCCAGGCCGTGCTGTGGCGTGCATCGGTGGCCCGCAGGGATTGACCGGCCATCTCGAGGCCTACGAAGACGAGTACCGGCACGACGATCGATTCGGGCAGAAAGCCGATCAGGGTGCCCAGCCATCCGGAGGCGGCGCCGAGGCCGATGAAAAGTCCGGTGGCCAGGGTGTAGCCGGCCCGGCAGCCCATGTCCTTGTAGGCGGGATGTCCGATGTAAGGTGTGTTCTGGATGACTCCGCCGCATAGTCCTGCAACCAGGGTTGCGACCGCCTCGACGAGCAGGATGGACCGCGTCTCGTAGCGGTCGCCGGCTACGGCTGCGGATTCGGCATTGTCGATGCCGCCGATCACCGTAGCCAGGGCCACGGGTATCGCCAAGGGGATGAACTGCCAGGCGAGCGTCAGCCCGTCGAGAAAGGCCAGCGTCGGCCAGGGCGGGACTGCGGCCGTGGCCATGGTCGTGGCCGTGAGCGGCGGGGGCCGATAGCCGAAGGCCATGGCGATGCGATAGGCGGCGTAGCCGAGGAGAACGGCACCGATCACGGCGGGAAAATTGAAGGGCAGGCGCCGTCCGCCGATCAGGGTGATCAGCACCACGCCCAGCGAAACGAATCCACCCACGGGTTCCGCGATCAGCCTGGTGAAGGGGAAGAACATGATCAGGGCGACGGCCACCGCGCCCAGGGCGCCGAGCAGGGCGGCCCGCGGCAGCGCGCGGCGGATCGTCTCGCCGCAGAACGCGGCGGCCAGTTTGGCCAGGCCCATGATCACCAGCACGGCCATCCCCACGGCCCACGCCCGTTCGGCGTTGCCGCTGGCGACGTAGGCGGGGCCGACGACGCCGAAGCAGAGGGCGAACAGCGACGGCGTGTCGATGCCCAGCGGCATGGCGCACACGTCCTGACGCCCCTCGCGATGCGCCAGGCGGAAGGCCAGCCAGGTGTACAGCAGGTCGCCGAGCAGAACGCCGACCGCCGTGCCGGGAACCATACGCCCCATGACGATGCCGGACGGCATGTGAAAGACCCCGATCAGGATGCCGGACATACCCACCAGCAAGGCGATGTTGTCGATCGCCAGCGCGAAAAATCCGTTGATATCGCCGCGGGAGTACCAGCGAAAACGGAACGAGTTGTTGGCCGTCATCGGCGCTGCAAGTCCTTCATGGCAGCAGATGATAATCGGTTTTTGGCGCGGCGCCGCGCTGTGCGCCAGGCTGAACACATGCAGGGCCGATTGGCGGTACGAAGCAGGAGTCCATCCCTGCTCTCCGAGCAGAGCCTCCGGCTTTCCGTCGGTCTGGGCTCCAGGGTGTATGTCATTGACAAGGGGCGGATCCAACTCAGCAGCAACTTCGCTGCACATGGCACTCCCCTGGAATTCGACTCGCGCAATATGTCCATCGGCTCCCCGGCGCGGTCATTTCAAATCTCCGGAACCGGCTGGCGGAGCTGGGCATCCTGCATCGGATGGACGAAGTGCCCGAGAAGTCGGCCCCGGTCCCCAGGAATTTCGGCTACCGGCTCCGGCGAAAAGAGTTCGCTCCCGTGACAGTCTCCGGTCATACGCGGTGAATGGAATAACGCACCACGCCCCACACGGTGAGTTCCTGATCCGGGCCGACCAGGATGTCGCCGTGGCCGGGCCCGCCCGATCGCAGGAGAACGCCGTCGGGCAGATGGCAGAGCTGTTTCACCGCGAATCCGCCATCGACCGCGGCAATCACGACGCTCCTGTCGGCGGGGCGAACGGCGCGGTCGACCACCAGCAGGTCGCCGTCGTGGATACCGAAGCCGGTCATGGATTGGCCGGCCGCCCGGACGAAGAAGGTCGCCTGCCGATGTTCCACGAAGTGTTCGTCGAGAGACAGGCGGCCTTCGCTGAAGTCGGCGGCCGGGGAAGGGAATCCGGCGGGGACGGAACGGGTCAGCATCGGGCAGCCCGCCAGCGGGATTACGCCTTCCTCCGGAAATGCGGCGAAAGCGCGGCCTTGCCGAGGCGAGCGGCCCGGTCCGTGAAAGCAGGCGCTCATCGCTCAGCCCTGATAACGCCTGACGAGGCCGGTGACGACGCCGAAGATTTCCAGGTCGCCCTTGGGTCGGATGACCGGGTAGCCAGGGTTGTGCGGCTTGAGCACGAACTTGCCCCGCTCGATGCCAAGTTCCTTGAGGGTGAATTCGTTGTCCACGATGGCGATGACGAAGTCGCCCGGCCTGGCCGCCAGAGCGCGAACCACGACGACGATGTCGCCGTCGTGGATGCCGGCATCGACCATGGAGTCGCCCTTGACCGGGACCATGACGGTCCGGGACGGGGCGCGAACCAGGTAGTCATCGATGAGAAAGGTCTCGCCGCGCGAGCCCTCGATCGCATCCGGGGCGCCGGCGTGCACCGCGACGTCGGCCAGCGGTCGCTCGAAGAAGCGTCCCAGCGGCATCCATGCGTCGTCGTCGGGAGTGCGCTCCAGGAAACCGGCGATTTCCAGCCGGCGCAACAGCTTCCTGGCCGCGGTCTTGGAAGCGAAGCCCATCAGCTCGGCAATGCGCTGATGGGAGGGGATGCGCCTGGCGTCGGCGTAGTAGTCGCGCAGGCGGCCCAGGTAGTCGGTATCGCGTTCAGTATCGGACGAGTGCATCGCGGTCTCCGCAGAGAGAGTTGGTGTTCATTCGGTCACCATCATGGTGCCCGAGCGAACACTTGTCAAGTCGCCAGAAGATCGCCGCGCGTTGCCATGACGCTATACTGGGCGTGCTCGTGGAACAACTTTCGAATCATCCCAACCGAGGAGGCCGGCATGAACAAGGAACTGTTTGAAAAAGGAATGAAGGTCCGCCGTGAAGTGCTGGGCGACGAATATGTTGACCGGACGGCCAAGAATACCGATGCCTTCAATCAGCCGATGCAGGAACTCGTGGCGCAATACTGCTGGGGCGAGATATGGAACAGGCCGGGGCTCGACCGGCGCACGCGGAGCATCATCAACCTGTCCCTGCTGACCGCGCTCAATCGCCCCAACGAATTGAAGCTCCATGTGCGCGGAGCCATCAACAACGGCCTGAGCAAGGATGAGATTGCCGAGGTCTTGTTGCAGACCGCCATTTATTGCGGCGTGCCGGCGGCACTCGAGAGCTTTCGCGGCGCCAAGGAAATATTCGCCGAAATGGGCATCTGAGCGGCTGGTTTGAGTTCGGCCGGATTGGCCGCTAGATATTCAGGGGGAAATTGAGTTCGGTGTGCTGGAAGAGCTTATGCTGATTGAGCAGCGCCTCTGTTGCCTGCTCCGCGTCCAAAGGATGGCTGAACAGGAATCCCTGCATGACCGTGCATCCGAGGGCGGCGATGACGTTCAATTGCTCCGCTGTTTCCACGCCCTCGGCAATCACGTTCAGCTTGAAGCCGTTGGCAATGGCCACCATCGCCGAAACCAGCGGCACATCGTCGGTAGCGCTGCTCTTGATATCGTGAATGAACGACTTGTCTATCTTGATGGTATTGATAGGGAAGTTTTTCAGATAGCTTAGCGAAGAGTAGCCCGTTCCGAAGTCATCCACGGCAATCTTTACGCCGCAGGCCCGCAGTTCCCTCAGCTTGCTGACGGAGTTCTCCAGATCGCGCAAAAGCGTGCTTTCGGTGATCTCCACATCCAGAATGTCGTTGCTCAATCCATGTTTGTGCAGTCCCTCGACAATCTTCTTGACGAAATCCTCGCACTCTATGTCGTGCGGGGAGAAGTTGACCGACATCCTGATGTCGCCATAGCCCATCTCTTTCCAGAGGCTGAATTGCCTGCACGCTTCGGGAAATATCCAGTCGGTGATCTTCGTGATCAGCCCCGTCTCTTCGGCCAGCGGAATGAATTCGCTGGGTGACACCAAGCCCAACTCCGGATGAACCCATCGTATCAGCACTTCCATGCCGATGATGCTCTGGCTGGGCAGGTGGATCTGGGGTTGATAGCGGAGCACAAATTGACTGCCGTCGAGTGCCCGCCGCAGGTCGTTTTCCATGGACAGTTTGCGGTGGAAGACGGCATTCATGTCCTGGTTGTAGAACATGTAGCTGTTCTTGCCTTCCCACTTGACGTGGTACATCGCGATATCGGCCGCCTTGATCAGCATGTCGATGCTGTCACCATGTTCGGGATATAGAGAAACCCCGATACTGGCTGAAATGAATACTTCGCGTTGCCCCAGCCGGAATGAGCCGACCAGGGATCTGAGGATCTTGTCGGCGGTGCTCACCGCGTCGTCTCGATTCTTGACCTCCGGCAACAGCAGGGTGAACTCGTCGCCGCCCATCCGGGCGAGCGTGTCTCCCTTGCGCAGGCAGCCCTTTAGCCGGGATGCGACCATCTGCAGCAGTTCGTCCCCGTGCATGTGCCCGAGGGTGTCGTTCACCAACTTGAAACGGTCGAGATCAACGAACATGACGGCGAACTTCTCGCCATGCCTTTCCGCCTGGCTGATCGCCAGGCCGAGGCGGTCCTTGAACAGCAAGCGGTTCGGAAGGTCGGTCAGGGCGTCATGATAAGCCTGATGATTGATGACCTGTTCGGTCTTCTTGCGGTCGCTGATATCCCTCGCCACCCCGTAGGTGCCCAGAAACGAATTGCCGACTCCTTCCTCCCCATACAGCCCCCTGGCCTTGAGGACTATGGTGACGAAGCTGTTGTCGAAGCTCTTGAATCCTTGCTGAATAAGGTCGCCCTTGCACTTCATCCTGAATTCCACGTTTTGCCGGGATCTGCTATCCGTTCTGCGTTCGTTGAAAATGTACTTGGCCCGCTCGATATCGTCCTCATGCACGATGGAGGCGTAATGCCTGCCGATCAATTCGTTCTTCGTGAAGCCCAGCACGTCCTCGAAGCGCTGGTTCACAAAATTGAATAATCCGGCCCCGTCCAGCGTGTAGATCAGGTCCGGGGAACTATCCACGAGGTATTTGTAGATATTCCTGGAATGCTCGAGCTTGCCCTGGATGACGCGATTGGCGTGCTCCAGCCGGTACTTGTAGATGGCGTTTTCGGCGGTGTTGAGCAACTCCTCGGGCTCATAGGGCTTGCGGATGAAGTTGTACACTCCCTTGCGCAGGGCGCTGATCGCGGCATCGATGGTATCGTCGCCACTGACCACGATGACCGGCGTACGTATGCCCATTGCAATGATCTGGTCGAGCACGTCGTGCCCGGTCATGTCCGGCAGCATGAGGTCGAGCAGAATAAGGTCGAAAGTCTCCAGCTTGAGCGTGGCGATCGCCTCGGTTCCCGACGTGCACATGTGTCCGTCGTAGCCGCGCAGTTCGAACAGTTGTCGTATGCTGTCGCAAAGCCGCGGTTCATCATCGACCAGGAGAATCCTGGCTCCCCCTATCTGCGGGATTCCTGCTTCATCTGCATAGAAATGCTCTGCGAACACTGTTGCCCTCCTGAATCCTGTTGCCAAAATGCACCCCGTCCGAAGACGAGGGTATCGACTGTGATCTTCAATCCGCCGGCTTTCGGTCTTTCCTCGTCCTCATTCCGGACGGCGGGCAGCCGGGGCGGCAGTGACTCGCCAGCCCCGCCTAATGGGGGGGAAGCTGGCGGCCTCTGGTCCTCAGTCCGAGGGGAAGCGTGATGTCAAAGCTGGTCCCCGCACTTGCCGAACTCTTGCAGGAAATATTCCCGCCGAGTTCGCTGACAATCCCGGAGACGATCGACAATCCCAATCCTGCGTTGTCCTCCCCCTTGGTGCTCGCCATCGGCGAAAAAAGGTTCTGCAGCAACTCCTGCGGAATTCCCGGGCCATTGTCCGAAACGGTGATGGAGACTGAACCGGCAGTCTGCTGGCTGACGATGGACGCTGTGGCGATCGACAACACGCCGCCATCGGGCATGGCTTCCGCGGCATTCTTGAGCAGATTGATCAGCACCTGCTTGAGACTGTTCGCGTCTGAGCGAATAACGGGGAGCTGGTCATCGAGCCTGGTTTCCAGTTTGATGCCCAGCGGCGCCAGAAGAGACGGCTGGCAAAGCGCGACGACCTCTCGGATGGTTGCATTGACATCCACCTCGCCGAGACTCGGAAGCCGTTCTGCCGGAGACGAGACGAGTTTGTGAATGGTCCTGGAGACGCGATCGATCTCTTCGTTGAGAATCTTTATCTCCGTCTCGGGAGACTGCCCCTCTCTGACCTTGATATCGAGAAGTTTCAGGTAGTTCTTCAGGATTCCAAGCGGATTGCTGGCTTCATGAACGATCTGTCTTGCATAGGCTTGACAGGCGGCCGCGTCATGAACGCTCGAGTGATCGATGGACGCCAGATCCCGTCGGAATTTCTCGATGGCGGCGGCGGCCTGCCTGGAGAATCGGGCCAGAAAGATGGCCCTGCTGTCCTGCCGCTCGACTACGCTGAGCGGAAATGCCAGCACCAGCACGCCGTACATGAAGTTCTGGGTTGCCACAGGCGCGCAATACATGCATTCCGCATTGGCCATGCGGATGATTTGCTCGTCGATCATGCTCTTGACGATCTCGGAGCTCCCTCGGACGACGAACTTGTCGTCGTATTCGATGGCAGCGTGCGAGCTTGTCACCCTGTTCGAGAGCAGTGCATCCGCAACCAGGCTCCGGTCGGAGGACAAGGCGAATCGTATCCGGCCTATGGAGTCTTGATTTTCCAGTACCGGCTTGCCTGAGACCAGGTTGGTCTCCGCGTTCCATTCGAACAGGAAGGCCTGCTTGGGCTCGAAGAGAATCGTTGCGGACTGCAAGATGCCTGACAGAAGTTCTTCCTCGCTGCGCGCGGCACTGAATCCATCCTGGGCGAGATCCATGGTCATCGACGTATGGATTTCCTCGGCGAGTTGCCGCTGGATGCCAATGGCACTGTCTTCCCGTGCGCTCCGCTTGGTTTCGGCCGATTCCGGGGCCGAAGAGCCTTCCTGGACCTGTATCCCGAGCGCGATCGCCATTTCCTTGACCTTGGCCTTCGCCTCGCTGGACAGAGCCGTCGCCTTGGCGGCGTCCATGTCGAAGAGCGCACGGGCAACGGTCAGCGAAGGGTGGTCCTTGGCTTTCGCTCCGATCTTGCTCAGTGAATTGGCCAAGGCCACTATCTTGATCAACTCTGACGCGCTGGCGAGGCGGGGGAAGGATTCATGGTGGTATCGGATGGCATCGACGATCAACGGCTCCAGCCCCCACAGCTCGACCAGCATGGCGCCGATCTCGCTGTGCGTAATTCCCAGCAGGTCCGTTTCCCGTGCTGAAATCTCGTCGTCGCTGTCGGGGAAGCGAAACAGGGGGGTGTAGGCCGCGGTTCTCGTCACCAGCAGCGCCAGTTTGCCCACGTCATGCAGCAGGCCGGCCACGTAGGCTTCCTGCGGGTGCGGATAGCCGACCGCCCCGGCGACCATTTCCGACAGCAACGCCGTCGTCTGCGAATGCTGCCAGAGCTGCGCAAAATTGACGGGCACTATCCCGGACAGCGTGTTGAGAAACTGTTGAGTCGAAGCGCCGACGGTAATCGTCTTGACCATTTTGAGGCCGAGCAGATTGATGCATTGCTCGATGGACGTAATGGTCTTTTGATGCCGGTAGGCCGGCGAGTTGGCGACCGCCAGAATCTTGAAGGTCAGCGCCGGATCCTGAACGATCAGGCCGGCCAGTTCGCGTACCTGCAGATTCTCTGTGCCGAATTCCCGCAGTATCCTCAAAAGGATTTCCGGCAAGCTCGGCAGCCGAGACAGCTCGATATTTTCAACGACCTGTTGCATGGTAGGGCTCGTCCCCGCGAGTTTGCGCCAGCCGTCGATGGCTCTTCGAGTCTCTCCCAGCCTGCGCTAGGACGGGAAAGTCATGCGCCAGACCGGCAGTATCCTTGACCGGTGCACCGCAGTCAATGCTCATCTCGATCTTTGTACCTCTGATCTAGGATATATGATCAAAGGAAAAGCGGGGCTTTTTCGTCCGGGATAAAGCGTCCGCCGGGGACGCCCCGGCGGACGCTTGCCTTCGGCGACCGGCTGCCAGGCTAGGCCGAGGCGGCCGCGATGGCCGCCAGCACCCGCGCCGGCGTCATCGGCGCGCGGCGCAGGCGTATGCCGGTGGCGTCGAAAAATGCGTTCGCCACGGCCGCCGGGATGGTGCGTATGGTCGGTTCTCCGGCGCCCGAAGGCGCGATTTCCGGATGGTTGATGAGCGCCACTTCGATGGACTCCGGCGCGTCCTGGATTTCGAGTATCGGGTAGCTGGCCCAGTCTACGCTGGTGACGCTGTTGCGATCGAAGCGCACCTCCTCCATCAGGGTGCGCGACAGCCCGTGTACCACATTGCCTTCGATGGCATAGCGCAGGCCCTCGGGGTTGACGATGATGCCGCAGTCGTGCGCCACCGTGACTTTCTTCGCCCAGATTCGTCCGGTGCGCCGGTCGACCTCGACTTCGGCGACCGTGGCGACGACCGTGCCGTTGCGTTGCGCATAGGCGATGCCGCGTCCGGCAAGGATGTCGCCGGCATGCCGTGGGCCGGGCGAAGGCCGGCTCTGCCAGCCGGCCTTCGCCGCAGCCGCGCGGATCACGGCGGCATCGCGCGGCGCAGTGACGTATCTGAGCCGGAACGCGACCGGGTCTTCGCCCACCGCCGCGGCGAGCTCGTCGATGAACTGTTCGCTGCCGAAATGAATGTCCGGCCCGACCGGGTCGCGCAGGTGCGAAGTGCGCAGCGGCGAGGAGCGTGCAAGCAGGGGGGCGATGGTTTCCCAGGCGAGACGCTTGTTGGCGAAGCCGTAACTCTCTTCGGGCGTGCCGTAGCCCATCACCGGCTTGAGCGGCATGCCCAGTTCCTGGCCGACCAGGCTGTCGCTCGGATCGGCCTCGTTGGTGGCGATGTTGACGCGGGAGAACCCCTTGCTGATGTATTCGTAGGCGATCACCTTGCCCGAGGCATCGAGCGCGGCGCGCGCCCGATGCACGCTGGCCGGGCCTTTCGGATCCCAGGCCGTGCCGTCGGCGCGCATGCCCTGCACGCGCACCGGCAGGCCGGTGAGCTTGGACAGGAAGGCCGCGTCGAGTGCCGCATCGCCGCCGTCGTTGCGGCCGTACGAGCCGGGCCCCATCACCCAGATGCCGCGCACCTGCTCCGCCGGCAGGCCGATCAGTTCCGCGACGCCATCGCGGGTGTAATGCGGCTTTTGCGACCCGGTCCAGATGGTCGCCGAGTCCTTCTTCACGTCGGCGACGGCACAGGCCGGGCCCATGCTCGCATGCGACTGGAACGGCCATTCATATTCGGCCTCGATGATGCGCGCCGCGGTCCTGAATGCACCCTCGACGTCGCCTATCTTTACTCGCTGCTCGGATTTTTCCACCTTCGCGGCGCGTATATGGTCGTGCAGCTTCTCCATGACCGGAAAAGGATTGGTCGCTGCCGACCATTCGACTTTCAGCGCTTGCGCGGCGCGAACCGCATCCCATTCCTTGCTTGCCACCACGGCGAGAAAATTGCTTGCCCGCACCACGCGTGCATCGCCGATCGAGCGGAGGGCAGCATCATCGACCTTGAGCGGAACGCTGCCGGCGATGACGGGGCGGATCACCCGCGCATGCACCATGCCGGGCACGGAAATTTCCGTGATCCAGTCCATCGTGCCGAACACCTTATTGACCACGTCGCGGCGCCGGAACGGCTTGCCGACGACCTTGTAATCCGCCGGCGATTTGAGCTTCGCCTGGACCTTGATGTCCATGAAGTTGCCGACCTTCCTGTTCCACTCGACCTTGGCGTTGAAATACTTGCCGCCGATCAGCTCACCGTAGCTGATGCGCTTGCCCCCGCCAGATACCACGCCGTCGGCGACGGCCAGTTGTCCGACCGGCACGCCCAGATGCGTCGACGCAGCCGCGACCAGGATGCGCCGTGCCTCCGCGGCGGCATGGCGCAGCGGCTTGGCGCCGGCGCTGATGCCGAAACTGCCGGACGCGCCGCCCTGGTTGCAGGAGGTGGCGGTATCGCCCATGTAGACGGTGACGCGCTCGAAGGCGACATCCAGTTCTTCGGCGACGATCTGAGCGATGGCGACATCGAGACAGTGGCCCATGTCGATCTTGCCGAAATAGGCGGCGATGCTGCCGTCCTTCAGGACGGCAACCCAGGAATCCAGTTCCCCGGGTACCAGTGGCGGCTTGCCGGCCGAGCCGGTTTGCGCCAGGGCATCAGCGCTTAGGCCGGCCATGGCAACGGAAACGACCAATGCGCCCGATGCCTTGAGAAAGTCGCGGCGGTTGTGCGAAAACTCCGTAGGTGCGTTCATCTTCTCCTCCTCAGGCCATCTGCTTTTGAGCGCGCTTAATCGCGCGCATGATCGAAACATGCGTGCCGCAGCGGCATTTAAGTCCGGCCAATGCCTCGCGAATCTCGCCGTCGCTGGCTTTCGGCTTCTTCTTCAGGAAGGCGGCTGCGGTCATCATCCAGCCGTTGACGCAGTAGCCGCACTGCGGCACCTGCTCCTCGACGAAGGCCGTCTGCAGCGGATGCGGCTGTTGCGGCGTGCCCAGGCCGTGGATGGTGGTGACCTGCTTGCCTTTCACCGCGGTCACGGGCAGGACGCAGGAACGAACCGCTTCCCCGTCCACATGGACCGTGCAGGCGCCGCATTGCGCCACGCCGCAGCCGAAGTGCGGCGCCTTCATTTTCAGGTCGTCGCGCAGCGCATAGAGAAGCGGCATGGCGGGATCGTCCACCTTGACCGATCGGGCCTTGCCATCGACGGTGAATTTCACGATTGTTGCCACGGGACGCCTCCTTTAAGCGGTGATGGATCTAATTGTTTTGGCAATCCAACAACTGCGATGATCATAACCGATAGATTGACGATCCGGTATCGCGAAGGATGCGGCGCAGCCCTTTGTCCTTTAACATCCGGCAATGCGAGACAACAAGGAAGCGGACGAGGCTCGCCGCACCCTCCTCAAGGGGCTGGCGGCCGCCGCCTTGCTTCCTGCCAGGACCATGGCTGAGCCGTCGGCAAGAATCTCCCGGACTATTCCGGGCACAGGCGAGACCCTGCCGGTGATCGGGCTGGGCACCTGGCTCAGCTTCGACCTCGGCTTCGATGTTGCCGGACGGGAAGACCTGGCCGCCGCGAAGGAGACCCTGCGTCTGTTTGCCGGGCAGGGCGGCACCGTCGTGGACAGTTCCCCGATGTACGGCCAGTCCGAAGCCGTCGTCGGATACCTGGCCGGCCAACTCGGGCTGGCCGGCAAGCTCTTCCTCGCCACCAAGGTGTGGACCCGCGGCCGCGACGCCGGCATGCGGCAGATGGAGGCGTCCTTCCGCCGCATGGCGACGGGACGCATGGATCTCATGCAGATCCACAATCTCGTCGATGCCGCGACCCAGGTGAAGACGCTGCGGGACTGGAAGGCGTCCGGCCGGATTCGCTATTTCGGGGTCAGCCACTACCATTCCGCCGCTTACGGCGACCTTGCGCGTTTCATGAAAGCCGAGCGGCCGGATTTCCTGCAGATCAACTACTCGCTGGCCGAACCCGAAGCCGGCGAGCGGCTGCTGCCGCTGGCGCGGGACCTAGGCATCGCCGTCATCGTCAATCGTCCATTTGCCGAAGGCGCACTCTTCAGCAGGGTCAAGGGCCGGACTTTGCCCGGATGGGCCGCCGATTTCGATGCCGCCAGCTGGGCTCAGTTATTTCTCAAGTGGATACTGGCCGATCCGGCCGTCACCTGCACGGTGCCGGGCACGCGCAACCCGAAGCACCTGCAGGACAACATGGCGGCAGGAGGCGGGCGCCTGCCCGATCAGGCGGCTCGGGCCAGGATGCTTGCGCTGGTCACGCCTTGATCGTTCTCAGGGCCAACACGATATGATTCTTCACGGTCTGCAGCAGCGTCAATTCTTCCGCGCTGATCGTGGTGTCTACGCAGCTTCTTTCGAGATACAGGCAACCGATGGGCTGTCCGCTGTTGATCACCGGCAGGATGATGAAGCTGCGCGCCGAAGGGCAGGCCCGTTTCATCCAGGGGGGGAGTCTCGTGCTGAAGGCGGCGGCTTTCATGTCGGTGATCTGCACATCCACTCCGCGTTCGCAGGCCAGGGCGAACAGGTCGGTCTTGCTCGATGCGTTGAACTGGAGCAGGTGCAATTGGTCCTTATCGACATCCCCGCACCAGATGCGCGCCCGGAACAGCTGGGTCGCGGTATCCTTTAACAGCAGCACCGAACGCGCGAAGCCGAAGCCCCGGTGGATGCATTCCACTGCGCTGCGCAGGGCCGTGACCAGACTTTGGCCGACGGCGATGGTCTCGGAGACATCCTGTAGTCCGGACAGCACCAGTTCCCGGGTATTGGACGGCTGGCCGGTGGCCAGCAGTTCCTTGCGGACGACGGCATCCGGATGCGCCACCATGGCCGCTTCGAGAGGGTCGGCGCGGCGGGCGGTGACCGCGGCGTCGGCGCCGTCGCTGCCCGATTCGGGCGACTCGGCGGCGGGAAGGAAGGCGGAGAAGCCCGCGATGCCGTAGATGCCGTCCATCTTCTTCTTCCCGGCCTCGATCAGGCCGTCGAAATCCTCCCGGGAGATTTCCAGGGTTTTCCTGAATTCCAGATATACCTTTGCCAAAGCCTGGTCGCGGGCGTCGCCGGGCGGCAGGCGATAGCAGTCGGCGACCTTGGTCGAACTCTGCACCAGACGGGCGAAGTTTCCCTCCGCGGTGTTGGTCTCCATCGCCGAAGCCTGTCCGCTGATCGCAGATTTGAGCAGGTGCGGCAGATGCCACTGTTCAATCAGGATCTGGGTGAACACGTTCAGCCCGGTGCCGAGTACTTGCCTGAATGCGGCGCGTTCGCTCTCACCGGCACGGATCCTCTCTTCGATCGCCTGGTAGGCGGCAAACTCGAGGTAGATGATGAGCAGTCGGGCTGAACTGGACAGCAAGCCGGCGATACCGGCTTGCTCCCGGTAGCGGGGCAGCAGTGCGCCGGCGAATTCCTGGGCCAGCGTGGAGGCCCGCAAGGCCCTGGCGAATTCCGTCTTCATTGCCTGGGCCTGGGCCCTGTTCTCCAGTCGGTCCACTAGGATGAGCGCCAGGGCCAACAGCTTGACCTGCTCGAAGCCGATTACGACGATGGACTTGGAGATGGTGGTGATGGTCGATGTCCCGTGCAGCCGGTACATCACCGAATTGGCGAGGGTCAGGATCCGCTGCGTCAGGTAGACGTCGGAGAGGATCAGGTTGCCCAGTTCCTGCATGCTGTCGTCATCGGAATCGAGCATCGAGACGATCCTCATCACGCTCAGTCCCAAGCTCGGCAGCTTGGAGTTATTCTGGATGCGTTCGAGAAGGGTGGAATCGCACTTGCCGACCGGCAGTTCGGGTGACGTCATCGTTTCTTGACCATGCTGAAGCCGGACTTGATTGTAGCCGAGAACGGCCGCCCGGTCAGGCTGCTTTCGGGCGTGTAGAATGGCATCGAGTCAGCGTCGCTGATACTTTCAATAAAGCGAGATTCGATCATGTCCTTCGATTCCGACCTGGTCTCCGAACTGAACGCCCTGATACGCTTCGACCTGGCGACCACCCAGCAGGGAGTCAAGGTGCACAAGACGGCCGACGCGGCGGTCATCGCCGCCATCCGGCGTCTGCACGCGAAGGGCCTGCTCACGCTGGCGGACGGGGGCTATCTGACGAGCTTGGGGCGGGATGCGGCGGAGCACGCCCAGGCGGTCCTGACCATCCTCACCTCGAGCGAGACCGCCGCCTCCCGGCTGCCCGAAGCCGCCGTCGAAGGGCTCTCCCGGAGCATCGAGTGAGCCGGGCTGTGCCGGCCGAACTGATCCGCATCTTGCTGGTCTGCACGGGCAATATCTGCAGGTCGCCGACCGCCGAAGGCGTGATGCGGGCGATGGCGGCGGGGGCGGGCCTCGCGCACCGGGTCGAACTGGATTCGGCCGGGACCCACGGCTTCCATCTCGGCGCTCCGCCCGACCGACGCAGCCAGGCGGCGGCGGCGCGGCGCGGATACGACCTGTCGGGTCTGCGTGCGCGCCGGGTTGCCGATGCCGATTTTCTCCGCTTCGATCTGATCCTGGCAATGGACCGCGACAACCTCGCATGGCTCCAGCAGGCCAGTCCTCCGGGGCAGCGCCACAAGCTGAAGCTGTTCCTCGACTATGCCGGCGATGGCGGTCCGGCTGAGATGCCCGATCCCTACTACGGCGGACCCGATGGCTTCGAGCGCGTACTCGACCTGACCGAGGCGGCGGCAAGCGCCCTGGTCGATCGGCTGCTGCAGCCTCAGGATACGGCCAGCGGCGGGACGGTCGGGCGGCCCGACCGTCCGCTCTCGCCATGAACCGCGCCGCAGGGCCCGGCCTGGTTCCTCCCGGGCCCTGACCATGCCGCGCGGATGGCTGCGGAGCGGAGTCCTGCTTTTCTCCCTGGCAGGTCTGCCGCTTGCGGCCGGGGCACTGACCCAGGCGGATATTCCCGAGCCCGAGATAACGCTGATTCGGGCGATCGGTTTCATAGAAGGCCCGCGCTTCATCGCCGGCGCGTGCACCCGCGCCAATCCCGCCTCCGCGGCCGATTGGGACCGGGAGGTGGCCGAATTCGAGCAGCGCCGCGCCGGGCAGGCCGCCAAGACCCGCAAGCTTTTTGCGGAAACCTACGGCCGGGCTGTCCCTCAACGGGAGGCCTTGGCCATCCTCGCGGCGAAGGTGGAAGATCGTATCGAGCAGGAAGCCGCTGCCAAGCATCTGCCCATCGGCGTGCTGTGCCTGGTCGTCAAGCTCGTCGGCGGCAAGAAGGCTTTCGAGACGAAAGGCTTCGAGGAAACGATGAAATCCCTGGACGACTTCGAGGAAGCCGGGGAATACGCGCGCCTGAAGGCCAGGATTGCGGTGGCGACGCCGCTGGAAAAGGCGCATTACCGGGAAGAGCTGCTGCTCTACCAGGCCAAGCCGGTGAAATGAGTTCGCCGTTATCCGGGCTCGATTTCAGGAAGTCGCAGCGGGAAATTGTAAGGCGTTGTAAGCGGCACCGGGCACGGACATGTTTGGCTACCATCGCTTACATCTTTGCGGGCTTCGGGCGGATATTCTGGGCTCGTAGCTGAAGTTTGTCTTCCCCCCACTTGTCCCGCGTCAGCGGGACTTTCTTTCTCTCCTCATGTTTTGCGCTGCGATGTCGTTAAAGCAAACATAGACATTCAGGCAGAGAATCGATCATGTGTTTCCAGGTCACGTATAAGGGGCTCAAGCAGTACGTTGGCTCGCTTTTCTACGCCACCGCCTATTTGGAGCAAACCTGGGGGTCGGTGGCGAAGGCTTACGAAATCGGCGTGAAACTGGTTCTGGTGCCGGCGGCGGGCCGCTAAGCATTTGGCGTCGAGCCGATCTCTCAAGGAGATAGAATAGCCGGCTCCTGCACTGTTCCTATCGGATGGCCGCGCATGTTGCGATTGACAGAAGTCAAGCTTCCTCTCGACCATCCCGAGGGCGAAATCAGGGCGGCCATACTCCGCCGCCTGAATATCGAACCGGAGGATCTGGTCGGCTATTCGATCTTTCGCCGCAGCTACGATGCCCGAAAGCTGTCGGCCATCGTATTGATCTACACCCTCGATGTCGAAGTCAGGGACGAGGCGGCGCTCGGCGCCGCGCTGAAGGGTGATCCCCGGATTCTGCCGGCGCCCGACAGTCGTTACCATTTCGTGGCGCAGGCGCCGCCTGTCCTGGAATCGCGGCCGGTGGTGATCGGCACCGGCCCGTGCGGGCTCTTTGCCGGCCTGCTCCTCGCCCAGATGGGCTTTCGCCCGATCATTCTTGAGCGCGGCAAGGCCGTGCGTGAGCGAACCCGCGATACTTTCGCGCTCTGGCGGGGCGGGCAACTCAATCCGGAATCCAATGTCCAGTTCGGCGAAGGTGGTGCCGGCACCTTTTCCGACGGCAAGCTTCACAGCCAGATCAAGGACCCGAAGCAGCGCGGGCGCAAGGTGCTCACCGAGTTCGTCAAAGCCGGCGCCCCTCCTGAAATCCTTTACGTGAGCAAGCCGCACATCGGCACTTTCAGGCTGGTGACGGTGGTGGAGAAAATGCGTGCCGCGATACTGGCGCTCGGCGGGGAAATCCGCTTCCAGGCCCGGGTCGAGGATCTCGATATCGCCGCCGGCAGGGTGCGCGGGGTGGTGCTGGCCGGTGGCGAGCATATCGCCACCGGCCATGTCGTGCTCGCCGTCGGTCACAGCGCCCGCGACACCTTCCAGATGCTCTTCGAGCGCGGTGTCGCGATCGAGGCCAAAGCCTTTTCCATCGGGCTGCGCATCGAGCATCCGCAGTCGCTGATCGACCGTTCGCGTTTCGGCAGGCATGCCGGCCATCCGCTCCTGGGTGCCGCCGATTACAAGCTGGTGCATCACGCGCGCAACGGGCGTTCGGCTTACAGTTTCTGCATGTGCCCGGGTGGTACGGTGGTGGCCGCCGCCTCCGAGCCGGGCCGGGTCGTGACCAACGGCATGAGCCAGTATTCGCGCAACGAACGCAATGCCAACAGCGCCATTGTCGTCGGCGTTACCCCGGACGATTACCCGGGACACCCCCTGGCCGGCATTGCCTTCCAGCGGCACTGGGAGGAACTCGCCTTTGCCGCGGGCGGCGGCAGCTATGCCGCTCCGGCGCAGCGGGTCGGCGATTTTCTCAAGGGCAGGCCCTCTGTCGCGCTGGGTGCCGTCCTGCCTTCCTACACCCCGGGCGTCCATATGAGCGACCTGGCGACCTGCCTGCCCGAATACGTCGTTGCGGCGCTGGTCGAGGCGCTGCCTGCCTTCGATAAGCAGATCAAGGGATTCGCCATGGACGACGCCCTGCTGACCGGGGTCGAGACGCGCACTTCGTCGCCGATCCGCATCGTGCGCGGCGAGGATTGCCAGAGCGTGAATGTCCGCGGCTTGTTTCCCGCAGGGGAGGGTGCCGGTTACGCGGGAGGGATCCTTTCAGCGGCGGTGGATGGCATCAAGGTAGCGGAAGCCGTGGCCCTCAGCATTCAGCATGATGCCAAGGGGAGTACAATACCCGGGAAAGCTTGAATTTGTGAGCCTGGTGTGAGTTGAGAGGAGTCGAACATGGACGTCGCTTCCGTAGCCGTAACGCCTGGCGCAAGCCCCGGCCTCATCAGCCAACCGGGTCAACCCGGCCAGCAGAGTCCCGCTTCTTCGGCGCGCATCGATCAGAACGATCAGGCCGCCAAGTCCCGTGCCGCCAAGACTGAACAGGCGGCTTGGCAGGCGGCCGCCAAGGATGCGCAAGCCGCTGCCGAACAAGTCAAAGCGCCCGAACCGCCACCGAAACCGGTCGTCAATACCAGCGGACAGACCATCGGCTCGCACATCAATCTCACCGCCTGACTTGCATTTCCGGCCCGTTGCGCCGGAGTCAGCCCGGCCTTCTCCGGGTCGCGCGGCGACGGTCGCAAAGGGCTCTTTCCGCCATTCCTTGTACTGAGCTTCGGTGCCTGCACCGCGCCATGGGGTAGAATTTGGTCCCGGCGACTCATTTCCGTCGGATCCGGGAAACCCGTTATCACTGTCGATGGCAGTAGAAGGAAAGTAATGAAATGTGTGGATGACTTCCGCCTGCACTTCGGCAAGAAGGAGCTGGTGCCGATCATCATCGGCGGAATGGGCGTGGATATTTCGACGGCGGAACTGGCGCTCGAGGCTGCCCGACTGGGCGGCATCGGCCATATCTCCGATGCCATGGTGCCGACCGTTTCGGATCGCCGTTTCAGCACGCACTTCGTCAAGGAAAAGCTCAAGCTGTACAAGTACAACGTTGCCAACGCCGACAAGTCCGAAGTCCGGTTCGACCTCGGAAGACTGGCGGAGGCGACACAAAATCATGTGGGCCGGACCATGGAGGCCAAGCGCGGCGAAGGCCTGATTTTCGTGAACTGCATGGAAAAGCTCACCATGAACGCGCCGCGCGAGACCCTGCGCGTACGCCTCACCGCCGCGCTAGATGCCGGTATAGACGGCATCACGCTCTCTGCGGGTCTGCATCTGGGTTCTTTCGGGCTGATCGAGGATCATCCGCGTTTCCGCGATGCCAAGCTCGGCATCATCGTCTCGTCCCTGCGCGCGCTGCAGATCTTCCTGCGCAAGATTGCCAAGCTCAAGCGACTGCCCGATTTCGTCGTCGTCGAAGGGCCGCTCGCCGGCGGCCACTTGGGCTTCGGCATGGACTGGTCGCATTTCGACCTCGCCACGATCATGGCCGAGATTCGGGAGTACCTGAAGACCGAGAAATTGAATATACCGCTCATCGCCGCAGGCGGCATCTTCACCGGCAGCGACGCTGTTTCCTTCCTCGAGAACGGCTGCGCGGCGGTACAGGTGGCGACACGCTTCACCGTGGCCGAAGAGTGCGGCTTGCCGCCCGCGGTGCAGCAGGAATACTTCAAGGCGAGCGAGGGTGACATCGAGGTCAACACCATTTCTCCGACCGGCTATCCGATGCGCATGCTGAAAAACAGTCCGGCGATTGGTTCGGGCATCCGGCCAAACTGCGAGGCTTTCGGCTACCTGCTCGACGGTTCGGGCAATTGCGCCTACGTTACGGCCTACAACCGTGAGTTGCTGGCCCATCCGAAGACCAAGCACGGGGTCGCGAAATTCTCGGTGAAGGACAAGACCTGCCTATGCACCCACATGCGCAATTTCGACTGCTGGACCTGCGGACATTACACCTATCGGCTCAAGGACACGACGCGACGCTTGGCCGACGGCAGTTATCAGGTCCTCACCGCGGAGCATGTGTTCCACGACTACCAGTTCAGCATCGACCAGAAGATCGCCTTGCCGGCTATTTAGTCCTGGCCCGCTCAGGCAGGCGGGCTTCGCAGGCCGCCCTCACCACCGCTCGCGCTCGCTCACGATCTTGAGGAAGGCATAGTAGATCGGCGCCAGGATCAAGCCCGGGAGGCCGAAAGCCGCTTCCATGACCAGCATCGCCGCGAGCAGCTCCCAGGCATGCGCATGGATGCGCCGGCCGACGATGCGCGCGTTGAGGAAGTATTCGAACTTGTGGATGAGCGTCAGGAAGGCCAGCGACACCAGCGCCAGGTCGGGGGAATGGGCCAGGCTCAAGATCACGATGACCAGGTTCGAGATCAGATTGCCGACGATCGGCAGCAAACCGGCGATGAAGGTCAGCGCGACCAGGGTTTTCGCCAGCGGCAGGTGAATGCCGAAAGCCGGAAGGCCGGCCATCAGGTAGACGCCGGTGATGGTGGCGTTGATCGCGGCGATCCGGGCCTGTGCGAAGACGATCTGGCGAAAGGCGTGGTCGAAGTCGCCGGCATGCCCGGCCAGCGCTTCGAGCAGCGGGCCGCGCCTGCCATGCGCGTCCGTTTCGCGCAGCGCCAGCAGGGCCCCGATGACCATGCCGAGCAGGGAATGGACCAGGCCGCGCATGCTTTCCTTGCCGAACAGTTGGAGTTCTCCGGCATGCTCGCGCAGCCATGCGGCGGCCGCAGCTTGCAGCGCCGTCGAGTCGGCCGGCAGGGCGGCGTCGATCCATTCGGGCAGCCGGGAGCGCGAAGACTCGAGCACTTCCGCCATTTTTTGCATCAGGGCCGAAAGGCTGCCGGCATCGCCGTGGAAGAAGGCCAGCATGCCGACGACCAGCAGGGCGGCGGCGGCGACGAGGCTGATGGCGAGCAGCGCCAGCACCGCCAGCCGCGCGTCCTGGGTGGACAGGTGCCGTTCGAGATGCGGCGCCAGCTTGCGCACCAGGGCATGGATCAGCAGGCCGCTGAGCAGGGCGGACAGCAGGTGCAGGCTGATTGCCGCCAGGGGCGCCGCCAGCGCAATAGCCAAGGCCAGGCGGCGGGGGAGGCGGGCGGTATCGGGCATGGTCTTGAGCATGGCGGCGATTGTGCACCAAGCAGGATGATGGCGCCAGCCGGCCCGGAACAACTTCGACTATCGGCGGACCGACAAGCCGGCCTACAATGCCGGTCGGAGTACGTCGCGAGGTTCCGGCGCGCGCCCGTCTCCCGACCATTGCCGCTGTAAATTCGAGATCAAGATGAACATATTTTCCAAGCTCTATTACAAGTTCCGCAAGTACTGGAAAGCCGTCCAGCTTTATCTGGTCATTGCCGGACCGGGCCTGGTGGTCATGGTCGCCGACAACGATGCGGGCGGGATCACGACTTACGCGGCGACCGGCGCGAAATACGGCTACAACCTGATCTGGTTCCTGTTGATCCTGATTCCGGTCGCCTACTACGTGCAGGAGATGACCGTACGTCTCGGCGTCGTCACCAAGCGCGGCCATGCCGAAGCGATTTTCGACGGCTTCGGGGCGTTCTGGGGCTGGTTTTCGCTCATCGATCTGATGATCCTGGACTGGCTGACCCTGGTCACCGAGTTCATCGGCATGACCGCGGCCTTGCACATCTTCGGCGTGCCGCCGTGGGTCACCGTGGTGGGCGTCGTGGCGCTGATGGGCATGATCGTGCTCAACGGCCGTTACTGGACCTGGGAAAAGATCGCGCTGCTGTTCTGCGCCCTGAACCTGATCTACATCCCGAGTGCGTTCATGGTCCACCCCGCGGTCTCGGCCGTCCTTGAGGATGGGCTGGTGCCGAATTTCCCCGGCGGCTTCAACGCCGAACTGTTCTTCTTTCTGATGGCCAACATCGGCACGACCATCGCACCCTGGATGCTGTTCTTCCAGCAAAGCGCCGTGGTCGACAAGGGCATGCTGGAAAAGGACATTCCCTGGGGCAAGTTCGATACCTTCCTGGGCGCGACCTTGACCGTGGTGGTCGCCATCTTCATTGTCATCGTCACCGGAACGGTGCTGAAGGGCGTGGACATCGACAGCGCATCGCAGGCCGCCGAGCTATTGATAAAGACCGATCACTATGTCGGCACCTTCATGGCCATCGGGCTTTTCGACGCCGGCCTGCTCGGCGCCATTTGCATCTCGCTGGCCAGTTCATGGGCCTTCGGCGAAATCTTCGGCTGGGCGCATTCCCTCAACCAGAAGATCAGGGAGGCGCGCTGGTTCTATGCCAGCTATTTCTTCACCCTGATCACGGCGGGTCTGGTGGTGCTGATTCCGGGCGCGCCGCTGGTCCTGATCACCCTGTTTGTCCAGGTCGTGGCGGTCACCCTGCTGCCCGCTGCCCTGGTGTTCCTGATCCTGCTGCTCAATGACAAGAAGCACATGGGCGAATACTGCAACACCCTGACCGAGAATCTGATCGGCGGCCTGATCGTCGCCGCCATCGTGGTTCTATCCACGCTGTATGGGATCAGCGTCATCTTCCCGACGATGTTTCAGTGAGCTGAGGAAAGCGAAATGCTATCGAGCTTCTATCGCCTGGTCCGGAAGGTCCGGGAAATCAACCACCGCTACAGCGAGCCGCATATCGAGATGTCGCGCGGTGTCAGGATCTCCCTGATGGCGCTGCGGATCTATCTGCTGGTCCTGGTCGGACTGATCGTCTACAAATTCATCTTGATCCTGAACTAGGGCGTTCGCACACGCCGCCCGATCGAGAACAAGCCCCAAGGAACAGGCCATGGCTGCCATACTGGAACACAAGTTCTTTCTCAGTGAAATCATCGGCCGTAGGGTCTATCTGAAATCCGAACGCGTCGGCCGCTTGGCCGACCTCGTCATCGTCGAAACGGGGAAGCTGCCCGAAGTCACCCATTTTATCGTCAGCCGCCCGTTCGGCTATCCTTCCCTGCTCCTGCCCTGGGACAAGCTGACCCTGATTTCAAATACGGAAATCGTCTTCGACCTGGCGGCTTCCGTCGAGTACGAACGCATCCCTGCCGAAGGATCGATCCTGCTGCGGGCGCACATCCTCGACAAGAAGATCCTCGACATGGACGACCACGAAGTGGAAGTCGTCTATGACGTCAAGCTGGTCTTCCAGAGCGGCAAGCTGTACGTCAGCGAAGTGGACTTCAGCAGGCATCGCCTGCTCCGTCGCATGGGACTGAAGAAGCTGGCCAACTGGATGGCCGCACATTCCGAAGAAGCCACGGTCTCCTGGATGTATGTCCAGACGCTGCCGGAACACCTCGGCACCTTCAAGGGCCATGTAAAACTCAACGTCCTGAAGGAGAACATCCGCGACATCCATCCGGTCGATCTGGCGGATATCCTGGAAGAGCTCGATGGCGACCAGCGCATGGCGGTTTTCAACGAACTCGAACCGGAGCACGCCTCGGACACGCTCGAGGAGGTCGAGCCCAGGGTCCAGCGCGAAATGATCACGGCGATGAAGAAGGAGCGTGCCGCTCAGCTCATCAACGACATGAGTCCGGCCCAGGCCGCCGACATCCTGGCCATCCTGCCGACCGCCGAGGCCGATGAAATCCTCAAGCTGATCGACAAGGAAAGCTCGACCCAGGTGCAGCGCATCATCGAGCAGCACGATGAGAACATCCTGCTTTTCGTGACCCAGAAGTTCATGAAGATGCCTGCAACGATGCCGGCCAAGGACGTCATGATCAACTTTCGCGATCTGGCGCGCGACATGGACGTGATCCTTTATGTATACGTGACGGAAGCGGACGATACCCTGCGCGGTGTCGTCGATCTACGCGAACTGCTCGCCGCCGAGCCTCAGCACACCTTGGGCGACATCATGAGCGAAAACGTGATCACGCTGAATCCGGATGAAACCCTGTCCGATGCCGTCGACATGTTCGACCGCTACAGTTTCCGTGCGCTGCCGGTCACGGACAGCCGGGAGCGCCTGATAGGCGTCGTCTCCTACCACGACATCAAGGGCATCAAGCCGCGTCTCGACTAGCGCAGCTTGACCGAGGCGCCCAGGCGTTTCGACAGGATGCGGGAGAATTCCAGCACGGCGCCGATGGCGGGATGTTCGCGGTGCCCGTCATCGGGCCGCTTCAGGGTGCTGACCGCCACCGCCGCGATGGCGTAGCTGCCCGACGAGTCGAAAACCGGCGCGCCGATGCAGAACATTCCTTCCTGCACTTCCTCGTCGTCGATCGCATAACCTTTCTGGCGCACGCCATGAAGATCCGCGAGCAGCGTCTTCAGCGTTTTGTGGCTCCTGGGCGTCAATTGGCGCAAGGGCGTGCCGCGGTAGAGGGCGCGGATCTGCTCGTCGGGCAGCGTCGACAGCAGCGACTTGCCGGTGGCCGTGCAGCTGGCCGGCAGGCGCATGCCGATGCGGTAGGTGACGCCGAGCGGCAATTTGCCGTTGCGCCAGGCGATATAGACCACGTCGCAGCCATCCCGCACCGCCAGCACCACGCCCTCGCCGGGCAGCATCGCGAGCGCATCCCAGGTGAGGGCGAACTCCTTGGTCAGATCGATGTTGGCCAGGTAGGCGTGGGCGAGATCGACGAGGTGCGTGCCCAGCTGATAGGAACCGTTGGCCGCCCGCTGGGCGAGTCCGGTCCGGGTGAGCGAGCTGACCAGCGCCAGAACGCTGCTCTTGGGCAGTCGGAGACTGTGGGTGAGCTCGGCGAGGGTCATCGGCTCCCTCGCCCCTGCGAGCAGATCGAGGATCTGCACGGCCTTGATCACCGAAGGCACTGTGCCCTTGGGCAGGGTCTGGTCGATCGTGGCGCCGGGAGTTGACATCGCTTCGATGGAGGACGTATTGTACGTGCAGATACTAGCATGGCGTTCAGCATTCTGCACGCCGGCCGGGCGCCCGCAGAGGTGGTCCCGAAAAAGCGAGGAGATCTGCCCCAGGCAGGGAAAGCGATGGAAACTTGAATTCGAGCGCACCGGACATGCTGAAGGCCCTGGGCCATTTCATCGGCGGCACGATGGTGGCCGCTGAGGCGGACACGGACGGCAGTCCCTGCGGCCGCTGGAATGAGGTCTTCGAGCCGGCGACGGGGGCGGCCACGGCCCGCGTCCCGCTGGCCAGCCGGGCCGAAACCGGGAAAGCGATCGCGGCGGCGGCCGCGGCTTTTCCGAAATGGGCGGAGACGCCGCCCTTGCGGCGTGCCAGGATCATGTTCAAGTTCAAGGAACTGATCGAGCGCCATGCCGACGAACTCGCGGCTTTGATCAGCCGCGAGCACGGCAAGGTGTTCTCCGACGCCAAGGGCGAACTGACCCGGGGCCTGGAAGTCGTCGAATTCGTCTGCGGTATCCCGCAACTGCTCAAGGGTGAATTCACCGAACAGATCGGCACGGGCATCGACAGCTGGTCGATGCGCCAGCCGCTCGGCGTCTGCGCCGGCATCACACCGTTCAATTTCCCGGCCATGGTGCCGATGTGGATGTTCCCGGTGGCCATCGCCTGCGGCAATACCTTCGTGCTGAAGCCCTCGGAACGCGACCCTTCGACCAGTCTGCGGCTCGCCGAGCTGCTCGCCGAGGCGGGACTGCCTGCGGGGGTATTCAATGTCGTCAATGGCGACAAGGAGGCGGTCGATACCCTGCTCACCGATCCACGGGTGGCGGCGGTGAGCTTCGTCGGTTCGACGCCGATCGCCGAATACATTTACGCCACCGGTGCCGCCCACGGCAAGCGCGTGCAGGCGCTGGGCGGAGCCAAGAACCACATGGTGGTGCTCCCCGACGCCGATCTCGAGCAGACGGTGGATAACCTCGTCGGGGCCGCTTACGGTTCCGCCGGCGAGCGCTGCATGGCGATTTCGGTCGCGGTCGCGGTCGGCGGCATTGCCGACCCGCTGGTCGAACGCCTGGCCCAGCGCGCGCGCTCCCTGAAGATCGGGGCCGGGCGCCGCGGCGAAGCGGACACGGAGATGGGGCCGCTGGTGACTCGGGCGCACCTCGACAAGGTGCGCGCCTACGTGGACCTCGGCGTCGCCGAGGGTGCGGAACTGGTGGTCGATGGCCGGGACTTCAAGCTGGCCGGGCACGAGCAGGGTTTCTTCCTCGGCGGCTGCCTGTTCGACCGGGTCCGGCCCGGCATGCGCATCTACCGCGAGGAAATCTTCGGCCCGGTGCTTTGCGTGGTGCGCGTGCCGGATTTCGACTCGGCGATCGAATTGATCAATGCACACGAATTCGGCAATGGCACGGCGATCTTCACCAGGAACGGCAACGCGGCCCGCGAATTCGCCCGGCGCATCCAGGTCGGGATGGTCGGCATCAACGTGCCGATCCCGGTGCCGATGGCCTTCCACAGCTTCGGCGGCTGGAAGCGTTCGCTGTTCGGCGACCACTCGGTCCATGGTCCCGAAGGCGTGCGCTTTTACACCCGGCTGAAAACGGTGACGGCGCGCTGGCCGACCGACATCGGCAGCGTCAATTCCTTCATGATGCCGACCCATTGACCCCTGTCCGGGGCCGGAAAGTTGACGCGACGGGTGCAACGTGTAAAGGTCTGTCCGGCGCAAGACCGCAGTGATGCCCGCCGAGCTCTCAGCCAAGAACAGCAAGCGGACTTTTTTGATTGACCCACAGAGGAGGTTTAAGCATGAGCATCAGATTGAAATCCATCATTGCCGTCCTGGCGGTCGGCGCGGCGTTTTCCGCGTCCGCGGCGGATCCGATCAAGATCGGCTTGTCCGGTCCGTTCACCGGCGGCTCGTCGCCCATGGGCGTCTCCATGCGCGACGGCGTCAAGCTCGCGGCCGATGAGATCAATGCCAAGGGCGGCGTGCTCGGCCGCAAGATCGAGCTGATCGAGCGCGACGATCAGGCCGACAACACCCGCGGCATCCAGGTCACCCAGGAACTGATCAACAAGGAGCACGTGGTCGCCGGCATCGGCTTCATCAACTCGGGGGTAGCATTGGCCGCCCAGCGCTTCTACCAGGAAGCGAAGATCCCGGTGGTGAACAACGTCGCAACGGCCACCCTCATCACCAAGCAGTTCATGCCGCCTGAGTTTCCCGACAGCTACGTCTTCCGCACTTCCGCCAACGACACGCTGCAGACGACGTTGATGGTGGAAGAGGCGGTCGGCAAGCGCAAGTTCACCAAGATCGCCATCCTCGCCGACTCGACCAACTACGGCCAGCTCGGCCGCGAGGACCTGGAAAAGGCCTTGCTGAAGAAGGGCATCAAGCCGGTGGCCGTCGAGAAGTACAACATCAAGGATGTGGACATGACCGCGCAGCTGCTCAAGGCCAAGCAGGCCGGCGCGCAGGTGGTCATGACCTACGGCATCGGGCCGGAGCTGGCGCAGATCGCCAACGGCATGGAGAAGCTCGGCTGGAAAGTGCCGATGATGGGCAGCTGGACCCTGTCGATGTCCAACTTCATCGACAACGCCGGCAAGAACGGCGACGGCGCCGTGATGCCCCAGACCTTCATCCAGGAGGGCAACACGCCCAAGCGCAAGGCCTTCATCGCCGCCTACCAGAAAGCCTACAAGGTCGATCGCATCCCGTCTCCGGTGTCGGCCGCCCAGGGTTACGATTCGATGTATCTGCTGGCCGACGCCATCAAGCAGGCCGGCAGCACCGACGGCCCGAAGATTCGCGCCGCCCTGGAAAATCTCAAGGACAAGTATGAAGGCGTGGTCAAGACCTACGACCATCCCTACACCCACGACGATCACGAAGCCATCAAGCTGTCCGACGTCATGATGGGCGAAGTCAAGGGCGGTCACGTGGTTCACGCCAAATAAGTTTCATCGAAGTCCGCCGGGTTAAGCGCTCCGTTCCCCAGTTGCGACTGGTGGCAGCAGGCTTAACCCGGCTTTTTTGATGTCCCGAGGCAGGGACGAATCCGGAGCGATTTCATGGAAATCCTGCTGCAACTCACGGTGAGCGGCATTGCCCTGGGCATGATCTACGCCGTCATCGCCTTCGGCTATCAGCTGACCTTCGCCACTTCCGGGACGCTGAACTTCGGCCAGGGCGAGGCGCTGATGCTGGGCGCCCTGACCGGCCTCACCCTGGTCGGGCACATGGGCTACTGGGTGATGATCCCCCTGGTGATGCTGTTCGGCGCCGCGCAGGGGATCGTCGTCGAGCGTCTCGGCGTGGCCCCGGCGATGAAGACTAAGTCGGAATTCGGCTGGATCATGGCGACCATCGCCTTAGGGATCATCTTCAAGAACACCGCGGAAAACATCTGGGGCAAGGACGACCTGAAGTTTCCCTCGCCGCTGTCGGAAGAGCCGCTCAAGTTTCTCGGCGTGCGCGTCTTGCCGATGGAAATCCTGGTGGTGATCGGCGCCATCGTCATGATGCTGGCGGTGGAGCTGTTCAACCGCAGGTCGATCTACGGCAAGGCCGTGGTGGCCACCTCCAACGATCGCGACGCCGCGGGCCTGATGGGCATCAATACCGGCATGGTGATCACCTTCTCCTATGCCCTGAGCTCCCTGACCGCGGCCTTCGCCGGCGTCCTGGTGGCGCCGCTGACGCTCACCGGCGCCACCATGGGCACGGTGCTCGGTCTCAAGGCCTTCGCCGTGGCCATCATCGGCGGCTTGAACAGCGGCATGGGCGTGATCGTCGGCGGCCTGATCCTGGGCATCGCCGAGACCACCACGGGCTTTTACATTTCCACCGGCTACAAGGACGTGCCCGGACTGGTCCTGCTGCTCCTGGTGCTGGCGATCAAGCCGGCGGGCCTGTTCGGCAAAGCCGCGATCAAGAAGGTCTGAGCATGAGCGCGACGAAGAAAGCGATGCTGCTGCTGGCCTTGATCGTCCTGGCCAGCCTGCCTTTTGTCTGGCCCAACCCCTATTACATCCATCTGATGGTGGTGATCGGCATCTACGCCATCCTGCTCCTGGGCCTGGACATCGTGGTCGGCTACACGGGGGAAGTGTCACTGGGCCATGCCGCCCTGTTCGGGGTCGGCTCCTATACTGCAGGCGTGCTGGTGTTGAAGCTCGGCGCTCCATTCCTGGTGGCGCTGCCGATGTCGATCGCCGTCACGGCCCTGTTCGGCATGGTCCTGGCGCTGCCCGCGCTGCGGGTGACCGGCCCTTACCTGGCCATGGTGACCCTGGCCTTCGGCACCATCGTCCAGATCTTCATCAACGAGATGGATTTCCTCACCAACGGCCCGCTCGGCATCTCGCTCCGGAAGCCCGATTTCTTCGGCTACCGGCTCACCGCCACCGACTACTACTTTGTCGTCATGACGATCATGGTGATCACCCTGGTGGTGGTCAATCGCATCCTGAAGTCGCACCTCGGCCGCGCCTTCGAAGCCTTGCGCGACAGTCCGGTGGCCTCGGACTGCATGGCGGTTTCCGTCTACCGCTACAAGGTCTATGCCTTTGTCATCAGCGCGGCGCTGGCCGGCCTTGCCGGCGCGCTGTTTACCTATTCCGAGGAATACATTTCGCCCAACACCTATTCCTTCGAGCTGACCATACAGTTCCTGCTGGCGGTGATCATCGGCGGGCGCAAGACCCGCAGCGGCGCCCTGATCGGCGCCGTCATCGTGGTGATGCTGCCCAATCTGCTCTCCGACGTCGGACTGTTCCGCATCATCGCCGTGAGCGTCGCCGCGGTGGCGCTCGCCTATGCCGCCTATGCCCTCGCGACGGACCGGCGGGCCGCGCGGCAGGCCGTGATCCCGGCCGCCCTCACCCTGGCCATGGCGGTATTCGCCTACCGGATCGACGACATGACCGATTACCGGCTCACCATCTTCGGTCTGATGATCCTGTTCGTGGTGTACTACCTGCCCGACGGGATCATGGGCTTCCTGCGCAGCATCGTGCTGCAGCTCCGGCCGCAGTGGCTCAGCCGCCCCGACACGACCGCCGCGCAAGGCGACAGCCAGCATGTCTGGGCGCCGCCCGAGCACGCCGTCGCCGTTTCCGGCAACCTGCTCGAGGCGAGGAATGTGCTCATGCAGTTCGGCGGCCTGAAGGCGCTGGACCGGGTCGAACTCAAGGTGGCGAAGAATTCGGTGCATGGCCTGATCGGCCCCAATGGCTCGGGCAAGAGCACGATGATGAATGTCCTGACCGGCATCTATAAGCCGACTGCCGGCGAAATCGAATTCAACGGCGCGCTGATCTCCGGCCAGACGCCTGCCGCGATCGCCGGGAGCGGCATCGCGCGCACTTTCCAGAACGTCCAGCTGTTCGTGGAAATGACCGCGATCGAGAATGTCCTGGTGGGCCTGCACCACACCTTCCGCAGCAATATTCTCCAGGTGATGTTGAATACTCCGAAGTACCGGCGCGAGGAGCGCGAAGCGCGGGTGCGGGCGGCGTCCATCCTGGCCTTCGTCGGCCTGGCGGAACTGGCCAACGAGGAGGCGCGCAATCTTCCCTACGGCAAGCAGCGGCTCCTGGAGATCGGCCGGGCCATGGGCCTCAATCCCAGCCTGCTGCTGCTCGACGAGCCGGCGGCGGGGCTCACCGCGCCGGATATCAAGGAACTGATCGAGATCATCGACAAGATCAAGAACCACGGCATCACCGTGATCCTGATCGAGCATCATATGGACGTGGTGATGGGCATATCCGATACGGTCACGGTGCTCGACTTCGGTCAGAAGATTGCCGAAGGCCGGCCGGCCGAAGTCCAGTCCGACCCGAAAGTGATCGAGGCCTATCTGGGCGGTGCAGCGGAGGCAACATGCTGAAGATCCGGAACTTGACCGCCGGCTATGGCAAGGTGCAGGTGCTCTACGGAATTTCCATCGAGGTGACGCGCGGCCAAGTCGTGACCCTGATCGGCTCCAACGGCGCCGGCAAGACCACGACCATGCGCGCGGTGTCGGGCATGATCAAGCCCAGCGGCGGCGAGATCCGCCTGGCGGACCGGGACATCACCGGTCTGCCTTCGCACAAGATCACCCGCGCCGGACTTGCCCACTCGCCTGAAGGGCGGCGCGTCTTCGCCAGCCTCTCGGTGACCGACAATCTGCTCCTCGGGGCCTTTCCGCGCCTGACCTTCAGCCGCGCCAGGGGCGACGTCAATGCCGATCTGGAGCGGGTGTTCGAACTGTTCCCGCGCTTGAGGGAGCGCCGCAGCCAGGTCGCCGGCACGCTGTCGGGCGGCGAGCAGCAGATGCTGGCGATGGGCCGCGCCCTGATGCTGAATCCCGACGTGCTGCTGCTCGACGAGCCTTCGATGGGGCTGGCCCCCCTGCTGGTGGAGGAGGTGTTCCGCACCATCGCGCGCCTGAAGGGCGAGGGCATCACCATGCTCCTGGTCGAGCAGTTCGCCGCCGCCGCGCTGACCGTGGCCGATTACGGCTATGTCCTGGAGAACGGCCGGATCGCCGTGCATGGCGCAGCGGCGAAGCTCAAGGACGACCCGGCGGTGCGGGCCGCCTATCTTGGACAGGCGCACTGAACCAGGGAGCAGAGCCATGAACAATCTGAAGATCGGCACGCGCCTGGCGGCGGGCTTCGGCATCGTCTCGATCCTGCTGCTGGTGATCGCCGGAATAGGCATCGGCTCGAATCTGCGAAACAATCGGGACCTGGATGCCATCACCAACGATCTGATCCCGAGAATCGCGGCGACCGACAAATGGGTCATCGCGGTGCTGGAGACTGCGCGCCGCATGGGCAATTGCCTGCTCATGAGCGACAACGACAAGATCAAGGCGGAAATCTCGGCGATCAAGGCGAACAAGCAGGAAATACAGGCCTATCAGGAGAGCGTGGACAAGACCGTGCGTTCGCCGGAAGGACGCAAGCTGTTCGAGGCCGTGGTTCAGGCACGCAAGGCCTATACCGGCAGCGAGGACGCCTTCGTCCGCCGGATAGAGGCCGGCAGCGCGGAGATGGCCAAGATCGAACTGATCGACATCGGCCAGCCGCTGCAGCTCAAGTATATCGAAAGCCTGGAGGCGCTCGCCAGGTTTCAGCACCAACAGGCAAATGAACAGGGCGGGGCAGCCATGTCGACCGGCAAGGCGGCGGTGCTGCTGATGGCGGTCGCGGGCCTGCTCAACCTGCTCCTGGCCGTGCTGATCGGCGTCTGGGTCACCCGTTCGATCACCCGCCCGCTTGCCGCGTCAATTGCCGTGGCCGAGCAGGTTGCCCGGGGCCAGCTCGACAACCCCATCGACACCAGCCGCTCCGACGAACTCGGCAGCCTGATGAAGGCCCTGTCGGCCATGCAGGATAGCCTGCGCCGGCTGATCGGCGAGGCCAAAGCCAGTTCCGATCAACTGGTTCAGGCGGCCGGACAACTGGCCGCCACTGCCGATGCGGTGGCCCACGGCTCGCAATCCCAGAGCGAGGCGGCGGCTGCGATGGCGGCTACTGTCGAGGAAATGACCGTCAGCGTCAACCATATCGCCGACTCCTCGGCCGAAGCCAGCCAGGTGACCATAGACTCGAGCCGTCTGTGTGCCGAAGGCAACCGGGTCATCCAGGCGGCGGGGGACAAGGTCCTGGCGATCGCCGACTCGATACATGCCTCGTCGGCAATCGTCCAGACCCTGCTCCGGCAATCGGAGGAAATATCTTCCATCGTGCAGGTGATCAAGGAAGTTTCCGACCAGACCAATCTGCTGGCCTTGAATGCCGCGATCGAGGCGGCGCGGGCCGGCGAACAGGGCCGGGGTTTCGCGGTCGTCGCCGACGAAGTGCGCAAGCTGGCCGAACGGACCAACAACTCCACTCAGGAAATCGGCCTGCTGATCGAGCAGATCCAGCAGAGCAGCCGCTCGGTTTTCGACAGCATGGAAGCGAGCGTCCGGGCCGCGGCCGAGGGCTCGACATTGTCCGCTGAAGGAAGCGGCGCCATCGTGAAGGTCAACGACAGTTCGCAGCGCGTGGTCGCCGTGGTCTCCGACATTTCCTCCTCGCTCAAGGAGCAAAGCGCCGCCAGCAGCGATATCGCGCGCCAGGTCGAGCGCATCGCGCAGATGGCCGAGGAAAACAGTGCCGCGGTGAATGAGGTGAAGGCGTCCGCGAGAAGCCTGAACGGTCTCGCCGAATCGCTGAAGAATACCGTCAATCGTTTCGTGATCTGAGCGCGCCCGGGTCGGCCGGCGGATTCAGGTTGCCGCTTGCCAGGACAATGTGCTGGAGCACGACCTCTATCCTCAACTGGCTCTTGACCGGCATGTCGCCCAGCTTCCCGGGATAGAAGCGGATCTGTTCCAGGGCGTCGATGACGAAACGCGCCGCCTGCTCCGAAAGAAAGGCGTCTTCGATCACCACCTTGTCGATGCCGCCCAGTTCATTGATCAGCAGTCTTGCCCGCGCCGGTCGCGCAACGACGTCGGGCAGGACGCGCAATTGATCGGGCGCGATATCGCGCAGGACATGCGGCTTTTCCGTCAGTTCATTGGCGCCGAAATAATGAGCCCCGGGCAGGCTCGGGACGGGCAGAAGCGCGCTTTCCCCTGCCGCCGTTTCGTCCCCGGGCGGCGCGGCGGCCTCGACCTTCGGCGCTGCGGGCGCCGCCGCGGGCGCAGGGACGGGGGCAGGGACGGGCGCCGCTGCCCGACGGTCCGCTGCGCCTAGCCTGGCCTCCAGGCGCGTCCTTGGTTCATGCCGGACCGGCGCGCCAGCGTCGCCGATCAGTCCGCCGCCGCCGAGGGCGAGGCCGAGTGCGAGATGTGCGCCGAGCGACAGCAGCAAGGCGGGGCCGGGCAGTCGTTCCATGACGGGATGTCCTGCTTACTGGGTGGGCAGCTCGCGCCAGGAAACGCGCGACAGGCCTGTGGACGAAGAGGCATTGACGGTCGGCGTCACCGTAATGGTGCTGCCCAGGTCCGTGCCGTTTCCGCCGCTGCCGCCGGATGTCCGGATCAGCGCCCGGACCGTGCCGTCGGCTTGTTCGATCATCACCGGCCGCGTCACCAGGCCGGACCCCAGGCTGACGCCGGCGACGTTGCTGGCACCGGTGACCGCACTGCCGGTGAGAAAATTCAGCGCATAGAGAAAGCTGGCGGTGGTCGCGGCGGTGCCGCCGCAGGCGCTCACTGTGGACGCCTGCGGGGTGATCGTGGTGAAGAGCAGCGTGCCCAGCGCCAGCGTCGGGTCCGTGCTGTCGCGCTCGCCGCCGGTCAGGAAGTCGATGTACCAGCCGTTGTTGGTCGTCCAGTCGACCGCATTGCTGCTGCTCGTCATGACCAGTTGGCCCGGGGAGCAGACGGTGGTCGGCAAGCCGGCCGGGCAGGTACCGCTGGTCAAGGTCTGCTGGACGAAATTATTGCCCGCGGTGCGCGGATTGCCGTAACTCGTCGCCCCCAGGGTGTCGAGCACGGCATAGAAGCTTTGCGTATTGCTGTTGGTCACGTCGCTGGTGCCCAGATAGCGACCGGTGCCGACGAACACGATCGGCAGCAGCTGGCCGCCGCGCGTGATGCTGGCCTCCAGCGGCATGACCGTGACCGGCTGGGCATTGCCGCTGGCATCCTTGAAGGTGGCGAGCTGCTGCGCATCGTAACCGCTCGCGCCGATATTGCCGTTGATGTCGAAGCGCCAAAGGTTGCCGAAGACGTCGCCGCCATAGGCCGCCACGGACGTATTGTTGGTCATGGGGGTGAGCACATGCGCGCTGATCCGGGACAGTCCGCTCGGCGCTCCGGCGCTGCCCGCGCTGGTGCTGATCGTTCTGATCAGGGCGCCGGTACTGGCGTTCAGCACATAGAGATGACCCAGGCCGTCGGCATTGTTGTAGCCTGAACTGAGCAGCACGACCCAGGTGCCGTCCTGCAGTTTGGTGATCTTCGGATTGCCGTAGGTGTAGCCCATGTTGGCATTGGTGTATTCCCACAGCACCTGCGGATTGCCCGGGTCGGTCACGTCCAGGGCGTAATAGCCCTTGCCGCCGCGGTTCATGCCGCCGACCAGGATGGTCTTCCACTGCGTTGCGGAGCAGGTCGAGCCCGGCGCGTTGGGGCAGATGTCGCCGATCGCCGGCGTGGCGTCGAGCAGGAATTGATGCTGGGTCGAATAGTTGATGTCCGCCAGCAGATACAGGTTGGGCAGGACGTAGGAGGGGATGTAGGCCCAGTTCTCCTTGCCGCTGGCGGCATCGAAGGCGTGCAGCATGCCGTCGTTGGCGGCGACATAGGCGACGCCGGCCCGCGAGGCCATGCTCGCGGTATAGGCGCTGTAGTTGGCATCCCCGTAGAGAAACAGCGGAGCCGCCACGTAGGCCGCCTCGGAAGAGACGATATCGCCCAGGACGTGGCTGCGTTGGCGGAAATAGGTCGATTCGTAGCTGCGATCGCCGCCCAGGTACTTGACCAGGGCTTCGCCGGCGGCGCCGCCGGTGGCGAGCGTGGTGTTGGTCTGCGCCGCGCTGCTGAGACAAGTGGGCCCCGATGCGCAGAACTGTGACAGTCCGGCGATCGCGGGCAGGGTGAAATAGGCCTGCTGGGCGCCGCTCAACGCGTTCCAGTTGAAGCTGATCATGTTTCCCGAACTGCCCTTGGTGTACAGGGTGCGCCCGGTGGGCGCGACCACGGGGATCGGGGTGGTCGCGGCGCCATCGGCCGCAACCAGCGAAACATTGGCGCCGTCCGTTCCCGAGGCTGAACCGTCGAAGGCCGCGGCGGAGGTATAGTTGATATTCACCGTATAGCAGTTCGTGCCGTGCCGGAATACGGCGCCGGCCAGATAAGCGGTATTGGCCGACCAGACGGTCGTCGCACAATCCAGCAGCGTCATCGCCGACCAGTTCTGCGGGCCCATGACGCCCGTTTGGCTGATCTGCTGCCGGATCAGTTCGCCGTACCATTGCACCGACTTGTAGGAGGAACTGAAGACGTAATTGTTGCTGGCGCTGACGTTCGGGTTGCTGCTTGCGGCGGCCGCCGCGGTGCCCGGTCGCGGGACATTGGAAATCGTGGTCAGGGCGCTTTGCAGGCCGGTGGTCAAGGAGGCCGGATTGGTCGCGCTGAAATAGGCGCCGTGGCCGTTGATCGCAGCGTGCCACAGGTCGTCGATATTGGTGTTCAGATTGGAGCCCGGCGTCGGCCAGTTGCAGGCCCCGCTGCTTTGCCAGGAGCAGATGCCGCTGCCGGGGGCGGCCGTGGTGCCGTTCCTGACGTTGTAGAAGTCCCCCGAGGTGTCGTTCCAGTAGCTCGGGGAATAGACCATTTCGCCCTGGGAGCCCAGTCCCAGGGTAAAGGTGGTCATATGCTGCGTGGTGGCGACATCCAGGCCGCTTTGCGGCACGTTGTCGGTGCACAGGTTGTTCGGCGTGGTCGATGGCGAAATGATCGGCCCGGTGCAGGTTCCGGTCGCGTTCGCCCCCAGCGTCGTATCCGGATTGCGCAAGTCGGTGAAGTAGTAATACGCGGCCACATCGGCGAGCGTGTTGGCGGTGCCGCCGCTGCCGACGTTGTTGCATTCCGTGGCCGTGCCCACCGTGTAGGGGGACCCGGTCGATTGCGCGGTGTAGTTGCAGCTGCTGACGTTGCTCCAGCCCGACCAGGCCGAATACTGGCACTGGGTCGATACGCCGTTGGCATCGGGCTGGGTGGCGGTGCAGCTGGCGACGTTGGTGAAGGTCCCGGGCGTCGTCGCGCAATTCTGGTACACGTTCTGGTTCGTGTAGTTGCTCGCGACATAGGCCGGGGAACAGCTGCCGGTGGCCGCGGCCGGCGCGAAGGAATACTGGCACTGGGTGGCCGTCGGGGCATAGACGCCGCTGCTGCCGGCGGATTGGGCCAGGGGCGTGCAGGCGGAAGCATTGGTCCAGCTGCTCCATGCGCCATAGGAGCAAGCCGTGGCGGTCAGGACAGTATAGGGCGATGACGCGGACGGCGCGACGGCGGTGCAGGACGCCGCCGGTTGCGGCGTGGTCGCCGAGTACTGGCACTGAACCGCGTTAGGGCCGTTGTAGGCGCCGCTCGTTCCGGTCGATTGCGCCAGCGCGGTGCAGGTTCCGGCGGCTGGCTGCCAGCCGCTCCAGGGCGCGTAGGAACAGGCTGTGCCGCTCAGCTGGGTGGTGTTGTTCGGATTCGAAGCCTGGCTATAGGTGCAGGTGCTCGACGCGGAACTGGATACCGGCACATACGCGCAACTCGAATAGACGTATCCGCCATCGGTGGAGCTGGTGCTGTATTTCTTGCTGTAATTGCTGTACGAAATGCTTGCGCCGGTATTGCAGCTCGTGGTGACGTTCCTCACCAGCGCCGGTCTCACGAGCGCACATTGGTTGCTGCTGCTGATCGTGCAGGAAGTCGACAAGCCCCAATTGCCTTCGGGCAGGCCGGTCGTCGGCGCGCTGCCGCATGCGCCGGAGGTGCCGCTGCATTGCATGAGGACCTGCGACACCGTCCCCTGCAGTACGGTCGGGCTTTTCTGCAAAGCGGCGGTCTGCCGCTGCAAGGTGAGGGTGGAGGAAAGCAGCGTGGAACTCTGCGTTTGCAGCGTCCCCAGTTGCGCCGTCTGCTGCGACGTGGCCTGCTGCAGGTTGCTGGTCCGGGCCTGCAGGCTGCCGCTGCCCCCGTCGTAGTAGGGACGCGGCAGGGCGCCGTCCTGGTTGCCGATCGTCGTGCTCTGATTGAGCTTGGTTGGGTTGGAGTTTTCGTTCCAGAAGCCGTCGGTCGACAGAATGGTGTAGTTCTGCTGGCAGGAATACTGCAGCGGGTCGGTGACCGTGCTGCCGTTGAGGTTTGTCCCGTTGAGCACGCCGCCATAGAGTTGCCCCGCCGTCGCCAGCGCGACGCGCAGGGGCGTCGAGCTGCCCGGGTTGGCGGCGAACAGCTTGGCATACCAGTTCTGCTTCTGCGTCGTCTTGAATTCGCCCAGGTTGAGGAAGTCGCTGTTGGTGTTGTTGTTGATGGTCATCCAGCCGACCCGGAAGCGCGACACGCCGTTGGCAACGTCGGTCGCGGCATCGAGCGTCGAGAAAGCCTGGCTCATGGAACTTTTCATCATCTGCATGCGCGTCCGGTAGTAGGTCCACCAGTTGGCGTAGTTGGTCATCTCCTCGTTGTAGCTGCAGGTGCTGCCGGCGCAGTCGGTGCGCGTTGCCGCCTTGGCGCCGGTGCCGGGATAGGCGTAGCTGGTGATGCTTGGGTCGATCACCGTGCGCAGATTGGCGCCGGGCACGCTGCCCGGGGCGAACGCCGTCGTGGTGAAAGTCATGGTGCCGGAATTGCCTTTGCTGACGACCGGCGTCGAGGTAATGACCGCCGGTGCGTAGATCGTTACGACGCTGCCGGAAACCGCCGCGCTGTAGCCGAGAACGGCGCAGGGGGATGCCGTGCTGAAGGTGCAGGCGTTGATGCCGGCCGCGATGGCGCTGGCCACCGTGCTGGAACTGGTCGAGCTGGAGGTCGTGCCGGACAGGATCTGCAGGCCGCCCACCGTGATGCTGCTGACCGTGGTGCCCGACGAGCCGGAGACCGTGATGCTCGCCGTGCTCGGCGCCGGTGCCCGCGCGTATTTGTAGCTGGTATCGAAAGTGGCCTTGCAGTTTGTCAGGGCGCTGCTGTTGCACCAGCGCACCGCGGCCGGATAGGGATAGCTGGCGCTCGGCGCGCTGGCCGCGATGCAAGTGTTGAGCGTCGGCGTCGAGCAGTATTCGCCGGGCACGAAAGTGAAATAGGTGGGCGGATTGCTGCTGTTCGAGACCAGATTGGAGGTCGAGCTGCTGGCGTACTGGACGCCGTAGGCGTCATTCTTGACCGCGTTCCAGTTGGGCTTGCTCGATGAATTGGCGCCGGTCGCGGTCGACGTGCCGCTCATGCTCGGATAGGTCGTGGTCACGGTCACGCCGCTGCTGTTGACCGTGACGGGGGGCGTGTAGCTGACGGCCGGATTGTAGTAGATGCCGTTGTAGCCCGGATTCCTGAACCAGTATTCGTTCGAGTTGGAGGAGGCCGCGGTCTGACCGATGCTGTTGCAGCCGGAATTGTCGTAGGAATAATTGGTGCAGGCCCAGTCGGGCATGAAATCCCAGGCCATGCTGCCTGAATCGTCGAGCACGTAGAATATGTTGGGTTTCACGTCCGTCGAGGACGGCGCCGAGTAGGTGGGCAGCGGCAGCGTGGAGATGTCGGTCAGCTGCGCGTGGACGTTCGCCGCGAACGCGAGCGCGGCGAGGAAGTAGGCGATTTCTTTCAGCGTGACTCTCATGACATTATCCTTTATCCCGCGCCCGCTACATTGAAACCATCGCCTGTACGTAGCTGACGCTGTTTCTCGGTCCGCTGATGCGGACGGTGATTCGGTAATACACCGCCGAAGGTGCATTGAGCTGGATCTGCCCGGCTTCCTCGGCGCTGCCGCCGACCGCACTCACCGCCGGGGAAAATGTGCAGGAACCTCCCCCCGCGGGACTGCCTGAGTTGCTGCACATGCGGTCGATGACATACTGGATGACGTTGTCGGTGCCCGATTGCTGGGACAGCGTCGCGGTGTTGGCGGCCGTCATATTGGCGGCCCAGTAGTCGTTCCAGGACTGGCCGGCGCCCGGATTCCGCGCCGCGCTGTTGCCCGCGGCGGAATAGCCGTCGCCGGGCGAGTCGCTGTTCAGCGTGCCGGCGGCGCAGCTCGCGTTGGTGAAGTTGCAGTCCGACAGCCAGGTGATGGCCGCTTCGATGCCGCTGTCGCCCGAATGGGTCGCCGCCTGCTGAAACGCCATGTTGCCGGCGATGAGGTTGCTTGTGTCGACCGAACGGATCATCGCCAGGGCCGCCAGGGTCATGATCACCAGGGCGATCAGCGCGATGATCAGGACCACCCCGCGCTGCCGGCCGCGCCGCGAAGGCTGAAGGGAAGAGGGCGTGGGTGCGTTCAACATCCGACCGGCACTCCCATCCACGCGACGTTGCGGATCGGCACCACCGACTGGAAGACCTTGTAGCGGTAGTGCTGCCAACCGGCGTTCGCCGACAGATCGATCGGGTCGCCGGCGCTGCCGGCCCAGACCGGCGGGTTCTGATTGATCGTGACCAGGGTCGGGTCATTGTCGATCTGGCTGTTCCTCGCCACCAGCGCGAGGCGCAGGGCGATCACGCGCGTCCAGGCGCAATTGCCGGCCGGCGTCGTCTGGTCGTAGGTGTCGACCTTGGCGTAGGTCGGTGGCGTCGCGACCAGAGGGACGGCCGTCAAGGTGTCGCGGCCGTACTGCGCCTTCAGGCTGACGATGTTGCTGGCGATCGACACCCACTTGGTCTTGTCGTTGACGTTGGCGGAGGCGCCGCAATCGATCAGCGAATAGTCGCAGACGGTCAGATTGCCGCCGCGCACCGCATAGGCCAGAAGAATGGGGCCGGGACCCAGGTCGTACAAGGTGCCGCTGGTGACGCCGGCGGCACCCGTCGCCACGCTGACGTTGAGCGCTGCCGTGGCGGTCACCGTATCCAGCGCCAGCGGGGGATTGACGCAGCCGGCCGCCGGCAGGGCGATGACCCGGTCGTTCTGGGCGAAGGCGGCAGGCATTTGCATCGTGTACACCGGTCCGATCTGCGAGTAGATGACATTGCCCTGAGGCTCGTTGCCGCTGTTGCCGTACATCACCAGTACCGTGTCGCTATTGGCATCGCCGGCCGGTATGATCGCGGTGCCGGGATTGACGGTCACCGGCGCCAGGGGAATCGCCGTGCCGATGGCGGTGCCTCCCACGGTCCAGGTGGTATTGCAGTTGAACAGATTGAGCGCCGTGAATCCGTAGCCGGCCTGGCCGATGTCCCGCTGCATCTGGTAGAAGGCGATGACCCCGTCGCTTTGCGATTCTCCGGCGCTGGTCGTGGTGCGCTTGCGCTGCTCGGAAAGGGCCAGCATCTGCAGGATGACGATGGCCGCCACCAGGCCGATCACCAGGCCGACCAGAATTTCGATCAGGCTGGAGCCGGCGGCGCGATTGAGCCGGGGCAGGTTCATTTTATTTGCGCGATCATGACGTAGGTATGCGCGCTGGCGTTGGCCGCCTGGCTCGGCGCAAGCCATTTGATGGTGACGGTGACGGTGCCGTCCGCCGCGACGAGGACTTGCGGCGGATAGGTCGATACGCCCGGCAGGGTCCCGGCCACGGTGCCTGGCGTGCCCGCCGTGCCCAGCCAGGCGGCGTAGCCCGTTCCACCGGTGTTGAAGTTGTTCTGCAGGGCGGCGGTGGTTCGGTCGCCCACCCACATCGTGCCCAGCAACTGATTGGCCAGCAGGGCCGCTTCGGAACGGTAGCGGGAGTCGGTGACCTGCTTCACGGCGACCGCCTGCAGGCCGACGATGGCGAGTATGCCCAGGGAGAAGATCAGAATCGCGATGAGTCCTTCGAGCAGGACGATGCCCGATTGGCCGCGGCGGGAATGGCTGGGCGGCGACATGGCTAGCAGGCCTGGGGATCGGAGGAGGCCAGCGCCGGATCGCACATGCGGACTTGGCCGCCGCTGGTGACGACGACGTTGAGACAGCGCGTCGGCGCCGTGCAGGCGCCCGTGGTGCTCGAGATCACGAAGGTGAGCGTCGTCCCGGGAGCGAGCGTGGCCGCGGTCACCTTGCCCATCCCGTTGAAGCTGAGCGTCGCCGTCGCAGGAGTGACCGCCGCGTTGCTGCCGCCGGCGTTCCAGTTCTGGATGGAGGACGGCGTCGTCGCCGCGGGGCTGGTGCCGGGGCAAAGCGGCGGCGTTCCGCCGATCGCCGTTTCGCATTGGACCGTCCACGAATTGCCGGCGACGAGCGAGAACTGGACATGGGTGTTGCGCAGCACGCCTTCCGCCCGCGCCAGGCTCAGGCCGTTCTGTATCGCCTCGGCGGTCTTTCGGATCTGGCTGTTCTGGATCGAGCTGGTGAAGCTGGGCATGGCCACGGCCAGCAGGATGGCGACAATCGCCATGCCGATGATCAACTCGATCAGGCTGACTCCGCGCTGCATTCAGCACACTCCGCCCGGCTTGGTGATCCAGCAGGAGGCGTTGCCGGTCCATCCGGCGACGCCGGTGACGGTGGACACCTTGTTGTTGAGCTGATCGACGGTATAGACGAAACCGCTCATCGAGTTCTTGCCGGTGGCGCGCAGCGTGTAGGCGCTGCTCGTTCCCGCCACGGCGCAGTCGAAAGTGAAGTACTGGCTGGACGTGGTGTCGGCCGTCGTGCAGTCGGCGAAACCCGCGTAGCTGTGGGTGTCCTGGAACATCTGTTCGATCTGCACCCGCTTCGAGGCCAGGTTGGAAGTGGCATCGGGAACCTTGCTCCGCGTCACGTAGCCCTGATAGGCCGGCAGGGCGATCGAAGTCAGGATCGCGACGATGGCCACGACCACCATGAGTTCGATCAGGGTGAAGCCGGACTGCGCTCCTGTCTTCATGCCTTGCCTCCTTCTCTGCCGTGACGGCGCGCCCAGCGCGGTGGCGCTGGCCGGTGAATCGAGCGTGGGCAAGGCAAACCGATGGAATGACGGCCTGCGTCTTCGGATTGTTCGACAGCCGGCCGGCAGTCCCGCCGCCATGCACCTTGGGTGTTTAGGCCGGAAACTTTGCGTCGCCACCTTTCGGCTGGCTCTGCCCTTCTATGATCAACAGCATAGGGATTTCCCGCCCGGGGTCAAGCCGATATGATTAAAGGTATATTATCGGCGACGAAAGGTAGGAGGCCGGGCGTCGGCCCGGCAGATCGGGCAAACGGCCCGGACGCCGTTTGCCCCGTGGTTCTGGTGCCTACATCCAGCCGCGCGCCGAGAGTTGCGCGGCGACGAAGTTGGCCACCAGGGAGTTGCCGTAGGGTGTCGGATGCACCGAATCGGCGAACAGATAGTGGGAAACGTCGCCGGCGATTACGCTGGACGTGGTGCAGACCAGGGACGAACCCAGGATATTGACCGATGGCGCAAGGTTGCAGGCCGGTGCCGCGACGTTGCTCAGGCCGTATTGCCCCGGCGCCTGGACGTAGGAATGGAGTTGCGCGTCGGCGTCGACCAGCAGGACATTGGGGTTGCCGGCCAGGCCGGCCTGGAGTTGCTGATTGAAGGTGGCCACCATGGAATCGACCAGGGCGACCGTCGTGGCGCCGAGCGCGACGCCGAAAGGGGTCGAACCGATGTCGGGGATGTTCAGCACTGTCACGTATTTCGCGCCTTTGGCGAGGAGCAGGTTGTTGATGTAGCCGACCAGTTCGGTGCCCGCCTGGGCCATCGCCAGGACTGCCGCCTGGCCGCCGGCGTTGGCGGCGTAAGCATTGCCCGCCGCGGCGCCGACCGTCGGCGTCAGTTCGGCGACCGCCTGGTTGATGCAGTTGGTCAGTTGCGGCGTGGTCGGCGTGCACAGGCCGGCGGCGATGTCCGACTGCATCCGGGCCGGCACGGCGGCGGTGACGGCGGCGGTGCCGGCCGCCGTGGCCCCGGCGTTCAAGGTTGCCAGCTGGACCAGGACATCGTTGGCGCCGGCCATCACGAAAACGATTTCCGTGCCGCTGAATTTGCCGCCGACGGCCGCCAGATGGTTCTGGATCTGCGTGACCACGGGAACGGTCAGGCTGCCGAGCACCGTGGAACCGCCCAGGGCTGGATCGAGCGTGGCACTGCCGATGCCGCTGGGATTGGTCACGCGCGCGCCCCCCTGGGCGTAGCCCGTGCAGCCGGCATGATTGACCACGGGCACCGAAAATCCGCTGGCTGCCGCGCCGTTCAGGCCGGTTTGCGCCGGGCAGGGCGCCGCCAGGCCGAGCTGCGCCGCCATCAGTTCGGTCCAGTTCTGCGCCGAGGGCGTCAGCGAGTTGACCGTATATTTCCCGCCGTGCAAGGCTTGAATGGTGCCGACGGCATAGCTGCCGACGTCGCTCAGGCTGTCGCCGAACGACACCTGGGAAGTGAACTTGATCTTGGTGACCGGGCTGCCGCTGCTGCTGTCGTCGCCGCCGCAACCGGCGAGGACGGCGGCGAACAGCAAGGCAAGGGCTAATTGGAATTGGCGCATGTCGTCTCCCCCTGTGGTGTTGGCTGGCAATGCAGCCGTTCATTGTTCGCTGCGTTTTGCTCCGTCATGGCCTAGGGCGCCCGCTGGTCCAAGCGCCGCCACAGAAATACTTCCGCAGGGCCAACCCGCCGCTATGACGCGCGCAGTATATACACGATCGGACTCGTCCGGCTAGTGCGCAGGGCGTCATGCTTCTCCGGTTCACGGAGGTTCCCGACATCCGCTCGATGATCTGCGGTATAATTAAAACATTCGTTTGAAACGGTTGTTTCTTTATGAGCGAGATCGACACCCGCCAGCGCATCCTCGATGCCGCCGAGAGCCTGTTCATGGAGCACGGCTTCGAGGCGACCACCTTGCGCCGGATCACCGGCCACGCCGGAGTGAATCTGGCCGCCGTGAATTACCACTTCGGTTCCAAGGAGGCCTTGATCCAGGAGCTGTTCCGCAGGCGCCTGACCTGGCTCAACGAACAGCGCCTGGCGGCGCTTGACCGCCTCGAGGCCGACGCCGGCGGCGCTCCCGTGAAGCCGAGCCGGATACTCGAAGCCTTCTTCGGCGTGGCGGTGACGATGGCCGCCGACCGGGCCGGCGGTGGCCATACCTTCATGCGCCTGCTCGGCCGGACCTATACCGAACCGTCCGCATTCGTGCGCAGTTTCCTCGCCGAGGAATATTCCGAGGCGATCAGCCGGTTCAAGAGGGCGCTGGTCAGGGCGCTGCCCGGCGTGCCCAGCGACGAGATCTTCTGGCGCTTCCATTTCATGCTGGGCGCCATGGCCTATGCCATCTCGGGCGCGGACGCCCTGAATATCATTGCCGAAAAGCCTCTCGACGAGAGCGACGGCGGCGCGCTCTATGCCCGGCTGATGAGTTTCCTGATCGGCGGCCTGCGCGCACCCTTGCCCGCCGGTTTGTCGCAATCGGTGCCGACGTCGCCGCGAAAGCAGTCCCAGAAGTCGGCCGGCAAGCCACGCCTGGTGAAGAGGGCATAATGCGCAAGATTGCTTTGCGCCCGGAGTCAAAATCGTAACGCTCTTAGGAGTCAATCATGGGCCAATACGTCGCCCCCTTGCGCGATATGCAATTCGTCCTGCACGAACTGCTGGATGTTGAGAGTGAATTGAAACAACTGCCCGGATATGTCGACATCGATGCCGGGATCATCAATCAGGTGCTCGAGGAGGGCGGCAAGTTCGCCGCCAAAGTGCTCTTCCCGCTGAACCGCTCGGGCGACCGCGAAGGCTGCCGGCTCGACCCCGGGTCGCATGCCGTGACCACGCCCGCCGGCTTCAAGGAAGCCTACCGGCAGTACGTCGAAGGCGGCTGGCCTTCGCTCTCCTGCGATCCGGAGCATGGCGGCCAGGGCCTGCCGATCCTGCTCAATAATTCCCTGTACGAGATGTTGAACTCGTCGAACCAGGCCTGGACCATGTATCCGGGTCTCTCCCACGGCGCCTACGAGTGTCTGCGCGAGCACGGCACGGACCTGCAGAAGAGTGTCTATCTCGCAAAGCTGGTTTCCGGCGAGTGGACCGGCACCATGTGCCTGACCGAGGCGCATTGCGGCACCGACCTCGGCCTGCTGCGTTCCAAGGCCGAACCTCAGGCGGACGGCAGCTACCGGATTTCCGGCAGCAAGATCTTCATCTCGGCCGGCGAGCACGACATGGCCGCGAACATCCTCCACCTGGTGCTGGCCCGGCTGCCCGGCGCGCCGGCCGGCACCAAGGGAATTTCCCTGTTCCTGGTGCCCAAGTTCATTCCCGATGGCGAAGGCAAGCCGGGCACCCGCAACAGCATCTTCTGCGGCGCCATCGAGGAGAAGATGGGCATCCACGGCAATTCGACCTGCCAGATGAATCTGGACGAAGCGACCGGCTGGATCATCGGGCAGCCGAACAAAGGCTTGAACGCGATGTTCGTGATGATGAACGCCGCCCGCCTGGGGGTCGGCATGCAGTCCCTGGGACTGACCGAAGTCGCTTACCAGAACGCCCTGGTTTACGCCCGGGACCGGATCCAGATGCGCAGCCTCTCCGGTGTCAAGGCGCCTGAACTGCCGGCCGATCCGATCATCGTCCATCCGGACGTGCGCCGCATGCTGCTCACCGCCCGCGCCTACGCAGAAGGCGGCCGCGCCTTCTGCTCCTTCGTCGCCTTGCAGATCGACCGTGAACTGCACCATCCCGACCCGGCGGTGCGGGCCGATGCCGCCGACCTGGTGATGCTGCTGACGCCGATCGTCAAGGCCTTCATCACCGACAACGGCTGGATCGCCACCTCGGAGGCGATGCAGGTCTATGGCGGACACGGCTACATCGCCGAGTGGGGCATGGAGCAGTATGTCCGGGATGCCCGCATCAACATGATTTACGAAGGCACCAACACCATCCAGTCGCTCGATCTGCTGGGGCGCAAGGTCCTGATGGACAACGGCGCCAAGCTGAAAAAGTTCGGCGCGCTGGTGCAAGCCTTCGTCGAGGAGAACGGCACCGACGAACTGATGAGCGAGTTCGTCACGCCGCTCGCCGATCTCGGCGGCAAGGTGAGCAAACTGAGCCTGGAAATCGGCATGAAGGCGTTGCAGAACCCGGACGAGGTCGGCGCCGCCGCCGTCCCCTATCTGCGCGTGGTCGGCCATCTGGTCTATGCCTACTTCTTCGCCAGGATGGCCAAGATCGCCCTGGCCAAGCTGGATTCCGGCGACGGCTTCTACAAGGCCAAGCTGGCCACCGCCCGCTTCTACTTTGCCCGGCTGCTGCCGGAAACCGCCATGCTGATTCGCCAGGCCCGCTCGGGCGCGGCGAACCTGCTCGATCTCGAAGCCGAACTGTTCTGAACTGAAAGGAAGGAATATCGTGAGCAATTTCATGGTCAAGAAAGTCGCCGTCCTGGGCGCCGGCGTGATGGGCGCGCAAATCGCCGCACATTGCATCAACGCCCGGGTGCCGGTGGTGCTGTTCGACCTGCCGGCGAAGGAAGGCGCGAAGAACGGCATCGTCCAGCGCGCCGTCGACAACCTCAGGAAGTTGAGTCCCGCCCCGCTCGGCAACAACGACGACGCCGCCCTGATCGCGGTCGCCAACTACGAAGACGATCTCGGGCTGTTGTCCGACTGCGACCTGATCATCGAGGCGATCGCCGAGCGCATGGACTGGAAGCACGACCTGTACCGGAAAGTGGCGCCCTTCATCGCGCCCGACGCGATCTTCGCCTCGAACACGTCCGGACTGGCCATCACCGCCTTGTCCCAGGGTTTCGACGCGGGCCTGAAGGCGCGCTTCTGCGGCGTCCATTTCTTCAATCCGCCGCGCTACATGCATCTGGTCGAACTGATCCCGACCGCCGCCACCCGCCCGGAAATCATCGATCAGCTCGAAGCCTTTCTGACCACGACGCTGGGCAAGGGGGTGGTGCGGGCCCGCGACACGCCGAACTTCATCGCCAACCGCGTCGGCGTTTTCGGCATGATGGCGATCTTCCGCGAGGCGGAAAGATTCGGCCTCTCCTGCGACGTGGTCGATGATCTCACCGGGGCCAAGCTGGGACGCGCCAAGTCGGGTACTTTCCGCACCGCCGACGTGGTCGGCCTGGACACCATGGCCCATGTCATCAAGACCATGCAGGATTACCTGCCCGACGATCCCTTCCTTGCCGTCTACCAGACCCCGGAGGTGCTGGTCAAGCTGGTCGCCGCCGGGGCGCTGGGGCAGAAGAGCGGCGCGGGCTTCTACAAGAAGGTCGGTCGCGACATTCAACGCCTGGATTTTGCCAGCGGCGAATATGTCGAGGGCGGAGGGCGCGCCGACGATCTGGTCGGCCGCATGCTGAAGGAGAAGGACCCGGCCAAGCGCATGCAGACCCTGCGCGCGTCTACCCACCCGCAGGCGCAGTTCCTCTGGGCGATCTTCCGGGACATGTTCCACTACATCGCAATCCATCTGGAGGCCGTCGCCGACAATGCCCGCGATATCGACTTCGCGCTGCGCTGGGGCTTCGGCTGGCAGCAGGGGCCGTTCGAGACCTGGCAGGGCGCCGGCTGGAAGGAAGTCGCCGGCTGGGTCAGGGAAGACATCGAGGCCGGCCGCGCGCTCTGCGCCGCCCCCCTGCCGGCCTGGGTGTTCGAAGGGGCGGTGGCCGACCACGGCGGCGTCCATGCCGCCTCGGGCTCCTATTCTCCCGCTGCACGCGCCTTCGTGCCGCGTTCGCGCCTGCCGGTCTATGATCGCCAGGTGTTCCGAGCCCGGCTGCTCGGTTCCGCCGCGACGGATGGCCGGACGGCAGGCACCACGGTTTTCGAGGACGATGCGGTGCGCCTCTGGCACCAGAACGACGAGCTGCTGATTTTTTCCTCGAAGACCAAGATGCACGTGATCGGCACCGGCGTCACCCAGGGCCTGGTCAAGGCGATCGCGGAGGCGGAGAAGAACTACCAGGGCCTGGTGCTGTGGAATGCCGATGCGGCCGATGGCGGCGCCTTTTCGGCCGGCGCCGACCTGCAGGCGATGCTGCCCCTGTTCATGTCCGGCGGCGTTGCCGCCATAGAGCCCGAAGTCGCCCGGCTGCAGCAGGCGCACCAGGCCCTGAAGTACGCCGGCGTGCCGGTGGTCGCGGCGGTGTCCGGCATGGCGCTCGGCGGCGGCTGCGAAATGATGATGCATGCGGCGAAACGGGTGGCCTCGCTGGAGTCCTATATCGGCCTGGTCGAAGTCGGCGTCGGTCTGATTCCCGCCGGCGGCGGCCTCAAGGAGGCGGCGCTGCGGGCGGCCGCCGCTGCCGGCGGCAACGATCTGCTGCAGTTCCTGAAACATTACTTCAGCAACGCCGCCATGGCCAGCGTCTCAAAGTCCGCGCAGGAAGCGCGCAGGATGGGCTACCTGTCGCGCGACGACGTGATCGTCTTCAACCCCTACGAACTGCTCCATGTCGCCAAGGTCGAGGCGCGCGCCCTGTCCGCCGCCGGCTACCGGCCGGCCCTGCCGGCGCTGGTGCCGGTGGCCGGCCGCTACGGCATGGCGACGATCATGGCGCAGCTGGTCAACATGCGCGACGGCGGCTTCATCTCGGCCCACGACTACAAGCTCGGCGCGATGATCGCCGAGGTCGTCTCGGGCGGCGAAGTCGAGCAGGGCAGCCTGGTCAGCGAACAATGGCTGCTCGACCTGGAACGCCGCGCCTTCATGGAGCTGCTGCGCCACCCCAAGACCCAGGAACGGATCATGGGCATGATGCAAACCGGCAAGCCGGTGCGCAATTGAGCACCGCAAAAGGAGAAGAGAAATGAGCAAGCAAATACAGGACGCCTACATCGTCGCCGCGACGCGCAGCCCGATCGGACGGGCGCCGCGCGGCATGTTCAAGAACGTCCGGCCGGACGATCTTCTGGTGCAGGTGCTGCAGTCGGCGCTGGCGCAGGTGCCCGGCCTCGACCCGGCGCTGATCGAGGACGCGATCGTCGGCTGCGCCTTCCCGGAAGCCGAACAGGGCCTCAACGTCGCGCGCATGGCGGTGCTCCTGGCGGGGCTGCCCAAGACGGTCGGCGGCGTCACGATCAATCGCTATTGCGCCTCGGGCATTACCAGTGTGGCCATGGCGGCCGACCGCATCCGGGTCGGCGAAGCCGAGGTGATGATCGCCGCCGGCGTCGAATCGATGTCGATGGTGCCGATGATGGGTCACCATCCGTCGATGAACATGGGCATCTTCAAGGACGAGAACATCGGCATGGCCTACGGCATGGGCCTGACCGCGGAACGGGTCGCCCAGCAATGGAAGGTCACGCGCGAGGCGCAGGACCAGTTCTCGCTGGCCTCGCACCAGAAGGCGATTGCGGCGCAGCTGGCGGGAGAGTTCAAGGACGAGACGACCCAGATCGAGATCATGGAGCGCATTCCCAACCTCGCCACGGGCCGGATCGACCTCAGGACCCGGACCGCCGTCCAGGACGAGGGCGCGCGCGCCGATTCGAGTCTCGCCGCGCTGGCCAAGCTGAAGCCGGTGTTCTCGGCCAAGGGCTCGGTGACCGCCGGCAACAGTTCCCAGACTTCCGACGGCGCGGGGGCGCTGATCCTGGTCTCCGAGCGCATTCTCAAGCAGTTCGACCTGACGCCGCTGGCGCGCTTCGTCTCCTTCGCGGTCCGCGGCGTGCCGCCGGAAATCATGGGGATCGGGCCGAAAGAGGCCATTCCGGCGGCCTGCAAGGCGGGCGGGCTGAGCCAGGCGCAGATCGACTGGTTCGAACTGAACGAAGCCTTCGCCGCCCAGTCCCTGGCGGTGATCCAGGATCTCGGCCTCGACCCGGCCAAGGTCAATCCCGTGGGCGGCGCCATCGCCCTGGGCCATCCGCTCGGCGCGACCGGCGCAATCCGCGCCGCGACCGTGATCCACGCCATGCGCCGGCGGAATCTCAAGTACGGCATGGTGACGATGTGCGTCGGCACCGGCATGGGCGCGGCCGGGATTTTCGAACGCATGTAGCCGTCATTGGCGGCCGCCCGCGATGAGCCGGTTCATCGCAGGCGGCCGCTTATACACGTCGTGCGGCCTCGCATGGCGCTGAAAAGGCCTGTTGGATCGCCGAACCGGCGACGATGTTGCGAATTCGCAACACCCCCCCCATGCCCCCCCCG
>CAIVDC010000091.1 GCA_903904605.1 uncultured Sterolibacterium sp.
AGAAGACGCCGATCAGCCCGCTCCAATCGCTCCATGCGGGCCCGCAACTGCTGGCCGGGCAGAGCCTCCCGGGCGTCGACCGCCGCGCTCTCCGCGACAAAGTGCTCGAACTGGGCCAGCAGTTGGGACGGATCGCTGAGCAATCGGACAACGTGATCCCAGACTGCCTGCTCGATGCCATCCGCGCCGATCATGGCGCGGGGGCATTTGGTTTCCCGTCCTGTCGTCAGGCGATCGACGCCGGCACAACGGTAGTAGCGCAGCCCCGGCCGGCCGCCCTGCGGAGGGAAGCAGCATCCGTGCAGGCCAAGTCCGCAGGTGCCGCACTTCAGCAGGCAGCGAAGCAGATAGTCGTGTTTCTTGTTGCGCCGGTAGGCCAATGCGAATTCCGATTCAAAGCGGCCACTGATTCCGATCGGAAAGCGGTCCAGCATTCCGCGAAGAAAGCGGCCGGGTTTCCGATTTGAAGCCGGACCAGCGTTCCGACCAAAAGGCGGCCATCGGCCGGCCGCAGTCGGGACAGGACGCATAACACTCTCCTGCGGGTCAGCGTCCACGACGCATCCTGCCAGCCTTGTGTCGACGAGGAGGGGCGGGATGCTAGCGAAGAGGCTGTCCATGCGACGAATCCGCGAAATGATGCGGCTGCGCGCGAGCGCAACCATGAGCGACCGGGCGATCGCCCAACAGATCGGAGTCGCCCGCAGCACGCTGACCGACTACCTGGAACGCTTGGCAGCAGCCGGGCTGAACTGGCCGCTGCCGGAAAGCCTGACCGATGCCGAGATCGAGCAGCGGCTGTTTAGCCGGGCGGGCGTCAAGTCCGGCGCACGGCGGCGGACCGAACCCGACTGGGGCGCCCTGGTCCGGGAGATGAGGCGTCCCGGCGTCACGCTCAGCCTGCTGTGGGAAGAATACCGGCAGGACCATGGCGACGGTTACGGCTACAGCCGGTTCTGCGAGCTGTACCGGGAGTTCGAATGCCGGCTGTCGCCGACGATGCGCCAGCATCACGTCGCCGGCGACAAGCTGTTCGTCGATTATTCCGGCAAGAGGCTGCCGATCGTCGATCCGGCCACCGGCGCGTTGCGCGAGGCGGACCTGTTCATCGCCGTTCTGGGGGCGTCGAACTACACCTACGCCGAGGCGAGTTGGACGCAGACCCTGCCGGATTGGCTGGGCGCGCATGTCCGCCTGTTCGAGGCCATCGGCGGGGTGCCGCGGCTCCTCGTGCCCGACAACCTGAAGTCCGGCGTCCACAAGGCGTCCTTCTACGATCCGGAGATCAACCGCAGCTATGCCAGGCTGGCCGCCCATTACGGCATCGGGGTGGTGCCGGCCCGGCCGCGTCGCCCCCGCGACAAGGCGAAGGTGGAGGCCGGGGTCCGCTTCGCCCAGACCTACATCCTGGGCCGGCTGCGCAACCGGCCGCTGTTCTCTCTGGCCGAGGCGAACACGGCGATCCGCGAGGTGCTGGAGCGATTGAACGGCCACCCCATGCGGCGGGTCGGCGTCAGCCGCCAGGACTTGCTGGGGCAGATCGAACAGCCGGCCCTCCAGCCTTTGCCGGCCACGCCTTACGAGTTCGCCGAGTGGATGTTG
>CAIVDC010000092.1 GCA_903904605.1 uncultured Sterolibacterium sp.
CGTCATCGTTTCCTCGGGACCCAATACCTGGCCGAACTGGCGCAACTTCTCCGACCGCATCATCAAGCCGGGCGACATCGTCTTCATCGATCTGGCGGCGCTCACCTGGAACGGCTACAAGTCCTGCTACTACCGCACCTACTGCGTCGGCAAGGAGCCGTCGCAGGAGCAGAAGGACGTCTACGCGACCGCTCTGGGGTGGCTCTACGACGCCATCAAGACGGTCAAGGTGGGCGCCACCACCAAGGACATCGCGTCGCAATGGCCTTCCGCCATGGAGACATGGGGTTACGAGGACGAGGACCAGGCGGCGGCCAACCTCTGGGGCCACGGCTTAGGCCTGGCGCAGTACGACACGCCGGTGATCTCGCGCATCTGGTCGCTCGACTATCCGGTCGAGATAAAGCCCGGCATGGTCTTCGCGCTGGAGACCCAGCACGGCAAGAAATATGAATGGGGCGTGCGCATCGAGGAGATGCTGATCGTCCATGAGGACCGCATCGAGCTCATTTCCGGCTTCCCGGTCGAGCAGATCACCGTCGTCGATGCGATGCCCGGCTACTCCAGCTTCATTAAATACTAGTGCCCGTAGTTGCCTGGAAGACAACCCAGGGCACTTGTGCCGCGAAGCAGGTGCCAGTGCCCGTTACCTCTTCGGGTAATTCCGCCCTGCGGGCTCCTATAGTTGCCTGGAAGACAACCCAGGGCACTTGTACCCTCTGGGGCACGAGTGCCGCGAAGCAGGTATTAGCCGCCTCTCTCCTTCCCCGCATGGGGAAGGAGACTGCGTATTGAAAGGCCCCATGGAACACCTCGTTTTTCCGATGACGGACAAGGCGGCACTGGATCTCGACCGGGTCGGGCCCAAGGCAGGCAACCTCGCGGCGCTGGGCCGTGTCGGCCTGCCCATTCCCGACGGCTTCTGCATCTCCGCCTCCGCTTACCGCGTTCAACTGGCTTCCCTGGGTCTCGATCTCACTCCTCGCCGCGGCACCGACGACGCGGAAGTCATGGCGGCGCGCAAACAGGCCATCGCCATCCGCCTGGGCCTGCTCTCCAAGCCCATCGTGCCCGAGATTCTCGACCCGCTGCTGGAAGCCTGGCGGGCCATGCTCGAACGGACAAACGGCGCACCTACGGTGGTGCGCTCCTCCTCGCTGGTAGAGGACAGGTTCGGCTCCAGTTTCGCGGGCCAGTTCGAGAGCTACCTGGGTCTGGACAACGAAGCCGACTTTCTCACCGCGGTGCGCGCCTGCTGGGCGGCGCTGTGGTCGCCGCGCATCCTGCGCTACATGATGAACCATGACGCCAGCCCGGCCGACACGGCCATGGGCGTACTCGTTCAGCCGCTCGTCGCCGCGCGCGCCTCCGGCGGCGGCTTGAGCCGGACTGCCGACGGCGAAATGCTGCTCTCCGCGACCTGGGGGCTGGGCTCGGCGATCGCCCAGGGCGAAGTCGTGCCAGACCGCTATGCGCTCTCGGAAGGCGGGACGCTGTTAAGCAGCGAAGCGGGACGGAAGAATCATAGCGTCGGCTGCCAACATCACCACAAGGGCGGTGAGGGAACCCAGGTTCTTTCCGGCGATGTCGTCTGGGAACTGTGCCTCGATGATGTGCAGGCGGTCGAACTCGGCGGCTATCTGAAAAAGGCAGAGGAACTCATGGGCATGCCGGTGGAAATCGAGTGGTCGATGGACGACGCCGGCTTCAAGCTGCTCCAGTCGCGCCCCTTGCACATGGAACCGGCCCAGGTCCCCGACGAGATATGGCTTTCCCACCCGAAACTCAACGGCCAACCGGCCGGCGTCGGCTGGGGCACCGGCCGTGCCTGCGTCGTCAATTGCGAGTGCGAACTGTCGCGCGTAGGCCCCGGCGACATCCTGGTGACCAAGGTCGCGGGGCCGGCGCTCTCGAGAATACTCACCCGCGTCGCCGGCGTCGTCGCCGAACTCGGCGGCAGCACGTCCCACCTGGCATCGCTGGCCCGCGAACGGGGCATCCCCATGGTCCTGGGCGTGAGGAACGCCACCCAGCGCATCCCGGACGGCAAGCACACCGCCGTCGATGGCGTAGCCGGCATCGTCCGGTGGATGGCATGACAAGACCGCGCATCTATATCACCCAGCCCGTGGCCAAAAGCGCGATCGCGCGGCTGCGCGAGGTCGCCGATGTCGAGTTGAACCCCGATCCATTGACCATCGTGGACAAGGAAGCCCTGTGCGCGGCGGTGGCAAAGAACGACATCCTGTTCTGCCTGCTTCATGACCGGATCGATAGGGATGTCATCGCGGCCAACCCGAATCTGCGCGCCATCGCCTCGATGAAGATCACGCCCTCCGACATCGATGTGCAGGAGGCCACGGCAAGGCGCATTCCGATCACCGTGATCCCGGCCATGGTCACCGAAGCGACCGCCGACATCCATTTCGCCCTGCTCCTCGCCGTGGCCCGCCGCGTCGTCGAAGGCGACCGGCTGCTCCGCCAGGGCATATTCCCCGGCTCGCAGTCGTCCTATCTCGAAGCGGCGATGGTCTCCGGCAAGGTGCTGGGCCTGGTCGGCGGCGGCGGCCGCATCGGCCGCGCCGTGGCGCGCCGCGCCCGCGGCTTCGGGATGAAGTGCCTCTATTGGGGACCGCGCCGTCGCCCGGAAGCGGACGAGATAGAGTCCGGCATCACTTACGTGAGCCTGGAACGACTCCTCGCCGAGTCCGACTTCGTCTCGCTGCATTCGCCCTTGACACCAGAGACCTTTCATCAGATCGGCGCGCGGGAGTTGGCGCTGATGAAGCCGACCGCCTTCCTGATCAATACCGCGCGCGGATCCATCGTTGACGAGCCGGCATTGGCACGGGTTCTGGCGGAAGGCGGCATCGCCGGCGCCGGCCTCGACGTGTTCGAGAACGAGCCCCATGTCACGGCTGCGCTGATCCCGATGACCAACACCGTCCTGACACCTCACCTCGGCAGTGCCGTGGCCGAACTGCGCGAGACCATGGCCCATGTCGTGGTGGACAATATCCTGGCAATCCTGGACGGTCAGGAGCCCCCCAACTGCTGGAACCCGGAAATCTATGCGCGGGTAACATAGGTCGGCATTTACGGCGACATGTCGTGCCAAAAGCCCGACCTACTCAAAAAGGAGAAGAACAATGGCTGCAGAGGCTAAGGTTGTGGTCACCGACTATGTCTGGGAATCACTGGATGTCGAGCGGAATATTCTTGCCGGGGTGGCGAACCTGGTGCCGCTGCAGACCAAGAAACCGGAAGACTTCCTGGCGCAGGCAGCAGACTGCGATGCCCTGCTCAACACCTATGCGGGCCCGATCACCACCGAGGTGATCGCCAAGATGCCCGAATGCAAGATCATCGCGCGCTACGGCATCGGCGTGGATACCATCGATCTCGATGCGGCCACCGCCGCGGGCATCATCGTCACCAACAATCCGTCCTACTGCATCGAGGAGGTCGCCGAAGACGCGATGGCCTTGCTGCTCGCCTGTGCCCGCAAGGTAGTGTTTTTCGACCGGATGGTGCGCGCGGAGCGCTGGGAGGTCACCCCCGGAAAGCCCATCTTTCGCGTCGCGGGAAGCACCCTGGGATTGGTCGGCTTCGGCAACATATCGAGACAGGTGGCGATCCGCGCGACCGCCTTCGGCATGCGCGTGCTCTTCTCCGACCCGTTCATCAAGCAGGGACAGTTCGATGCTCCGGGAACGAAAGTGGAGTTCGACGAACTGCTCAAAGAGGCCGACTTCCTATCCCTTCACCCGCCCCTCACGCCGCAGACCCGGCAGATGATGAACGACGCCGCCTTCGCCAAGATGAAGAAGACGGCTTTCCTCATCAATTGCTCGCGCGGCCCGGTCGTCGATACCGCCGCGCTGGTCCGCGCCCTGGATGCGAAATCGATCGCCGGCTGCGCGCTCGACACCACGGATCCCGAACCGCTGCCCGTCCCCCACCCCCTGCGCGGGCGGGACAACGTCATCATCAATCCGCACGCCGCCTGGTATAGCGAGAAGGCCATGGAAGGACTTCAGGCCGGCGCACCGAACGAAGTTCGCCGCGTGCTTGAAGGGCAATGGCCGATCAATGTGGTCAATCCGGCCGTCAGGGGCAAGAATCGCGCGGGACTCTAAGCTGAGCCTCGCCGTCAATATCAATCAACCATAGAGGTCTGCTCTCATGAAACTCGTTCGTTACGGTATCGATGGCAAGGAAAAACCGGGCATGATCGACGCCGAGGGGCGACTGCGCGATCTGTCGGGGTCGATCGCCGAAATCGACCGCGCCGTCTTGTCGCCTGCCGGTCTTGCGAAGCTCGAGAAACTCGCCGTGGACTCGCTGCCGCTGGTGCCGGGAACGCCGCGCCTCGGCGTGCCATTGACCGCAATCAGCAAGCTGGTCTGCGTCGGCCTGAACTACCGCGACCACGCCGAGGAAGCGGGCATGGCGATTCCTGCCGAGCCTATCCTGTTCATGAAGGCCACGACCTGCATCACCGGCCCGACCGACCCGGTGATCATGCCCAAAGGGTCGGTCAAGACCGACTGGGAGATCGAACTGGGCATCGTCATCGGCAGCCTCGCACGCGATGTGCCGCTGAACAAGGCGCTCGACCATGTGGCCGGCTACGTCGCGGTCAATGACATTTCCGAGCGCGAGTTCCAGCTCGAACGCGGCGGACAGTGGGACAAGGGCAAGGGTTGCGACACCTTCGGCCCGATCGGACCGTATCTCGTCACCAAGGACGACATCCCGGATCCGCAGAACCTCGACATGTGGCTGGAAGTCAACGGCCAGCGCATGCAGACGGGCAACACCCGCACGATGATCTTCGGCTGCGCCGAGATCGTCAGCTACATCAGCCGCTTCATGACCCTGCTGCCCGGCGACGTGATCGCCACCGGCACGCCGCCCGGCGTCGGCCTCGGCATGAAACCGCCACACTATTTGAAAGACGGCGATCAGATGCGCCTTTCCATCGCGGGACTGGGAATGCAGGAACAGAAGGTTTTCGCAGCGAAGTAGTCCAATAATAAATAACAGAGGAGACAGCAATGAAAAGGATAGTGACTCTACTTACGACCTTAGTACTTTGCGCCGTGATGGGATCAGCCCTGGCGACAGATCCCACCAAGATCAAGGTGGGCATCCTGCTGCCGCTCACCGGGACATTTGCGGCCGTAGCCGAAACCCAGCGGGACGGCGCACTCCTGGCGGTGGATATGATCAACAAGAAAGGCGGGCTCAGCATGCCCTGGGGCAAGGTCCAGGTCGAAGGCGTGGTCGAGGATGACGAAGCCAAGCTCGACGTGGGCATCCGGCGTTACCGCTACATGGTGTCGGAAGGCGTCAAGGGTGTCGGCGGCCAGACCTGGGCGCCGCTCGCCTACGCCATCAATTCCGTCGTAGCCAAAGAACCGATGCCCTACTTCCCCGTTTGCGTCATGTCGAAGGATGCCTACATGAAGGGCAAACTGGCGGAATCCACCTTCTCGGCGGCCTACAGTCCCTGGACGGTCGGCTACATGGCGGGCAAGGCCGCAGTGAAAACCCTGGGCAAGAAGAAGATATTCTTCCTGGCCCGCGCCGACAGTTGGGGCTGGGATATGAGGGATGGCGTCAAGGCGGCCGCCAAGGAATTCGGCGCCGAGGTCATCGGCTACGATGAAGTCTCGCTGGGCACCAGTGAATACACCAGCACCTTGCAGAAGGTGCGGGCGGCGAAACCGGATGTCTTCATCGCTTCACAGTTCGGCGGCGATGCCGTGGCCCTCCTGAAACAGGTGCAGCAGATGGGCCTCAACAAGGAAATGACGATATTCAGCGCCTTCATGACCAATGTCGTGGCCAAGGCCATTTCCCCCGAAGCCCTGGATGGCGTCTACTCGATGCATTACTTCTACTACGACCTTTCCGGCTTCGAGGACAAGGAAGTGGCGAAGAGCGCCAAGGAATTCACCGATCTCTATCGGGCCAAGTACAAGAACCCGCCGGATGCCTATGCCGTGATCGCCTATACCGCCTACATGGAAATGTTTCACGGCTTCGAGGCAGCCAAGTCCTTCGATCCGGCCAAGGTGTCGGCCGCCCTGATGGCGAACAAGGGCGAATTCAACACCGTCAAGGGCCCCGCCAGATGGCGCGAGGATCACGTCGCCGAATACAAGTACGCTGCCTTCCTGGTCAAGGGCAAGGCGCCCTCGGCCCGCAAGAATGAATGGGATCTGTTCACCGTGATCGGTTCCCAGGGCGGCGACTCGGTCCTGCCTTCGCTCAAGTCTCTCGGCTACTGAGCCGGCCCGCGCCCCGGTGATAGCGTTTCATCGGGGCGGAGCAACCGAACAGGGTCGCCTGTGAGCGAAGATTCGCGCAGCGTCATCATCAAGGCCGAGGGCGTCAGCAAACGCTTCGGCACGGTCGTCGCCGTAGACCAGGTCGATTATCAACTGTATGAAAACGAGGTCGCGGGCATCCTGGGCTCCAACGGTGCCGGCAAGACCACCTTCTTCAACCTCCTGACCGGCTATTTCCTGCCAGACGAGGGGCGCATCCTCTACCGGGGGCAAGACGTCACCGCCCTGACGCCGCAACAGCGCGTCGCCAAGGGAATGATGCGCACCTTCCAGCTGACATCCACCTTCGACAACCTCAGCGTCACGGACAATCTGGTACTCGCCTTCTTCCGGGCACACAAGAGCTCATCGTTGTGGCAACTCCTGACCAACACCTGCAAGAAACACCGCAAGGACGAGAAGATTCTTGCCATCCTGGCCAGCTTCGATCTGGAGAGGGTAGGCGACCGACTGGTCAGGCATCTCGGCCTGGGTGAGAAGCGGCGAATGGAGATTGCCATGGCCATTCTTGCCGAACCCAAGGTGTTGCTGCTCGATGAACCGCTCGCCGGCCTGGCTGAGTCCGAAATCAAAGGCGTCCTCGATGTGCTGCGCAAACAAGTGGGCAAGCAGACGATACTGATCGTCGAGCACAAGATTTCACACGTCGAAGATTTCCTGCAAAGGCTCATCGTCATGCACGAAGGCAAGATCATCGCCGAAGGCGGCTATGAATGCCTGCAGAATCCCGAGGTTCGAAAGAGCTACTGGCAGATCGACGCAACTGACGACGCATCTGCCGCCGCAGGCGCCGCTTCATGAGCCGCGAAATCCTCAGCGTCAAAGGCCTGAATGCTGCCTATGGGGAAGCCAAGGTCCTTTTCGATATCGACATGAGCGTGAACACCGGTCAGATCGTGGCCTGCGTCGGCCGCAACGGCGCCGGCAAGACCACGCTGCTGAAGAGCATCGCCGGATTCCTGAAACCGACATCGGGTTCGGTCACGGCAGACAACACGCTTCTGTCCGGCATGAAGTCCTACGACGTCGCCAAATTCGGCGTTAAATACATCCCCCAGGACAAGAAGGTTTTTTTCGATCTGACCGTCAGGGAAAATCTGGAACTGGGCAGCTATGCCACGAAGGATTACAACTGGGATCAGGTCATCGCCTATTTCCCGAAGTTGAGACTGCTGATGGAGCGCAAGGCCGGCCACCTCTCCGGCGGCGAACGACAGATGCTGATGATAGGCCGGGCCATTCTGGGCAGGCCCAAGGTATTGCTGATCGATGAACCCACCGAGGGTTTGGCTCCGGGCATCGTGGCTCAGTTGAAAAGCACTTTCCGGGAGATCTCTCTGAAGACTTCGCTGCTGATCGTCGAGCAGAATCTGCCGCTGGTTTGCGCCATCGCCGACAAAGTCTATGCAGTGAAAGACGGACGCATCGTCGCTGAACTTGGCGACAAGGAATCAATAAGCGTCGCAGCCTGCGAGAGGTACCTCTAGATGAACGCATTGAGATGGTGGTGGGGCATCCTGCTGACTTTCGCCCTGCTGGGCATTGCAAGGGTATTTCTGCCGCTGCCCTTCATGAACGAGGTCGTCATATTTTCGATCTACGCCATGGGCTGCAATTTCCTGATTGGCCGGGTCGGCTACATTTCATTCGGACAGCCGGCTTATCTGGCGTTCGGCGCCTACGCCTGCGCCTTCTATCTGTTCTACTTCGGCACCAATCCCTATGTCGGCATCCTGGTGGGCGTTCTGGGCGGCCTCATCGTGTCCCTGCTCATCGGGCCGCTTTTTGTCAGGTTGCGCAGTGATTATTTTGCCATGGTGAATCTGGCTCTGGCCGTCATCGTGTTCTATCTGACGCAAAAAGTACTGGTCGGCATCACCCACGGGGACAACGGCTTATGGTTTCTGACCCGGATCAGTTCGACTCCCCTGCTCGACCTGACGATACCCAGTCATTTCTTCATTTTCAGTTTGCTGCTGGCAGCGCTGGTCTGGGCCTTCTACAAATACCTGGACGACTCGATCTACGGCGCCTGTTGCCTGGCAACCAAGATCAATGAGAACAAGCTGCAGTTTCTCGGCTACCACAACTTCAGCATACGCTTGCTCGCCTTTGTCATCGCCAATTCCACCACCGCTTTGGCCGGGGCGATGTATGCCGTCTATCTCGGCTTTGTCAGCCCGGAAATGGCCAGCCCCTCGCGTGCCGCCGACCCGGTGATCGTCACCATTCTCGGCGGCGTCGGCACGCTGTTCGGACCCATTGTAGGGGCGATCGCCTACACCGGCATGAAGGACGTGATCAGCAAGCTGATCGGCAACTGGGAGCTGTTCATCGGCTTCCTCCTGGTATTCATCATGCTCGTCGCCGACAAGGGGATTTGGGGATCGCTGGCGCCCGTTCTGGAGAAATGGCTGTTCCGCAGGAAGAGCCCCGATTCGCGGGGACATGACTGATGATTACCCCGCAATTATTGATCTCCGGCGTCATCTTCGGCCTGTCGATCGGCAGCATCTATTTTCTGCTGGCGATCGGCCTGTCTCTTTGCTTCGGCCTGATGCGCATCATCAGCCTCGACCAGTTGCTTTATTATTCGATCGGCGCCAACATCACCTATTCCGTCAATCTCTTGAGCGGCAACATGTGGTGGGGCGTACTGGCAGGGATGGCCGTTGCCGCCCTCGCCAGCTTCGCCGTCGAACGCGTCATATTCCTGCGCATCTACGCCCGGGACCCAACCTTCAGCATGATCACGTCGTTCGGAATTCTGATCGGCGGCATCGGCATCATCAAATACTTCTGGGGCGTGGTGCCCCGCCCGGTCGAGGTCCCGACCTTGCTTCAAGTGAGCATCTTCGGTACGGAGGTTCCCGTCTATCGCCTGATCGTCATCGCCATCGCCGCTGTCGTCTATATCGGGATCTGGCTGTTCCTGCACCGGACCATCGTCGGCAAGGCGATCCGCGCCGCCATCGAGGACGTCGAGCACGTCGAAGGCTTGGGGATCAACGTCTCCCGCCTGTTCACCCTCACCTTCATCATCGCCGGAGCACTGTCCGGCCTGGCCGGAGGCCTGCATGCCCCGCTGATCATGGTCGATCCCACGATGGGACTGGAGATGCTGGCCTTCGTCTTCATGGTGGTCATCATCGGCGGCCTGGGGAGCATCAAGGGAACCCTGGTATCCGCCCTGGTCATCGGCCAGGTCGTCTCGCTGGGTTCAATCATCTACGCGCCCATGGCGCAGATGGCTCCATTCGTCATCATGCTCCTGGTGCTCCTGATCAAGCCGACCGGTCTGTACGGCAGCCCGGTGTTCAAGCGCTGAATGAAATCGTTCAATCAAGGCAAAGCCGCCCATGACTGAAGCGCCCCTGCCCAATCAACGGGTCGCCTACTCGGCGATCGTCGACCGCCCCCGGCTCGAAGTCCCGGATGGCGGCCGAATGTTGGTATGGATCATCGTCAATATCGAACACTGGGACATCGGGCAACCGATGCCGCGCACGGTCTTGAGCCCGCCGATGGGACAACCGCTGCTCCCGGATCTGCCCAATTGGGCCTGGCACGAGTATGGCATGCGCGTGGGTTTCTGGCGCATCCACGACGCACTGAATAGGCTGCGGATCATACCGACCCTGGCCTTGAATGGCATGGTCTGCATGACCTACCCCCGCGTGGCGCAGGCGGCGCTCGACGCCGGTTGGGAATTCATGGGCCACAGTTATATCCAAGGACCGATGCACAAGATCGAAGATCAAAGGCAGGCGATTGCCGACACGATGAAGGCAATCAAGATCTTCACCGGAAAAGCGCCGCGCGGCTGGGAAAGCCCGGGTCTGACGGAGACCAACGAGACCATCGATTACCTCGCAGAAGCCGGGATCGACTACGTCGCCGACTGGGTATTCGACGACCAACCGGTGTGGATTCCCAGCGCGACGCGGCCGGTGCTTTCGCTGCCCTACAGCGTCGAGATCAACGACATCCCGATGATGGCGCTGCAGCACCACCGCGGCACCGAGATGCTCGAGCGCGGCATGGAGCAGGTGGACCGCCTGTGGCAGGAGTCGGCCACCATTTCGCGCGTGATGGCGATCAGCGTCCATCCGTATATCACCGGCGCACCGCACCGCATCGCCGCGTTCGAACGCCTGCTCGAATATGTAAAGTCGAAACCCGGTGTGGTAATCCGCACCGGCGAGCAGATCGCCGATTGGTATCATGCGCAGGTGCCGCCACCCTGCTGATAAGCTCTTGACCAAGACCTCGCCCGCCACTCCAACTGCTTCCCGCTCCAAGAGGAAGCCTGCCCGCACGCCGGTCAGCAAGAGAATGCCTCCTGCCCAGCGGGAGCGACAGATCCTCGAGGGCGCGATCTCGTTTTTCTCGGAAGTGGGATTTTCCGGTCAAACCCGCGAACTGTCGCGCCGCCTCGGCATTACGCAGCCGCTTCTGTATCGCTATTTTTCATCGAAGCAGGTGCTCATCGAGCGCGTCTACGAACATATCTTTCTCGGCAGATGGAACCCCCAGTGGGTGACTTTGATCCAGAACCAGAAACTGCCGCTACGCGAGCGGCTCATCGAATTCTACCGGCAGTACGCAGCGGCCACCTATCAGCCCGAGTGGATTCGCATCTATATCTACGCCGGACTGGCCGACACGGGTCTCAACAAGCGGTATCTCGAGCTCATCGAACGCGACCTGCTCTCCGCCATCTGCATCGAATTGCGCCGCTACTGCGGCCACGAGGGCACAAACTCCCAGGTCTCCCGCGAGGAAATGGAGTTCGCCTGGAGCCTGCATGGCGGCCTGTTTTATTCCGCCGTGCGCCACTCAATTTTCGGCGTCGATATTCGGATCGACTTCATGAGCAACGTGACCCTGGTCCTGGACAATTTCCTTGCCGGTGTTCGGATCAACTACTCGAAATTGCTCGCTTCACCCTAGGGTGTGCGCTCCGTTGGCCATCATTTCCTGCGGCTGCGCGCAGATGCCGCCGGCTTTTTCCGCGTTACCGGGGCCGCCCATTGCTCCAGGACGTCGTAGACCGAGGCGGTATCGTCCTGGCCATGGCCCAGCGACATCGCCGCATGGTAAATCGGCAAGGTAGCTGAAAATAACGGCGCCGGGACGGCTAGATCGCGCAGCATGTCGGCGATCAGGCTCATGTCCTTCTTCCATACCTCGACCTTCATCGTCGCCTTATCCCAGCTCCGATCAGCCATGACCGGCCCTCTCACCTGAAGCATCCGGGAGCCGCCGGCGCCGTCGGCAAGGACGTGAACCAGGGTCTTGGCGTCCAGACCCATCCGCGTACCCATCAGCATCGCCTCTGCGGTGGAAATGTTATGGATGGCGACCAACAGGTTGGCGACCAGCTTCATCTGCATTCCCTTGCCGAAACTGCCGACCTTGTAAGTTGCCCGCGCAAAGCCTTCGAAGATCGGCGAGAACCGCCTGATGGCCTTCGCATCGCCGCTCGCATACACGGCGAGGTCGCGGGACTTGGCCTGTTCCCCCGTTCCCGACAGGGGACAATCGAGAAGAACGATGCCGGCCGCGGCGAGCGTGGCCCGCGCCTGCTCCTTGGCCGGGATCGGCAGGGTAGACAGTTCCGCCACCGCGCTGCCGCGTCGACCATGCGCCGCCAGCTCGCCGACGACCTGTTCAAGCGCCGGCACCGAAGGCAAGGACAAAATGAAGTATTCGCACTGCGCCGCGACGGCGCCCACGCTTGCCTGGGCCGTTCCGCCCAGCTTGGCCAGGCGCCGGGACTGTGCCTTGACCGGGTCATAGCCGTGCACCGTAAAGCCGGCCTTGAGCAGGTTTTCCGCCATTGCGGAGCCCATGATCCCCAGCCCGATCACGCCGACCACTGGCCGACCGGAACGTGCAGCGGCCTTGCTGCGACTTTTTGCATTGACGTTCATGGCAACGGATCCTCCAAATCTACCGCGGCAGCTTGATCTTCAGCAGCTTCACCGCGTTCATTCCTTCAATCAGTTCGCGTTCGACCTTCGACAATCTTTTGACTGCTTTGATAAGGCCGCGCGGATCCTCTTCACCCATATCGTAGGGATAGTCAGTGCCGAGCATGACGTGATCGGCACCGAAGCGATCGATGAGCCGCTTCAGCATTTCTGGATCGAAGGTGATGGTGTCGAAATAGAACTTTTCCAGGTAGGTGGAAGGCGCACGCTTGATCACAGTCCGGCAGTCCGGCCGCGCGCGCCAGGCGTGGTCCATGCGAGCCCAGTAGTGCGCGATGAAACCGCCGCCGTGCGCGGTAATGAATTTGATCTTGGGGTTGCGGGCGACGACGCCGTCGAAAATCAAATGGCTGACGGCGATCGTAGTATCGAGCGGATTGCCGATGACGTTGTTGAAATAGTGGTTGGTCAAGCGGCTGCCTTCGGTGAAGCCCAGAGGGTGCATGAAGATGACCGTGCCCAGTTCGCTCGCTTTGGCAAAGAATTTCTCCAGGCCGAGCTTGGGATCGGTGAGATTCAGGCCATTGACATTGGTGTTGATCTCGACACCGCGCAAACCCAGGACCTTGACCGCATACTCCAGTTCGCGCACCGCCAGTTCGGCATTTTGCAGCGGCACCGAACCCAGACCGACGAAGCGGTCCGGATGGGTCGCCACCAGCTTGGCAATGCCTTCGTTGACATCGCGGGCAAGCCGAGCACCGTGGTCCGCTTCGGTGAAGTAGAAGTAATGGTAGGGCGCGGGACAGACCGCCTGGATGTCCACGCCCATCCTGTCCATGTCCGTCAGGCGCTCCTCGATGCCGGTCAGTTTCGGCGCGCGCTCCTTCATCTGCTTGAGGTTGGTCTGGTTGGTCAGTTCATTGGCGAAGATGACCGTCGGGTCGTATTTCGCGGGCATGAGATCGGCCGTCTTGGCGCTGATTTCAGGATTGAGATAGTGACAGTGGATATCGACCACCTTGGCCTTGCCGCGCGCATCGCGCACCACGGGTTTTGTTTGCGGCTTTGCGGCCGCAGTCTTGGCGGCGACATTCCGGCTGGCCGTGGAGCGCGCGTGAATATGCGCCGGATTGGCGCAGCTTGGCTGGCAGGTATAGAGCATGTGAATTCCAGTGGATGAAATGATGGTTGGCGGGCTAGAAGACGCCCAGGTGCTGAGTGACGAGTTCGTTCTCGGCGCGGACGGCGTCAGCGCTTCCGGAAAATGCCACCTGGCCGGTATTGATGACGACGACGTCGTCGGCCAGATCAAGCGCGAGCTTGAAGTTCTGCTCGACCAGGATGATCGACAAGCCTTCGCGCTTGATCTGCTCGATCGCACGACCGACTTCGGCGACGATCAGGGGTGCAAGTCCCTCCGACGGCTCGTCCATCAGCAACACTTTGGGATTACCCATCAGCGCGCGACCGATGGCGAGCATCTGCTGTTCGCCGCCCGAGAGCGAGCCTGCGCCCTGCCGATGCCGCTCGCGCAGACGGGGAAACAATTCGTACACCCTTGCGAACGACCACGGGCTGCCGCCCGCCCGCTTCTGCTCTGCCACGGCCAGGTTTTCCTGGACCGTCAGGCTGGGAAAGATGCGCCGTCCCTGCGGTACGAGCCGAACACCGGCCCGCGCGATGAATTCCGGCGCGAGTCGCCCGAGGGCCCGTCCGAACATCCGGATCGAACCCTCGCGTGCCTGCAGGAGCCCGGCGATGCACATGATCGTGGTGGTCTTGCCGGCCCCGTTGCGCCCGAGCAGCGCGAGCAGCCGTCCTTCATCGAGGCGCAGCGAGACCCCGTGGAGGACATGACTGTGACCGTAATAGGCATGCACGCTTTCGAGAACCAAGGCGGACGTATCAGTGGCCAAGATAGATCTCCCGGGTCATGGGATCGTTGACCACCCTGTCGCGGTCGCCCTCGACGATCAGCTGGCCGTAATGCAGCACCGTGATTCTCTCGGCAAACTCCAGGGCGATGTCCATGTCATGCTCGATCATGACGATCGCGGTTTCCCGCGGGATCGCGGCGATCAGTTGCTTGATGATCAGCCGCTCATCCTGGGACAAGCCGGCGAAAGGCTCGTCCAGCAGCAGGAGCCTGGGCTCTTGCGCCAGCGCCAGGGCAAGCTCCACCCGCCTCTGCTCGCCGTAGGAAATCTCGCTGATCAGGTGCTGCGCGCGGTGTCCAAGCCCGACGCGCTCGAGCAGGGCAACGGCCTTTTGGTAAAGGTCCGTGCGCCCGGCCAGCGCGGTGAAGGCATTGCGCCGCAGGGGCAAAAGGCCCAGCAGCGAGAGAACGACATTGTGTGCCAGCGTATCCCTGGAGAACAGATTGATGATCTGATAAGTCCTGGCCATGCCGACACGGGCGCGCGCCGGGACCGGCAGTCGCGTGACGTCGTGCCCCAGCACATGGACGCTTCCCGCATCGGGCCGGATCTCGCCGGCAATGAGTCCGAACAGCGTCGTCTTGCCGGCGCCGTTCGGTCCGATGATCAGCCGCCGCTCGCCGGGCTCGACGGTCAGCGAGACGTTCTGCGTCACGGTGATGCCGCCGAACGCCTTGCACAGGCCGCGGACTTCGAGGGCCGCGCTCATTCCTGCCCGCCCTTGAGTCTTTGCAGAAGGGTGCGCATGCCCGGAACGATGCCGGCCGGCATGGCGATGACGATAAAGACGAAGACGATGCCCATCAGCATGTTCCAGCGCTCGACATAGGCCGAGGCGTAATTCTTCAGCAGCATCACCAGCGCCGCGCCGACCACCGGTCCTGCCAGGGTACCCGAACCGCCCGCGATGACGGCGAGCAGCGCTTCCGCAGACACCGTGACGGACATCACGCTGGGATGGATGTATTTGTTGAAATAGACGTAGAGCAAGCCGGCGATCGCGCCGATAAAGCTGGCGAAGACGAAGGTTACCCAGCGTATCCCCCAGACGTCGTAGCCGAGGGAGCTCATGCGCCGCGACTGGTCACGGGTGCCGCGCAAGGTGGCACCGAAGGGCGAGTTCACGAAGCGGGCGATGACATAAAGGACCACCGTCGTGATGACGAGGACAAACCAGAAGTAAGCGCCGCTGTCGCTCAGATCGATGCCGAAGGGTGCAGGCCGCGTCAGACCCGAGAGACCGTTGTCGCCATTGGTCACGCCCACCCAGCGGTAGCCGAGTCCCCAGACGATCTGCGAAAGCGCCAGGGTCAGCATCAGGAAACCGAGTCCCGATGCGCGCAGCGCAATCCAGCCGAAACAGCAGCCGACCAGGGTCGTGAGCAGCAACGCGGCCGGAGCGGTGATCGCGTGACCGAGCCCCATGCGCAAGGATAGCCAGGCGGAAATATAGGCCGACAGGCCGAGATAAGTGGCATGGCCCAGGGACGTCAGCCCCGCGTAGCCGACCAGCAAGTTCAGGCTGGCGGCAAAGATCACGGCGATCAGGATCTGGCTGGCCAGATTGACGTAAAACTCTCCCGCGAACCACGGCAGCGCAATCAGGACGGCGAGCAGAAGAAAATGGGAGCGTTTCATGTCCTGATGGTTCCGAAGAGCCCCGTGGGCCGGAAGGCGATAACGATGACCATGGGCAGGAACAGGATGACGTAGGCCAGGTCGGGCAGCAGCGCGGTGCCGAAAGTGTAGATGAAGCCGATGATGAAACTGGCCACGAAAGTGCCGACGAGACTGCCGATGCCGCCCAGGATGACCACGATCAGCGCCAGTGACAGCATGTCGGAATCGAGGCCGGGGTAGGCCGAAAAGATCGGTCCCCCGACCGCCCCGCCCAGGCCGGCCAGCAGCGCACCCAGGCAAAACACGGTGGTAAACAGGGCCGAAGCGCGGATTCCCACGGCCCGAGCCATCTGCATGTCATCGACGCCGGCGCGGATCATCGCCCCGAGACGGGTCCTCTCCATCAGCAGGTAGAGCACCATCCCGACGACCACGGCGATGCCGACAACCACCAGGCGATAGGTCGGAAAGATCAAGCCCATGAACCGCAGCGGCGCCTGAAACATCGCCGGGGTCTGTATCGGGATCGTGTCCCCGCCCCAGACAATCAAGCAAAAATCCGAGGCGATGAAGGACAGCCCCAGGGTCGCCAGAACCTGGCCTTGCGCGTTGCCTGAGAGCCGGCGCAGCACCAGGCGCTCGATCAGGCCGCCGACGACCGCTACCGACAGCGCTGCGATCACCGCCGCAAGCGCCAGCCCGAAGCCCGCCCGCATCGCGCTCACCGCGGCATAGGCGCCGAGCATGAAGAGCGCACCGTGGGTCAGGTTGGCAATGCGCATCAAGCCGAAGATCAGGGCAAAACCGGAAGACAGCAGGAACAACAGACCGCCCAGCGCGAAACTATTAAGCGTCTGTATTTGCCAGAATTGCATGGTCCTGTCCCGCCGTGGATACAACAGAACCGGAGCGGCGAAGGATTTCGCCGCTCCGGGAACACCAAAGACTACTCGAGGTTCTTGGCCGGCGGCCAGTCGCGTGAATAGACCGGCTCGGCGAGAAATTTCTTCGGGTCGTACTTCCAGAACTGGCTGACATCCGGATAGGTCTGCACCACGGCATTGACCAGACGGCCATCCTTGCGCTCGACACGGCGGATATAGATATTGCCGACGACGTTGCCATAGGTATCGAATCGCACCGGGCCCCGCGCAGTCTGGATATGGGTCTGCTTCAGCGCCGCCATCAACGCATCCTTGTTTGCCGCATTGCCGCCCACCGAGAGCAAGGCCGCATTGAGGATCTCGCCGTTGACGTAAGTTCCCGCAGCATAGTATCCCGGATCATAGCCATAGGCCTTGCGGAACGCCGGTGCAAACTTGACGTTGATCGGATTGTTCAGTTCCGACGAATACCAGCAGACCGTCAGGATGCCCAGCGCCTCGTCGCCCATGTTGCGCAAAACCGATTCGTCCAGGGCCGTCATCCCGCCGACAACCTTCATCTTCCCGTTCATCCCGTATTCATTGAACTGACGGACGAAGCGGAAGCCGTTGGATCCGGCGAAGCCCAGAAAGATGGCATCGGCATCGGTCTTGAGCTGCGCGATAAAACTGCCGTAATCGGGCGCCGTCAATGGCGGAAACAACTTCTGGATGATCTTGCCGCCGTTTTCCTCGAACACCCTTTGAAAACCCGCATTCATTTCCTGCCCGTAGGCGATATCATCGGCAATCACGATCATCTTCTTGTATTTCAGGACGGTGGCACAGTGATAGGCCATGACATGCGAACATTGCGCCGAAGACGAGGTCGCGCGCACGAACCACGGATTGGCCTTGCGCTGGGTCATATCTTCCGCAGCAGCCACCGACAGCGTCGGAATCTTCTGGGTACGGATGTAATCGTCGATGGCCAGGGCCTCGAATGCCGCCAGCGGCCCGGTCAGGACTTGCACCTTGTTGCGCTCGACCAGTTCCTGCGTCTTGGTCAGCGCGGTGGCCGGCGAGCCCCCGGTATCGGCCACGATCAGATCGACGCGGCGTCCGGCCATCATGCCGCCATGCTCCTTCAGATAGAGATCGAGGCCGCGCTCCATGTCGATGCCGCCCGAGGCCAGCGGGCCGGTCTTGACCGTCAGCAAGCCAAGACGGATCGGATCGGTGCTGCCCTGCCCTAAGCTCATTCCGGAATACGCCACACCCACACCCGCCGCCGCTGCCCCCTGCAAGAACTGCCGTCGATCCATAGCCATGATGTCTCCTTGATTAGTCCTGACCGCGCCGGTTGGTGCAGCCGCCATTCAACAACCCTGACTCCCTGCCGCCTTGCAACTATTCCTAGCCCGCGCTCGTCGTCTCCGCAATGATCGGGAGGAGAAGATAGGCGGCATGCGCGGGCCCCACGTGCAAAGTCGTGGTGCCATCGAAGACGGCCGCGGGACGATCGCGAGGATCATCATGCAGGAACGGTCCGCAGCCCCTCAACTCATTCTTGAAATTGGATAGTTTCAGGCCCGTCGATTCGGCATAAAGGTAATCCTTGCCGCGCACCGACAGCACGATCCGGTAGCCGGCCGGTACGACTATCGAGGTCGGCCACAACTCGACGTCGAGTTCCACTGCCTGACCGGGGACCAGGGGAAGTTCTTCGTCATGCACGTGATAGGGCCGGTAGGGCAGCGACAAGGACGGATCGAGCTTGCGCTGCGAAGCGCGCAACCAGCCCTGCGCCACCGGCGTGTGCGGATCGATCGCGCCGGCAAAGGTCACTTCGCGCAGGTCCGCAGTGAATACGCGAAACACCAGGAACAGGTCGGCATCAGTCGTCGTCGATGAGATCCAGAACTTCGCCGCGAGCGGGCCGGTAATCTCTGTCTGTGCGGCCAGAGGCGCGGAGATGAAGCAGAGGCCATCACCTTGTGCCGCGAAGGAAACCGTCCTCTCCTCGCCCGTCGCCGAAGAGACCAGCGCCTGTCCGGCAGGATCGAGATGAAGCCGGGTCCAACGCGTGCCTTGCAACGGCCACGCCGACTCCGCGCGCTCCTCGAAATGGTCCGTGTGGCGCACCTGCAATTGCACCGGCGGCTGGCGATCCCAGCCGTTTTGCTCGCCCTTGAGAAAGTGGGCGAAAAAGCGCTTCTGCAGTCTAACGCCGTAATCGGTGTAGAAATGCGTCCAGTGCTCCAGTCCGTGGGCTTCAAGCCATTTTTGCGGTGATGCCGCACGCATGAAGCCCTCGAAGTTGCCGCGCGGATGCAGCCCCTGCCCGCCCCAGTTCGCGGCGGACAGAAACGGCACCTTGATGTTTTCCCAGACGGCGGAACGCTCGCGATGGTAGTCGTCATCGAGAGGATGGGCGAGAATGGTGTCGCCGAAATCGCAGCGGTTCTTCGCCAGTTCGGCATCGGACAAGGTCACGTCGCCACAGACCAGCAAGCCATTGGCACGGCTGCGCGGGCCACGCTGGCCGAGGCCGTACTGGACCGTTTTGACCTGCATGTCGTACCAGTTGGCCCAGAATGTGGACAGGATGCCGCCGTGGTGCGTCATGTCGCGATACCAGTCGGCGGAGCCCTCCCAGATGCACATCGCCGCCAGGTGCGGCGGGTTCGTCGAGGCCACCTGCCACTGGTTGATGCCGAAGTAGGAGACGCCGCAAAGTCCGACTTTGCCGCTGGACCAGGCTTGCACGCCGGCCCACTCGATGCATTCGTGGAAGTCCCGGGTTTCTCTCGGCGAAAAATGGTCGACGAATCCGGGCGAGCGGCCGCAACCGCGCGAATCGACCCGAACACAGACATAACCGTCGGGCACCCATTTCTCCGGATCGACCACTTCCCAGTTCTGAAACAGGTTCGACGAGCCATAAGCGACATCGGGATGCGCACTGGTCATCTTTTGCCAGGCGCTCGGGTATCCGTCCTGGAAGGCCAGGCCTTTGGCATAGGGTCCGTAACTGAGCAGCACCGGATAGCGTCCCGGCGCCAGCGGCCGAAACACGTCGGCTCTCAACACCAGGCCATCATCCATGTGGACGCCGACATCCCAGTCGATGATCATGCCGGCGCGTCGTTCGCCGACAGCCTGTCCGAACTCAGTCAAGCCTCGCCTCCTCTGCTCGCATCATCGCCTTTGTCAAGCTGCGTGCCGTGCGGTCTTTGCCGCCTGCGAAATCGCCCCGCAATGTTATTTATCTAGCGATTATTTTCGTGTATTCTGATTGAACGCGATAACAAAGTTTTTGTCAATGGTGATTGCCAACGGGAGGCGGGAGAGACAATATGCGCATCGGAATTATTGGTACCGGCCGCATGGGTGCAGCCATCGCGCAGCGCCTGCTCGATTGCGGGCACGAACTGACCGTATGGAACCGCTCCCGTGAGAAAACCCTGCCCCTGAAGGAACGCGGCGCAACGGTGGCGGCTACCCCGGCCGACCTGGTCGGGCATTGCGACTTGGTCATTTCCATCCTGACCGATGCCGGTGCGATAGAACAGGCCTACGGCGGCGAACAGGGCGTGCTCGGTGCAAGCATCGGCGGCAAATTGTTCGTCGAAATGAGCACCGTTCGACCAAGCACCGAGACCGCGCTGAATCAGAAGATGATCGCCCGGGGCGCCACCCTGATCGATTGTCCGGTTGGCGGAACGGTCGGTCCCGCGCGTGACGGCAAACTCCTCGGACTGGTCGGCGGCGGTGAAACCGATGTTGCGCGTGCCCGGCCGGTATTGGAGCAGATGTGCCGGCGTATCGAGCATGTCGGTCCGGTCGGTTCCGGCGCGAGCCTGAAGCTCGCCATCAACCTGCCGCTCCTGGTGTTCTGGCAGTCCCTGGGTGAGGCGCTCTCGCTCGCCGCGCCGCTCCATCTGGATCCCGCGCGCCTGGTGGATATCTTCGCCGATTCCTCAGGCGGGGCCAACGTGCTGAAAGGCCGCGGGCCGGCCTTGGCGGCCTTGCTGGCGGGCGGCAAAGCCGGCGCGGCGAGCTTCAATGTCGATTCCATCCGGAAAGACATGCGCACGATGCAGGAAGAAGCCCGGGCGCTCGGACGCGAACTGCCGGTAACTTCGGCAGCGCTGCAATGCTTTGACCGCGCCGCCGAGGAAGGGCTCGGCAATGCCGACGGCACCAATCTACCGGCCTGGTGGCTGACTGCAAGCGCAGACTGAGGGATGACGTCCTTGCACGACAGCGTCACGATCAGCGTCAATGGCAGGACGCACGAGGTCCGCGCCTATCATGATGCCCCGTTGCTGTATCTGCTGCGCAACGATCTCGATTTCAAGGGCAGCCGATTCGGTTGCGGCACGGGCAACTGCGGCGCATGCACCGTCATGGTCGACGGTCACGCGGTGCAATCTTGCACGACCCCGCTCTGGTCTGTCGCCGGCAAGGAGATCTGGACGATAGAGGGGCTGGCGGCGGACCCCGTCGGAGCGCTCGTGCGCGAGGCCTTTTTGGAGGAACAGGCCGCCCAATGCGGTTATTGCATCAACGGCATCATCGTCTCCGTGACCGCGCTGCTGAAATGCACCGCGCTGCCGGGCCAGTCCGAGATCAGCGAAGCCTTGAATCGGCATCTTTGCCGCTGCGGCACGCACGTCCGGATCCTGCGTGCCGTCCAGCGGGCGATTCGCCTGGTTGAAGGGAGCGCAAGGACATGAATACTCCGCTGCCCTCGAGCATCCTGGCCAGTCCCAGGCTGGGGCAATGGTTCAAGATCGGTCCTGAGCCAGATAGGCGGATCATTGTCTACAGCGGGAAAGTCGAACTCGGGCAGGGAATTTCCAGCGCCCTCTGCCAAATTGCCTGCGAAGAACTGGGCCTCGATCCGGACCAGTTGACACTTGTTGCCGGGCATACGGCCTATTCGCCGGACGAAAGATACACGGCGGGCAGCCAGTCGATCGAAGTCGGCGGCGCGGCAATTCGCTGCGCTGCGGCCTGCGCCCACGGGCTGTTCGCCGAGGCCGCGGCGAATGCTCTCGGCGTCGCCGTGGATTCCTTGCGCGTGGCGCGGGGCATTTTCAGCAGCGCCCTGACGACGCGCGTGACCGACTACTGGGCGCTCGCCGGCGAGGTCGATCTGTCGCAGGCCATTGCCGCCGATGCGCCGCAGCGCAATCAGTCGGATTATCGCTGCGTGGGCCGCAGTCTGCCACGCGCGGATTTGCCGGCGAAGCTCTCGGGCGCCGCCTACGTCCACGATTTCGCCTTGCCGGGCATGCTCCACGCCCGAATTCTGCGCGGCGGACATCGCGCCTGCCATCTGGAAAAGCACGACACTGATGCATTGAAGGCGCTCGAAGGGGTCAGCGCCGTGGTCTGTTCCGGCCAGTTTCTGGCCATCGTCGGTCCCGACGAGGAAGCACTGGTTCGGGCTCTGGCAAAAGCGCAAAAAATGGTCACCTGGACGCTCCCGGAGGCGATTTGCGCCCAGCGCGAAATCCCGGAATCGCTGCCGGCGATGCCCTGCGAGTCGTCCCGGGTCCACCTCAAGGGCGAAGCGGCGACTCCGCTCGTGGCACACCGCGCCCGTTATTCGCGGCCCTATCTGGCGCACGCCGCCATTGGTCCCTCCTGTGCCGTAGCGGATCCCGGTGATGGTCACCTGACCATCTGGTCGCATACGCAAGGACCGCATCCCCTGCGCGACCAGATCGCCGCCGCCCTGGGTCGCGAAAAGACCGCGGTCGATGTCGTCCACATGGCCGGTTCCGGTTGTTACGGGCACAACGGCGCCGACGACGCGGCCTTCGACGCGGCCTTCATCGCGCAGACCTTAGGCGTGCCGGTGCGCGTCCAGTGGATGCGCGAGGACGAAATGTCCGCTGCGCCCTTCGGTTCGGCCAGTCTCGTGGAAATAGACGGCGGGGTCGATCGGAGCGGGCGGATTTGCGCCTGGCACATCCAGATCTGGAGCCATACGCACATCAAGCGGCCCGGTTGGGGCGGCGACATCAACCTGCTCGGCGCCTGGGCGGTCGATCCGCCGATCGTCGAGCCCGAGGACAAGGATGCGCCGCTGCCGGCGGGCGGCGGGCTGAGGAACTCGATCGCGCTCTATGACCTGCCGCACCAGCAAGTCACGCATCACTTCATCGGACACTCGCCGCTTCGGGTTTCCGCCCTGCGCTCGCTTGGCGCCTATGCCAACATCTTCGCGATAGAGTCGTTTCTCGACGAACTTGCGGCCAAGACGGGAGCCGATCCGGTGGCGTTCCGCTTGCGTCATCTTGCCGATCCGCGAGGACGCGCCGTCATCGAAGCAGTCGCGCGCCTGTCGGATTGGCCGCCGACCATGCCGGCAGGGCGCGGAGCAGGCATGGGGATCGGTTTCGGCCGCTACAAGAACCGTTCCGCCTATTGCGCCGTCGTAGCCAGGGTTCGCGTCGAAGAAGAGGTGCACGTTGACAAAGTCTGGGCCGTGGTCGACGCGGGCTGCATCATCAATCCTGACGGCCTGATGAACCAGATCGAGGGCGGCATCATCCAGTCTTTAAGCTGGACCCTCAAGGAGGCAGTGACTTGGTCGGGGAGCGGAGTCACATCCCTGACCTGGGACGACTATCCTATCCTGACATTCGACGAAGTGCCCGAAGTCGAGGTGCGTCTTCTCGACCGGACCTCCGAGCCCAGCCTCGGCAGCGGCGAAGCAGCCGCCGGTCCGACCGCGGCGGCAGTCGGCAACGCCGTGGCCCAGGCCCTGGGAATACGTGCCCGGCATCTTCCGCTGACTGCCGAGCGGCTCACCCGGCTCATCCATGAATCACCCTGAGGACTCCGCCCGTGGCACTCACCATCAGTTCTGAAGCGATCACGCTTGATACCGCCTTGCAGATTGCCCAGGCCGCACTGAATTACGGCCGCTCCATGAATATGGCGCCTCTCGTAGTCGCCGTGATCGATCCGCGCGGCGTTCTCAAAGCCTATCTGGCGGAAGAGGGGGCAAGCCTGCTGCGCTTCGACATCGCCTTCGGCAAGGCATGGGGAACGCTAGGCATGGGCTTTGGCGGCCGGGAACTCCACCGTCGCGGCGGCAAGCTTCCTTTGTTCGTCAACTCCCTGCAGGCCATGAGTTCGGGCAAAGTTGTCCCCGTGCCCGGCGGGGTCTTGATCCGCAACGGCGCGGGCGGTGTCGTCGGGGCCGTCGGCATCAGCGGCGAGACATCCGATAACGACGAACTTTGCGCCGTCGCGGGCATCCAGGCGACCAAGCTCGTCGCCGATACGGGCGATTAGGAAAACCCGGTCACTTCGTCCTGGAGGCGGCGAGAAACGCCCTTAGCCTGGCCTGGACCAGGGGCTCGGAAATACCCGTCTCGCCGGCGCACAGCAGCAAATTCGGCCAGCCCGCGGGGAAAAAGTCCGCGATATCGTCAAGCACCAGAAAATCCGTGAGCGCATGTTCTGCCACGTATTGACGAATGCCGTCGAAGCGCCCCGTGCCTCGCGTGCAACCCCTGATGCGGGCTCGCAGCGACTCCGGAAACCGGTCCCTGATTTCCGCCAGCGAGTAGCGAAGCCGCCAGGTCGAATGGATCACTATCTGCACCTCTGAGTCGCCTATTATCTCCGCGAGCAAGGGAGCCCAGCAGAGCATGGTCCCGCCCGAACTCCCGGGACCTGCTTCGCTGGGGAGATTCACGGCGCTATCGAAAGGGTGCAGAACGCCGTCAATGTCGAGAAATATTGTTTGCATGCGATACATCCGGCGGATGACGGATACTAATGATGCACGGGAGTCCCGTCAAATATTCGCCGCTAGAACTCGGCAAGTCACTTCCCCTTGCGGCGAGCGTCCATTTCGTTTATAAAGCCCTCTTTTCGCTGATGCACTGACACACCAATGGCTGAAGATCTTCTGCACAAACAATTCCCATCCTATGTCGCAAAAAAGGGTGAGGAATACATGAACAGCGAGCAGCATGCGCATTTCCGCACGATCCTCATGTCCCTCAAGGGGGAACTGATGGTGGACATCGAACGCACGGTCCATACCATGCAGGACGAGGCCACCGTCTTCGCCGACCCCAACGACCGCGCCAGCCAGGAGTCCGATATTGCGCTGGAACTGCGCAACCGCGACCGCGAACGCAAACTCATCAAGAAGATCGACGAAGCGCTCGGTCGCATCGAGAATGGCGAATACGGCTATTGCGACAGCTGCGGCGTGGAGATCGGCTTGAAGCGTCTCGAAGCCCGCCCGACGGCGACGATGTGCATCGACTGCAAGACCCTGGAAGAACTGAGGGAGAAACAGGTCGCCAAGTAGGTCACCAGTAGGTAGGTAGGTCTTCAGGCAGACATGTCGGTCTAGAGTTCGACCGACGATCGCAGCCGATAACAAAAAAGGACGCCTGGGCGTCCTTTTTTGTTGCCCGCCAGAGGCGGTCAGGACTGCGGCGCGGCCGGCGCCGCATCGCCGGTGATCGCCTTCATCGACAGGCGCACGCGGCCCTTGTCGTCGGTCTCGATGACCTTGACCTTGACCACTTGACCCTCCTTGAGGTAGTCCGCCACGGCATTGACGCGCTCGCTTGCGATCTGCGAGATATGCAGCAGACCGTCCTTGCCCGGCAGCAGGCTGACGATGGCGCCGAAATCCAGCAGGCGCAACACGGTGCCCTCATAGATCCGGCCGACTTCGACTTCCGCCGTGATGTCCTCGATGCGCTTCTTGGCTGCCTGGGCGGCATCGGAACTGACCGAAGAAATGGTGATGGTACCGTCGTCCTCGATGTCGATCACGGCGCCGGTTTCCTCGGTCAGCGCGCGTATCACCGCACCGCCCTTGCCGATCACGTCGCGAATTTTTTCGGGATTGATTTTCATCGTGATCATGCGTGGCGCGAAGGTCGACACTTCCTCGCGGTGGCCGGTCATCGATCCTTGCATCAGGCCGAGGATATGCAGGCGCGCGTCCTTGGCCTGGGCCAGCGCCACCTGCATGATTTCCTTGGTGATGCCCTGGATCTTGATGTCCATCTGCAGCGCGGTGATGCCCTTGTCGGTTCCGGCCACCTTGAAGTCCATATCGCCGAGGTGATCTTCGTCGCCCAGGATGTCGGTCAACACGGCGAAGCGGTTGCCTTCCTTGATCAGGCCCATGGCAATGCCGGCGACATGCGCCTTCAGGGGCACGCCGGCATCCATCAGGGCGAGCGAGCCGCCGCAGACCGAGGCCATCGAACTGGAGCCGTTCGATTCGGTGATTTCGGAGACGAGACGGATGCTGTAGCCGAACTCCTCCGGCGTCGGCAACACGGCGAGCAAGGCGCGCTTGGCCAGGCGGCCGTGGCCGATCTCGCGGCGCTTCGGCGTGCCGACACGGCCGGTTTCGCCGGTGGCGAACGGCGGCATGTTGTAATGCAGGAGGAAGCGCTCGCGGTACTCGCCCTGCAGGGCGTCGATGATCTGTTCGTCGCGGCCGGTGCCCAAGGTGGCGATTACCAGGGCCTGCGTCTCGCCTCGGGTGAATAGCGCCGAACCGTGGGTGCGCGGCAGCACGCCGTGGCGGATGGCGATCGGCCGCACGGTGCGGGTGTCGCGGCCGTCGATGCGCGGCTCGCCGTTCAGGATCTGGTTGCGGACGATCTTGGCTTCGAGGTCGAACAGGCGGTCCTTGACGATGTTCGCATCAGCCGCGTTCTCGCCTTCGCACAGGGCGGCGACCACCTTGTCGGTAATTGCCCGGGTTTTCTGGGTGCGCGCCTGCTTGCTGGTGATCAGATAGGCTTCGCGCAATTCGGCTTCGGCGAGCTCGGCGACCTTCGTGATCAGAGCCTCGTCCTTGGGCGCTGCGGCCCACTCCCATTCAGGCTTGCCGGCGACTTCGACCAGTTCGTTGATGGCGCGAATCGCGGCCTGCATCTGCTCGTGGCCGAAGACCACGGCGCCGAGCATCACTTCCTCGGACAACTGGTTGGCTTCGGATTCGACCATCAGCACGGCGGCAGCGGTACCGGCGACGACCAGGTTCAACTGGCTGTCCTTGAGCGTCGACATCGCCGGGCAGAGCACGTACTGGCCGTCGATGTAACCGACGCGGGCGGCGCCGATCGGGCCGTCGAAGGGGATGCCCGAAATCGCCAGCGCCGCGGATGCGCCGATCAGCGCCGGAATGTCGGGATCGACTTCAGGGTTGGAGGACAACACGTGAATGATGACCTGGACTTCGTTCAGGAAACCCTCGGGAAACAGCGGACGGATCGGCCGGTCGATCAGGCGCGAGGTCAGCGTCTCCTTCTCGGAGGGACGGCCTTCGCGCTTGAAGAAGCCGCCGGGAATACGGCCGGCGGCATAGGTCTTCTCGACGTAATCGACGGTCAGGGGAAAAAAGTCCTGGCCGGGCTTGGCGGAAGTCCTGGCGACGACGGTCGCCAGGATCACGGTGTCGTCCATGCTGACCAGGACGGCGCCGCCCGCCTGGCGGGCGATTTCGCCGGTTTCCAGGATGACGGTATGGGCGCCGTAGGTGAAGCTTTTCTTGGTGGCAGTGAGATTGAGCAAGGGATTATCCTTTCATTATGTTTTGCCTGGGCGCGAAAATGCCCGAGAAACGAAAAACCGGCGCGGCCCTCTTCGGGCCGGCGCCGGCGTGTTCAGTCATGCCCGATGCGGTGTGGGGCGCTCCGCATGTCACGCAAACCAGCGGCTTACTTGCGGAGGCCGAGCCGCGCGATCAACGCGCGGTAACCTTCGGTGTTTTTGCGCTTCAGGTAATCAAGCAGCTTGCGGCGCTGGTTGACCATCGTCAGCAGGCCTCGACGCGAGTGGTGATCCTTGACGTTGGCCTTGAAGTGCCCGGTCAAGCCATTGATGCGCGCGGTCAGAAGCGCGACTTGCACCTCGGGCGAGCCCGTGTCGCCCTGCGCACGCTGAAAATCACCAACAATTTTTGCTTTTTCTACAGTCGAAATCGCCATCTTCTCTCTCTAGGGGTTTCTTAACAAAGAACAAAATTATACTCCGAGTTCGGCAATCCACTCAAGCACTTCCAGCATTTCCTTGCGCATAGGCCACTTCGGCCACCATGCGCCTCGGCGTCAAATAGCCCTCAGGCGTAATCAGGCAAAGCCCGAGGAAACGGCCGCCGCCATAGGCGCGCAGCCGTCCGTCGGTCGGGCCATGCCAGCGCACCGGCTGACCGTGGGCCAGGCGCGCGCTATCCACGTCGCCCAGCAGGGCTGCGGGAAGATCCATGAGCAGCGAGTCGACTGGGGCAAGCCGCGCATCACGCTCCGGAACCGACAGGGAAGCCAGCTCCGCCAGCGTGATTCCCGCAGCGAGGTCCAGCTTGCCGATGCGCGTGCGGCGCAGGCCAGCCAGATGCGCGCCACAGCCGAGCACGCTGCCTATGTCCTGGGCCAGGGTGCGGATATAGGTGCCCTTGCTGCAATCGACGGCGATCGTAAGCGTGTCGGCGGCGAAGGCAAGGAGCCGGATTTCATGAATGCTGACGCGGCGAGCCGCCCTTTCGACCTCAATCCCGGCCCGGGCATACTCATAGAGCGGCTTGCCGTCCCGTTTCAGCGCGGAATGCATCGGCGGCACCTGCAGGATCTCACCGCGAAAACGGTTCAGCGCTGCCTCGACCTGGACCAGATCGACCGCCACGCCTCGGGTTTCCAGTACCTGTCCCTCGGCGTCGGCGGTGTCAGTGGTCACCCCGAGGCGGATGATGGCGTCGTAGGATTTGTCGGCTTGCAGCAGTTCTCCGGCAAACTTGGTCGCCTCGCCGAAGCACAGCGGCAAAAGGCCTGTTGCCAGCGGATCGAGGGTACCGGTATGGCCTGCCTTGATCGCATTGTAGGCACGGCGTGCACTTTGCAGTGCGGCGTTGGAAGTGATGCCGAGAGGCTTGTCGAGCAACAGCACGCCGTCAACGGCCCGGCCGGGCGGCCTTCGCGGTGCATTCATGCTCGACGGCTTGCTGCGCTCAAGTCTTAAGTCGCGTCGTCCGCCGCATCATTCCTGCCGGAATGCACGGCTTCATCGATCAACTGGGACAAGCGCGTACCGCGTTCGACCGATGGGTCATAGACGAAATGCAGTTCGGGCAGATGGTGGATCTTGATCCGCTTGCCCAGTTCGCGCCGCAGGAAGCCGCTGGCGTGCTTCAAGCCGGTGGTGATCTCTTCCAGATGCGCCGGCTCAGCCAGGGTGGTGAAGAACACCTTGGCATGGGTATAGTCCGCCGTTACCTCGACGTCGGTCAGGGTCACCAGGCTGACGCGAGGGTCCTTGAGTTCCGTGCGGATCAGTTCGGCGAGGTCGCGCCTGATCTGTTCCGCGATACGGCTGGTTCTGGCGAAGTCCTTAGGCATGCTTACGACAGGGTCCGCGCCACTTCCTGGATTTCAAACACCTCAAGCTGATCGCCCTCGTTCAAGTCGTTGAAGTTCTTCAGCGAGAGACCGCACTCGAAGCCGCTCCTGACTTCCTTGACGTCGTCCTTGAAGCGCTTCAGGGAGTCAAGCCAGCCGGTATGGATCACCACGTTGTTGCGCAGCACTCGGACCTGTGAGTTTCGCCTGACCACGCCTTCCTGCACCATGCAGCCGACCACGGTGCCGATCTTGGAGATGCGGAACACCTGGCGCACTTCGGCCATCCCGATCACCTGTTCCCGCTTCTCGGGCGAGAGCATGCCCGACA
>CAIVDC010000093.1 GCA_903904605.1 uncultured Sterolibacterium sp.
AGGCCGCCGGCAGCGACCAGCACGAAGCAGAGGTAGAGCAGCCAGAACACCGGCGTCTTGAGCATTTCCTGAGGCGTGTAATGGCGCAGGCTCATCGGGTTCGCCTTGTTGCTGACGGCCGCGGCGAAGGACTTGAGCGGCGGGCGGATGAGGAACATCGCCATCACCAGGATCACCGCGCCCTGGAGCAGGCCGAAAGTGAAGAAGGCCTGCTGATAGCCGGCGTCGCGCACCATGTTGGAGATCGGGATGATCGTGATCGCCGCGCCGGCGCCAAACCCTGCCGCGGTCAGGCCTGCGGCCAGGCCGCGCCGGTCCGGAAACAGCTTCAGGGCATTGCCGACGCAGGTTCCGTATACGCAACCCGCTCCGACGCCGGCGATTACCGCGGCGGCGTACAGGACTTCCAGTGAGCCGGCCATCGAGTTAATGACCCAGGCGATCGCCGCCAGCACGCCGCCGAACATCACGACGGGACGCGGGCCGAACTTGTCCATGGCCCAGCCTTCCACCGGCACCAGCCAGGTTTCGGTCAGCACGAAGACGGAAAAGGCGACCTGGATCGCCGCTTTGGTCCAGCCCATCTTGTCGTGCATGGGATTGACGAACAAGGTCCAGCCGTACTGCAGGTTGGCGATCATGGCCATGCAGATGATACCCATGGCCAACTGCATCCAGCGATTCTTCAAGCCGGTGTATTGAGGCAGGTCTGCTGTTTGGGATATGCTCACGTCATCTTCCTCCACGGAAAGAAATCAGAATGGTAAAGCGGTGACGGCCGAGTTCCTGCATTGCCCGCCACCTTTGTCTTGCCCTGCTTCGGGGTTCTTGTCTTCGCCCTGTGCCCCGATCCGAGACTGCGGATGGTCATGGCAATTCGAGTGGGAAAATAACCGAAACCAACCGAAACCAACCCATGACCAACCTGGAGCAATACTAGCACATCAAGACCAATTCAAGGTCCATTGGTTGAATTGGTTCCGCCGGGCCTGCCGCCTTAACCGGCCGACCGGGTCTTCAGCCGCGGCGGCGGAGTAGTGCGCGGAAGTCGTCGATGGCGGCGTAATCGCCGGTGTCCTTCTCCGGCAACTGCGTGTCGGGGCGCAATACCGCGACCAGATGGGCGATGCCGAAACGCTTCGCCGAGTCGAGGACCGGCAGACTATCGTCCACCAGCAGCGTGGTGGCCGGATCGAACGGCGCGACTTGCTGGAGCCGGCCCCAGAACGCCGGGTCTTCCTTGGCCAGGCCGAGCTCGTGGGACGTGAACATCTGATCGAAATACCCGGCCAGACCGGTCCTGTCCATTTTCAGCGACAGACTCTTGTGGTGGGCGTTGGTCACCAGCAGCAAGCGTTTGCTCATGGCGCGCGCGGCGTCGAGAAAGTCCGTGACGTGAGGATGGACCGCGATCAGATGCGCCACCTCCTCTTTCAGCCTCATGATGTCGAGGTCCAACTCCGCTTCCCAGTAATCGACCGAATACCAGTCAAGCGTGCCGCTCTTCGCGTGGTAGCGGTTTTGCAGTTCCTCATGCGCCGCGGCGAGTTGCAGGTTGCGCGCCTGGGCGTAGCGCAGCGGCACATGCCGCTGCCAGAAGTGATTGTCGAAGTTGAGATCGAGCAGCGTGCCGTCCATGTCGAGCAGGACGGTCCCGATCCGGCCCCAGTCGAGCTTTAGCCCGGGATGCACCCTCGCTTGTCCGCCGTGAGACATTCCGGGCGATCAGGGGCGGATATAGGCGTAGCCCTCATACTGCCGCTTCATCAATTCGATCACGCCCGCCGGGACGTAGCCGATGCCGTCGAGCATGTCGGCCCGGGTGAGTTTCAGGCCATGCATGGTGTTCTCGCACGCGACGATCTTCACGCCCCGCGCGAGGGCATCGGAAACGCGGTTGCCGACCTCGGACTCCAGCCCGAGCATGCCGATGCCGGGGCCGTAGACGACGACTTCGATATCCGTCCCGTCCCAGCGCGTCCTGGACGTTCTTGACATTGTTCAGGGTCAGATTCCATTTCTTCGGATCGGCATCGCTGACCTGGAAAACCACCTTGTCGCGGTGGGCGGCCTGCCCGCCGACGGTCTTCGCTGCTTCGGCGCGGACGGCCGCGGGAAACGTCAGCGCGGCGAGGATGAGAAGGCTTGCGAAAATTTCTCTCATGGTCGGGTTCCTCCTTCATGTCGGTCCTTGGCAGTGTAACCCGGCTGAAGCCGGCATGTCCCTCTATCTTAAAGGTTATACTAAGCGTTGCAGGCTCAACTTGTTGCGAAGGATGCAAGATCATGATCAAGCCGGATTCACTGCTGCTGGCCGCGCTGCTCTCGGTCGCCGCAGCCGCTTCATGGGCGCAGGATGCCGCGATCGGCTACGTCAAGACGGTCGAGGGCGACGCGACGGTGCTGGTCGCCGGCAAGGCGCAAAAAGCCCAGCCTGGCACCCCGCTGCAGATCGGCAATGTGCTGAAGACCGGCAGGCCGGGAACGATGGGAGTGACCTTCAAGGACGACACCATCATGTCGATCGGTCCGGACACTGAGATCAGCGTCGATGAGTACCTCTATTCGCCGAGCAAGGGGAATCTGAAACTCGGCGCAGCCATGGCCAAGGGGTCGCTGAACTATGTTTCCGGCGTGATTGCGAAATTGAAGCCGGAGGCGGTCGAGATCAAGACCCCGACCGGCACCATCGGCGTCAGGGGGACCCACTTCCTGGCCGAAGTCGAAGCGGAGAAATGATGCCTGCGAACAACCTGTCTTGCCGCGGAACGTCCCTTCTGGCCCGCTGGATTTCGGCCTTGCTCATCGTTCTTGCCTTGGGCGGCTGCGCCGCCGAATCCTACGTCGTTCTTGTGCCCAATGATGACGGTTCGCTCGGCAAGGTCCTGGTGAGCGGACGCAATGGCGCGACGTTGCTGGAAAAAAGCCGCGAGGGAACGCTCATCGGCGGCGAGAAGGGTGCGACTTTCATCGTGAGCGAAGAAAAAATTGCCCGCGACTTCGGCGCCGCGCTGGCCGCCAGTCCGAAGAAGCCCAGGAGTTTCTCGCTCTATTTCGAGAGCGGCGGCGCAAGACTGACGGCGCAATCGCAAGCCGAGATTCCGGCAATTCTCGATGAGATCGCCAGCCGCGCGGCGCCCGACGTCTCGATTATCGGCCACACGGATACCGTCGGCGGCGACGAGGAAAATACCCGCCTCGGTCTGACGCGCGCCCGTTTTGTCGGCGAACTGATCAAGGACGCCAAGATCCCCGCCGACCGGGTATCGCTCGAATCGCACGGCAAGAAGAACCTGCTGGTGGCCACGCCCGACAACACCGCGGAACCCTTGAACCGCAGAGTGGAAGTGACCGTTCGCTAGGTCATTTCTCCGCCATCGAGATCAGCACGCCCGTCTTCCCGGTGCGCAGCCGCTCCAGATGGAAAAGCACGAGCGGGTCCTCGGGCCGGGCCCCGGCGAGCGCCTCGAAAGCGCCCAGGGCATCCGGATTTTCGGCGCACAGCAAGTCGAAGGCGTCCTGGTACTCGCCGTCGCGGACATCGCCCTGCGCCGGGTCGAGCGGCTGAAATGCCGCCAGCGGCTGCGATTTCCCCTTCAGTACGATCCGTCCTATCGGCCGCGCCGGCCAGTCGGGACAAGCCGACAGAGTCGCTTCGGAAACGCACACCCGGGTACCGAGATGCTTGTTCGCGCCTTCCAGGCGGGACGCGGTATTGACCGGGTCTCCGAGCGCGCGATAGTCGAAGATGGTGGTTCCGCCGAAATTTCCGACGATGACTTCGCCGCTATGGACGCCGATCCGCGTGTTGCCGAAGGCCACCCCCTTCGTCTCGAGTTCGCGCTGGTGGCGCCTGGCAAAGCGGTCCATGTCCAGGGCGCAGGACAGCGCCCGTCGCTGATGGTCGGCCTGCGCCACGGGCGCCGAGAACAGGATGGCCACGGCATCGCCGACGATCCGGTCGAGCGTACCCTCGTGCGAGAAGGCAATCGCGATCATCTGATCCAGATAGTCGTTGAGCAGACTCACCGCGTCGCCCGGATCCAGATGCTCCATCAGGCCGGTGAAACCGGCCAGGTCGGTAAACACGAAACTGCACTGCTGGCGGCGCCCGCCCAACTCCAGGCTGCCCGGATGGTCGATGAGGTAGCTGACCAGATTGGGTGAAACGTAACGGGAGAAGGCCTGCTTTATCCAGCGCTGTCGGCGCTCGCTCGACAGATGCCGGACCAAGGTCGAAGACCCGTAGCTTGCGATCAGGACCAGGCTCGGGATGAGCGGATCGAGACGCAGCCCGCCGAGCACCAGCGCCTGCCAGGCGCCGGCCCAGAGCAGTGCCAGCAGGCTGGCGAGCACCAGGGCCGAGCGCAGCGCACCGGTGCTGAGCGCAAAGGCGCCCACCAGCAGGCCGGCCGCGACGATGACCAGGGCTTCGATCGCGCCGGCCCAGGAAGGACGTTTCAGTCCGCCGCCCGTCAACAATTGTTCGAGCATCTGGGCATGCCCCTCGACGCCGGGGATCACCCCGCCCATAGGGCTGAAGTGAAGGTCCATCAGACCCTGGGCGGAAGTGCCGACGAGCAGTATCTTGCCGGCCAGCTGTTCGGCCGGCACCTCGTTGTCGAATACTTTCCACGCCGGAATATAACGGCCCGGCACGGGCGCCGTGTAGTTGATCAGCACCTCGCCCTGCGCGGTCGTCGGAACGAGCAGGCTGCCGATGCGAACTTCCGCCAGGCCGACGCCCTTGTCCGGGACGGTCCGGACCGTGTAGTTCCGGGCGCCTTGCGCGACGCGCAGCGCCTCCGCGACCAGCGAAGGCAGCAGGGTCTCGCCCTCGCGAACCAGGAGCGGCACCTTCCGGATGACTCCGTCGGTATCGGGAATGAAGGTCATCGTCCCGTTGCCGGCGGCCGCGGCTTGCAGTTTCGGCAACGCGGCGATGGCCGTGGCGAAGGCGTGAACAAAAGGCTGCGCGGCTTCGCCGATGACCGCATAGCGCGCCTTGAGCACCGGAAGGACGGCGGGCGAACCGCTCCGCTCGACGGCAAATCCGAGCACCACGCCGCCGCGTGCGACCGCCCGGGCGAGGACGTCATCGTGATCGGGCAACCGCTCGACCTGACGGCGGACGGACGCCGGCGCCTGCCAGAGATCGAGCATGGGCCCGGGCGAGGTGCGGTCGGGCTCGGCAAAAAGGACGTCGAAAGCGATGGCCGCGGCGCGGGCGTCCTGCAGTTTCCCGAGCAGTTCGGCAAGCCGGGTTCTCGGCCAGGGCCATTGCCCGAGCCGCCGCAGGCTTTCTTCGTCGATGTCGATGATGCGCACCGGGGCCGCTTGATAGGTCCGCGGATGCCAGCGCTGAAACTGGTCGAAGACCGCATTGCGCAAGATCTGCAGCGGCACCGGATCCCAAAGATAGGCGGCAAGCCCCAGGGCGACCGCGATCAAGGGCGCGGCCATGCCGATCCTCCTGCTGATCCGGTTGCCCAACATGCGACGCCGCTAGCCCTCGCCGCCGAGCCGCCCCAAGGTGAGGGCGGCGTGAGGCACGGAGCCGCGCAGCGGCGAACTACCGTCACCCGCTTGCTGGGGGACGGGGGGGATGCGCCCTTCGCCGGCTACCGGTCCGAGAAAAAGCGAAATATCCACTTCATCGTTCTGGTCGTCAGTCAGAAAGCGCTCGGTATACTTGCGATAGACGCCGGAGCTGAGGAAGAGGTCGAAGACATCGGGGTCGATGTGCCCGATCCTCTTCAGCTGGTACAGTATCCGGATGGCCTCCGAGACCTTGTTGGGTTTCTTGTAAGGCCGGTCGGGCGCGGTCAGGGCCTCGAAGATGTCGGCGACGGCGACGATCCGGGCCGGCACCGAAAGCTCCGCCGCGCCGAGGCGGCGCGGATAGCCGCCGCCGTCCAGTTTCTCGTGGTGCGTGCCGGCATATTCCGGAACGCGCCGCAACGACTCGGGCAGATTCATGCGCTCGAGCATGACGATGGTGTGGACCATGTGTTCGTTGATCTTGTAGCGCTCTTCCTCGGTGAGCGTGCCGCGACGAATGCCGAGATTGTAGAGTTCGCCACGGTTGTAGAGATATTCCGGCACCTGCATCTTGAATTTGAAGCTGGGATCCGGGATGTCGGAGGGCTCGCGCGGCACCAGGTCGCGGGCCTTGTCGGCGAGCAGTCGTTCCACCGCAGGCAGGCCTGAAACCGTCTCGGAACGACGCAGCACTGCCTCGGCGTAGGAGATCCCCAGGCGATCGTCGAAGTTGCGCAGCCACTCCGTTTCGGCGATGCTCTTGAGCCGCGCGAAGTGTTCGGCGGCCATCGTCTCTCCGCCGATATTGCATTCGGCGATGAAGGCGAAGTCATCCTGCAAGCGGGCCTTGCGCTCCTCGTAGCGGCGGCCGCACTGGTCCGGGTCTGCGCCATCTTGCAGCGCACGGAGGCGCTCGATTTCCGCATCGCGCAGGAGGACTTCGAAGCGCATCCTGATTTCATGAATGCGGTTGTAGATCGTTTCCAGCTTCGTCGCCTTGTCGATCACATACTCGGGCGTCGTGACCTTGCCGCAGTCATGCAGCCACGTGCCGATCCGGAATTCGCGCCACTGCTCGGGCGTATCGAAGCGAAAGCCGGCCATCGCGCCGGACTCCGCGGCGCTGGCCGCTTCCGCGAGCATCAGCGCCAGTTCCGGAACCCGGTTGCAATGGCGGCCGGTGTAGGGACTCTTGGCGTCGATGGCGGTGGCGATGACGCGGATCATGTTTTCGACCAGGGCCTTCTGCGCCTCGACCAGTTGCAGGTTGTCGAGCGCGACGGCGGCTTGCGCCGCGAGCGCTTCGACCAGCGCGAGGAGATCCTGCGAAAAGGGGATGATCGACCCCGTCCCCGGATCCAGCGCATTCATGAACTGTAGGACGCCGATGACTTCTCCGCCGCGCGGCGCCATGGGCACCGTGAGCATGGACACGGTCCGGTAGCCGCTGTCCTGGTCGAAGCTGCGGGTGCCGGAAAGGTCGAAGCGGCTCTCCTGATAAACGTCGTCGATCAGCACCGGCCTGTTGTGCAAGGCCACGAAGGTGGCGACGAATTTCTCGTTGGGCAGGCCTGTTTCAGGATCATGGAGCGGAATCTCGAAAGCGGGAAGATCGTCGTCCTTGGTGCGTATGGCGAAACGCAAGGTCTTCTTTTCGGTGACCAGATAGAGGGTGGCGCCGTCGCAATTCAGCAGCGCTTGACCCTCGACGAGAATGTGCTGCAGGAGCTTCGAACGGTCGCGCTCCATCGACAGCATCAGGCCGTTTTCGATCAGCATGTCGAGTTTCGTGGTCCATGCGGCAACCTCGATGCCGAGATGGTTCTCTATGGCCAGATGAGCTTTCCGGACATCCCGCAGCGCGAGGAGGCTGCTGATCCGCAAGGCCAGCGCGACCCGATCCACCGGCTTGCGCAGGTAGTCGCTGGCACCTGCGGCCAGCGCCTGGTTGCGGCTGTCGCCGCCGACGCTTTCGGTGATGGCCAGGATCGGCAGCTCGGCTTCAGAAAACCGCCGGCGTATCTCGCCGGTGAGCAGAATGGCGTCGCCGCCCGGCATCTCGAGATCGAGCAGGAGCAGATCGAAAGAGCCGCCATCGAGCAGCGGCATCACCTTTCCTTGTTCGGTGACGACTTCGATCCGTCGGTAAGCTTCGCCGTCGAGAAGTTTGGCGACGCGGCTTGCCTCCGCGCCCGGCGCGCAGCAGAGCAGCAGTTTGCTGGCGCCATGAACGGTCGGCATGGTTTCAAGTCTCCAGGTAGCGTTGGCGCAGCAGGTTTTTCTGCACTTTGCCCATGGCATTGCGCGGCAGGCCGGTCGCGAAGACCACCCGCTTGGGCACCTTGAAGTTGGCCAGCCGGACCTTCAGTTCGCCGATGATGCCGGCCGCGCTGGGCCTCTCACCCTGGGCATCCTGGCGCCGCACCACCACGGCGGTCACCGCTTCGCCATAGTCGGGATCGGGCAGGCCGATCACCGCCGACTCCGCGACGCCGGGCATGGCATCGATGATCTCCTCGATTTCCTTCGGATAGACATTGAGGCCGCCGGTGATGATGAGATCCTTGGAGCGGCCGGCGATGCTGATGTAGCCCTCATGGTCGCGGCTGCCCAGGTCGCCGGTCTTGAACCATTGATCGGACGTGAATTCCTCGGCGGTCTTTTCCGGCATTCGCCAGTAGCCGACGAAGACGTTTTCGCCACGCACCTCGATCCGGCCGACCGCCTCGATCGCAACCGGCCGGCCTTCATCATCGACGATGCGCAGTTCGGTGCCGGGCAGGGGAAAACCGACGCTGCCGCTGCGCCGCTCGCCGTCATAGGGGTTCGAGGCGAACATGCCGCCCTCGGTCATGCCGTAGCGCTCGAGGATGGTGTGTCCGGTGCGCGCCCGGAATTCATCGAAGGTCTCCTTGAGCAGCGGCGCCGAGCCGCAGACGAAGAGGCGCATTGCCGCGCAGCAGTCGCGGCCGAAGCCCGGTTCCTTGATCAGGCGCGCATAGTAGGTCGGCACGCCCATGAAGACAGTGGCCTTGGGCAGCAGCAGCAGCGCACGGCCGACGTCGAACTTCGGTTCGAATAACATCGCCGAGCCGCTCATCAGGACGCAATGGCTGGCGACGAAAAGGCCGTGGACATGAAAGATCGGCAGCATGTGCAGGAGCACGTCGTCCGGGCCGAAATGCCAGTAGGCGCAGAGTACCCGGGCGTTGGCGGCCAGATTGCGGTGGCTCAGCATGGCTCCCTTGGAGCGGCCCGTCGTCCCCGAGGTGTAGAGGATGCAGGCGAGATCGTCGCCGGCTCTGGCGACGCCGGCGAAGGAGTCGCGCTGTGCCGCCGCAGCGTCGATCAGGCTGCCGCGGCCCAGGTCGTCGAGAACCAGCACATGCGCTACGCCGGCGCTTGCCGCCAGCTCATCGGCCAGCGCAAGCAGCTGCGGCCGGCAGACGAACAGGCCGGGCCGGGCGTCTGCCAGGAAATAGGCCAGTTCATGGCGCTGATAGGCCGGATTCAACGGCAGGAAGACCATTCCGGCGCGCAGACAGGCCAGGTAAAGCACGAGCGCCTCGGGGGTCTTTTCCACCTGCACCGCGACCCGGTCGCCGGGCGATAGCCCCAGCGCCACGAGCAGGTTGGCGATCCGGCCCGAGGCCCGCTCGACGTCGTGGTAGCTCCATGCCCGTCCATCCGGCAGGATCAGGCAGGGCCGGCGGCGGTCCCGGGGGAACTGCGATTGCAGCAGTGCGTAGAGATTTTCGTCGCTCATTTCGCGTCTATTTGAAAGGCACACCCATGATCGCATTCGGCAGAACGGTGGCGATACCGGGCAAGAGGCAGCAAAGAATGATCGCGAGGAACATCAGGAGCAGGAACGGCAGCACGCCGAAAATCACCTCTCGCAAGGGAATGTCCGGCGCGATATTCCGGATGACGAAGAGGTTCAGCCCCACGGGCGGGTGGATCAGGCCCATTTCCATGACGATGGTCATGACCACGCCGAACCAGATCAGGTCGAAGCCTGCCGCCCTCAAGGGCGGCAGGATGATGGGCGCGGTCATCAGGATGATCGACACCGGCGGCAGGAAGAAGCCGAGCACCATCACCATCAGCAGGATCACCAGGAGCAGCGCCCATTTCGACAGCGCCAGGGCGACGATCCATTCCGCCGCCGACTGGCTGATGTGCAGGTAGCTCATGACGTAGGAGTAAAGCAGCGACATGCCGATGATGAACATCAGCATGGTCGATTCGCGCAGCGTGCCGGCGAGGATGGGCTGAAGCTGCCTGGGCCGCCACAGGCCGTACACCACGGCGATCAGGACGAGCGCCAGCGCGGCGCCGAGCCCGGCGGTCTCGGAGGGCGTGGCGTAACCGCCGTAGAGCGCCACCATGACACCGATCAGGAGGATGACGAAGGGCAGGACGCGCGGCAGCATCTCGACTTTCTCGCGCAGGGTGTATTGCTGCTGGTCGAGATAGGAGGACTTCGCTCCGCCGGCGGCGTGGCTGGCCAGCGCCTGCGCATATTCCTTGCGGTAGCGAAACACCGCGTAGAGGGAAAACAGCGTCACCATCAACAGGCCCGGGCCGATGCCGGCCAGGAACAGGCGGCCCAGCGACTGCTCCGCGGCCACGGCGTAGAGAATCATGGTGATCGAAGGCGGCAGGAGTATGCCCAGGGTGCCGCCGGCGGCGATCAGGCCCGCGGCGAAGCCGGGAGAATAGCCGCGGCTCCTCATCTCGGGAATGCCGGCGCTGCCGATGGCCGAGCAGGTCGCCGGGCTGGAGCCGGCCATCGCCGCGAACAGGCTGCAGGCGAACACGTTGGCGATCCCCAAGCCGCCGGGAATCCGGTGCAGCCAGGCGTGGAGCGCGAGGTAGAGGTCGCGTCCGGCCGCCGATTTGCCGATCGCCGCACCCTTGAGGATGAACAGGGGGATGGACAGCAGGGTGACGCTGGCCAGTTCCTCGTAGACGTTCTGGGTGACCGTGTCGAGCGATGACCCGGGCATGAAGAAGTACATGAAGATCACCGCCACCATGCCCAGGGCGAAGGCGATCGGCATGCCCGAGAGCATCGCCAGCAGGGTCGTGCCGCCATAGAGCAGGCCCAGGCCGAGCTCGCTCACCGGGCGGTCTCTCCGGACAGGACGCGCGCCGCGAACTGGAGCGCCGCCTGGAGGCCGACCAGGCTCATGCCGACGGCCATGGTCGAATAGGGAATCCACAGCGGCGGTCCCCAGGAGGAGGTCGTGGTCTGTCCCTCGGCAATCGCCTCGGCCAGCAGCGTCCACGATTTCCACGAGAAGAAGGCGCAAAAGAGCGCCGTCGCCAGGTCGGCCCCGATCTTGCGCGCGCGGTTGAGCCCCGAGGGCAGGATGCCGGCCACCGCGTCGATGCCGACGTGGCCGCGGTAGGATTGCACGTAGGACCCGGACAGGAAGGTGGCGCCGACCAGCAGGAACACCGAGGCCTCGTCCTGCCAGTCGGTCGGCACCTTGAAGTAGTAGCGGCTGAAGACGCTGTAGGTCAGGATGCCCGCCGCGAACAGCAGGGCGAGCATACAGGGCAGGAGTATCGCCCTGTTGAGCCACAGCATCGCCCGATCGAGAACCCCTAAGCAGCGCTGGCGGGCGCCGTGGTCTGCCATCAAACCTTTTCCGCCAGACCGAGCAGTCGGGCGCAGTTGGGCGACCTGGCGGCATAATCCTTCCACGCCGTCTCGCGGGCCAGGGCGCGCCACTTGGCGACCGATGCATCGTCGAGATCGACGACCTTGTCGCCGGCCTTGAGATAGACGTCGGCCACCAGCTTGTCGTCGGCGCGGGCCGCTTCGGTGCCGAACTTCTCCATCTCGGCGCCGACCTGCATGATCAGGGCCTGCTGCTCCCTTGGCAGCTTGTCGAAAATGCTCTTGGCCATCAGGAGCGGCTCGAGCATGAACCAGTAAGCCCGCCCGCGGCCGCTGGTCAGGTACTTGGAAACCTCCTCGAGGCGGAAGGAAATCAGGCTGGTCGACGACGTCATCGCCGCATCGGCGGCACCCGTCTGCATGGCGGCATAGATCTCGTTCGAGGGCGTCGAGATCACTGCGGCGCCGGCGGCCTTCAGGACCATGTCCATTTCCCGCGAGCCGCCGCGCACCTTGAGTCCCTTGGCGTCTTCGGGATTGACCAGCGGCACGGTCCTGCTGGCCACTCCGCCGGCCTGCCAGATCCAGCTGACGATGACGACGCCTTTTTCCGCGAGGATATCGGTAAGGGCCTTGCCGATTTCGGCGTTCTTCCAGGCGGCGGCCTGCTCGTAGGAGGTGACGAGGCCGGGCATCAGGCCGATGTTGACTTCCGGGACCTCGCCGCCGGCATAGGGGAGAGGATAGAGGCTCATGTCCAGCGCGCCGCGGCGCAGCCCGGAAAACTGGGCGACGGTCTTCATCAGCGAGGAACCCGGATAGATCTGGAACTTGAGCGCGCCCTTGCTGCGCTTTTCGACTTCGAGCGCGAACTTGCGGCAGAGGCGGTCGCGGAAGTCGCCGGCGTCGATGGTGCCGCCGGGAAACTGATGGGAAATCTTCAGGGTCGTCGTGCTCTGGGCCAGGCCCTGCCGGCCCAACAGCATCATCGGAATGGCGGCCAGCGAACTTGCCAGCATGCGGCGTCGGTTGATCATCTTGTCTCCTCGCTATTTTTTGAATTTCGCTTGCCGTCTCACTGTAGCCGAGGCAGCTCTATGACCTCCATCGACGAAGGCCTCGACGTTGTTCTCGATCTCGTCGGGAACGTAGAGGTAGTTTACCATCAGTCCGAAGGATTGCCGGAGACCCCGGGCGCTGGTGTCGGCCAGCCAGTTGAGCCGCTCGATGCGGGCGCCGTTGCCCAGATGGAAACGCGCCACCGCGTCGTAGGGGCGCTCGTCTCCGGCCTCGAGCAGATAACGTGCGGCCAGCGTGAGCAGCGGCTCGCGCAGCCGGCGCGCCAGCTTCGCCTCCTGGCGCCATGCGCCGGCGGCCAGGGTCTCGGCGTCGGCATCGAGGCCCGCCGCGGCCGTCGCCGCCGGCGTGCGCTTGGCCCAGCCGGCCAGTTGCGGCAGCGGCGACAGGGTGGCGAAGGTCTTCAGGCGGGGGAAATCGCGCTGCAGATCGTCGATGACGCGTTTCAGCAGGAAATTGCCGAAGGAAACTCCGCGCAGGCCGGGCTGGGTGTTGGAGATCGAGTAAAAGATCGCCGTGTCGGCGCGCTCGGCGTCGAACACCGGCGCCGCCTCGTCGAGCAGCGCCTGGACACTGCCGGCCAGCCTGTCGGTGAGCGCCACCTCGACGAAGATCAGCGGTTCGTTGGGCATGCGCGGGTGGAAGAAGGCGTAGCAGCGCCGATCGGAATCGAGCCGGTTGCGCAGGTCGCTCCATGAGCTGATCTCATGGACGGCCTCGTACCGGATCAGCTTTTCCAGCAGCGCCGCCGGCGAGTTCCAGGTGATCCGCGCGAGTTCCAGGAAGCCGACATCGAACCAGGCGGAAAGTCGCGCCTCCAGTTCCCGGTCGAAAGCAGCCAGTTCGGGTTGGTCGTCGACATAGCGCAACAGGTCGGCGCGCAGGTCGACGAGAAATTTCACGCCCTGGGGCAAGGCATTGAGGTGGGTCAGGATGCGGATGCGCGAGGAACGCATCGCCCTGCGCAGGCCGGCCTCGGCTTCCCACTGGCCGGGGCTGCCGACGGCCGCCTGATACGCGGCGTGGGCTTTTGCCACGCTGACCGGATCGGGGCCGAACTCGAGCGCGATCAGCCGCAGGAACTCGCGACGGCCGGCATCGTCGAGGCGCAGATAGCTGGCGCCGAGCCGGACGGCGCGCTGCCGGGCCGAGACTTCGCCGCCCCGTCCCTCTGCGCATGCCTTCAACTGCTGGCGCAAATGCTGCAACTGCCTCGCGCTCAGGGGCGCGGCCTGGGCGGTTTCGGGCGTGATGCCGACCAGGGCGCGGACCCGGTTGAAGCTGCGGCGGACGATGCTGTCGTTCATGCCCCGTTTCCTGTTTCGCCGGCCCTGGCTACACGCGGTAGGCAGCGACCGCATCGCGGATCGAGACGGCCATGGCGTTCAGTTCCTTTGCCGAGTCGGCGGCATGACCGGCGCTCGAACTGTTCTCTTCGGTCATCTGGGCAATCCTCTCGACCTGCTGCGCAATATGATTGCTCGCCTGTCCTTGTTCCAGTACCGCATCGGAAATTTCCGAGACCATGACCGCGACGTCCTGAGTCCCGGCGCGGATGCGCTCGATGGCGGTGCCCGCGGTCCTCGCCCCCTCGATGCCCTCTTCGACCAGGGCAACCATGGCGTTCATGCTGTCGTGGGCATTGTTGGCGCTGGCCTGCACGCCGCTCAGCAATTCGCCGATGGCCTGGGTCGAATGGGTGGTCTTTTCCGCAAGCTTCCTGACCTCGTCGGCCACCACGGCGAAACCGCGGCCCTGTTCGCCCGCCCGCGCCGCCTCGATGGCGGCATTGAGGGCCAGCAAATTGGTCTGGTCGGCCACTTCCTTGATGACCGTCACCACCGATGAAATGCTTTCGCTTTGCTTCCTGAGATCGCTGATCTTGTCCGCCGCGAGCCGGGCCGAGCCGGCGATGTCGTTGATCTTGGCAATCGACGAAACGATGACCCTGGAGCCGTCGTCGGCCAGCTCGCCCGCCGTTCCCGCGAGGGCCCGGGTGTCCTTCGCGCGCCCGGCGATATGGTTGATGCTCACCGTCAGTTGCTCGATGCTGGCGGCCATCGACGAGGCCGCCTCGCTCTGTACGCTGGAGCCTTGGGCGATCTGATCCGACGTGCTGGTCATGTCCGCGGCCGACCGGCTGACATGACCGACATCGTCCTTGATCTGCCTGAAGCTGGTGTGCAGCTTTTCCAGCAGCGCGTTGTAGGCCTTCCCCGCCTGGCCGATTTCGTCATTGGAGGCTGCGTCGATCCGCCCGGTGAAGTCCAGCGTGCTGCTCACTTCGAGCATCGACTCCTTCATGGCATGGACCGGCTTGACGATGGAGCGGCCGATCAGGTAGCCCGTCAGGCTGCCGCCAAGGATCATCAGCAGCGCGGTCATTCCAACCATGGTCAGGGCAAATTGGTGGGCCTTGCCGCCCTCGATCGCGAGTTCGCCGGAATGCTTGGCATTGAATTCCGCGATCCTTCCCATAATGTCGGTGACGCTGGTGCGCATTTTGGCGGCCTCCTTGGTAAGGAGATCTAGCGCACCTTGTTTGTCGCCCTTCGCCGAGAGTTCCATTAGGCGCTTGGTCCAGGCGACGTAGCCGTCCAGGGCGGCGTGCAGTTGGGCCAGGTAGCCGCGCTCGACATCGGACGAGATCCGGTTCTTCTCATACGCGGCGACGTTCTTCATGACTTCGTCGAGGACAGCGAGCACCCGCTTTTCACGGTCCTGACGGTCCTGGTCCAGTTCTGCGGGCGTGATGACATGGCGATACAGGAGCACGCCGACCCGGTTGAATAAGGACTCTGTTTCGGCGGCATTTTTCATTCTTGGCATGGAATCGTTGTTGACCTCCTGGAGGTAGCCGTCGAGCTTGTTTATTCCATAAACGGAAACGGCGCCGAGAACCAGCAGCGCGAAGATCGGCAACAGTACCAATAAGGCGATTTTTCTTAGGATGGACATGGCAGTGTGGCGCTCCCGACGCAATGGGCGGACAGTCCTATCTGGACCCTATCGGCGATCCTATCCTCTATCGCGAAATCCTATGCTGGTAATTGGCGTCCCTTTCCGGATCTATTCCGGAAAACAGGCTTCACCCGCCCAACTTGAGCTTGGCCAGGGCGGCGCGGCCGGAAAGAAGATGGGCCTGCATCAGCCGCCCGGCGTCGTTGGCGTCGTGCATGCGGATGGCTTCGAGGATGGCGCGGTGCTCGGCAAGCGACTGCTTCAGACGGCCTTCCAGGCGCAGGGAGTCGCGCCTGGTCAGCTTGAGCATCTTGCGCGTGTCGTCGATCAACTGGGCCAGCCAGCGGTTGCCGGCGAGTTGCCGGACGGCGGTGTGGAAGGCCTGGTTGGCTGCGAAAAAATGGTCGGTATCGCCGGCGGCCGCATAGTGCTCGAGCTGCTCATGGATGAGCGAGAGCGTTGCGAGATCGGCGGGGCCTGCCTTCCCCGCCGCCTCGAAGGCGGCGCGGCCTTCGAGCAGCGCCATCACCGGGAAGATCTCGTCCAGATCCTGTTCCGACAGTTCGGTCACATAGCAGCCGCGGCGCGGCTTCAGCTGCACCAGCCCTTCCGCGGCGAGCACCTTGAGCGCTTCGCGCATCGGCGTCCGGCTGATGCCGTAGGCCAGGGCCAGCGCCTGCTCGTCGATCCAGGCGCCGGGCGCCAGTTCGTGGGCGTAGATGCGGTTCCTCAGGCGCTCTGCGACCTGCTCGTAGAGGGCAGGGGAGGAAAGGCCGGGGTCGGCGTTCGCGGCGGCTCTTGCATTCATAATTATGGATACAGTATTATCATGGCTACGCGATGTCAAGTATCGTCCGCAACGAGCCTCTGCCGTAGATAATGGCAGGCCAAGCAGGAAAGGGTCGACCATGAGCAAGTATCCCGACGTGAAGCTGCCTTCCCTGGAGGACTGGGCCCGGGAGGCGGCGAAATCCGCGCCTGGCCACGATGTTTCCCGGCTGGACTGGGTGACGCCCGAGGGCATCACGGTCAAGGCGCTGAACACGGCGGCCGACATCCGGGGCCTGGCCTTCGCCGACACCCTGCCCGGCTTCCCGCCCTTCCTGCGCGGACCGCAGGCGACCATGTACGCGGTGCGGCCCTGGACCATCCGCCAGTACGCCGGCTTTTCCACCGCCGAGGAATCCAATGCCTTCTACCGCAAGGCCCTGGCCGCCGGCGGCCAGGGCGTCTCGGTGGCCTTCGACCTGGCCACCCATCGCGGCTACGACTCCGACCACCCGCGCGTCACCGGCGACGTCGGCAAGGCCGGTGTCGCCATCGACTCGGTCGAGGACATGAGGGTGCTGTTCGACGGCATCCCCCTGGACCAGGTGTCGGTCTCGATGACCATGAACGGCGCCGTGCTGCCGGTCCTGGCCGGCTACGTCGTGGCGGCCGAGGAGCAGGGCGTCGCCCAGGACCAGCTCTCGGGGACCATCCAGAACGACATCCTCAAGGAGTTCATGGTCAGGAACACCTACATCTACCCGCCGGAGCCGTCGATGCGCATCGTCGCCGACATTATCGGCTACACCGCAAAGCACATGCCGAAGTTCAACTCGATCTCGATCTCCGGCTACCACATCCAGGAAGCGGGGGCGACCCAGGCCCTGGAGCTGGCCTTCACCCTGGCCGACGGCAAGGAGTATGTGCGGACGGCGATCAAGAGCGGCCTGGACGTCGATGGTTTCGCCGGACGCCTGTCTTTCTTCTTCGGCATCGGCATGAACTTCTATCTGGAGGTGGCCAAGCTGCGCGCGGCGAGACTGCTCTGGTGGCGCATCATGAAAGGCTTCGAACCGAAGAACCCGAAGTCGATGATGCTGCGCACCCATTGCCAGACCTCGGGCTGGTCGCTGGCCGCGCAGGATCCCTACAACAACGTGGTGCGCACCACCCTCGAGGCGATGGCCGCGGTGTTCGGCGGCACCCAGTCCCTGCACACCAATTCACTCGACGAGGCGATCGCCCTGCCGACCGAGTTCTCCTCGCGCATCGCGCGCAACACCCAGCTGATCATCCAGGAGGAGAGCCACATCGGCAAGGTCATCGACCCGTGGGCCGGCTCCTACATGATGGAGAAGCTGACCCAGGACATGGCCGACAGTGCCTGGAAGATCATCGAGGAAGTCGAAGCGCAGGGCGGCATGACCCGGGCGGTGGACTCCGGCTGGGCCAAGCTCAGGATCGAGAGTTGCGCCGCCGAGAAGCAGGCCAAGATCGACGCCGGCACGGACGTCATCGTCGGCGTTAACAAGTACCCGCTGGCGCAGGAAGCGGCAATCGACTTCCTCGACGTCGACAACCATGCCGTGCGCGAGGCGCAGATCGAGCGGCTGGCCCGGGTGCGCGCCAGCCGCGATCAGGTCGCGGTAGACCATGCGCTGGCCGCGCTGACCGCCGCGGCCAGGAGCGGCGAGGGCAACCTGCTCGGACTGGCGATCCAGGCGAGCCGGGTGCGCGCCACCGTCGGCGAGATCTCCGACGCCCTCGAACTGGTCTGGGGCCGCCACCGCGCCAACAATCAGGTGGTCTCCGGCGTCTATGGCGCCGCCTTCGAGAACGATGCCGACTGGGCCGGCCTCAAGGCGCAGATCGAGACCTTCGCCGCGGCGGAAGGACGGCGCCCGCGCATCATGGTCGCCAAGCTCGGCCAGGACGGCCATGACCGCGGCGCCAAGGTGGTCGCCTCCGCGTACGCGGATTTCGGATTCGACGTGGATATCGGCCCGCTCTTCCAGACGCCTGAG
>CAIVDC010000094.1 GCA_903904605.1 uncultured Sterolibacterium sp.
CTCGATCCTGCCGATTACACCCGCATGGTCTCCAACGACCTGATGGGCATCACCCGCGACGATCTGGCCTACGACCTCGGCCGCAACGTCGATGACTCGGTGCACCTCTTCGAGGAATGGGGCCTGCCGATCTGGAAGACCGACGCCGAAGGCGTGCGCCACGATGGCGCCGAGGCCATCCGCGAAGGCATCCCGGCCCTGAAGGACGGCGGCAAGCCGGTGCGCTCGGGCAAGTGGCAGATCATGATCAACGGCGAATCCTACAAGTGGATCGTCGCCGAAGCCGCCAAGAAGGCGCTCGGCCTCTCCCGCATCGAGGAGCGCATCTTCATCGTCAAGCTGGTCAATGACAAGAACGACCCCTCGCGCATCGCCGGCGCGGTCGGCTTCTCGGTCCGCGACAACACCATCCACATCTACAAGGCCAAGGCCGTGCTGCTCGCCGCCGGCGGCTGCGTCAACCTGTTCCGCCCGCGCTCAGTCGGCGAAGGCTCGGGCCGCGCCTGGTATCCGGTGTGGAACGCCGGTTCCACCTATGCCATGGCGGCGGAGGCCGGCGCCGAGATGACCATGATGGAAAACCGTTTCGTGCCCGCCCGCTTCAAGGACGGTTACGGCCCGGTCGGCGCCTGGTTCCTGCTGTTCAAGGCGAAGGCGACCAATGCCTACGGCGAGGACTACATGGTCAAGAACAAGGCCATGCTCGACGACTACCCGCCCTACGGCCAGGCCGCCGTTCCCGCTTCCTGCCTGCGCAATCACCTGATGCTGAAGGAGATGAAGGACGGCCACGGTCCGATCTACATGGACACGGTGACGGCGCTGGCCAAGCTGCGCGAGACGCTGTCGCCCAAGGAAGTGAAGCACCTCGAGGCCGAGGCCTGGGAAGACTTCCTCGACATGTGCATCGGCCAGTGCGGCATCTGGGTCGGCGAGAACATCGAGCCCGAGAAGAAGATGTCCGAGCTGATGCCGACCGAGCCCTATCTGCTCGGCTCGCACTCCGGCTGCTGCGGCATCTGGGTTTCCGGTCCCGAGGACGTCGGTGCTCCGACTGCGGCAGAAGGCGACTACGACGGCGTGCCGGCGCACCTGCCGCGCGGCTGGAACTGGGGCTACCGTTCGATGACCACGGTCAAGGGACTGTTTACCGCCGGCGACGGCGTGGGCGCATCCGGCCACAAGTTCTCGTCGGGCTCGCATGCCGAAGGCCGCCTCGCCGCCAAGGCGATGGTCAAGTACGCATTGGACAACAAGGACTACAAGCCGGAGCTCGACACCACTGCCGCGCAGTTGGCCGAAGAGATCTACAAGCCGGTGCGCACCTTCCTCGAGCACAAGGACTACACCACGGCGATCGACGTCAACCCGCACTACATCACGCCCAAGATGCTGCAGATGCGCCTGCAGAAGATCATGGACGAGTACGTGGCGGGCGTCGCCACCTACTACAACACCAACGACAAGATGCTGGCGGTGGCCGAAGAGAAGCTGGAGCTGCTCAAGGAGGACGCCTTGAAAATGCGCGCCAAGGACCTGCATGAGCTGCTGCGCGCCTGGGAAAACTATCACCGCATCATTACCGCCGAAGCCCATATGAAGCACATCCAGTTCCGCGAGGAGTCCCGTTATCCGGGCTTCTACTACCGCACCGACAAGAACTTCGTCGACGAGGTGAACTGGCATTGCTTCGTGAATTCCGTCTATGACAAGGATTCCAAGAAGTGGACGGTGTTCAAGCGCAAGCATATCGACCTGGTCGACAAGTCCAAGCTGTTCGTCAAGGGCGCGCCGCACTGAGTAAGATCTGCCAAGTTGTGATGTAATGAGCGGGCGTCTTAGGACGCCCGTCTCTTTTGCCAGCGAGAAAATGATGAACGACAATCCCTTCCCCGACAGCCCCGTGATGCCGGAGATGTTCGACGGCGGCAAGACCATCCAGTTCCAGTGCAGGAAGGGCATCGATTGCTGGAACGTCTGCTGCAGCAATATCGACATTTCGCTGACGCCCTATGACATCCTGCGTCTCAAGGAGCGTCTCGATATCAGTTCCACCGAGTTCCTCGACAAGTACACGCTGCCCTACGAGATGGAAATGGACAGCATCGCCGGCGTCAAGCTGAGGCCGGTTGCCGGCGGGAGCGCCTGCCAGTTCATGACCGCCGAGGGCTGCAGCGTGTACTCGGACAGGCCCACCGCCTGCCGCTACTACCCGGTCGCCCTGCTGTCGATGCGCAAGCAGGACGAGTACGTCGACCGCGACTCCTATGCACTGGTCAAGGAAGCGCATTGTCTCGGCCATCAGGAACCGCGCAGCCTGACCATCGACCAGTACCGCGAGGAGCAGGGCCTTCCGGAATACGACGAACTGGCGCGCGGCTGGCGCCAGCTGATCCTGAAGAAGAAGTCCTCGGGCCCGAGCATCGGCCGTCCGTCCAAGCGCAGCCTGCAGCTGTTCTTCATGACCTGCTACGACGTGGACCGTTTCCGCGAATTCGTCGCCAGCGAGGGCTTCAAGGACATCTACGACATTCCCGACGATGAACAGCTGAAGATCCTGTCGGACGACCGGTCGCTGATGCTGTTCGGCTTCCGTTTCCTGCGCCAGGTGATGTTCGGCGAGATGTCGATCGCCATGCGCGAGGAGACCGTGACGGCGCGCCGCGACCGCCTGCTTGAAAAGCAGCGCCGGATCGAGCGCGAGGCTGCGGAGCGGATGGCGCGGGACGAGCGCGAGATGTACGGCGACCAGGAATGAGCCTTTCGCCCGAGCTGAGCCGGATCACCGAGGAACCCTACTACCAGCCGACAGGCGACGAGGTCGCGCTGTTCGAGGCCAGTTACGCGCGGCGCCTGCCGGTGCTGTTGAAGGGGCCCACCGGCTGCGGCAAGACGCGTTTCGTCGAATACATGGCCTGGCGCCTCGCCCGTCCCCTGGTCACGGTGGCCTGTCATGACGATCTGACCACGGCCGATCTCGTCGGCCGCTACCTGATCGTCGGCAACGAGACGGTCTGGGTCGATGGACCGCTCACCGCTGCGGTGCGCGCGGGCGCCATCTGCTATCTGGACGAGATCGTCGAGGCGCGCAAGGACACCATCGTGGTCATCCATCCGCTCGCCGATTCGCGCCGGGTACTGGCCGTGGATAAGCGCGGCGAAATGGTGATCGCGCCCGACAGCTTCATGCTGGTCGTATCCTACAACCCGGGCTACCAGAGCGTGCTCAAGGAAATCAAGCCGAGCACGCGCCAGCGCTTCGTCGCCTTCGACTTCGATTACCCCGAGGCCGCCGTCGAGGCCGGCATCGTCTCCCGGGAAGGCGGCGTCGATGCCGAGACGGCGCGACGCCTGGTCAAGCTCGGCGAGCTGACGCGCAACCTCAAGGGGGCGGGTCTCGACGAGGGGGCCAGCACGCGTCTCCTGGTCCATGCCGCGCAGTTGATCGCGGCCGGCATCGCCCCGCAGGCCGCCTGCATCGCTGCCGTGGCTCGCGCGCTGTGCGACGACGCCGATATGAACGGCACCCTCGATGATCTCGTCGCCGCCGTCTTCTAACGCCAGAAGGCTGTTCGGCGAGGAACTCGAGACTCGCCTCGACGAGGTGTTGTTCGCCTCGCACTCGCATCGCTCCGCGACCGACATCGCCCTTGGCCTGGAGGCGCTGACCCGCTCGCAGCAGGAGCGGGTCTTGCACTGGGCCGCCGTCGCGGCGGGGACCTATGCCGAGATCGGCTACCAGATCGCGGCGTTCGCGCCCAAGGCTTTTCCCTTGCTCGACGATGCCGGCTTCGACGCCTGGGTGCTGGCCGGCCTCGATGCCTACGACCGTCACGGCGGCCGTGCGGCGATGGACTTGCTGCGCGATCTCGAAGGCTTCTGCGCCGGGCGCGATGGCTTGAGGCCGTTGGCTAGACTGTCCGAGATCGAGGCGCGGCTGACGCGCTTCATCCACGGACTGTCAGGCCGGCCGCTCGCGCTCGCCGCCGGCGCCGCCGCCTGGACCGACACCGAGACGATATACCTGCCGACAGAACAGGAGTCGCAGCCGGAGGCCGGCGCCAACCGCAGGCTGTACAAGGTGCAGGCGGTGATCCTCTGGGCCCAGACGCGCTTCGGCAGCTTCGGCAGCACGGCCGTCGATCTTGGCCAGGCCCTGGCGCACTGGCTGGATACGGAGGATCAGGGTCGGTGTTTGCGCTGGCTGTCGGCATTGGAGTCGGTGCGCCTGGAAGCGAGAATCGCCTTCGAACTGCCCGGCCTCGGCGCGGAGATCGCGGCCGTCCGCGGTCCCTGGCCGGCGGCTCTGGCAGCCTTGCTGCCCAGGCTCTACCAGCCGCAGGCGACGCTCGCCGACACGCTGGCATTATTGCCTTTATGCCTGCTTGACGGAAAGGACGCACCGCGCTTGCCGCATGCCGTAGCCATCGATCCGGCCGCCGCGCTGCGTGTGCGTGCCCTGCGCATCGAACGCGACATGAAGACGGTGAGCCGTGCGATCAGTGCCCTCGAGGCAAGTGCGGGCAGTGCCGGCCGCCCGGAACAAGCCGAGCAGCGCATGGCTGCCCCGGCCGCGGACGACGCGTCGCAGCTGGCCCTGGAAGGCGAAGCCCTGGCCCTGCCGCCCGAGGCCCGGAAAGCAGCGTTGTCCCTGGTCCAGGATCTCGGCGAAGTGCCGCCCGAATGTCTGGTTCCCGCCGACCCCGGCCCCTGGCAACCGACCCATTTGGATAGTGCCGGTAAGCGCGGCGGCGAGGACCTGGTCGGCCATCGCGAAGCCGATCACCGCTACGACGAATGGGACTACCGGCGCCGCGCTTACCGCAAGAACTGGTGTCACCTTTTCGAGTCCGATGTCGCGCCCGGCGATCCGGCCTATGTCAGTGGCGTCAAACTGCGCCACGCCGGCCTGATCAAGCAGATCCGCAAGCGTTTCGAGATGCTGCGCGGCGAGGACCGCATGCTCGGCCGGCAGCCGGATGGCGAGGAGGTGGATCTGGATGCCGTGGTCGATGCCATTGCCGATCGCCGGGGCGGCCTTGAGCCTTCCCCGCGCCTGTTCAGCCGGCGCGTCCGCAACCAGCGATCGCTGGCGGCGATGTTCATGATCGACATGAGCGGCTCGACCAAGGGCTGGGTGAATGAGGCCGAGCGCGAATCCCTGGTGATGTTGTGCGAGGCGATCGAATCCCTGGGCGACGCCTACGCGATCTACGGCTTCTCCGGCTGGACCCGGACGCGCAGCGACATCTACCGCATCAAGCGCTTCGAGGAAGCCTATGACGACGCCGTACGCGCCCGCATTGCCGCCGTCGAAGCGAAGGATTACACGCGCATGGGCGTGGCGATCCGCCACCTGACGCGCCTGCTGCTGCGCGAGCCGGCCCGCCACAGGCTGCTGGTGACGCTGTCGGACGGACGGCCCGACGATTTCGGCGACGAGTACCGCGGCCACTACGGCATCGAGGACACCCGCCGCGCCCTGCAGGAAGCGCACGAACAGGGCGTCAAGAGCTACTGCATCACCATCGACCGGCACGGCGCGGATTATCTCGCGCACATGTATGGCGCGGCGCGCTTCACGGTCCTGGACGACGTGAAGAAACTGCCTTTGAAGATCGCCGACATCTATCGGCGGCTGTCGAGCTGAGTCCCGCCTGACTCGGCAACGCCCTGCGCGATCACTTCTTGGTGATGACCTCCAGTTTTTCGGCGCGGATCAACTGACCGTCCAGGCCGGCGTCCTTCATGCTGCCGCCGTAGGCCACGGTCATCAACTGCGAGTAGTAGAGCACCGGCATGTTGAATTGGGTGCCCTGCTTCTTGTTGATCTCGGACTGATACACCTCGACGTTGGCCTGGCACAGCGGGCAGGGGGTGACGATCATCTCGGCGCCATGGTCGTAGGCCGATTCGACGATGTCGCGGATCTGCTTCTGGCTTTTCTCGGGTTCCGAGAAGGCCAGGGCGCCGCCGCAGCAGGTGACTTTCTGGTCGTAGTGCTCGACCGGCTCGCCGCCCAAGGTCTCGACCAGCTTGTCGAGATACTTCGGGTTCTCGAAGGATTCGCCGTCGATGCCGAAGGGACGGTTGGTCTGGCAGCCGACATAGCCCGCGAACTTCACGCCTTCCAGCGACTTCTTCATCGGCTTCTTCAGTTCGTCGTAGCCGAAATCCTCGATCAGGACTTCGACCATGTGACGGATCTTGACTTCGGCCTTGTAGTGCAGGCCGGCGGCGGCGAGCGCTTCGTTGGTTTCCTTCATCAGGGTGCTGCTGGCATCGAGCCTGTCCTTGGACTCGCGCGCTCCCAGCCAGCAGGCGGCGCAGGTGGCGACGATGTCCTGGCCGGGCAGATGGGTTTCGGCCAGGGCGAAGTTGCGGGCGTTGATCGCGATCCGCGGCAGTTCTCCCCCTTCCGCGTACCCGATCGAGGCGCCGCAACAGTTCCAGTCGGGAATCTCGGTGAGCTTGACGTCCAGCGTCTTGCACATCGAGCTGACCGAGGTCAGGTAGTTGGAGGCCGAGGCCTTCAGCTGCGAGGAGCAGCCGGGGTAGAACGCGTATTCCTTTTTTGCCATTTGCTGTTTCTCCACGATGGTCTGCAGGTCGGCCTTCAGGCCGGCAATGACCGCTGCAGTCGGGCTCGAGCCGGACCTACGTCAGGCCTTTCCGCTTGTCCTCGATTTCGCGCGCCTTCGCCAAGATGGCATGGAAACCCTTCAGGTCCTTCAGACCATGACCGCCGAAGATCTCCATCGGGTTGAGGCGCTTGGCCTTGACCATGCCCAGGCCGATGCTCTGCATCCCCATGGCGGTCTTGATGCCCGAGACGAGCCCGTCCTTGAAGTAGAGGGACAGCGTCAGTTTCAGTTCATTGACCCGCCCCTTCTTGGCCAGGTTGTCCCAGAAAATCTTGGCGAACTCGCGCGTCGGCTGGCCCTTCGGCGCGATGCCGAGACGATGGGCGTAACTGGCCAGGCCATGCATGATGTGGGTGATCGGCAATTGCCTCGGGCAGCGCACGACGCAGTTGTAGCAGGAGGTGCACATCCACATCGAGTCCGAGGTCAGCACCTCTTCGCGCTTGCCGGCGCGGATCATCATGAAGAGCTTTTGCGGCGAGTGCTGCCAATGCGCGCCGAAAGGGCAGGAGCCTGCACAGACGCCGCACTGCATGCACATCTTGACCCATTCGCCTTCCTCGACCCGCTCCTCGACTTCCTTCAGGAAGTTGTTGCGGTAGCGCGCCACGGCCTGACTGTTGTGATCGCTCATAGTAGGTTCCTTAGCCAAAGCCCTTCATGGGCGACATGCCGATCTCGACGATCTTCGCCACGTAGTCGTTGATCAGGGCGGCGACGCGGGCATTGTCGGTGATCGCCACCTCGTAGCTGGCGACGCGCTCGACCTCGAGGCCGAGCTGCTTCAGGGTGTCGTCGATCTTGCTCATGCGGTAGTTGGCCAGTTCCGAGCCCTTGACGAAGTGGCACTGGTAGTTGTCGCCGTGCTTGCAGCCCATCATCATGACGCCGTCGTAGCCTGAATTGAGCGCGTCGGTGATCCAGATGGCATTGACCGAGCCCAGGCAGCGCACCGGGATGGCCCGCACGAAGGCGGAATAGACATGATGAGCGAGGCCGGCCATGTCGAGCGCCGGATAGGCGTCGTTCTCGCAGGCGAGGATCAGGATGCGCGGCCTCTCCGAGAACTCGTCGGGAATGTCGACCGCCTTGATCTGGTTGCCGACGGTATCCACCGAATAGTTCTCGAAAGAGATCACCCGGACCGGGCAGGCGCCCATGCAGGTGCCGCAGCGCCGGCAACGCGACTCGTTGAACACCGGGAAGCGTCGCTCGTCCTCGTCGATGGCGCCGAACGGGCATTCCACGGTGCAGCGCTTGCACTGGGTGCAGCCTTCGAGGCGGACGATCGGGTAGGACAGGTCGCCGACGCGGGGATGGGCGGCGCGGCCGGCATCGGCATTCTCGACCGCCTGGATCGCCTTCAGGGCGGCGCCGGCGGCATCCTCGGTGGCCTGCAGCATGTCCATCGGCCGGCGCACCGGGCCGGCGGCATAGATGCCGGTACGGCGCGTCTCGTAGGGGAAGCAGATGAAATGCGAGTCGGCGAGGCCATGCACCAGTTGCGGCAGGTCCTTGCCCTGGCGGTAGTTCAGATTGAGGATCGACACCTGCTTGGCCTTGCCCTCGTCCTCGTCGGGCAGGTCGATATTGACGCCGGAGTTGGGCACTTGGCCGGTGGCCAGGACGACCAGATCCGTCTCGATCGCCACGTCCTCGTCGAGGATCAGGTCGCGGAAATTCACCTTGAGGCCGTCAGTCGCCGATTCGACTTTGGCGACCTTGCCCTTGGTGAATATCACCCCTTTCTCCTGGGCGCTGCGGTAGAAGTCCTCGCCCATGCCGGGAACGCGCAGATCGGTGTACATGATCACGGTGTCGACGTCCGGGTTGGCATCCTTGAAGTACATCGCCTGCTTGATGCTGGTGGCGCAGCAATGGCCCGAGCAATAGGACAGGTGCGTGCCGGTGTCGTCCCGCTGGCCGGCGCACTGGACGAAAACGACGGACTTGACCTCGCGCCCGTCGCTGCGTTTGATCGGTGCGCCATTGGCACTGCTCGCCAAATCTTCAAGACCGGCCTGGTCGATGACGTTGGCCAGGCCGCCGCCGAGTTCCGGCAGCCGGGCTGGGTCGTAGCTCGAAAAGCCGCTGGCCTGGATGATCGCGCCGACTTCCTCTTCGCTGACGGCACCGCTCTCCTGGGCGATCTGCACCTTGAAACGCCCCGGGGCGCCGCTCGTCTCGGCCAGCGTCGAATTGAGATGCACGCGGATTTTCGGGTGCCCGCTCACTTTCGCCGCCAGTTGCGCCGCGCCCGTCTCCTGGGGTTTGTCGTAGGGCTGCTTGAAGGGCACGCGCCGCCATAGCCTGGCCGCCCAGCCGCCAAGTTGTCCCGCCTTCTCGACCAGGACGACTTCATAGCCGGTCTCGGCAGACTCCAGCGCCGCCGTCATGCCGGCCATGCCGCCGCCGACCACCAATATGCGCTTGTTGCCGGCCTTGTTCGGATTGCCTTCCGGCAGCTTCATCTTCTTGAGCTCGGCGCAGCCCATGCGCAGGTAGTCGTTGGCCATCTCCTGGCGCACTTCATCGTGCGCCTCGCCTTCGGCGACGACCCAGATCACGCCTTCCCGCAGGTTGGCGCGGCTCATCGCGACCGTCGGAAAATCGAAGGCCTCGGTCTTGGCCCGGCGGGAGCAGGCGGCGATCACGACATGGCTGACGCCCTCGGTCGCGATGTCTTTCCTGATCAGTTCCACGCCTTCAGTCGAGCAAAGGAAGTCATGGCGCCTGACCAGCTGCATCTTGCCTTCCTTCTGCGCGATCTTTTCCATTTGCGCGATGTCGAGCTTGTCGCCGAGGCCGCAGCCGGCACAGATATATGCAGCAGTCTTCATTTCAGCCATTTGCTGTCTCCGTAGCAGCCGTCCTATGCACCACCTGGATAGCGCGCAGCGCCGCCGCCGTGGCGCTTTGCACCGAACGATTGACGTCGGTCGGACTGGCCGCCGCGCCGGCTGCGAACTGGCCGCCGTCCTTGGAACCTTCTATGAAGCCCGAGGAGTCGATGACCATGTCGTCCGGCAGCTTGATGCCGTTGCTCTCGGGCTCCATGCCTATCGCCAGCACGACAAGATCGTGCTCGGCGGCATAGCGGTGGTAGCCCTCGGTGTCTACGCCATGCAGGATCAGGCTGCCTGCGTCATTCTGGGTGATGCTCGCCACCTTGGATTTGACGAAGCGCACCGTCGGATCCTGCTGCACCTTCTGGTAGAAATCCTCGAAGCGGTCTATGGCGCGAATGTCGATGTAGTAGACGCTTGACTTGCAGTCTTCGCCATAGGCTTCGCGCACATACTGGGTCTGCTTCAGCGATGCCATGCAGCAGATGCGCGAGCAGTGGCGAAGGTGGTTCTCGTCGCGCGAACCGGCGCACTGGATGAAGGCGATGTTCTTCGCGGCTTGTCCGTCGGACGGGCGCAGCAGCTTGCCGCCGGTAGGACCGTGGGAATCGGCGAGACGCTCGAACTCGACGCTGGTGATCACGTTGGCGAATCGGTCGTAGCCGTAGGGCTGGATCTTTGCGGCGTCATAGGGTTTCCAGCCGGTGGCCCAGATCACCGAACCGACCTTTATCTCCACCGTCTCTTCCTTCATGCCGAGATCGATGGCGCCATACTTGCAGGCCTCCCTGGCCTTCTCGGCGTCGGCTGTGCCGATGATCGAACTGTCCAGCACATAGCGCTGCGGATAGGCCATGGCATGGGGCAGATAGGCAAGCTTTGTCTCGGACAGGCCGTAGTCGTAGGGGTTCGGGATCTGCCCGGAGACTGCCTTGGCGCATTCGCCGCAGGCCGTGCAGTTCTCATTGACGTAACGCGGCGAAAGCTTCAGCGTCACCTTGTAGTCGCCGCTGCGGCCCGATACCGAGGTGACCTCGGCCTGGGTCAGGACGCGCAACCTGCGGTTACCCTTGAGCCTCTTCAGGTTGATCTCGAGGCCGCAGGTCGGGTGGCACATCTTCGGAAAGTAGCGGTAGAGCAGCGCGGTGCGGCCGCCCAGGGTCGGGCTTTTCTCCACCAGGATCACCTGCTTGCCGCATTCGGCGGCCTCCAGGGCGGCGCTCATGCCGCTGATGCCGCCGCCGACGACCAGAATGGTCTGGCTGGTTGCGATTGAAGCCGTCACGTCGAGCCTCCAGATGGTGTCGTTCTGATTGAAGATCGAATTCTAGCGAGGCTGCCCGGCGATTCCTCGGCAAATCTTCCTATGGTCGAATAGAAATGCTGAATGTGTCTCATCATGCCGCCAGGGTGTGCGTCTCGAAAGCCATTGCGGCGAGATCGCCCAGCACCCAGGTCGCCGCCGGCGCGCCCAGGCCGGCGACGGTGCCGGGATTGACCAGCCAGGTATGCTCTCCCCTGATGTTCGCTTGCCGGCTCAGGTGTGCTTCGTGGCTGTGGCCGCAGCAGACCAGGTCGTAGTCGCCGGTACAGGCCATGCCGTGGGCGATGTGCGGGTAGTGGGTGATGAAAATGCGCCGGCCGAAGAGTTCGATGGCGGCATCCATGCCGTGGTAGCTGAGCTGGCCGTCGGAGTCGCAGGCGAGCCGGGCGATGGCGACCAGGTCACCGAGGTTGTTGCCATGCACGACATGCAGCGGCAGAGCCAGCTTGAGGGCGGCGCGCAAAGTGTTGCCGCCGATGACGTCGCCGCAATGGATCACCGCCTCGGCTCCTGCCGCCTTCGCTGCCGCCACCGCCGCGGCCAGCATCTGGGCGCGGTCGTGGCTGTCCGAGACGATGCAGATCTTCACCTGACGAAATCGGCGCCGAAGGAGGTGCCGACTGCGAGGCCGAAGATTTCGTCGAGGGCGAGTTCGCGGATCAGGCGGTCGACTTCGGCCTGGCCGTGCTCTTTCGCCACTTCGGCGAGGATCAGGCGGGCGCCGTTTCGGTTGTAGCCGCTGCCGAACGAGGCCTGGGTCGCGAGCAACTGGCGCGCCTTCTCAAGAGTCATATCAGGGTCGGGCCGAGATATTCGTCTTCGCCGGTCTGCGCCGGAGCGGCGTGTCCCCCGGCGCGCGTCCTTTCATGGTCGGCCTGAACCTGCAGCAGCGTGACCACGCAGTCGCCGAAATCGTCATAGATCTCTCGGCCAGTGCCGAACTGCTCGGCCTCGGAATAGAAGAACTGCGAGCGGAATCGGGATTCGCCCAGCTTGCAGACGATGAATTCGGCGCCGCGCTGCGACCAGTAAAGCGTCGGGCAGACGGTGAGCGCTTCCGAGCCGGGATCCAGTTGCAGTTCGGCCTCGGCGAGCTGCCAGGGTACCAGCCGGCCATAGCGCTCCAAGAGTATCTGGCTGATCAGCTGCTGCTCGGTTTCAGTGAAATCGGCGATGCTCATGGTTTCTTTCGGTTGGCATTGGACTGTACAACGGTTCTTCAAATCTAAACAATCATCTATGTTTATCGGAGAATAAAAATAATCCCTGGTGGCCAGGCATGACACTTGTGAGAATATGACTCAATCCTAATGTACCGGCCGAGTCCTCTTCATGCAAGCTGCCGTCAGCCATCCGCTGCAGGAAATCAAGAACACCACCTGCTATATGTGCGCCTGCCGCTGCGGCATCCGCGTTCATCTGACGGCCGGCAAGGTGCGCTACATCGACGGCAACCCGGACCACCCCTTGAACCAGGGCGTGATCTGCGCCAAGGGCTCCTCCGGCATCATGAAGCAATATTCGCCGGCTCGCCTGATGAAGCCGCTGAAGCGCCGCGCCGGTGCCGACCGCGGCGCCGGCGAGTTCGAGGAGATCAGCTGGGAGGAGGCGTTTGCCACCCTGTCCGAGCGCTTGGCCAGGATACGCGAAACCGACCCGAAGAAGTTCGCGCTGTTTACCGGCCGCGACCAGATGCAGGCGCTGACCGGACTGTTTGCGCGCCAGTTCGGCACGCCCAATTATGCCGCGCACGGCGGCTTCTGCTCGGTCAACATGGCGGCCGGCATGATCTACACGATAGGGGGATCCTTCTGGGAGTTCGGTGGCCCCGACCTTGACCGCGCCAAGTTGTTCGTGATGATAGGCACGGCCGAAGATCATCACTCCAATCCGATGAAGATCGCCATCGCCAAGTTCAAGCGCGACGGCGGCCGCTTCGTCTCGATCAATCCGGTGCGCACCGGCTATTCGGCCATCGCCGACGAATGGGTGCCGATCCGTCCCGGCAGCGACGGCGCCCTGCTCCTGGCGATCATCCACGAACTCATTGCCAAGGGTCTCTACGACAGAGACTTTCTGGTGCGCTACACCAACTCCGGCCAGCTGGTGAATCTCGACGCCAAGCACGACGAGTTCGGCATGTTCGTGCGCACCGAGGTGCCGGAGGAGGAAGCCTGCTACGAACCGCAGAACAAGCTGTGGTGGGACAGGAATTCCAACCGCCCGGTGCTCACCCATAGCGAAGGCGCCGATCCCTATCTCCGCGGCGAATTCAAGCTGTCCGACGGTACCCCGGTCAAGCCCGCCTTCCAGCTGTTGCAGGAGCGCGTGAAAGACTACACGCCGGACTGGGCGGCGCAGATCACCGGCATCCCGGCCGACACCATACGCCGCCTGGCCTACGAGATGGGCGTGACCGCGCGCGACCAGAAGATCGAGCTGCCGATCGCCTGGACCGATTCCTGGGGCAAGGAGCACGACACCGTCACCGGCAACCCGGTGGCCTTCCATGCCATGAGGGGGCTGGCCGCGCATTCCAACGGCTTCCAGACGATACGCGCGCTGGGCATACTCATGACCCTGCTCGGCACCATCGACCGGCCCGGCGGTTTCCGCCACAAGGCGCCTTTTCCCCGGCCCATCCCGCCCTGCGCGCGAACCCCGAACACGCCGCTGGCGGTCAAGCCCAACCACCCCCTGGACGGCCTGGCGCTGGGTTGGCCCTCCGACCCCGACGACCTGTTCGTCAATGAGGACGGCAGCCCGGTGCGCATCGACAAGGCCTTCTCCTGGGAATATCCGCTGTCCGTGCACGGCCTGATGCACAACGTCATCACCAACGCCTGGCGCGGCGACCCCTACAGGATCGACACGCTGCTGATCTTCATGGCCAACATGGCCTGGAACTCGACCATGAACACCGTCGAGGTCAGGAAGATGCTGAACGACCGCGACGGGGATGGCGAGTTCAAGATCCCCTTTCTCGTCGTCTGCGACGCCTTCCAATCGGAGATGACGGCCTTCGCCGACCTGATCCTGCCCGACACCACCTATCTCGAGCGCCACGACGTGATGTCGATGCTCGACCGGCCGATCTCCGAGTTCGACGGGCCGGTCGACTCGGTGCGCATCCCGGTCCTGCCGCCTTCGGGCGAGTGCAAGCCGTTCCAGGAAGTGCTGATCGAACTCGGCTCGCGCCTGAAGCTGCCCGTCTTCGTGAACAAGGAGGGCGGCCGAAAGTACCGCGACTACCCCGACTTCGTGGTCAATTACGAGACCGAACCGGGTTCGGGGATAGGCTTCCTCGCCGGCTGGCGCGGGCGCGGCGGCGAGAAGTTCATGCGCGGCGAGCCCAATCCGAGGCAGTGGGAAATGTATGCCCAGAACAACGGCCATTACCATTACAGGTTGCCGCGCTCCTACCAGTACATGCGCAACTGGAACCGGGGTTACCTGGAATGGTCGCAGCGGATGCGCATCACCCGCTACGCCGAGCCCATCCTGATCCATCTGTATTCCGAAGTGCTGCAGAAGTTCCGCCTGGCGGCCCAGGGCAAGGGCATCACGCGCAAGCCGCCGGCGCATCTGGCCAGCCGCATTGCAACCTACTTCGATCCGCTGCCGTTCTTCTATGAACCGCTCGAGGTGGAAACGACCGACCGGCGCAAGTATCCGCTCGCCGCCGTCACGCAACGACCGATGGCCATGTACCACTCCTGGGATTCGCAGAACGCCTGGCTGCGCCAGATCCACAGCCACAACTATCTGTTCGTCAATGTCCGGACGGCCTTGCTGGCCGGCATAGCCGACGGCGACTGGATCTGGGTCGAGTCGCAATGGGGCAAGGTGCGCTGCATGGCGCGCCACAGCGAAGCGGTCGAACCGGGCACGGTGTGGACCTGGAACGCCATAGGCAAGGCCGCCGGCGCCTGGAACCTCAGTCCCGACGCGAACGAAGCGCGCCAGGGCTTCCTCCTGAATCATCTGATTTCGGAAGAACTGCCTTCCGAAGGCGAACGGCGCATCTCCAATTCCGACCCGATCACCGGGCAGGCGGCCTGGTACGACGTGCGGGTCAGGATCTACAAGGCGGGTATCGACGAGGCCAAGGAGAGCTCGCCACAGTTCGCCCCCTTGCAGCCGGCGCCGGGCATGGCCAAGAGACCTGCCTGGCTGGCCTACTTCGCGGGAGCGAAGAAGTGACGCAACTGGCTCTGGTCATCGACCTCAACGTCTGCGTCGGCTGCCAGGCCTGCGTCACCAGTTGCAAGGAATGGAACACCTCCGGGGCGGCCGGGACGATGTCCGACGAGCGCCCTTACGACGCCGATCCCTCCGGCACTTTCTTCAACCGCGTGCAGACTTTCGAGGTCGGCGAGTTTCCCGACACCGAGACCGTGCATTTCCCCAAGTCCTGCCTGCATTGCGAAGATCCGCCCTGCGTCCCGGTCTGCCCGACCGGCGCCTCCTACAAGCGCCCCGAGGACGGCATCGTCCTGGTCGATTACGACAAGTGCATCGGCTGCAAGTACTGCTCCTGGGCCTGTCCCTACGGTGCGCGGGAACTGGACGAGAAGCAGAAAGTAATGAAGAAATGCACTCTTTGCGTAGACCGCATCTACGACGCCGCGCTGCCCGAGCGGGACCGCAGGCCGGCCTGCGTCATGGCCTGCCCGACTTCCGCCAGGCTGTTCGGCGACATCCACGATCCTTCGTCCGCCGTGTCGATCGCGATCAGGGAAAGCGGCGGCTACCCCCTGATGCCGGAATGGGGCACCCATCCGGCCAACCACTATCTGCCGCGGCGCAAGACGCGGCTCAGGATCCACGACGACGAACTCGAGCGCGCCGACAATCCGCTCAAGATCGATAGCCAACTGCCCAAGCCGGCGCAGTCCGAGCCGTCTTTGGACGACGTCACCTCCTGGTAAGCGCCATGCGTCCCGCCTTTTCAGTCGTCCTGCTCACGACCCTCATCGGCTTGGGCCAGGGCTTGTTTCTCGCTTTGTTCACGGCCCAATCCTATGCCCTGTTCGACCTGCTGCCCAGGCAGGATCTCCATACCTTCTACGCATACGGCAGCTTGCTGGCGCTGGCCTTCCTGGCGGCCGGACTCGCCGCATCCTTCTTTCATCTCGGCCGGCCGGAGCGGGCCTGGCGCAGCGCGGCGCAGTGGCGCAGTTCGTGGCTGTCGCGCGAGGTCATAGTGCTGCCGCTGTTCATGGCCGTGGTCCTGGTCTACGGCATCGCTCACTGGGCCGGCGGGGGGCCGGCGCTGATAGTCCTGCCCAGTGGCATCGGCATAGATGTCACGGTACTCGCTGGCGTCCTCGGGACCTTGCTGGGCTTCCTGCTGTTCGTCTGCACCGGCATGATCTACGCCTGCCTGCGCTTTCTGCCCGAATGGCATTCGCCGCTGACCGTGATCAACTACATTCTCCTGGGCGGTGCTTCCGGCTTCACGCTGGCCAGCCTGTTCGCCAGCGTTGCCGCCCCCGGCCTCAGCGGCTTCTTCGGCGGCTGGGCGATCATTATCACGCTGCTCGGCGCGACCGGACGCGCCGCATCCCTTTTGCGCAACTCCCGCCTGGCGCCAAGGTCGGTGCTGCAGACGGCGATCGGCATTAAGCATCCCAAGATCGCGCAGAAGTCGCAGGGTTTCACGGGCGAATCCTTCAACACCCGGGAATTCTTTCACGGCCGGAGCGCGGCCCTATTCTCGTCGGTCAAGTGGTTCTTCCTGGCCGCCGCGTTTGTGCTGCCGGTGGCGCTATTGGCCGCCGCCCTGGCTTCGACCGCCGCCGCCCATTTGCTGGCGGCAGCCTTCCTGGTGCAGTACTGCGGCCTGTTGGCGGAACGCTGGTTCTTCTTCGCCCAGGCCAGCCATCCGCAGAATCTTTACTATCAGACCGCTTCGTGACCAACGACTGCGCGACCCGGTCGGCCCGAAAATGTAGTCTACGGTCTTGAACTCTTCGCCCTGCCGGTTTATAAACGCAATGCTGCTTTACCGATTACACACTGAGGAGATGACATGAACTTTGACAAAGAACTCGATGCCCGCGGCCTGAACTGCCCGTTGCCTATCCTGCGTGCGAAAAAGGCGCTGACCGACATGAGCGGCGGCCAAGTGCTGCGTATCCTGTCTACCGATCCTGGGTCGGTGAAGGACTTCCAGGCCTTCGCCAAACAGACAGGCAACGAACTTCTGGCCAGCGCCGAGAACAACAAGGAATTCGAGTTCTACCTGAAGCGCAAGCAATAAGGACGGTGCCATTTCCCAAATGGGTGGAGATCGGCGCCGAGGGACTCTGAGAAGCTATTGGAGCCGCGAAACATGACGAGCATAGGCGATTGCCTTTTTCCAGACGAGCTTTTCTACAATGTAGATACCGGGATCTGGGCGAGGAGGGAGGCCGACGGTACGATCACCGTCGGCATGACTTCCTGCGCCTGCAGCATGGTCGGCGAATTGGTCGCTTACCTGCCGAAGAAGGTCGGCGAGCACGTCGAACGGAACAAATCTCTGGCCACCGTCGAGTCCGGCAAATGGGTAGGGCCGGTCAAGGCGCCGGTCGGCGGCGAGATCATCGCCGTCAACGGTGCGGTCGCCGCGAAGGCTGCAATTATCAACGCCGACCCCTATGGCAGGGGCTGGGTGGCTAAGATGAAACCGGCGAATTGGGACGGTGAAGCCGCCGGCCTGATCACCGGAGCGGGGGTCCGGGCGGCGTTCGAAGCCAAGATGAAGGCCGATGGCCTCTCGCGCTGCTGAACTTTTCCGGGATGACGGCCTGGCGCCTGATCGATAGCGGCATCCTGCGCGCCGCCGAACATTTCGCCCTGAACCGTGCGCTGCTCGAGGCTCGCCGGCAGGGCGGGCCGAGCACGCTGCGCTTCCTCCGGTTCGCTCCCTCGGCGCTCCTGGGCTATCACCAGAGCGCCGAGCAGGAACTCAGGCTCGACGCTTGCACCGAACTGGGCATAGACATCCAGCGTCGCATCAGCGGCGGCGGCGCCATCTTCATGGATGAGACCCAGTTCGGCTGGGAACTCTATCTCGATCGCGCGGATCTGGGCACGCGCGACATGAGCATCATCGCCCGGCGCATCTGCGAGGCGGCGGCGCGAGCCGTCAGCGGCTTCGGCATCGACGCCCGGTTTCGCCCGAGGAACGATATCGAGGTCGGCGGAAGGAAGATTTCCGGAACCGGCGGCGTTTTTGACGGCGATGCGCTGCTCTACCAAGGCACGCTTCTGGTAGAGTTCGATGTCGAGAAGATGCTGCGCATCCTGCGCGTCCCGGCCGAGAAACTTTCCGGCAAGGCGATTGCCGATGCCCGCGACCGGGTCGCCAGTCTAGCCGAGCTGCTCGGTTTTGCGCCGCCGCTCGATGAAGTCAAGGCCAGGCTGGAGCAGGCCTTCGGCGCCGAGTTCGGCGTCACCTTCCAGCCCGGGACGCCGAGCGAAGGGGAACTGGAGCTGTACCGGGCGGCGTTGCCGGAGATCGACAGCCCCGCTTGGATAAACCTCGTGGGCAAGCCGCGCTCGGACCTGCCGATCCTCGAAGCCGCCAAGAAATTTCCCGGCGGCCTGCTGCGCGCGGCGCTCGCTTTCGATCGTCCGGGCGAGCGCATCAGGCAGGCATGGTTCACCGGCGACATGTTCGTCAATCCGCGCCGCACCATTGCCGACCTCGAGGCGGCGTTGAAGAATGCCGCTGGCGCCGACGTGGCCGGCATCGTGCGCGATTTTTTTTCAACGCGCGATTGCGACATGTTGACCCTGACGCCCGATGACTTCATCATGGTGGTGCACCAGGCCATGGCGCAGGCGGGACCGGAGCGGACGCGGCCGTGAGCGACGGTCCTCTTTAATTCTATTGGCTTATAAAGATAATTTCTTTGCTATTAAAGCAACGCTTGTCCCATCATCCCGAAACTAGTTCAAACATGAGTCAACCGAGCGCGGCAGCCGCCGAGCCTGCCTGAGGAGAAAGCATATGGGTGCGACGCCCGAGATAGCCGTCATAGACGATCTGATCAGGCAAAGGCTTGATGAGATATTGCCGCAGCGGATAGAAGCGCAACTCCAAGCGCGCGAAGAGAGCCGCACGCCCTCCATGGCCATCATCGCCACCAAGGGCACGCTCGACTGGGCCTATCCGCCCTTCATTCTCGGCTCGACCGCCGCAGCCTTGGGCTGGGACGTGTCGATCTTCTTCACCTTCTACGGCCTCAATCTGCTGAAGAAGGATATCTCCGATCTCAAGGTGAGCCCCCTGGGAAATCCGGGCATGCCGATGAAAATGCCCTTCGGCCCCGGCTGGTTCAAGGAGTTGAACTGGAATATTCCGAATCTGCTCCAGGCCGGCATTCCCGGCTTCGAATCGGTAGCGACCTTACTGATGAAGCAGACCATCAAGAATACCGGTGTGGCCAGCATCGAGGAACTGCGCTCGCTTTCCCAGGAGGCCGGAGTCAAGTTCATCGCCTGCCAGATGACCGTGGAGTTGTTCGGCTTCAATCACGACGACTTCATTGCCGACGTCGATTACGCCGGTGCCGCGACCTTCCTGCCCGTTGCGCAGAAATCCGATGTCAGCCTTTTCATGTAGCACCCGCAGCATCTCGATAAAAGCGCTTTGAGTCGTTCCCGTCAGCAGGAACCCAATAGAATCCCCAAGGGGAAGGAGAAATCATGAAAGTGAAAAGAATCATTTCGCTGCTCGCCATCTGCGCGATGGCCGGCCCGGCCCTGGCGACTGACGGCTATTTCTCGGATGGCTACGGCATCAAGGCCAAGGGTATGGCCGGCGTCGCCATTGCCCTGCCGCAGGACGCCCTGGCCGCTGCCAACAATCCGGCGGGCATGGTCATGGTCGGCGACCGGGTCGATATGGGCCTCGATTGGTTCAGACCGACGCGCGGCGCCGATATCGTCGGCAATGGCGCCGGCTTGAACGGAAGCTACAGCGCCAACGACAAGCAGAATTTCTTCATCCCCGAGTTCGGCTACAACAAGATGCTGGGCTCCGACATGTCGGCCGGTATTTCCGTCTATGGCAACGGCGGCATGAATACCCGTTATGCAAACAACCCGTTTGCGGCCGGCGCGCTTGCCACTTATGGCGGCAAGAGTCCTGGGGGGATCAACCTCGAGCAGTTATTCATTGCGCCGACCTTCGCCATGAAGGTGAACAAGAGCAACGCCCTTGGCGTCTCCCTGGTCTTTGCCCAGCAGCGCTTCGGCGCCACCGGCCTGCAGGCATTCACTGCAAACCCGGCTTGGTCGGTCAGTCCCGGCAACATCACTGACCGCGGCAACGATACGACCACAGGGTGGGGATTGCGTCTGGGCTGGACCGGTCACGTGGCCGACAACGTCACGCTGGGCGCGACCTATGCGTCGAAGATCAAGGGCAAGTTCAGCGCATACCAAGGCCTCTTTGCCGAAGGCGGCGAATTCGACATTCCCGAGAACTATGGCGTGGGCATTGCAGTCAAGGCGATGCCGCAACTGACGGTGGGGGCCGATGTCAAACAGATCAATTACAGCAAGAGCCGCTCCGTCGGCAACAATGTCGACTGCTTCTTCGCCGGAACTTGCCAGTTGGGCGCCGCCAATGGCCCTGGCTTCGGCTGGCGCAATACCACGGTCTACAAGCTCGCAGCAAGCTACGAGTACAGCAAGAACCTGACGCTGCGCGCCGGCTATAGCTACAACAAGCAGCCGATTTCCCAGAACCAGACCTTCTTCAACATCCTGGCGCCGGGCGTGGTCGAGGACCATCTGACCTTGGGTGCGACCTGGATCCTGGCCAACAGGAACGAGTTGAGCCTCGCCTATATGCACGCGTTCAACAAAGATGTTCCCGGCGCCAATTCGATCGCGGCACCTTTCGGCGGCGGCAATGCCAACCTGCACATGTATGAAGACTCGCTGGGCATCGCCTACGGCATCAAGTTCTAGCCGTCGCGGAATGCTTTAGCTTCAAACGGGGCTGAAGGCGGAAGCGCTTTCAGCCTCTTTTATTTGCCAATGCAGGAGGAAAGTCATGTCGAGAATCGTGAGAAGCCTGGGCATCCTGGTCATGGCCCTGAGCGCGGCGCTTGCATTTGCCCAGGATGCAGTCCTGAAACCATTCGTTCTGGCTTCGAAGGGACCTGGTGAACTGGCGCAGAAGGTCGAGGGCGCCAAGGCGGCACTCGCTGCTGCCGGATTTATCGTGGCCGGCAGTTATGTTCCTTACGCCAACACGACCATCATCGTGGTGACCAACGATGAACTGAAGAATACGGCGGCAAAGTCAGAGCTTGGCGGCTTCGGCGCTGCCATGCGCGTTGCTGTGACCAAGGTCCGTGACGAGGTGCAGGTGTCTTATACCAATCCTCCCTACTGGGCGAATATCTACCGCATGAGCGGAAACCTCAAGGAGACCAACGCGCAACTGCAGGCGGCGCTGGGCAGGGTTGAGGAGTTCGGTGCCAAGGGCATGAGCCCGGCTCAACTGCGCAAATACCATTACACCTTCGGCATGGAGTATTTCGATGAGCCCAGCGTCCTCGCCAGCTACGACAGCTTTGATGCGGCGGTGAAGGCGGTCGAGGCCGGCCTGGCCGCCGGCAAGCAGGGGGTCACCAAGGTCTATCGCATCGATCTCCCGGGCAAGAAGGAGAGTCTGTTCGGCGTGGCCATGAAGGGCGAAGGCGATAACAAAATGATGGACGACCAGTACCTGATGAGCGAAATAGACTTCAAGGACGTCAAATCGGCTGCCCACCTGCCCTACGACATCCTGGTCTCAGGCAACAAGGTGCTCGCCTTGTACGCGCGCTTTCGCATTGCGGCCAGCTTCCCTGATCTCTCGATGATGGGGTCGAACAGCTTCATGAACATCATGGCGTCTCCCGAGGCCATCCGCAAGGCGCTGGCGCTGACCGTCGGCGGCAAGGGGGACTAGGCCAGGCGTTCGAATTGGGCGAGCAGCTTCTCCGCGAGGGCTGAAAAACCGGCCAGGCGTTCGCGTTCCTGCGCCACGACCTGGGCGGGTGCGCGCTCGACGAAGGAAGCGGTCGCCAACTTGGCTTCTGCCTTGAGGATCTCGGCCTTCACCCGGGCGATTTCCTTGGCGATCCGTTCGCGCTCGGCCGCGATGTCGATCTCGATCTTCAGCATCAGGCGGAATTCGCCGACAATCTGCACCGGCGCGTCGCCCGGCGGCAGTTCCGCTGCGGCCGTGACGCCTTCCAGGCGAGCGAGCGCCTGGAGATAGGGCGCGAAGGCCGCTATCGTCGCCGCATCGCCGGTGGCGATCGCCGGCACCTTCTGCCCCGGCGAAAGGTTCATCTCGCCGCGCAGGCTGCGGCAGGCGTTGATCATCTGCTTGAGAAGCTCGATGCGGGCTTCCGCCTGAAGGTCTAACTTCTCCTGCTGCGACTGGGGATAGGGTTGCCCCATGATCGAGTCGCCGGACTTCCCGGCGAGCGTCTTCACCGATTGCCAAAGCTCCTCGGTGATGAAGGGAATCAGGGGATGGGCCAGGCGCAGCATGGTCTCGAGCACGCGGACCAGGGTGCGCCGGGTGGCCCGTTGCTGATCTGGGTTGCCGTGCTGCAGCTGCACCTTGGCCAGTTCCAGATACCAGTCGCAGTATTCGTCCCAGATGAATTCATACATCGTGCGGGCGATGAGATCGAAGCGGTATTCCGTGAAATACCCGGCGATGTCTGCCTCGGCGCGCTGCAGGCGGCTCACGATCCAGCGGTCGGCCGCGGAATATTCGCGCGGCAGATCTTCATCGAGACCGACGTCCTGGCTCTCGCAGTTCATCAGCATGAAGCGTGTCGCGTTCCACAGCTTGTTGCAGAAGTTTCGATAGCCTTCGCAACGCTGAAGGTCGAACTTGATGTCGCGGCCGGGGCTGGCCAGGCTGGCGAAAGTGAAGCGCAACGCGTCGGTGCCGAAGGCGGGAATCCCCGCCGGGAATTCCCGGCGCGTGCGCTTCTCGATCTGCGCGGCCTGCCTGGGATTCATCAGGCCGGTGGTCCGCTTCTTGACCAGTTCTTCGACGCCGATACCGTCGATCAGGTCGATCGGGTCGAGCACGTTGCCTTTCGATTTCGACATCTTCTGGCCTTCGGCATCGCGGATCAGGCCGTGCACGAAGACTTCGCGGAAGGGAATCCGGCCGGTGATGTGCTTGGTCATCATCACCATCCGCGCGACCCAGAAGAAAATGATGTCGAAGCCCGTAACCAGCACCGAGGAGGGCAGGTAGAGGTCGAGGGCATCGTTGGACTTGGCCGGATAGTCAGGCGTCCAGTCGAGGGTGGAGAAGGGCCACAGCGCCGATGAATACCAGGTGTCGAGGACATCAGGATCCCGCGCCAGCCCGCCTGTGTAGCCGTCCCTGGCGGCCAGTTCGTAAGCCTCCGCTTCGTCGTGGGCGACGAAAAAGCGTCCGTCGTCGGCGTACCAGGCGGGAATCTGGTGGCCCCACCAGAGTTGCCGCGAGATGCACCAGTCCTGGATGTTGTTGAGCCACTGGTTGTAGGTATTGACCCAGTTCTCGGGAACGAACTTGATCTCGCCGCCGGCCACGCAGTCGAGCGCCTTCTGCGTGATGCTCAGACCGTTGGCATCGGCCTTGCTCATGGCGACGAACCACTGGTCGGTGAGCATGGGTTCGATCACCGCATGGGTTCTGTCGCCGCGCGGCACCGTCAATTTGTGCGGCTTGACCGATTCGAGCAGGCCCTCGCTCTCGAGATCGGCGATGATCTGTCGGCGTGCGTCATAACGGTCCATGCCCCGGTATTTCTCCGGACCATGCTCGTTGATGCGCGCATTGACGGTGAAAATCGAGATCGGGATCAGCTGGTGTCGATGGCCGACCTGCCAGTCGTTGAAGTCGTGGGCGGGCGTGATCTTGACGCAGCCGGTGCCGAACTCGCGGTCCACATAACTATCGGCGATGATCGGAATGCGGCGCCCGGTCAGCGGCAGCAGGACCTGCTTGCCGATCAGCGCCATATAGCGTTCGTCGTCGGGATTGACCGCGACCGCGACGTCGCCCAGCATGGTTTCCGGACGCGTGGTGGCGACGACCAGACTGCCCGGGCCATCGGCGAGCGGATAACGGATATGCCACATGAAGCCGTCTTCGTCGACATTCACGACTTCCAGGTCCGAGACCGCGGTGAGCAGTTCCGGATCCCAGTTCACCAGCCGCTTGCCGCGATAGATCAGGCCTTCATTGTAGAGGCGGACGAAGGTCTCGGTGACCGTCGTGGACAGTCCTTGATCCATGGTGAAGCGCTCGCGCGACCAGTCGGGCGAGGTGCCGAGGCGGCGCATCTGCCGGGTGATGGCCGAGCCCGATTCGGCCTTCCATTGCCACACGCGGGCGACGAACTCCTCGCGCCCCAGTTCCTGACGTGTCACGCCGGCGCCTTCGAGTTGGCGCTCGACCACGATCTGGGTGGCGATGCCGGCATGGTCGGTACCCGGTTGCCACAGCGTGTTCCAGCCTTTCATGCGGTGGTAGCGGGTCAGGGTGTCCATCAGGGTCTGCTGGAAACCGTGGCCCATGTGCAGCGTGCCCGTGACGTTGGGCGGCGGCAGCAGGATGCAGTAGGAGTCTTCCTTCGGCTTGCTGCGGTCGAGACCGGCCTTGAAATAGCCGTGACCTTCCCAGTATTCGTACCAGTGCCGCTCTATCGCGGCGGGATCGAAGCTCTTGTTGAGTTCCATCGGCAGGTGTGGTGAGTGGGGGGGCGGAAGAGCCGGCGATTATACCGGAGCGCCCGTCACCCGGGCCTGTCGCCGTCGTCGGCAGGGTGCAGGATTTCGGTCAGGAGCGGCATCAGTTCGCTCCGGGCGCGGTGGCCGATCAGGGCGACGAGGTGGTCGGTGATGCCGTCCATGGCGAGTATCACCAATTGCGGCAATTGCTCGTCAAGCCATTTGTCCAACTGCCGGGCGAGCAAAGCATGGCGCTCGGCCAGCAGCCGGGCGACAGCGGGATCCGTGGCGGTTTCTCGGGCCGAGAACCGGGGCGGCCCGGCGCCGACCACTTCGGTCAGTAGCGGCAAGTCATCCGGATCGAAGTCGCCGCCCTTATCAAGTCCGGGAGCATCCTCGGCCGGCCGGCCGGCGGCGAACAGGCGCTGGCGCCGCATCAGCGCATCGGCCTGGTCGAGGAGGGAGTCCTCGTCGCTCATTGAGCAACCGGGTCAAGCTTCCGGCTTTCCATATCATAGCCGCGGTCACGGTAAAACCTGAACCGGTCGCGCGCCGGCAGCCGGTCCTCCTCGGCGCCGCTGACGATCTCGACAAGTTCGGAGAAGCGGGAAAAACCCGGCGGCACGTCGTTGGAGAGATTGAGCAGCCGTTCCTCCTGGGGCAGGGAATCGAGGCGGGCGGCGATCAGGACCGGTGTCCGAGCAGCGAGCGGGGAATCGGCGCGGCAATGCGGCAGGAAACCGGTGGCCGGCGTGGTCCATAGCAGGCGATCAAGCTTCTCGGCGATTGCGGCGTCCGGCGCATAGACCAGCACCGCCTGCCGCTTCAGCTGAGCCTGTTGCAGCCAGGCCGCCGCAGCCTGCAGCCGGTCACTCGCGCCGTGGTAAAAGAAAACCTTGGTCATGCGATGCCGGCGCGTGCCAGCAGGAAGTGCGTCAAGAGCGGTACGGGGCGGCCGGTGGAACCTTTTTCCTTCCCGGATTTCCAGCCCGTCCCGGCGATATCCAGGTGCGCCCAGGCGAACTTCTTGGCATAGCGCGAAAGAAAACAGGCGGCGGTGATGCTGCCGGCAGGGCGGCCGCCGATGTTGGCCATATCGGCGAAGGGGCTTTTCAGTTGCTCCTGATAGTCTTCCCATACCGGCATGTGCCAGGCACGGTCCCAGGCATTCTGTCCGGCGCTCAAAAGTTCACCGGCGAGAGCGTCATTGTTGGCGAACAGCCCTGTAGCGACATGGCCGAGCGCGATCACGCAGGCGCCAGTGAGCGTCGCCACATCGATCACGCATTCGGGATCGAAGCGCTCCGCGTAGGTCAGTGCATCGCAGAGGATCAGGCGGCCTTCGGCGTCCGTGTTGAGAATCTCGATGGTCTGCCCGGACATCGAAGTGACGATGTCGCCAGGCCTGCTGGCATTTCCGCCGGGCATGTTTTCGGCGCTCGGCACCAGTCCGATGACGTTCAGCGGCAGCTTCATCTTCGCCAGAGCCTTCATCGTGCCGAGTACGCTGGCGGCGCCGGACATGTCGTACTTCATCTCGTCCATCTCGGCGCCCGGCTTGAGCGAGATACCGCCGGAGTCGAAGGTGATGCCCTTGCCGACCAGCACGATTGGCTTTTGCCTGGCCTTGCCTCCGCTATGGCGCAAAATGATGAATTTCGGCGGTTGGCGCGATCCGCGCGCGACTGACAAGAGCGAACCCATGCCCAGTTTTTCCATGTCCTTCTGCTCCAGGACCTCGACCTTGAGGCCGCCCTCCCGGGTCAGCGCCTTGGCCTGATCGGCGATATAGCCCGGTGTGCAGATGTTGCCGGGCAGATTGCCCAAGTCCTTGGCCAGGCTCATGCCGGCGGCAATGGCTTGGCCCTGGGCCAGTGCGGCCTCGGCATCGGCCAGATCGGCGCGGCTTTCGACGATCAGGGTGACTTTGCGCAACGGTCGTCGCACTTCGTCCTTCTTGGACTTGAAGCGATCGAAGCGGTAGAGCGTGGCTTGCATCACCAGCGCGGCCTGGCGGACGCGCCAGGCTATGCCGTGCTCATTGACGGCGAGTTCGGTGAGGTACAGGGTGCCGTCGAAGGCGCCGGTTTCGTTCAGTGCTCTAGTTGCCGTGGCGACGGCCTGGAGGTACTCCTTCTCGCGAAACGCCTCTTCCTTGCCCAGGCCGACCAGCAGTACCCGGTCGCAGAGCGTGCCGGGGACGTTGTGCAGCAGCAAGGTGGTGCCGGCCTTGCCTTCCATGTCGCCCCGGCGGAGAAGGTCGATCACATAATTCTTTGCCGCATTGTTGAGAATTTCGCCGGGCAAGGTCAGTTTGCGCGGTTCGAACACGCCGATCACGACACAGGCACTACGCTGTTTCTCCGGACTACCGCTTTTTATGCTAAATTCCACGCAATACTCCTCAGATGGTGTGGGGAACTGCCGTTGTCGATGGTAGAAAACGGCGAACCTTTCGATTATCCCCAGACTTCCCGTCAAAAGTCAAAGCCGACATGATTTACCAGCGCGCGGCCCTGCGCGAATTCGCCAATACCGCTGTTGCCGTTTTTGTCGCGCTGTTCGCCATCTTGCTGACGACTCAACTGATTCGACTTCTTGGTCAGGCCGCGGGCGGCAAACTTGCTTCCGAGGCAGTGGTGGCCTTGCTCGGCTTCGGCGCGCTGAATTACCTGCCGGTACTGTTGTCCCTGACGCTGTTTATCGCGGTGCTGATGACCCTGTCCCGCTCCTATCGCGATTCCGAGATGATCGTCTGGTTCTCCTGCGGCCTGCCTCTGACGGCCTGGCTGCGTCCGGTATTCATGTTCGCCCTGCCGATGGTGTTGACGATCTGTTTGTTGTCGCTGTTCCTGTCGCCGTGGGCTCTGTCAAAGAGCGTGGAATACCGGCAGAAGATGGAGAACCGGGACGATGTTTCGCAAGTTTCGCCGGGTTCGTTCCGGGAGTCGGCAGCCGCCGACAGAGTTTTTTTCGTCGAGCAGGTTGCCGGCGACGAGGCGCGGGTCAAGAACGTTTTCGTCAGTTCTGTGCAGCATGGCCATCTCGGTGTGATGGCCGCTGCGCAAGGCCACCAGCAGACCATGCCCAACGGCGATCGCTTCCTCGTGCTGGAGAACGGCCGACGCTATGAAGGCACGCCCGGGCAAGCCGATTACCGGGTGATGGAGTTCGAACGTTATGCCGTGCGTGTCGAGATACCGGAGACCCAGAGTGTGGCGGAGACCCCCAAGGGACTGACGCTTATTGAACTGCTGCAAAAGCCGACGCCTCCCAATCTCGGCGAACTGCTCTGGCGGCTGGGCATTCCCCTGGCGGCTCTGAATTTGGCCTTTCTGGCGATACCCTTGTCGTTCGTCAACCCGCGCGCGGGTCGCACCAACAACCTGATTCTCGCCCTGCTCGCCTACATGACCTACAGTAATCTCATCAGCGTCAGCCAGGCCTGGGTGGCGCAGGGCAGGATGAACTTCGACCTCGGCGTCTGGCTGGTGCATGTCGTGATGTTCGTGATGCTCTTGCTGCTGTTCTCACGCCGGCTGATGGTCTTTTCATGGGTGCGGCTATGGCGTTGAAAGTCTTCGAGAGCTATTTGGCGCGGGAAATCTATGCCGCTACGGGGCTGGTGCTGGCGGCTTTTCTGCTGCTGTTCGCCTTCTTCGACCTGATCCACGAGTTTGAGTTTCTTGGCAAGGGTACCTATCAATTGCAGCACGCCTTAGGCTTCGTCCTGCTGAGTATGCCAGGGCGCGTCTATGAGTTGTTTCCGATCGCCGTCCTGATCGGCACCCTCTACGCCCTCACCCTGCTGGCCCGCCATTCCGAGATCACGGTGCTGCGTACCTCCGGACTGTCGACGCTGGCGCTGCTGAAGACGCTGGCGCGGATTGGCATTGTCTTCATCATCCTGACTTTCGTCTTCGGCGAGTTCATTGCCCCGCCCGCGGAACGTGCCGCTCAAGCCTTGCGGCTCAAGGCAATGAGTTCAGTGGTGGGGCAGGAATTCCGCTCCGGACTGTGGGTCAAGGACGAAAGGAGTTTTGTCAACGTGCGCGAAGTCCTTCCCGACACAAGTTTGCGTGGCATTCGGATCTACGAGTTCGACGCTGACCACCAGTTGCACTCGATCAGCGAAGCCGCGGAAGGCGAGTACCTGCCACCCCAGCGCTGGCGCCTCACCGGCGTCGTCCAGACTGTTTTCGAGAACGGCATCGCGAAGGTTGTCCGGTTGCCTGAACTGGCGTGGCGTTCAGCTCTCAATCCGAATATCCTGTCGGTGCTCATGGTGGTGCCGGAACGCATGTCCTTCGTCAATCTCTTCCTGTATGTCCGCCATCTTGAGGAGAACCAGCAGAAGGCGCAACGCTACGTCATCGCGCTGTGGAAAAAACTGGTCTATCCCCTTGCCGTGCTGGTGATGATGGCGCTGGCCTTGCCCTTCGCTTACCTGCAGGACCGCATGGGCGCCGTCAGCATCAAAGTGTTCGCCGGAATCATGCTCGGCATCACCTTCCATATGCTCAATGGATTATTTTCCAGTCTTGGCGTGATCAACAGCTGGCCGCCGTTCTATTCGGCGATCACGCCCAGTGCGCTGTTCCTGTTGATGGCGGCGGGGCTGATCTGGTGGGTGGAGCGGAGATAGCACTATTGCTCCTGCGCCGCCCACAGCACTTACGCTGTTCCCGTCTTGGGGCGGCCGGGCGTCTGGGGCAAGGTCTTGAAGACGATGCACGTGCCGGCCAGGCGGTCGTGGAGGAACTGGCGATCGCGATCGAAGATCGCCCAGATTATTCCGGCGCCGAAGAACAGCAGGGAAAACCAGGAGAGCGCAAAGCGCAGCAATGCCTGGGGAAGGCTCACCGCAACACCGCCGGTGCAGCTTACCAGATGCAGTCTCCAGGTTTGCATTGCCAGCGTCTGGCCGCCGTGACACCAGAGCCAGCAGAAGTAGACCGCCAGCGTCAGGATGAGGTGCAGTAATTCCACCCAGCCGGGCGCCGTAATCTGCCAGATCATGCCAAGCAGCAGATAGGGCAGCATGAAGGTGGCCGATAGCACGCCGATCAGGAGCAGGCTTTCGTAGGCCATGCTGGCCAGTCGGCGGCGGATGTTCGGGCGGGCCGTCGGCGACCAGGGCGATGCCCTTTGCGCCGGAGCCAAGGCCATTATTGTTGAGTCGGCGCCGCAGGCGCTACCGTGATGGGGGCCGGGGCCGGCGCCAGGGTTGTGGCGGCCGATTTTCCGCCAGCGATCTTGGACTGCGGCTTACGCTTCGCGCTTTGCTTCAGCCGCTCCTTTTCCGCTTCCGGCAATTCCTCGTATTCCTGCCATTTCTTATTGATTTCTTGCCGCAGTTCGGGAGGCGCTTGTTTCAAATTCTTGAACTGCTCGCGGACCTGCGTGCGCTCTTCCGGCGTCAGTTTGACCCATGCCTGCATGCGGCGCTGCATGCGCTGCTGCTCCGGCGGCGACAGCGCCGGGTAGTGGCGGACGATGCCTAGCCATTTCTTGCGCCGATAGGACTCGAGCTTATCCCACTCGAGCGACAGCGGCGCCAGAATCTCCCTCTGCTGAGGGGACAGTTCCACCCACTTTGGCTGTTTGAGCGAGGGAACGGCGGCGCCGACCGGAAAAGTGAGCGCGACGAGCAGCGCTACTGCCGCTGCGATTGAGAGGAATGCTCGAGCCATGCGCGGAAGCCGTGGTCCAGATAGGCATTTATCGGCAGATCGTCAGCCAAAAGTGCGCTGTCGACTTCTGCGTTTTCCGCCGCCTGTTGGAAATTGTTCCAGTAGTAGGTGCCGATGACACCCAGAACGAGGGTAGCCAGCATTGCCAGCGTGCGCGCCTGAGGCAGCAGCACTTCGCTGGCGAAATGACCAAGACCGGCCAGGCTCAACCCTGCGATGGCCACCTTCTGACGGTTCAAGGCATGCTGCCGCGCCGCTCGCAGTCTGTCGCGGGTGCGGCGGTCAAGCTTCTCGGTGCCTTGGTCGAGGGCCAGCCCGAGTTTATGGGCAAGTTCGTCGTGGGATTCGCGGTTCATAGTGTTATGCCTTTTGCCCTGAGCGCGGCTGCCAGAGTCTGGGTTGCCCGCGAGCAATGGGTCTTTACGCTACCATCAGAGCAACCCATCGCAGCAGCCGTCTCAGCGATGTCCATGTCCTCCCAATAACGCATGAGGAAGGCTTCCCGTTGACGTTGCGGCAGTTTCTTCACCTCTTCCTCAATAATGGCAAGTACTTGCGATTGTTCGAGGCTGGCATGCGGAGTCTGAATATTGGACCCCTCATGGGCCTGCAAAGTTTCCAGGGGGTCGGCATCCTCGTCGTCAGCGGGCGTAAACGACGAGAGCAGCGTAGTCCAAATCGAGCGCACCTTCTGGCGCCGGTAGAAGTCCCGGATGGTGTTCTGCAGGATGCGTTGAAACAGCATCGGCAACTCGGCTGGCGGTTTGTCCCCATATTTTTCGGAAAGTTTCAGCATCGCGTCCTGGACGATGTCGAGGGCCTGATCTTCGCCGTGCACGGCGAACAGCGCCTGCTTGAAGGCGCGCCGCTCGACGCCGGCGAGAAAGTCAGATAGTTCCGTTCTGGTTGCCAGGAGAAATCCTCAAACGCTACGACGGCCTAGCCGCCCTGGGCGCGAATTCGGGATGGTTTCGCTGCTAATGCCTTGACCAAATCCGGTCGAGCCAGTAAGGTTACACGTTTCTTCGGACGAAATCCGTGTTTCGGGTAAAGCGATGTTATTGACTGGTGCGGAAATTGTAATCAGGTGCCTGCAGGAAGAGAAGGTCGAATTTGTCTTCGGCTATCCCGGCGGGTCGGTTCTGTATATCTACGATGAACTGTTCAAGCAGGACAAGTTCAAGCACGTCCTGGTCCGTCACGAGCAGGCGGCGGTGCACGCGGCGGACGCCTATTCGCGCTCGTCGCAGAAGGTCGGTGTCTGCCTGGTGACCTCGGGTCCGGGCGTGACCAATGCCGTGACCGGCATCGCCACCGCCTACATGGATTCGATTCCGCTGGTGGTCATCACCGGCCAGGTGCCGACGGCCTATATCGGTCAGGATGCCTTTCAGGAATGTGACACGGTCGGCATCACCCGCCCCTGCGTCAAGCACAATTTTCTGGTCAAGGACGTCAAGGATCTCGCCACGACGATCAAGAAAGCCTTCTATCTTGCCAAGACCGGCCGTCCGGGTCCGGTACTGGTCGATATTCCGAAGGACGTCACCAACCACAAGTGCGAATTCGACTATCCGAAGAACATCGTGATGCGCTCCTATAACCCCGTCATCAAGGGGCACTCAGGGCAGATCAAGAAGGCCATGCAGCTCCTGCTTGATGCCAAAAGGCCCATGGTCTACGCGGGCGGCGGCGTGATCCTGTCGGATGCGGCGGAGACGCTGACCAAACTGGTCAAGAAGCTAGGCTTCCCGATCACCAATACCCTGATGGGCCTGGGCGGCTATCCGGGCACCGACCAGCAGTTCGTCGGCATGCTAGGCATGCATGGAACCGTCGAGGCCAACATGGCGATGCAGCATTGCGACGTCCTTCTTGCCATCGGCGCGCGCTTCGATGACCGCGTCATCGGCAACCCGGCGCATTTCAACGAGGAATCGCGCAAGATCATCCATATCGATATCGATCCTTCGTCGATATCCAAGCGCGTCAAGGTCGATGTGCCCATCGTCGGCAATGTGCCCGACGTGCTGGAGGACATGCTGAAGCTGATCGAAGTCGCCGAGGCCCGGTCGGATGCCAAGGCGCTTGCCGCCTGGTGGCTGCAAATAAAGGAATGGCGAGCCAAGAACTGCCTCAAGTACAAGCAGAACAGCAACGTCATCATGCCGCAGTACGTCATAGAAAAGCTCTACGAGGTCACAGGAGGGGATGCGTTTATCACCTCGGACGTCGGCCAGCACCAACTGTGGGCTGCGCAGTACTACAAGTTCGACAAGCCGCGTCGCTGGATCAACTCCGGCGGGCTTGGCACCATGGGCTTCGGCCTGCCGGCGGCGATGGGCACGCGCTTTGCCAATCCCGACGCGACGGTGGCCTGCGTCACCGGCGAGGCCTCGATCCAGATGTGCATCCAGGAACTTTCGACCTGCAAGCAGTATCGCCTGCCGATCAAGATCATCAACCTCAACAATCGCTACCTCGGCATGGTGCGGCAATGGCAGGAAATGTTCCACGGCAACCGTTACGCCGAGTCGTATATCAATGCCCTTCCCGACTTCGTCAAACTGGCCGAGGCCTACGGTCACGTCGGCATGCAAATCACCCAGCCCGGGGATGTCGAGCCGGCGTTGCGCCGCGCCTTCACCGAGCACCGGAACGACCTTGTCTTCCTGGACTTCATCACCGACCAGACCGCGAATGTCTTCCCTATGGTGGCGGCGGGCAAGGGACTGTCCCAGATGATACTGGCCGAAGATCTGTGACGCGCTAGGACCCCATCATGAGACATATCATTTCGATTCTTTTGGAAAACGAAGCCGGCGCGCTGTCGCGCGTGTCAGGCCTGTTCTCGGCGCGCGCCTTCAACATCGAGTCGCTGACCGTGGCACCGACCGAAGACGCTTCACTGTCGCGCATGACCATCGTCAGCGTCGGCTCCGACGACGTCATCGAGCAGATCACCAAGCAATTGAACAAGCTGATCGAGGTGGTCAAGGTCGTGGACCTGTCGGAGGCCCCTCACATCGAGCGCGAACTGATGCTGGTGAAAGTGCGCGCCATCGGCAAGGATCGCGAGGAAATGAAGCGCGTCGCCGACATATTCCGCGGCCGCATCATTGATGTCACGGAATCCACCTATGTCGTCGAGTTGACCGGCAACACGTCCAAGCTCGATGCCTTTATCGAGGCGATCGACCGCACGCTGATACTCGAGGCCGTGCGTACGGGCGTCTGCGGCATCGGGCGAGGCGACCGGATTCTCAGGGTCTGATGCAGGTCGGGTTTTGACCCGGCTGTCGACTCTTTTGGTTTCCCCGATTCTTCGGCCCAGAGGCCGAGCTAACAATCACTTCTTACGCATTTGAAAGGGAATACATGAAAGTCTATTACGACAAAGATGCCGACCTGTCGCTCATCAAGGGAAAGAAGGTAACGATCGTGGGCTACGGCTCGCAGGGCCACGCGCATGCGCAGAACCTCAAGGATTCCGGGGTCAAGGTGACCGTCGGACTGCGCCGCGGCGGAGCCTCATGGAACAAGGCCAAGAAGGCCGGACTCAAGGTCGAGGAAATCGCCAAGGCGGTCAAGGAAGCCGATCTCGTCATGTTGCTCCTGCCCGATGAACAGATCGCCACCGTCTATGCGGAGGAGGTTCAGGCCAACATGAAGAAGGGTGCAGTGCTGGCCTTTGCCCATGGATTCAATATCCATTACGGCCAGGTGATTCCGCGCGAGGACATCGACGTGATCATGATCGCACCCAAAGGCCCCGGCCACCTGGTGCGCTCGACCTACGTCCAGGGCGGCGGTGTGCCGTCGCTGATCGCCATCTATCAGGACAAGTCGGGCAAGGCCCACGACCTGGCGCTTTCCTACGCAGCGGCGAATGGCGGCACGCGCGGCGGCGTCATCGAGACCTCGTTCCGCGAGGAGACCGAAACCGACCTGTTCGGCGAGCAAGTGGTCCTTTGCGGCGGAACCGTCGAGCTCATCAAGGCCGGTTTCGAAACGCTGGTCGAGGCCGGGTATGCCCCCGAAATGGCTTATTTCGAGTGCTTGCATGAATTGAAGCTGATTGTGGATCTGATTTATGAAGGCGGCCTGGCGAATATGCACTACTCGATTTCGAACAATGCCGAATATGGCGATATCAGCCGCGGTCCGCGTATCATCACCGACGAGACCAAGGTCGAGATGAAAAGGATCCTCAAGGAAATCCAGAGCGGCCAGTACGCCAAGGAATTCATCCTCGAGAACAAGGCGGGCGCCCCGACGCTTCTGGCTCAAAGGCGCAACCTGGCGGCCCATCCCATAGAGGTGGTAGGCGAGAAATTGCGTGACATGATGCCTTGGATTCGCAAGAACAAGCTCGTCGATCAGGCGAAGAACTAGCCAGGTGTCGGCCTACCCCCATCCGCCCATCGCCCGCGAGGGTTGGCTGTTTCTGGGCATCGCCTTTGGCCTTGCCCTGATCGTGACCGGCGCTGCCGGTTTCCTGTGGGCTACCCCGCCGTGGCTGTTTTTTGCCTTCTGCGTCCAGTTCTTCCGGGATCCGGCGCGGCCTATTGCGGGAAATGCCCGGAGCGTGCTGGCGCCAGCGGACGGCCGCATTGTCGCTGTCGAGCCTGCCCATGACCCTTGGCTGCAGCGTGATGCGCTGAAAGTCAGCGTGTTCATGAACGTGTTCAATGTTCACTCCAACCGAAGTCCGGTCGATGGCGAGGTGAGGCAACGCTGGTACCATCCCGGCAAGTTCTTCAGTGCCAACCTCGACAAGGCGTCGATCGAGAACGAACGAAATGCGCTGTGGATCAGGACAGCCGATGGCCGGGACATTACCTGCGTCCAGGTGGCCGGGCTGATCGCGCGGCGCATCTTGTGCTATGTCGATCAGGGAACAAGTTTGTTGCGCGGTCAGCGCTATGGATTCATCCGTTTCGGTTCGCGCGTCGACGTCTATCTGCCGCTTGACGCCCTGGTCAACGTGACGATAGGCGACAAGGTGAGCGCGTCCGCGACCATCCTTGCGGAACTGCCATGAGATTGGGGCTGCCGTGCCGGTGATTCGGCCCCGCAAGGCGCTGATGAATCCCGAAATGCGTCGGCGCGGCATCTACATCCTGCCCAACCTGTTTACCACGGCGGCGCTGTTCGCCGGTTTTTACGCCATTGTCCAGGCGATGAACGAGAATTTCGAGCAGTCGTCCGTGGCTATCTTTATCGCCATGGTGCTCGATGGACTGGACGGTCGCGTGGCACGGCTTACCCATACCCAGAGCGCTTTCGGCGCCGAGTACGATTCCCTCTCCGACATGGTGTCGTTCGGCGTCGCCCCTGCGCTGGTGATCTACGAATGGGCCCTGAAGGGCATGGGCAAGCTCGGCTGGATCGCAGCCTTCATCTACTGCGCAGGAGCCGCGCTGCGTCTGGCCCGGTTCAATACCAACATCGATGTCGTGGACAAGCGCTACTTCCAGGGACTGCCGAGTCCGGCAGCGGCGGCGCTGGTTGCCGGCCTGGTCTGGGTTCTCCTCGACTTGGGCTACAAGGGAGAACAGGCGCGTTGGTACGCCTGCGTGCTGACCATTTTTGCCGGCATCACCATGGTCAGCAACGTCCGCTTCTGGAGCGGCAAGGATATCAATCTGCGGCGCAGTGTGCCCTTCATGGTGGTACCGGCCATCGTCCTCGCTTACATGCTGTTGTCCAGCTATCCCCAAGGCGTGCTGTTTGCGCTGTTCCTCGGCTATGCGCTATCCGGCTACGTCATGGCGGCGTGGCAGTGGCTGCGCCGGCGCAAGGGTGTCGATAACCGGGAACGGGTGGGTTGACGTGGCCGTGCTTTGGCGTTTATAGTTTGGCCATGGTTGCCTCGATGTTGTTTTCCGCCCTGTTTCTCATCCTCTCCGGCCTGTTCGCCGAGAGGCTGCTGCGCCCCGCGCGCTAAATCCCCTTCCCCACAATTCGGTTTGACCCAACGCCGCCTGGCAGCCAGCTGCCGGCGCCGCGAACCCACGCTTCGATGCGGCTTTCCAGGAGATGACGATGGATTACTTGAAGATTTTCGATACCACCTTGCGCGATGGCGAGCAGAGCCCCGGTGCTTCGATGACCCGTGAGGAGAAGCTGCGCATTGCGCGTCAGCTCGAGAAAATGCGCGTCGATGTGATCGAGGCCGGATTCCCGGCCGCTTCAAACGGCGACTTCGAGGCAGTAAAGGCCGTCGCGGCGGCGGTCAAGGACAGCACCGTTGCTGCGCTATGCCGAACCCAGGACAGGGACATCGCCCGTGCGCTCGAGGCGATCAAGCCCGCCAGGTCAGGGCGCATCCACACTTTCATCGCCACCAGCCCGATCCATATGGAAAAGAAGCTGCGCATGGCTCCTGACGAGGTCATCACCGCGGCGGTGAATGCCGTGCGCTTCGCCCGCAACGGCATAGACGACATAGAGTTCTCCTGCGAGGATGCGGGTCGTTCCGAACTGGATTTTCTCTGCCGCATCATCGAGGCGGTGATCAAGGAAGGCGCGCGGGTCATCAACATCCCGGACACGGTCGGCTATAACCTGCCGGAGCAGTATGCAGAACGCATCTTGAGACTACGCGAACGTATTCCGAATTCCGACAAGGTGACCTGGTCTGTTCATTGCCACAATGACCTCGGACTGGCGGTCGCCAATTCTCTCGCCGCCGTGCTGGTCGGCGCGCGCCAGGTGGAGTGCACTATCAACGGCCTAGGAGAACGCGCCGGCAACGCGGCGCTGGAGGAACTGGTCATGGCGGTGCGCACGCGCCAGGATATATTCCCCTGCGACACGCGCATCGACACGACACAGATCCTTGCCGCCTCGAAAATGGTTTCCGGAATCACCGGCTTCCCAGTGCAGCCGAACAAGGCCATCGTCGGCGCCAATGCTTTCGCGCATGAATCGGGCATTCATCAGGATGGCGTCCTCAAGCACCGCGAGACCTATGAAATCATGCGCGCCGAGGACGTCGGCTGGAACGCCAACAAGCTCGTCCTCGGAAAGCACTCCGGCCGCACGGCATTCAAGGCGCGCCTCAAAGAACTGGGCATCGAGGTCGATTCCGAGCAGATATTGAACTCTGCCTTTACCCGTTTCAAAGAGCTTGCCGACAAAAAACACGATATCTTCGACGAGGACCTCCACGCCCTGATGAGTGACGAGGCCATGACGCCGGAGCAGGAGCACTTCCGTCTCGTCTCCACGCGCTTTCATTCGGAAACCGGCGAGACGCCCCATGCGGACATCACGCTGGCCGCAGGCAGCGTCGAGTGCCACGCTTCGGCAGAAGGCAGCGGACCGGTGGATGCTGCCTTCAAGGCGATCGAGAGCGTCGCCAAGAGCGGCGCCGATCTGTTGCTGTATTCAGTCAATAGCATCACCACCGGCACCGATGCCCAAGGCGAGGTGACGGTTCGCCTGTCCAAGGAGGGGCGCATCGTCAATGGCCAGGGTGCCGATACCGACATCATCGTCGCTTCGGCCAAGGCCTATCTCAATGCGCTGAACAAGCTGCAATCGACGCTCGAGCGGGTCAATCCTCAGGTGTGACGGTGTCGGACGGTTGTCTGCTGAACCGTGCATAGATGATTGCGGTGCCAAAGAAGACCGCGGCGAGGAAGGTTTCGGCCATTGCGGCCGCGCGCGCCAATCCGCCATCGCTGCTGGCACGCACGAGCCCCTCGCCCAAGTAGAGCAGGATCAGCATCGCCGCCCACTGGTAGGTGTAGCGCCTGCCGCGCAAGATGCCGAACAGCGGCGCCAACAGCGGTATTACCTTCAACACCAACATCGAGCCGCCCGGGCGCAACGGCGCGAGCCAGAGTTCCCAGACCAGGCACAACGCGATCAGCGCGATCAGGCTGGCGCTGGCGGTCAAACCGAGGATGCGCAGCGTGTAAGTCTGCTCCATGACCGGGGCCTTTCGCTACAATGATCAAATGAGTGCTCATTATAGTCAGCCTGGCGGGCAATCCTGCCGGCCACCAAGTCACCGCGGCTGGTGATGCTGCTCGCCCCGTTACGTCTTGCCATCGCTGTCACTCGCCGTTTTTCGACCGAACGCTGCGCTCAGACGGCTGCCAGCCTTTCGTTTTCCAATCTGCTCGGCCTGGTACCGTTGATCGCAGTGGGCCTCGCCCTGATCAGCCACTTCCCCTTCGCCGAGGGCATGGGCATGGCACTGGAGAAGTTTCTGCTAGCCAACCTGCTGCCTGAAAAGGCAGGGGGCATCATCGCGAAATATGCGCTCCAGTTCGCCCACAAGGCTGTGAATCTGACGCTGATCGGTGCGGCAGGGCTGGCGACGACAGCACTGATGCAAGTGCTCACCATCGAGCACGCCTTCAACGCCATCTGGCGAGTCAAGGAAAAAAGGCCGATATTGCGGCGCATCGCCATGCACCTTTTGGCCCTGTCGCTCGGACCCCTGCTGTTCGGCGGCAGCCTGGCGGTGACTGCGTACCTTTCCAGCGTGGCCTTCGGGCTGGTTGATGAACCGAAGTGGCTGAATACCTTGTTCTTTCGCGTTCTCCCCTTTGTCTTCATGACCATTCTGTTCGCGCTGCTCTACTACGCTGTGCCGAACCGCAAGGTGAAGCGCTGGCATGCCCTGTTCGGCGGCGCGTTTGCGACGCTGGGGTTTTCATTGATGCAGCGCCTATTCGGCGCCTTCATCATCCGGTTCCCGGCTTACACTGTGGTTTACGGCGCCTTTGCGGCGATACCGATCTTCCTGGCGTGGCTCTACCTCTCTTGGAGCGTGGTGCTGGTCGGCGCTTTGGTGGTCGCCGAACTGCCGGCTGCCGTGACCAAGCCCCGCAGAACCTGATGCCTCGCGGGTCGCCTGCCTTGTTTTAAGTGACATTTTCGGCTATACTCGCCAGCTTTTTCCCAAATCCAGGTAACGAGAAATGGTTGTGATCCGTCTCGCCCGAAGCGGCGCCAAGAAGCGCCCCTTCTACAACATGGTAGTGACCGACTCGCGCAATCGCCGCGACGGACGCTTTGTCGAGCGCATTGGCTTTTACAATCCGGTTGCGGCAGGACAAGAGACCGGCTTGCGTGTGGACTTGGCGCGTCTTGCCTACTGGCAAGGGCATGGCGCCCAGCTTTCCCCCACGGCGGCGCGCCTGGTCAAACAGTTCGGCACTCCTCAGGCTGTCTGAGTTTGTTCGGGAGTACCCAGGGCATGATCGTCCTGGGGCGCATCATCGCTCCTTTCGGCGTGCAAGGCTGGGTCAAGGTCCATCCTTTTGGGGATGCGCCGGATGCTTGGTGTCGGATGTCGCAGTGGTGGCTGGCTGCCGATCCTGATGCCACCGCTTGGCAGCCCTACGCGTTGCAAGAGGCCAACCCGCACGGCAAGGGGCTGGTCGCCAAGTTTGTGGGAATTGACGGCCGCGATGCCGCGGAGGCCATCGATGGACGTTATGTCGGCGCTCCGCGCGAAGCCTTGCCCGAGAATGCGGCTGACGAATATTACTGGGCCGACCTGGTCGGCCTGGAGGTTTTGAACCAAGACGGCGTGCGGCTCGGCAAGGTGGCGAGCCTCCTCTCCAGCGGTGCGCACGAAGTACTCTGTGTGCGTGAAGGAGAACATGAGCGGTTGCTGCCTTTCGTGGCGCAGGTGGTGAAAAGCGTCGACGTCCGTGGCGGCGTGATTCGAGTCGATTGGGGCGCGGAGTGGTGAGCCTGGAGATTGACGTCGTCACCCTGTTCCCGGAGATGTTCGCCGCAGTGACGCAATCGGGCATCACCCGGCGGGCTCTGGAACGCAGTCTGTGGCGACTGAATTGCTGGAATCCGCGAGATTTTGCGCAGGATAACCACCGCACGGTCGATGATCGGCCATACGGTGGCGGCCCGGGCATGGTGATGCTGGTTCAGCCTTTGGAGAAGGCGATCGCGGCGGCCAAGGCGAGACGACGCGAGTCGGGCGAAGTTGACGCGACGGTGATTTACTTGTCGCCGCAGGGCAAGCCGCTAAAGGATGGAAGGGTGGCGGAATTGGCGCATTCGACAGGTGCGATCCTGCTTTGCGGGCGCTACGAGGGTGTTGATGAGCGACTGGTCGAGCGTTGCGTGGATGAGGAGTTGTCGATTGGCGATTTCGTCCTCTCCGGCGGAGAGATCGCCGCTCTGGCGTTGATCGACGCGGCGGTGCGGCGACTGCCGGGCGCCCTGAATGACGCCGACTCGGCCAGCGAGGAGTCATTCGTCGATGGCTTGCTCGACTGCCCGCATTACACCCGGCCCGAGGAATACGAAGGCATGCGGGTGCCGGAGGTGCTGTTGTCCGGCAACCATGAGAAGATCCGTCTTTGGCGGCTGAAACAGGGGCTGGGGCGGACTTGGCTGCGGCGACCGGATCTGCTCGCGGGCCGGGCGCTGAGCCGCGAAGAAGCAAACCTGCTGGAAGAATTCCGGCGGGAGTTGTAGCAGCAGAAGCAGTAGCAGAAATGGCAGTGGTAATATCGCTGCGACACAAATAAACGCGCGCATCAGAGTCTCTGCTCTGCGCGAACGGCCAAAGGCCATGACCAGAAGGAATCAACATGAACCTGATCCAGCAACTCGAAGAGGAAGAAATCGCCCGCTTGGGCAAGACCATCCCGGACTTTGCCCCGGGCGACACCGTTGTTGTCCAGGTGAAGGTCAAGGAAGGCACCCGCGAACGCACCCAGGCCTACGAAGGGGTGGTGATCGCCAAGAGGAACCGCGGCCTCAACTCCAGTTTCATCGTACGCAAGATTTCCGCCGGCGAAGGTGTCGAGCGTACCTTCCAGAGCTATTCTCCGATGATCGCGAGCATCGAGGTCAAGCGCCGCGGCGATGTTCGCCGCGCCAAGCTCTACTACTTGCGCGAGCGTTCCGGCAAGTCGGCGCGGATCAAGGAAAAGCTCACCAGAAAGCAGTCCTGAGAGTTGTTTCCGGAAAGGACGCCAGGGCCATGGCCCTGGCGTCCTTTCCTTGCTTCCAGACTACCCAGACTAGAAAATTGCCAAGCGTTCGCTAGACACGCTTGTCGCGTTCGATGAGCGCGTAGGCGGAGTGATTGTGTATCGACTCGAAGTTTTCTGATTCGATCACGTAGGCGTCTATGCGCCGATCGGCGTTGAGCATGCCGGCGACGTCGCGCACCATGTCTTCGACGAATTTCGGATTGTCGTAAGCGCGTTCGGTGACGTACTTTTCGTCCGGGCGCTTCAAAAGGCCATACAGTTCGCAGGAGGCTTGGCCCTCGATCATCTGAACCAGATCTTCGATCCAGACGAAGTCGTTGGTGGTCGCGGTGACGGTGACATGCGAACGCTGATTGTGGGCGCCGCGCTCGGAAATCTTCTTGGAGCAAGGACACAGGCTGGTGACCGGCACCACCACCTTGGTCGTCTGGCGGTATTCGCCGCCGGGCAATATCTCGCCGAAGAAGCTGACTTCGTAGTCCATCAGGCTCTTTACCTTGGAAACCGGCGCTTCCTTGTTGATGAAATAGGGGAAGCCGATCTCGATCTGACCGGTCTCCGCCTCAAGGAGGACTACCATTTCGCGCAGCATCCGCTCGAAGCTTTCAACCGAGATTTCACGGTCCTGGGCGTTCAATATCTCCACGAAGCGAGACATGTGCGTGCCCTTGAAGTTGTGCGGCAGGCCGACATACATGTTGAACATGGCGATGGTGTGCTGGACGCCGCCGCTTTTGTCGAGCACTTTGACCGGGTGGCGGATGCTCTTGATCCCTACTTTGTTGATCGGCAGTTGCCGCGAATCGGAACTACCTTGTACGTCTGCAATGGCCATAGCGTCCCTGCTGTTCATGGAGTGCGCTCCTCGGGAAAGGGCCGCGCCGTCTGAGACCGGCGCAACCGGTTCAGCGGATCATATCATTCCCGACTAGATTACTCAAGTTCTTGACCGCGTTATTCACACTGCTGACGATGCCGGCAGCATCGAGCCCGAGTTGCGACAGTAGATGCATGGAATCGCCATGGTCTATGAATCGGTCGGGAAGCCCGAGCCGCACGAGCGGCGTGGTGAGTCCCAGGCTCGCAAGGCAGCGCGCCACTTCCGAGCCGGCACCGCCGATCACGGTGTTTTCTTCCAGGCTCACCAACAGTTCATGGGTCCGGGCCAGTTCCCCCACCAACGCGGCGTCGAGTGGCTTGACGAAACGCATGTTGGCGACGCTGGCATCGAGTTCTTCGGCGGCCTGCAGGGCCGGTGCGAGCATGCTGCCGAAGGCCAGCAGCGCGACCCGAGTGCCCCGCCGTCGCAGTTCGCCCTTGCCGATGGGGATGCTGTCGAGCGACCCGACAACGGGTACGCCCGCGCCGGGCCCGCGCGGATAGCGTACCGCGGACGGACCTTGGTGGCGGAAGGCGGTTGAGAGCATCTTCCGGCATTCGTTCTCGTCGGCAGGGGCCATCACGACCATGTTGGGGATGCAGGTGAGATAGCAAAGATCGAAGGCGCCGTTGTGCGTGGCGCCGTCGGCGCCGACCAAGCCGCCGCGGTCGATCGCCAGCATCACGGGCAGGTTCTGCAAGGCGATGTCATGGATCAACTGGTCATAGGCCCGCTGCAGGAAGGTCGAGTAGATTGCCACCACCGGCTTCATGCCCTCGCAGGCAAGTCCGGCAGCGAAGGTCAAAGCATGCTGCTCGGCAATGCCGACATCGTGATAGCGGCCCGGATACTCCTGGGCGAAGCGAACCAGACCGGAACCCTCGCGCATGGCCGGAGTGATGCCGATCAGTCGCTCGTCTGCCGCGGCCATGTCGCAAAGCCAGTCGCCGAAAACCTGCGTGTACGTGAGTTTGCCTGCCTTGCCGGCAAGGATGCCATCGGCAGTGTCGAACTTGGAGACACCGTGGTAGAGCACCGGGTCGGCTTCCGCGAGCTTGTATCCCTGGCCTTTCCGGGTGATGACATGGAGGAACTGCGGCCCCTTCAAGACCTTCAGGTTCTGTAGGGTCGGAATCAGGGAATCGAGATCGTGGCCATCGATCGGGCCGATGTAGTTGAAGCCGAGTTCTTCGAAAAGGGTGCCGGGCGTGAGCATGCCCTTCATGTGCTCCTCGGCGCGCTTGGCGAACTCCAGGACCGAGGGCATCGCTGACAGGACTTTCTCTCCGGCCTTCCTTGCGGCGTTGAAGGTGCGGCCTGAAAACAGGCGTGCCAGGTATTTGTTGAGCGCCCCGACCGGAGGAGAAATCGACATGTCGTTGTCGTTCAGGACAACCAGCAGGTTGGCGTCGACGACGCCGGCATTGTTGAGTGCCTCGAAAGCCATCCCGGCCGACATCGCGCCGTCGCCGATGATCGCCACGACGTGCCGCGCCTCGCCCTTGTCGCGCGCGGCCACGGCCATACCTAGCGCCGCGGAGATCGAGGTCGATGAATGGCCGACGCCGAAAGTGTCGTACTCGCTCTCGGTGCGCCGCGGAAAGCCTGCGATGCCGCCCTGCATGCGCAGCTTGGCCATGCCGGCACGGCGGCCGGTGAGCACCTTGTGTGCGTAGGTCTGGTGGCCCACATCCCAGACCAGCCGGTCGTGAGGTGTGTCGAATGCATAGTGAAGTGCGATGGTCAGTTCGATGGTGCCGAGATTGGAAGAAAGATGGCCGCCGGTCTTGGCTACCGATTCGAGCAGGAACTCGCGTAGTTCATTGGCCAACTGCGCCAGATCCGAGCGATCCAGCTGACGCAGGGCGGCGGGAAAGTTGATGGTGTCGAGCAGGGGCGTGGAAGACATGGCGCAGGCGCGTGCTCAGAAGCTGCGGTCGACGATGAAATCGGTGAGCTGATGCAGGCGCTGCGCGGCCTCGCCGAACGGTGCGAGTCCCTCATGGGCGGCGGTGCGCAGTCCGGCCGCCTTCTCCTTGGCGCGGACCAAGCCGAGCAGGCTGACGTAGGTGGGCTTGTTCTGGGCGGCATCCTTGCCGGCCGTCTTGCCCAGCGTGGCCGTGGACGCCTCGGCGTCGAGGATGTCATCGACCACCTGAAAGAGCAGCCCCGCGAGCTTGGCGAAATGGTCGAGCCTGGCCAATTCCGCCTCGGCCAGGGGGCTGCCGCAGTGGGCACCGAGCATGACAGCGGCGCGGATGAGTGCACCGGTCTTGCGGATATGCATGAACTCCAGTTCTTCGGGTGTCAGCGCGCAGCCGACCGCCGCGAGGTCGATCGCTTGTCCACCGGCCATGCCGCGCGAGCCCGATGCGCGGGCGAGCAGACCTATCATGATCAGTTGGCGCCTGCTGTCCGTCACCAGTTCAGGCTCCGCAAGCAGCTTGAACGCCAAGGACTGCAAAGCGTCGCCCACCAGGAGCGCAGTCGCCTCGTCGAACTGGACGTGGCAGGTGGGCTTGCCGCGACGCAGGACGTCATTGTCCATGCATGGCAGATCATCATGGACCAGGGAGTAAATGTGGATCAGCTCGATGGCCGCCGCCACAACGTCGAGCCGGCCGGCTTCGGCCCCGCAGATATCGCCGACGGCATGGCTCAGCAGGGGCCGGACGCGTTTTCCGCCGCCGAGGGCGGCGTAGCGCATCGCCTGATGAAGGCGCTGAGGTGTGATGGTGGCGGCAGGCAGAAGTCGTTCGAGGGCGGTTTCGGTGCGCTGCTGTATCGCGCTCATCCAGGAGAGAAATTCCATGGTGATCTTATTCGTCAGAGCTCGCGTTGCCGGCGACGAAATCGCGCAGCTGACCTGCTTCGAGAATTTGCAATTTGTGTTCGGCCGCAGTCAAGGCTTCCTGGCAGTGCTTGAGCAAAGCCGCACCGCGCTCAAAGGCTGTCAACGATTGCTCGAGGGGCAGCTGGCCAGCTTCCATTTCCCGGACAATGGCTTCGAGTTCGGCAAGCGCGGCTTCGAAAGAGGCGGGGGGATGGCTCGGTTTGCCCATGTGTTGGCTTGATCAATGAGAGCTGCGTCGCAGCTGTGGCTTTAAAAGTAACTTATCGTGCGTCCTGCGGTCAAATCCCGCCGCCCTACGACGAAGGGTAGATTATACTTATACGCTTTCCTGTTTCCGGGTTTTTCTTGAGGCTTGGGAGGTATGAGCAACATTGCCGAACTGGCCGATCAAGCCGCGCGCCTTGCGCCCGCCGCTACGCAACTGCCCGTGTCGTGGTATTTCGACGAGAAGCGGTTCGAGTTGGAGAAGAAGCTGCTCTTCGCCGAGGGGCCGGTTTATGTCGGACATGAGCTCATGGTGCCCGAGGTCAACGATTACCGCAGCCTTGAATGGCTCGACCATGCCAAGCTGCTGGTGCGCCACGAGGATGGCATCGACCTCATGTCCAACGTCTGCCGCCATCGCCAGGCGATCATGCTGCAAGGCTCGGGCAAGGCCAAGAATATCGTCTGTCCTATCCATCGCTGGACCTATGACACGCGCGGCCGGTTGATCGGCGCACCGCAATTTCCGGCCAATCCTTGCCTCAATCTCGGCAAGCGAAGGCTGGAGAGCTGGAACGGGCTGCTGTTCAATGGGCCCCGCCAGGCGCAAAGCGATCTCGCCGGCATGCGTGTGGCCGGCGAATTCGATTTTTCCGGCTATAAGCTGGACCGTGTCGAACTGCACTCCTGCAATTACAACTGGAAAACCTTCATCGAAGTCTATCTCGAGGATTATCACGTCCGTCCCTATCACCCCGGACTGGGCAACTTCGTGACCTGCGATGATTTGAGCTGGCAGTTCGGCGAGTGGTATTCGGTCCAGCGCGTCGGCATTACCTCCTTGGCGAATGCCGGCTCAAAGGCTTACGAGCGCTGGCAGAAGGCGGTGCTTGACTATTACCGCGACGAAAGGCCCAAGCAGGGCGCGATATGGCTGACCTATTTTCCGAACATCATGGTCGAGTGGTATCCGCATGTGCTGGTGGTGTCGACCCTGATTCCCCAGGATGTGGACAAGACCCTGAATGTGGTCGAGTTCTACTATCCCGAGGACATCGCACTGTTCGAACGCGAGTTCATCGAGGCTGAACAGGCCGCCTACATGGAGACGGCGATCGAGGATGACGACATCGCAGAGCGCATGGACCGCGGCCGCCATGCGCTGATGCAGGCGGGTGCCAGCGACGCCGGACCTTACCAGTCGCCGCTGGAAGACGGCATGAGGCACTTCCACGAGTTCTACCGGCGCATCGTCGAGGCGCAACTCTGAGCCTTTTCTCGATTCAGGCGAGGCTTGTTACAGGAACATCACCATGATTGCCACCGACCATCAGGACAAACGTCTCTCCGTCACCGTCTTCGGCGAGTTCACTCTCGCCGATTTCAAGGAGTTCGAGGATCTGGTGCGCTACAAGATACAGTTCGAGGGGCCAGTCAATCTGTTCTTCGACCTGCGCCAGATGGCCGACTTTACGCTCGACGTGGCATGGGAGGAGATCAAGTTCTCGCGCCAGCATCCCCATGATTTCGTTCGTGTCGCGGTTCTCACCGACAGCCAGTGGGTGACTTGGAGCGCCTGGCTGTCGCAGGCCTTCGTCGATGCCGACCTGCGCGTCTTCTCGGATGAGAGCGAAGCGCGCGCCTGGCTGGACAGCGCCGAATGAGCCATTTGCTGGTCGGCGCGGACGAAGTCGCGGCGCATCTCGATGACCCGTCGTGGCGTATTTTCGATTGCCGCCATGACCTCAAGCAGACCGAATACGGCATCGCCGCCTACCGCCGCGGCCATATTCCCGGCGCGCTTTTCCTGCACCTCGACCGGGATCTCTCGGGTGTCGCCAATGGCCGGAATGGCCGCCATCCCCTGCCAGACGCCGTCGTCTTTGGCGAGCGGATGGCGCAGTGCGGCGTTGGACCGGAGTCGCAGGTAGTCGCCTACGACAACGAAGGCGGCATCTTTGCTTCGCGCCTGTGGTGGCTGCTGCGCTGGCTGGGACACGAGCGCGTCGCTGTACTAGACGGCGGACTGGCGGGCTGGAAGCGGTCAGGGCTGCCGCTTGAGGAGCAGACGCCGGATGCGTCCAGGGCGCACTTTGCCGCGCGTTCCGCAAGCACCCGTCAGGTCGATGCCGATTTCGTTCTGGCGCATCTCGGCTCGGAAGAAATGCTGCTGGTCGATGCCCGCAGCCCCGAGCGTTTCCGCGGCGAGAACGAGACGCTCGATCCGGTCGGCGGCCATATTCCCGGCGCGGTCAATCGCTTCTATTTCGACAACCTGGACGACGACGGTTGCTACTTCAAGCCGGCCGCCGAACTTGCCGCAGAGTTCTCGGACCTCCTGGCCGGGCGCGATCCGCGCTGCGTCGTCCAGCAATGCGGATCCGGCGTCACCGCCTGTCACAACCTCCTGGCAATGGAAATTGCCGGCCTCCCGGGTTCGCGGCTTTATGCCGGCTCGTGGAGCGAATGGTGCTCGGATCCGTCGCGACCGGTGGCCAAGGGCGTCTAAGGCGCGGCGGGACGCCGCCGACCGGGTTCCGCTCAGCCTGCTGAACTGACCATCCATCGCTTGGGGTGGTAATCATTATGCAAAATGATTACCATGCCAATCGAATAGGAGGGATCGTGTCGGCCATCCCGGTATCTGCAAAATCCGAGTTGCCATCGTGCTCAGCGAGGCGGGGGTTCACCCTGATCGAATTGATGGTCGTGGTTGCGGTCATCGGGATCCTGACGATGATCGCCTATCCCTCGTATCAGAGCTACGTCATCCGGGGAAACCGGTCGCAAGCGCAGCAGTTCCTGATGGACATCGCCCAGCGCGAAGAGCAGTTCCGCCTGGACCAGGGCCGCTACACGTCTTCTCTGACCGATCTGGGCAGTTCGGTGCCGGCCCAGGTCGCGAAGTACTACCAAGATCCAGCGTTTGACAAGACGGATCCGCCGGCTGCGCGGCCATTCTTCGTTGCCGAACTGGCTCCCCTCGACACGGGGGCGCAAAAGAACGATGGCCGTCTGTTCATCAACAGCCTTGGTGAGCACTGGCGCGACGCGGTCAGCACCTGCGCGATCACGGCCTGTGCGTCTTCGGATGCCAGCGCGATCCCCTGGGAATAAGGCGATGGCCGCCAGCCCGGGTTTCACCCTGGTCGAACTGATGGTGACGGTGACCGTTGCCGTCATTCTGCTGAGCATCGGCGTGCCTGCCATGCAGGACCTGATCGCCCGCCAGCGGGTCCGCGCGGCGGCGGGTGAACTCATGACCGATCTTGCCTATGCCCGCGCCGATGCCATCAGCAACGGGCGCCGGGTCGCGGTGGCGCGACTGGATCAGGGCAGCGGCGGCGCCTGGCGCAGCGGCTGGCGGCTGCTCGCCTGCCGGCAGACGCCGTCCGCCTGCGCTTCCTGCGACCCCACCGACCCCGCGGCAGCCCCAGCCTGCCTGGAGGAAACCATACACCGCCAGGCCTTGCCCGGCCGGGTCAAGGTATGCGCGCGGATGAATCCGGCTGCAGCTGTCGTCGATACGCCGGCCATCGTCTTCGGTCCCGACGGGCGGATTTCTTCCGCCACACCGGGCGCGGATTTGTCCATCAACGCCTTCATGGTCAGCGACGACATGGGTGACGCCGATGCCGGCAACGACAAGATGCGTGCCCTGGAGTTCGCCACGGCCGGGCGGGTCAGGTTCTACGAGGTGAATTCCGCCCAGGGGGGTGTGGCATGTCCGTGAGCCGGCACAAGCCCTCGCTTTACAGCCGCGGGCTCACCCTGATCGAAGTGATGGTGACCCTGGTCATCCTGCTGCTCGGCCTGCTCGGTCTGTCGGGTCTGATCGTCAAGGCGGGACGGGCTTCCTATGAAGCTTACGAAAGACAGCAGGCGCTGGCGATCGCCAACGACCTGGCCGAGCGGATTCGCACCAATCGCCTCGCCGATGCGGCGACATCAGCCAACAGCAACATCGCCAACCTGTATGTCACCGCTGCAGCGCTCGGAGACCCTGCTTCCCTGCAGACCCTGAAGAAGGATTGCGCAGCAGCCAGTTGCACGGCCGCAGAGCTTGCCAGCTACGACCTGGCGACGTGGGAAGGTCTGCTGATCGGCGCAGCCAAGAAGAATTCCCTCGGTGTTCGGGTCGGCAGCATCGGCAATGGCCGCGGCTGCGTCGAGGGGCCGCTCTTGGCGGACGCCCAAACGCCGGCCAATACTTACCGCATCACGGTGGCCTGGCAGGGGGACCAGCCGGTTCCGGTGTCCTCCGACAACGTCAATGATTTGCGCAACGCAACTGCCTGCGCGAAGGGAATCTATCTCGGTCCCGGGAACACCGCCGATACGGCCGATGAGTACCGTCGTCTGGTGGTCCTCTACGTTTCCATCAACTAGCCGCCATGGACCCGCTCGCCACCCGTTCCGCGCAGCATCGCCGCAGCCCCTCATTGGGCAGCCAGCGCGCTGTCACCCTGATCGAACTGATGGTCTCGATCGCCATCAGCCTGGTTCTTCTTCTGGGGCTTACCGTGCTGTTTTCCAGCACCTCGCAGAGCTTCAGGGTCCAGGACGAGTTCGCGCGCCTGCAGGAAAACGGCACGGCAGCTCTTCGCTATCTGGGCGACGACCTGCGCATGGCCGGGTTCTATGGCACAGGCACCAGTGTCGCCAGCGTGAATCTGGACAGCCTGCCCGAGATCACCGGAACGGACTGCGGCGCTGAGCTGGCCGGTCCTCCCGCGCGTCCGTTTGCCCTGGATCTCTCCACACCCATTGCGGTCGAAATGTCGCTGACCCCGGATAATGTGAGCACCGTCTTTCCCTGCATCGATCGCGCCAACTTTTCTCCGGGCAGCCCGGTCATCGTCCTGCGCGGCGCCACCAGCCACGCCATCACCCAGGCCGATGCCAGCGGCAGCATGAGCGCCGCTCTCGAGGCCGATGCCAATTACGCCCAGACCATCTACGTACAGGCTTCACCGACGCAAGAGCCCAATACCATCGTGTTCCGCGGCGACCGTTATGCCGAGCTGCGCGCCGCCGGTCTGGCCAATGTCCGGATAGTCAACGGCAACCAGGATGCGCCGATTTTCGAATACCAGACCCACGTCTACTACGTCCGTCCGTGCAGCCGGCCGACCGGTGTCGGCACGTCAGACTCGGCGACTAGGGTTTGCCAGGAGACGGACGACGGCGGCCATCCCATTCCCACCCTGGTGAGGCAGGAACTCGTTAACCAGCAGATGCAGGAGCTTCCGCTGGTCGAGGGCATCGAGCGCCTGAATCTGAGCTATGGCCTCGATGTCGACGGCGACGGCATCCCGGACCAATACACCGAGGCGCCGGCGCCGGGGGACTGGCCGCAGATCATTGCCGTGCGCATCGCCGTCCTGGTGCGCAGCACCGTCCCCGTCGCAGGGCAGGACGACTCGGGCAAGACCTACGATCTGGGCGGCGGGGTGACCTTTACCTGCAACACCGACTGTTCTTATCTGCGCCAGGTGTATTCGCAGACGGTGCAGTTGCGCAACTGCGCGCTGCGCCGCTCGGCAGGAGGACAGCAATGCTGAGTAGAGCGGTCCGCCAGCAAGGCGTCGCCCTGGTCGTGGGCCTGATCATGCTGACCGTGCTGACATTGATGGTCGTCACCGCCATCAAGATCGGCATTCTGGAACTGAAGATCGGCGGCGTGAGCTATCTGGCCGCTCAGAATTTCGCCAATGCCGAACTCGCCATCGGCCAGTTCATCGACGTCAATGCCGACGCGCTGCAACCCGGTTGCACCACCAAGAACCCGGCCACAGATCCGGCCAGCTGTCTCTTCGCCGCGGCTTCGGTTCCGAGCAACATTACCGTCGCTCCCGACCCGAGCAAGCCGGGCAACTATGCGGCCAGGGTCCAGCTGCGCAACGGCAGCGCGACCCTGACGGCGACGGAAATGGGCTGCGGCGCCGACGCCGGCGTCGGCTCGGGCAATCAGGTTCCCGGCGCCGGCATTCTCTCCTGGGATGCCGAGGAACTGGATATCCGGGCCCGATCGAGCGGATCGATATCAGGCCTGGCCGTGATCCATCAGGGGATCAAGAAAAGACTGACCGCGGGTGGCTGCGGTAACTGATCTCATCGATTCGGCAGAGGAGCATCATGAAGGTCTCCAAGCGCATATTGTCCTGGTTGCTGATTGCGGCGCTGGTCAATCCGGCCTGGGCGCTGGATACCGACATCTATCAAGGCATCACCACCGGGTCTTCCGCAGCGGAGCCCAATATCCTGCTGATTCTAGACACCTCGGACTCGATGAACCTGCCCGAAGGCTGGCGGGAGTACCCCGGCGCCTACGATTCGCATGTCGAGTATCTCTGGAACGACGTGAACGCCATCGCCAGTAGCGAAGTGCTGACTGAGACACCGGGCATGATATCCACCGGCAACGGCTACGGAGCCAAGCCCCTTTCCAACGCGCAGATCTCGGCCAACACAGTCTTGATCCAGATGCCCGATACCGCCGGCTACAGTCCGGGCGCTACCATCACCCTGACCGGCACGCCTGATCCGGCGCTGAACGGCACCTTCACCATCCTCAGTACGACCAACACCAACATCGTCATTCATACCCCGCCTGGAGTTAACTTCAACGTTCCCGCTACGCAAAATGTTACCCCGCTGCCTCAATTAGGTATGCTGATCTGGACCAACCTCGGCTTTGCCCTCGATCCCGGTGCGGCGACGCCGGCGCCCACGATGGCGCTGGGTTTCTGGGGCGGAGACAGCCCCGGGGCGCGGCGGCAAATCTGGCAGGCCGCGCTGGCCTATGCCCAGGCCACCGAGCCGGGCGACCCCGGCCCGCGCAGCGTCTATCGCAGTTACGCGGTGACCGACCCGAACAGCGGCTCCGCGCTCTACTGGCTGCCTGCGGGCACCGCCGAGACGGACCATCGGCTTTGGTCGAATGCCTTCAACCGCTTCCTCGGCGCGGACCGGATGTCGCGCTTCGGCAGCGTCAATGGCAACAGCGATCCGGTCATTCGCGGCGGCATCAATTTCGGCACTCTGCCGGCCCAGTATTCCGGCTACAACCAGTGCCAATCTTCGAAAGACTCCTTGACGCCATCGACGGTCTTCGCCCCGAGCACGCAGCCCCAGAACGGCGGCAAATACCTCGGCCAGAAATGGCAGCGCTACGAGCGCTATCGCAAGCTCGACAGCTCGCTTGCGGCCAGCTACCCGGGGCCGGGCAGCTATCCGGGCAACGACCTCAAGATCGTCAGCAGCGCTTTCTACGACGGCTACCTTTCCTCCAATCGAGACGCCAACGATCTGGCGGCCAGCGCCCTGCCGATCCTGAAGTCCGGCAACAGTTCTGACGCCGGCTGGAGCAATCTGCGCCCGGACTGGGGCGGTTACCGCTTCAAGGATAGGCTCTGGGGCATCCCCGATGCGCAGTCCTTCAACCAGCTGCTGCTGCTCTATGGCTACCCGGCGGGCGCCGCCACCCTCAACGATGCGCGCATCGCCGGCAACATGAACCTGGCGGTGCCCGGCTACTACGACACCCCGCGGCTCCAGAACGCCGGCGCCACCATGTTGACCAATACGCGCAGTTGCACCTGGACCGGGCAGGTCCAGGAGACCGACGCCGGCAATCTGCCGCGCCGGGATCCCCTCGCCCTGAGCTACGGCGGCAACTGCAGCGATCTCGGCGTCAGCTGCAGCGATCCCGGCAACCCGGCATGCGCCAGTATCCTCTCTCCGGCCCCGTGCCTGCAGACGCTGAACGACAATTTCTACACCCGCGACAACAACAACTGTCACTGGATCAACCGCAATGCCCTCAGCACCATGACCTTCTCCGGCTGCCACTGGACCGGCGCGCGGCTGCCGGTACCGCTCGGCGAGGGAAGGGGCAACCAATACTATGCCGGCGGCAGCTGCGTCGGCACTTGCACGGGTGCCTCCTGCCCCGCCGCCGTGGACGGCGGCACGAATTATTGTGTGAACGCCGCCATTCCCAGCCAGCAGTTCGGCGATACGAGCTACGCCAATGTGCTGCAGACGACTGACCCCACTGCCGGCTGCAGCAACCGCAGCGACAACGGCCCAGTCTATTACTACGGCGGCAGCTGCGTCGGCGATTACCGAGTCGCGCCCGGCAGCGCGAACGTCTGGCCTTTCGCGAACGTTGGCAGTAACGACGCCACCAACTTTCCCTGCGAAAACAATACGACCCCGTCCCTGACGGTGAACGGGGCGGCGCTCAGCGACGTCAGCACCGTCTCGAGCACCGACGGCTGCGTCGACAAGAGCGATCCCTGGCAAAGCTGCGCCGACCGGCATGGCGGGAACTGCGTCTATCAGAGCTGCGCCAATCGGGTCAGCAGCGCGAACGTCGGCGGCAGCGATTACAACGTCTATGACCGGAACGCCGACACCGACAACGTGATGGTGCACGACTGCGTCGCCGACGAGGGCGCCACGGGGCCGTACATGAGCAAGTCGGCGCGGGCCTTCGGCGCAACCTGGGACATCGCCTCGAGCTACGAAACCGCCGCCGCCCAAGGCATTGCCTCGACACTGGGCGCGGCAGCAGCAGTGGATGTCTATTCGGTCAATTACCTCAACTGGAAGTTCGGCCCGAAATCCAATGGCAATCCGATCGGCCGCAAGACGCGCCTGCAGACCACCAAGGACGCGATGGTGCAGCTGGTGCAGACGGAGAACGGCGTGCGCTTCGGCCTGATGGTGTTCAACCGGATGGATAACAACCATAACACCGAGGGCGGCAACATCGTCTATGCCGTGCAGCGCATGGGCACCAATGTCCAGGCCGACATCGACCAGATGTCTTCCGAGGACCAGGCCGCCAACAGCGCGGCACTCGCCAACCGCGGTGCGCTGATCGCCAAGATCAACAGCCTGGTGGCCATCTCGCAGACGCCGCTGACGGAAAGTCTCTATGAAGCCTATCGCTATTTCAATGGCGCGGCGCCGATTTTCGGACAGCTTGCCACGGCGACGCCGGACGGCTCCAAGGCGGCGGCCGGCTGCGACAAGAATGCCTTCGGCAACCCCGGCAACGGCAGCGATTGCCTGGGTTCCAGCGGTGGCTATCATTCGCCCATGCTGGACCTACTGGGAAGCGACAATCTCCCCGCCTCGTGCCAGAAGAATTTCGTCCTGTTGATGACAGACGGCGGTCCGGAAAACGACTGGTCGGCCAACGACGCCATCAAGTCGCTCGTCTACCAGACTCCGGGCAGTACCAATGTCATTTCTCCGCGCACCGATGTCAACACGCCGCCAGCGAGCCCCGCCACCGCTTATAACCAACTGATCTATCCCGTCGGGAGTATGGCGCCCGCGGGTCCTGTGGACGCGGGCTCGACCGCTCACGATGGCGGCTATGTCTGGCTGGACGAACTGGCCTACTTCATGGCCAACTCCGATGTTTCCCCGGCGGGTATTCCAGATTCCCAGCCAGTGTTGACCTACACGATAGGCTTCGCAGGGGCCAATTCGCCCGTATTGCAGAATGCGGCGGCTGCCGGCAACGGCCTCAATTTGACCGCCGGAAGCATCGATCTCAGCAGCAAACTCATCGGCGCGGTCGAATCCATTCGCACCTGGACGCCTCTCTCGGGAGGCGCCGTGGTACCAATTTCCGCCCTTAACCGAACGGACAACTCGGGTGATGTCTATCTCGGCTTCTTCGGCCCAACCAAGAATGTCCAGTGGAACGGAACTCTAAAAAAATATCAATTGTCGGATGTCACCGAACCGGGGCAAACCGGGTATTGCGGATCGCAGCCAACGCTAGCCAATCCGAGCGGGGAGGCAGTCAATCTCTGCCTGACCGGGCAGACGCCGCTGGTCAATGACCTTGGCGAAACGGTGTGGAACATCGAGTATGTCAACAAGACCCCGGTTGCCGGGCAGTTCGACAGCAAGATCAACGACAGCGCCGTCAGCGACTGGATACCTGTTGCGGCGCCCGATGGCGGCAACCCGAACAAGGGCGGCAGCGGCCAGGTTCTGGTGAGCGGCGCTACGCCGATCACCGATCCCTCGGTGCGGAAGATCTACACTTTCATCGCCGGTGTCTCGAGCAGTGCCGATCTGAGCAGCAATCCGCTGGCGGAGAGCAATGCCGACATCACCGGGGCCGTTCTCGGCAATGCCGCGCTGACTCCCGCCAACCGGGCCGCGCTGATCAACTTCGCGCGCGGCGGCGACCCCGGCAACGGCAACTGCAGCGATGCCGACCCCGCGACGCGTTGCCTTACCTGGCGCACCTGGGCCCATGCCGACATCCTGCATTCCAAGCCGGCAGTGATGAACTATACCAGCAGCCAGGCCTACCTTTTCTATGTCAGCACCGACGGCATTTTGCATGCAGTGGACCAGGGCAGCGGCAAGGAGGTTTGGGCGTTCATGATCGAGGAGGCCCTGCCCTTGCAAAGTGCCCTGATGGCCAACAACATCGGCGATCATCTCATTGCCGCGGACGGCTCGCCCAGCATCTTCTTCGACGACGCCAACAGGGACGGCATCGTCGGCAGCGGCGACAGGGTGATGCTTTACTTCGGCCAGCGCCGCGGCGGATCGACCTATTACGCGCTCGACATCAGCGACATCAGTCATCCCAAGTTCGCCTGGAAGATCGTCGGCGGCAAGGGTGTGGTCGGGGCGGGCAAGTTCTGTGTCGGCTCGAGCGCCTGCAATGCGGCGGCGGACTACGACGAACTCGGCCAGACCTGGTCGATTCCCGCGGTAGGCAAGGTGCGCGCCTTGACGCCGACGACCGGTTCGGCGACGCCGGTGCTGATCTTCGGCGGCGGCTACGATCCCAACCAGGACAACGACCCCGTGATCCAAGCGGACACCATGGGCCGCGCCGTTTATGTCGTGAATGGCTATACCGGCAGCGTCATCAGGAAGTTCGACCATGGCAACACCGTGCACGGCATGGACGCCTCCTTTCCCTCGGATGCGGCGGCGCTGAACGTGGATCTGGACCCGCAGAATCTCCTCGACCGCATCTATATCGGCGATACCGCGGCCAATCTCTACCGCTTCGATATCGATGATGCCGTTCCGACCAAGTGGACCGGAGGCAGGATCGCCCGACTTTCGGACATTTATTCCTTCCCCGGATCGCCGCCCAACCGCAAGATCCTGTTCCCGCCGACGCTGGTGAAGCAGAATTTCGGCTCGCGCTACGACGCCGTCTATGTCGGCACCGGCGACCGCGAGCATCCGCTGAAAACCTCCGGGGTGGCCGACAAGATGTTCATGGTCAAGGACAATCCGAGCTACGATCCGAATTACCTGCGCGATGCGAGCTACTCCGGCGGGGATCTGCTCGACATCGGCAGCGTCGCCGATGAGACCGCCTACAAGGCCCTGCATCCGGAAAACTACAAGGGGTGGTATTACTCGCTCGCCGGCAGCGGCGAGAAGGTCACCAGCTCTCCGACGGTGTTCAGCCAGGTGCTGCGCTTCTCGAGCTATGCGCCGCAACAGGTACTCAATGCCTGCGTGCCATCCGGCCGAGGCCAGCTCTACGGCATGAACGCCCTGAGCGGCGCCGCGCTGGATTCCTCACTCAATCACATGTCCGCCCTCAATCCGAGAATGTATGCCGGCTTCTACTCCCGCGGCTATATCGGCAGCGGCGTGCCGATCATCTACAACAAGCGCGCCTACATCCTGCAGGTCACCGAGAGCGGCAGCATCCTGGCCAACGGCGTCAGCGGCAACTGCACGCTGTGCAAGATCTACTGGTATCGGGAAACCGAACGCTGAGCCGGCCCGCAGCGATCGGCGGCGCCGATGCGCCTACTGGCTGAGCGTTTTCGGCAAAGGAAACACGATATTTTCCGGAATGCCCGCCAGCGCCCGCACGCTGCTTGCGCCAAGCTGCTCCAGGCGTTCGATCACCTGCTTGACCAACACCTCGGGGGCGGAGGCCCCCGCGCTCAGTCCGATATGCTGGCGGCCGGCGATCCAGGCCGGATCGATCTCCGCGGCACTGTCGACAAGATAGGCCGGCACCCCCAGATTCTGCGCCACTTCGCGCAGTCGGTTGGAGTTTGAGCTGTTGGTCGAACCGACCACAATGACCACGTCGCATTGCCGCGCCAGCAGCTTCACTGCGTCCTGGCGGTTCTGCGTGGCGTAGCAGATGTCGTCCTTCTTCGGCCCGACGATCTCGGGAAAACGCGCTCTCAGTCCGGCGACGATGCTCGCGGCATCGTCGACCGACAGCGTGGTTTGCGTCACATAGGCCAGCCGGTGAGGATCGGCGACCTCCAGCCTGGCGACATCAGCAATGTTTTCGACCAGGTGCATGCCGTCCTTTACCTGCCCAGTCGTGCCCTCGACCTCGGGGTGGCCGCGGTGGCCGATCATGACAATCTCGCGCCCGGATTCGCGCATCTTCGCCACCTCGATATGGACCTTGGTGACCAGCGGACAGGTGGCATCGAAAACCGTGAGCCCGCGCCTTTCCGCCTCCGCGCGCACCGCCTTGGGGACGCCGTGGGCGCTGAAGATCACCGTGCCGCCGGCCGGCACTTCGTCCAGTTCATCGACGAAGAGCGCACCCTTGGCGCGCAAATCCTCGACCACATAGCGGTTATGCACCACTTCGTGACGGACGTAGATCGGCTTGCCATAGATCTTCAAGGCGCGCTCGACGATCTCGATGGCGCGCTCGACACCGGCGCAAAAACCGCGGGGATTGGCGAGCAGGATTTCCATCTCAGAGAATGCCGATGACTTCGACTTCGAAGCGGATCGACTTGCCCGCCAGCGGATGGTTGAAATCGATCAGCGCCGCCTCTTCGTCCAGTTCCCGCACCAGGCCGGTGTAACAGGCGCCATTGGGAGCGGTAAATTCGATCAGCGTCATCATTTCGAGCTTGCCGCCGTCGGGCAGCTCTGCGCGCGGCAGGCGTCGCATCAACTGAGGATTATGCCGCCCGAAAGCCTGTTCCGGTTCGAGCAGAAATACATGGCGTTCGCCTGCCGGCAGTCCTTCGAGGCAGCGTTCCAGCGTCGGCGCCAATTCTCCGCTGCCCAGTTGCAGGGTCGCCGGCGTCGACGCAAAGGTACTGATGAGCTCAACATCGTCGCCGCTGGCGACGCGGTAATTGAGCGTCACCAGACTGTCGGGTCTCACGAGGGGTACGGTCGTTCCGTTCATATTCCTGTCGGGCCGGCACTTTGCATTGCCCATTGTGCCAGAGCCGCCAGAATCGCGCATGGCCGTCCTCCAAAGGGCGGCCATGCTTCTTCGGGTCGTCCCGGCTTTTGGCCTTCCGCCGTCCGCCAGGCTCCGGTCATCGCTTGGCGTTAGGGAAGAACAACTGCTCGCCGCCGATCTTGTAGTCGCTGATGACTTTCTGGCCGACGGGGGAGACCAGCCAATCGATGAACTTCTGTCCCGCTTCCTGCTTCACATTCGGATGCTTGGCCGGATTGACCAGCATGACGCCGTACTGGTTGAACAGGCGATTGTCGCCCTGGACCAGGATAACCAGGTTCTGCCGGTTCTTGAAGTTGAGCCAGGTGCCGCGGTCGCTGATCAGGTAGGCGTTCATCGCCGCCGCGGTATTGAGCGAGGGGCCCATGCCTGAACCGGTGTCGCGATACCAGGATCCCTTGGCTTTGTCGATGTCTATGCCGGCGGCCTTCCACAGGCGCAGTTCGGCGGCGTTGGTGCCGCTCCTGTCGCCGCGCGAGACGAATGGCGCGTGGGCTGCCTCGATCTTGCGCAGGGCGGGGAGGATGTCCTTGCCGCCGCCGATTTGCGCCGGGTCGTCCTTCGGGCCGATCAGCACGAAATCGTTGTACATCACTTCCTGACGCACCACGCCTTGGCCCTCGGCGAGGAATTTCTGCTCGGCGGCCGGGTCATGCACGAAAACCACGTCCGCGTCGCCGCGCCTTGCCACATCCAGCGCCTGGCCGGTGCCCAGGGCCACGACATGGACCGCTATGCCGCTTTGTTTCTCGAAGGCCGGCAGCAGGAAACCGAACAGCCCGGACTGCTCGGTCGAGGTGGTCGAGGCGACGGTGATGAAACTGTCGGCAGCCTGGGCCACAGAGATGAGTGCGCAGGAGAGTGCGGCGAGCAGTATGCGGCGTAGAAGCTTCGTCCCCGAGGGATCGGTCATGGTAGTTCTCCTTTTAGAAAATCATCGGCTTCGGCCGATTGAGGTTGCTGGAAAAACAAGGCGGCCGGCGTTCGCTCGGCGACCCGGCCACGGTGCAGAAATATGATCTCGTCGGCCAGTCGCCGCGCCTGACCTAAGTTATGGGTGCTCATGACGATGCTGGTGCCGGCGCCGTGAATGTCACGGATGATGCGCTCGACCGCAGCCGCGGCGTTCGGGTCGAGGCTGGCGGTCGGCTCGTCGAGAAACAGGATGCGCGGTTCCAGCGCCCAGGCACGCGCCAGCGCGACGCGCTGCTGCTCGCCGCCGGAGAGCACGCGCGCCGGGCGATGCGCCAGGTGCGCCAGGCCGACCCTCGCCAGGGCCGTCTCGGCGCGTCGCTGCCGCTCCGGACGCGGTGTGCCGTCAAGCTTGAGGCCGTAGGCGACGTTCGCCAGAGCGGAGCGCCGCAACATCACCGGTCGCTGGAAGACCAGCGCTTGGGCGCTGGGCCGGGCATCCGAGCCGGCCCAGCGGATGGAGCCGGCGGACGGCTTGATCAGGCCGTGCATCAGCCGTATCAATACGCTCTTTCCTGCGCCGTTGGCGCCGAGGATGACGATGCGGCTGTGCTGCCCGATATCGAGCGTCACGCCCTGCAACACCGGCGTGCCGCCGGGGGCAAAGCCGACGCCGGCCAAGCTCAGGGGGAACATCGTCTCCATCAGCCGAACCTGCGCTGCGCCCATTCGCGCGTGACGTAGGCCAGGGCATTGATCGCCAGCACCAGCGTGACCAGGATCAGGCCCAGCGACAGCGCCAGGGGCAGGTCGCCCTTGCTGGTCTCAAGAGCGATCGTCGTGGTCATGACGCGAGTCACGCCGTCGATGTTGCCGCCGACGATCATCACCGCGCCGACCTCGGCGATGGTGCGGCCGAAGCCGGCGAGCAGCACGGTGAACAGGGAGTGGCGCGTGTCCCAGAGCAGCGTGGCCGTCGCCTGGATCGTGGTCGCGCCGAGCGAATGCAGCTGCTCCTCGTATTGACGCCAGGCGTCCTCGACGACTTGCCTGGTCAGCGCCGCCAGAAGGGGCATGACCAGCACGGCCTGGGCGATGACCATCGCCGTCGGCGTGAATAAGATGCCGAGCGCGCCCAAAGGTCCGGCCCGGGAGAGCAGCAGATAGACGAGCAGGCCGACGACCACCGCCGGCAGCCCCATGAAGCCGTTCACGATGACGGTCAGCGTCTGCCGGCCGGGGAAGCGACCGACGGCGATCAATGCACCGACCGGCAGTCCGGCGATGGCGGCAATGATCACCGCCGAAAGGCTGACGGAGAGACTGAGTGCCACGATGCCGAGCAGCTTGGGGTCGCCTGTTGCGACCAAGCCGAGTGCGGCGCTCAGCGCTTCCATGCAATGCTGACGTCCTCGGCGGAGCGCATTACGGATGCTTCAGGCCGTGCGGAAATATAGGCAATGTTCTGCAAGGCCGTAGCCCGCCCTTCTCATAGGATGCTATTGATGGTCGAATATAGCCTGATTACGCAGGTTTCCAAATATGAACAAATATGCATTATTGCCTGATCTCGTCTGGAACTGGACGTCGCTGGATGCGCCTCGCCGCAACGAGGAGGGGGCGCTGCTCGCGATGCTCGCCGCCATCGCCGAGACCGGATCGGTGGCGCAGGCGGCGCGAGCTTGCGGCTTTTCTTACCGCCATGCCTGGGGACTGGTGCGCACCTGGGAAGAACGCCTGCGGCAGCCGCTGGTCAATATGGCGCGCGGCCGTGGCTCCGTTCTGGCGCCGCTGGGGCTTCGGCTGGTGCGCCTTGATGCAGAGCTCAAGAGCCGCTTCGCCGCACAACTGGCGGCCGCTGCGGCGGAAGTGCGGCGTGAATTGGCGCCGTTCATGGCCGCCGAATCGGCGCGCTTGACCTTGCACGCCAGCCACGATCCGGTGCTCGCGCGCCTGCCCGAGGCGCTCCGGGCGGATGGCGTCGAACTGGAACTCCACGTGCTGGGCAGCAGCGAGAGCCTCGCCTCGTTTGCCGCCGGACGCTGCGATATCGCTGGCTTCCACTGTCCGCAGGGGCGACTGGGCGAGTCCTTATGGCGTCGCTATCGCCCGCATCTGGACCCGCGCGCCGACGTGCTGATCCGCTTCGCGCGGCGCGCCCAGGGCCTGATGTTCCCGGCCGGCAGGCCGAAGCCGTTGAAAAGCTTGCTCGATCTGACCCGGCCCGGTGTGCGTTTCGTGAATCGCCAGGCCGGTTCCGGCACCCGTCTACTGTTCGATCTGCTGCTGGAGGAGAACGAACTAAGCCCGAAAGACATCGTCGGCTACGATATCGAGGAGTTTACCCATGCCGCGGTGGCGGCGACCATCGCCAGCGGTGCCGCCGATGCCGGTCTCGGCGTCGAGGCGGCGGCAAGCCGCTTCGGGCTTGGCTTCCTGCCGCTGGCCCGGGAAGACTATTACCTCGCGACGCGGCGCGAGACCTTGTCCAATCCGCCCTTCCAGGCCATGCTGAACGTCATGGCGGGCGCCATCTGGCGCGACGCCATGGCCGCCGAGCCGGGGTACGATGCCCGTGGCTGCGGCCGCGTGATCGAATGCGAGGCAGCCTGGCGGGCAGTGAAGTCGCCGCCCTCGCGGCCGAAGCGGTGATGGGGGATGCGGTAGAATCCCGGATTTCACCAGCCCTGCGCACAACAACATGAAACCGATAGTCGATGACGTCCGGATCAAGGAGATCAAGGAGCTTGCGCCTCCCGCCCATATCCTGCGCGAGTTTCCTGCCACCGAAATGGCGGCGGAGACGACCTTCTCGGCGCGCCAGGCGATACACCGCATCCTGCATGGCGCCGACGGTCGCCTACTGGTGGTGATCGGCCCCTGCTCCATTCACGATCACGACGCCGCCCTCGAGTACGCGCGCCGCCTGCAAGCCGAGCGCGGCCGCTTCGAGGCGGATCTTTTGATCCTGATGCGGGTGTATTTCGAGAAGCCGCGCACCACGGTCGGCTGGAAGGGGCTTATCAACGACCCGAACCTCGACGGCAGCTTCCGGATCAACGAAGGGCTGCGTCTGGCGCGCCAGCTGTTGTACGAGATCAACGAGCTGGGTCTGCCTTGCGCCACCGAGTTCCTGGACGCCATTACCCCGCAATACACCGCCGATCTGATCAGTTGGGGAGCGATCGGCGCGCGCACCACCGAGTCGCAGGTGCATCGTGAGCTTGCCTCGGGTCTTTCATGCCCGGTCGGCTTCAAGAACGGCACCGATGGCAATGTCAGGATAGCTGTCGATGCGATCCGCGCCGCCGCAAGCCCCCATCATTTCCTCTCGGTGACCAAAGCCGGACATTCGGCCATCGTCTCGACCAACGGCAACGAAGACTGCCATGTCATCCTGCGCGGCGGAAAAGTGCCCAACTACGACGCCGCCAGCGTCGACGCCGCGTGCAAGGATCTCGGTGCGTCAGGTCTCGCCGCGAGGGTGATGATCGACTGCTCGCATGCCAATTGCAGCAAGCAGTTCCAGCGCCAGGTTGAAGTGGCGCGAGACGTGAGTGAGCAGATCGCGGCTGGCGACGACCGTATCTTCGGCGTGATGGTGGAGTCGCATCTCAAGCCGGGACGCCAGGATCTCCTGCCGGGCAAGGCGCTGGAATACGGCCTCTCCATCACCGACGCTTGCCTGGGCTGGGAGGACAGCATGAACGTCCTCGAACTCCTGGCCGACGCGGTACGCCGTCGTCGCCTGACCATGGCTGCGCTGTAGTCGCTTTGTCGGCGCCGATGCCAAGCCGGTCTGGGTTCCGGCGGCTTACGGCCCGGGCTTCCTTTGATCAACTTCCACGAGAACGCGGTCCTCATGATCGGCAAGCCAGATCTGCCCCTCCTGAATGGTGCAGGAGAGGTGCATATTGCGCTGCGCCAGTCTTGCCAGTGCCTGGCTCGACTCGGCGGGCAGATTCTTTACTGTCAGATTGCCGCAGCGTTGCAGCTTGCCGCCCGCTTGCTCCCACCACATGTCGGCTATCCTCCCGCCATAGGTGTAGACGACTACCTGTTTTGAGCGACCACAGGCTTTGCGTATCGACTTCTCGTCAGGCAGGCCGACGTCTATCCACAGCTCGATGGCGCCGGTCAGGTCTTTTTGCCAGAGGTCCGGTTCGTCATCCGAGGACAGGCCTTTGCCGAACGTCAGAGCCTCGTCGGCATGCAGGGCAAAGGCCAGTAGACGCACCATCATGCGTTCGTCCGTTTCCGAGGGATGACGGGCGATCGTGAGTGCGTGATCATGGTAGTAACTGCCGTCGATGTCGGCGATTTGCAGTTCGGCCTTGAAAATGGTTGCTTTGAGGGCCATAGGTGAAATACCACGCGAGCCGGTTTTTAGGGGGTCGATTATGCCCGATTGGCGGTGATGGCGGATAATGGCAGCACCGTGACATTGAACTCGCCATGGCAACATTTTGCGGGACAGCAGAGACAGACATGAATGCAAACCGGACTGACGACGCTCTCATCGAGATCAGCGATCTTTGCTTTTCCTACGGGGAAAGAGCGATCCTCAAAGGCATCGAGCTCAAGGTGCCGCGCGGCAGCATCGTCGCCATTCTGGGTGCCAGCGGCTGCGGCAAGTCCACCCTGCTGCACCTGCTCGGCGGTCAGCTCAAGCCTTCGCGCGGAATGGTCAGGGTCGCCGGCGAGGCAGTCAATGAACTCGATGTCGATGGGCTCTACCGGCTGCGCAAAAAGATGGGCATGATGTTTCAGGTGGGCGGCCTGTTCAGCGACATGTCGGTCTATGACAACCTGGCGTTTCCTCTACGCGAAAACACCGACCTGTCCGAGGAATTGATCCATGATCTGGTGTTGATGAAACTCCATGCGGTTGGCTTGCGCGGCGCCCATCGCATGATGCCGAACGACCTGTCGGGCGGCATGGCCCGCCGTGTCGCCCTGGCGCGCGCCATTGCGCTCGATCCCATGCTGATCATGTACGACGAGCCTTTTGCCGGCCTCGATCCGATCTCGCTCAATGTCATCGCGAACCTGATCAGGCGCCTCAATGACGCCCTGGGCGTGACCTCCGTCGTGGTGACCTACGACGTCTCGGAGTCGCTGAAGATCGTCGACTATGTCTATTTCATCAACGACGGCGTCATCGCCGCAGAAGGCCCCGCTGCCGAGATGCTGGTGACCGATGACCCCTTCGTCCGCCAGTTCGTCGACGCAAAGCCGGACGGCCCCATTGCCTTCCAATATCCGAATCTGCCGTTCGCGCGCGAATTGGGGCTCCCGCCTGCCGGCAGGTAGAACTAGCCTAAGGCTTTGTTCCCCTCTGCCAGAGCACGTCGCTGCGGCCGGCCTCGCGGTTAAGATGCCGGGCGAGCACGAACAGGAGGTCCGAGAGACGGTTCAGGTACTGCCGCCCTGCTTGTGACACGGGCTCCAGTTCCGCCAGCGCCACGACGACGCGCTCGGCTCGGCGGCAGACGGTTCGGGCGAGGTGGGCCAGTGCAGCGGCGCGGACGCCGCCGGGCAGGATGAACTCCTTGAGCGGTCCGAGCGGCGCGTTGTAACGGTCGACTGCTGATTCCAGCCGAGAGGCAGCGTCCTCGGCGAGCATCTTGGCGCCGGGAATCGAAAGCTCGCCGCCCAGGTCGAACAGATCGTGCTGCACGCCGGTGAGGAGTTCGCCGACGTCTGCGGGCAAGGCCTCGCAAAGGAGCAGTCCGATCACCGAATTGGTCTCGTCGATGTCACCCAAGGCGGCGATGCGCGGGCTGTTCTTGCCGGTGCGCGAACCGTCGCCCAGGCCGGTGGTGCCGGCATCGCCGGTGCGCGTATAGATCTTTGAGAGTCGGTGTCCCATCGCCCGGTGCAAGGGTGGCTGAAGAATGGCATTATAGCGACTCGCCGGCCGCGCCGCTCTTTGGCATCGGCCAGAGGGCAAAGGGGAAGCCGGCTGGGCAGATGTGAAGTAGTCGATTAGTTTGCGATAATGGCCGCCATGATTGCGAGTCTTCCCATCCGTTACGTCGATCCGGTATTCCGGCCGCCCAGTGAGGCGGAATCGCTGATTCTTCCGGTCACCGATGGCTGCTCGTGGAACCAATGTACGTTTTGCCAAATGTACAAGGCGCCGCAGAAGAAGTTCCGCGCGCGTGATCAAGCTGAAACGATGACGGCTATTCGCGCCTGCGGCGAGCATTTCGGCAATGACGTCAGAAGGGTTTTTCTCGCCGATGGCGATGCCCTCGTGCTGCCGACCCGGCGCCTGATTGAAATCCTCGGAACAATCCAGGACAGTTTACCTGCGGTTCGCCGCGTCTCCAGTTACTGCCTGCCGCGCAATCTGCGCAGGAAGTCGGCCGCTGAACTCAAGGAATTGGCCGATGCGGGCCTCACCATGGCCTACGTCGGCGCCGAATCGGGCGATGACGAGGTGCTGGCGAAGGTGCACAAGGGCGAGACTTTCGTCAGCACCTGCGCAGCCCTAGACAAACTGCAGCTGGCCGGCATTCAGCGGTCGGTCATGATCCTGAACGGACTGGGCGGCAGGATGCTGTCGCAACGGCACGCTGAGAATTCAGCGCGCTTGGTCAACGCCACACAGCCTGAATATCTGTCCACACTGGTACTCAATTTCCCGCAGGGCGAAGAGCACTTCCGCAAGCAGTTCCCGGCATGGCAGCCCTGCAGTCAGCGTGAACTGTTTGCGGAAATGGAAACATTCATCTCGGCGCTGGAACTCAGGCGCACCGTGTTTCGAAGTGATCACGTCTCCAATCGCCTGGTGCTGAAAGGCACCCTGGGTGCCGAAAAGTCGCGCCTGCTCAAGGAAATCCGGGCAGCCGTCGCGACCCCTGAAGCGGCCGGGTTGAGGCGGACGTGGGCGCAGGGGCTATAAGGTTCCGGGGAACCGGAACAATTCCAGACACAAGCAGAACGAAGAGAGCCCCTAGCCGAAATCGTTTTCGCCTGTCCAATTTCAGCCGTCCATTCCAGGAGAAGGAGAACCGACGTGAGCTCAAGCAATCTTCCGAAGAACGTCCAGAATCCGATGCCCTTCATGCGCAGACTTGCCCTGCTGCTGCTGTTGGTCGCCACGGCCGCCCTGGCCGACGGACCGATTAAAGTGGTCTACCATTTCAGCGAAGGCCTCGATCAGGCCTCGCGGGGGATCGGCAACCTCAATAATCACCTCGCCGCCGACCCGACCGCCAAGATCGTAGTCGTCGCCAACGGCGCCGGCATAGACTTCCTGCTCAAAGGCGCCAAGGACAAGAACAGCAACGCATTCGAGACCGCCGTCGGCGATCTCGCCCTCGCCGGCGTAGAGTTCCGGGTCTGCAACAACACCCTCAAGAGTCGCGGCATCGATCCCAAGCGGGTGATCAGCGATGCCCAGATCGTGCCGGCAGGCGTCGTCGAGATCGCCCGGCTGCAGGCAAGGGAAGGCTATGCCTATATCAAGCCGTGACGGCATCGTAGCCTCTGCCTTCATGATGAAGGTGAAGCCGCTATTCGGCGCCGTAATGTTCCTAGTGCTTGCGACGGTGGCGATAGCGCAAAGTGACTACGTTCATGTGGCGAAGGCCAGGGGAACCTTTGCCGAGGTCAAGGAGAGTCTGGTGCGGGCAATCGAGGATAGGGGGCTCGTGGTCAATAATACCGCTCATGTCGGACTTATGTTGGATCGTACCGGCAGAGACTTGGGGAGTAACGGCCAGATCTACCGGGAGGCCGAAGTCATCGAGTTTTGCAGCGCCAAGATATCTCGCGCCATGATGGAACAGGATCCCCAGTCGATTGTTCTATGCCCTTACGGCATATCCGTTTACACGCTGCGCAGTCAGACGGACGCCGTATACTTGGCCTACCGTAGATTCCCCGCGGTTCCCGGCGTCAAGGCGGCGGCAGATCTCGTCGAGGCCATCGTCAATGATGCCCTCGGGCAGTGAGTGGGTTTTCCTGTCTTGTCGGCGGAGGGTTCCGAATTGGTCAGGCAGGATGACGGTGAAAGGGTGATTCGCAGCGGAGATCTTGAACAAATTATATGAAATACTGTCCGAAGGCTTAGCCGCTGTTCTTATGAATTTGAGCTGGATGTCAAATGAGCCAACGTCTTACCCTGTCTCGAGCGGCGCACATCGTGGGTGTCAGCCGGGGCGCGCTGCAAAGGAAGATGCGCGAGGGCGAACTGCCTTCTCACGATGGCATGGTTTCCACCGTCGATCTGCTGCGCGCCTATCCGGATTTCGATCTGGAGGACAGCGGGGCGTTCGAGCGCGTCGTCAGGGTCAAGGAAGAGGCCTTCGGCCGGCGCGTGATGGAACGGGTCCTGCCAAGTTCCCAAATCCTTGCCCAGCGACTGTTCGCGCAGAGTCAGGAATTGGGCGAACTTCGCCATCACCTGCAAGGCTATCACCAGTTGGTGCTGGCGCTCCGGGAACGCATCGCGCAAATTTCGGCCGAGCGGCCTGCGCTGCAGGTGGAAATGGCGGCGCTGGGCGAGGCGCTGGAGCGCGGACTCGCCGCGGTGCTCGGCTCAAGCGAGCCATCGGATAATATTGCGGTCATGGACGATATGCTCAAAGTGATAACCGCACACGTCACGGTCCGCCCGAGCGGCAGGGAATTCCTGGTCGAGGGTCACGACACCTTGCTCAGGGCCGGCCTAAGTTCGGGTCTGGCGCTCAACTATGGTTGCGGCAACGGCAACTGCGGCCTGTGCAAGGCGCGCGTGGTGACGGGCGAAGTGCGCAGGGTGCAGCATTGCGACTATGTCCTCTCCGAAGCTGAACGGCTGCAGGGCTATGTCCTGCTTTGTGCCCACTCTCCTGTCACCGATGTCGTTCTGGAAGCTCTCGAAGCGCAAGGCCCGGAAGACATTCCCGAGCAACGGATCGTTGCCCGGGTGAAGAGCGTCGCCCCGATCAATGCCGCGGCTACCGACACTTTGCTGCTGCATGTGCAGACGCCGCGCAGCAACCGCTTGCGTTTCCTCGCCGGACAGAGCCTTACGCTGGCGCTGGCAGGAGACGGCCGGGACTGTCAAGCCATCTACACGGTGGCGAGTTGCCCCTGCGACGACCGCAACCTGCACTTCCACGTCGCGCGACCAGACCACCCGGGCGAGGATGTCTTCGCGGAAATGCTGTTCGCCGGAGGACTGAAGAGCGGGCAGGAGATCATGCTCTGGGGTCCGTGGGGGGATTTCACGCTGGCTGCGGGTTCGAGCCGGCCCATCGTCTTCGCCGCCTGCGACACAGGGTTTTCGCCGGTAAATAGCCTGATTGAACATGCCCTCGCCGTCGATGCGGTGGAATCCTTGTCCCTCTATTGGCTAGCTACACGCTCAGATGGGCATTACCGGGCCAACCAATGCCGCGCCTGGGCAGAGGCCCTTGACCATTTTCATTATTTCCCGCTCACGGCTCCCGATGCCGCAACGGGTGGCTTGAGCACGGCGCGGGCCATTTGTGCTGGTGTTCTCGCCTCGGGCAAGCTTGGCGAGCACGACGTGTATCTCTCGGGGCCGGAGGCCTTCGTTGCCGCCGCCGCGGCTGAACTCGCCGCAGCCGGAATGCCCGAGGCCCAACTTTTCCTGAAGGTGATCTGATGATCCCGGACCCGCTTGCGGAGATTTTCGGGCAGAAACTGATTGCCGCGGCCGCCGGCCATCATAATCCGGCGCTGGAGCGGGGGTCGGAAGACATGCTGCTTGATCAGCCGTCGCATCGGCCGGACTGACGATATGGACGCGAGGAAGACCATCCCGATTTCATCGCAGGAATCGGGCGGCAGTTGCAGCGGTGAGGAGCCCTTTGCCCTGATGGTGATCGGCGATAGCATGCTGCCCGAGTTCGCCGAGGGCGAGATCGTCATCATCGAGCCGGAGGGCCTGGCCACCGACGGCGCCTATGTGCTGGCGTTTCATCAGGGCGAATGGATCTTCCGTCAGCTGCGGCGTGCCGGCGAAAGCTGGCGGCTAAGCCCCCTCAATCCCGTCTATCCGGAGGCCGCCATCGCCGACCTTACCGCAATCAGAGGCGTGATCATCCAGAAGTCAACACCGGGCCGCCGGCGTTCACTCAAGCGCTACGTAGAATAGGAGGCAGGATGCCGTACTACATTTACAAGATCCACTCGCCGCTGAAGAACCTGGAGATGCTGTCGACGCATGCGTCGTTCAAGGAGGCCTCCGGCGCGGTCAAGGAACTTCGCGCCTCGTCCAATCCGGCGGAGGGCGCCACGCTCAGAATGATCTTCGCCGATAACGAACTACAGGCCGAGGATCTGCTGTCGCAGGTGCGACCACCGGAACCGATGGTCGGCGACGACTACTGAGCATCCCAAGCCCATGAATGTGCCCGGTGTTCGCGAAGAAACGAGTATGAGGTATAAGGTGAGCGGCAGCGCCGATATGACCGACACATCAATGGTGCGAACTCGCAGCGTAAGGCGACGCTGTGTAGAAAGCC
>CAIVDC010000095.1 GCA_903904605.1 uncultured Sterolibacterium sp.
CGCTGCCTTGCAGCGCCTGGCCGTTCACCCGATTGCAATCGCCCGTCTAAAATCCCAGTTGACCCAAGGCGTTCTCGAGGGAGCGGACGGTGCGCTCGATGTTGTGCAGTTTGTCCAGGCCGAACAGCCCGACACGAAAGCTCTGGAAATCTGCCGGCTCATCGCATTGCAAGGGCACGCCGGCGGCCGTTTGCAGACCGAGGCCGAGGAACTTCTTGCCGCTCTGGATGCCGGCATCGTCGGTATAGCTGACGACCACGCCCGGCGCCTGGAAGCCCTCTGCCGCCACGCTCTTGAAACCTTTTCGGGCAAACAGCGCGCGCACCTTGTTGCCCAGTTCCTGCTGCTCCGCGCGGACCTTTTCAAAGCCATAGGCCTCGGTCTCCTTCATCGCGTCGCGCAAACGCGTCAAGGCATCGGTCGGCAAGGTGGCATGGTAAGCGTGGCCGCCGTTCTCATAGGCCTCCATGATCTGCAGCCACTTCTTCAGGTCGCTGGCAAAACTGCTGCTCTGGGTCGTCGCCATCCTTGCCCGCGCGGCTTCACTCAGCATCACCAGGGCACAGCAGGGAGAACTGCTCCAGCCCTTCTGCGGGGCGCTGATCAGGATATCGACGCCGCTGGCAAGCATATCGACCCAGATCGTGCCGGAAGCGACGCAATCGAGCACAAACAGCCCGCCGACGGCATGCACGGCATCGGCCACTGCGCGCAGGTAGGCATCGGGCAGGATGATTCCCGCAGCGGTTTCGACATGCGGCGCGAACACATAATCCGGTTTCTGCTCCCTGATCGCGGCAACCACCTCCTCGATCGGCGGCGGCGCGAAGGCGGCCTGCTTTCCATCCCCGATTCTCCTGGCCTTCAACACCGTCGACTCGGACGGGATCTGCCCCATGTCGAAAATCTGGGTCCAGCGATAGCTGAACCAGCCGTTGCGGATGACCAGGCACTTCTTGCCCGTGGCAAACTGCCGGGCAACCGCTTCCATGCCGAAAGTGCCGCCGCCGGGCACCACGATCGCCGCATCGGCGTTGTAGGCCCGTTTGAGGACGCCCGAAATGTCCCTCATGACCCCCTGGAAGGTCTGCGACATATGGTTCAGCGAGCGGTCGGTAAAAACCACGGAGTATTCGAGAAGACCGTCAGGATCAACATTCGGCAATAGGCTGGGCACAGTTAGCTCCGGAAAATGATGTATTCAACAACTTACAGCTTAGCATGACTGGCGCTACATTCTGTCGCGAACCCGGCGCATGGCTTCGATGCGGGGCCGGATTTCCTCCGGATCGCCGAAGTAGATGCAATGGGCGAGGCAGATGTTGTCCGCGCACGCCGGTATCAGGCCCCGGTCCACACGGTGGCTGCACAGATTGCATTTCTGCGTGACCGAGCGCTGGTGATTGAAGACGATCGCCGCAAAAGGACACTCGGGAATGCACAGGTCGCAGCCGACACAGTCGTCGATGTTCATGACCACGATGCCGTCCTCGCGCAGTTCGATCGCATCGGTCGGGCAGACCGCGACGCAAGGCGCGCCGTCGCACTCGGCGTGCCGGCAAAGATTGACGTTGAAGCTGAAGTGGGGCTTGCCGTTTCGTTCCCGCACCGGTTCCTCCAGAACATCGATGAACTTGATGCCGACGTCCGCGTTGTTCTCCTGCTTGCAGGCGACCTCGCAGGCCAGGCAGCCCCAGCAGGCCTCGTGATCGACGATGACGGCGAGCCGTTTCATGCCGCATCCCCACGTCCCTTGCCGCGCTGATCGGAATCGCGGCTGATCCTGCACAGCAGCGTGCGCACGCTGTTCGCCCCCATCGCCGGGTCGCAGGATTCATAGGAATCCTCGGTCAGTACGTTGATGTTCGATTCGTTCCAGCCCTGGCCCTTGACGTTCTTGTCCGGATACCACCAGGCATGCTGGGCGCCCACTACTCTCGGGTCGATACCGCCGAACAGCTTGGCCCGCTGCCGCACCCGCCCGCGCGGCGACTCTATGAGCACCCAGTCGCCGTTGCCGATGCCGTGCTTCCTGGCGGTATCCGGGTGGATTTCCAGGAAGGGATCCGGCTGCAGTTCCCGCAGGTTGGGCAACTGGCGGTTCTCGGTGTGGAAGTAGCCGGGCGAACGCGCGCCGGTCACCAGGATATAGGGATACTCGGCGTATCGCTCGGGGGTGCTGATCGGACTCTCCACCGGCTCCCGATAGGTGGGCAGGGGGTCGTAACCCCATTGCTCGAGCAGCGTCGAGTACAGTTCGAACTTTCGGGTCGGCGTCGAGAAGCCGCGCGTCTTGTGCTTTTCGTAGCTGACCTCGCCCCGGGCGTACTTCATTTTCTTGAATTCCTGCCACTTGATGCCCATCGGCTCCAGGATATAGTCCAGACCCTGCTCGAAATCGTCCCACCAGTGCTCGCCCTGGCCGACGCGATGGGCCAGATCGTTGAGCATTTCGTGGTCGGAGCGGCACTCGCCGATCTGCACCACCTTGCGCCGCGGCAGGATATAGCCGTGACGCTTCCAGAAGTCGCCGATATAGTCCATTTCCAGCCAGGTCGCGGCCGGCAGGACGATGTCCGCCAGTTCCGCGGTCGGCGTGATGAAGAAATCGGCCACGGCCATGAACTCGACCTTTTCCAGCGCTTCATAGACGGCGTTGGCGTTGGCGCGGGTCATCACCGGATTGGAACTGATGAAGAACATCATCTTCACCGGGTAGGGCTCACCGGTGACGACCGCGTCCCAGACGCACTTCGGATTGACGATGGCGAAGTGGCCGGCGAGCCGGAAGCGATCGCCGCCGAGGCGTTTCACGACCTGCTCAGGGGGCAGCTTGTCGTGTGCGCCGAACTTGCCCACGTTGTTGATCTTCGGCGTTTTGAACAGGACCTGTCCGCCCTGCCGGTCGATGTTGCCGGTGATGCCCATCAGCGCCAGGAGCAGGCGGTTGTTGTCGGCGCAGTTGATCTGCTGCTCGATCGCCACGCCCCACTGGATGCCTGCCGGCTTGGTGGTCGCGAAGAGGCGCGCCGCTGCGCGGATCTTCGCGGCCGGGATCCAGGTGATTGCCGCCACCCGGTCCACGGGATACTCGCGCACGCGCGCAACGAAAGGCTCCCAGCCGTGCACGTAGTTCTCGACGAAGTCCTTGTCATAGAGTTCTTCGCCGATGATGGTGTTGAGCATGCCCAGCGCCAGCGCCGCATCGGTGCCGGGGCGCAACTGCAGCCAGATGTCGGCCCTCGCCGCCAGCCGCGTCAGGCGCGGATCGACGACGATTAGCTTGGAGCCGGAATCCAGGCAGACCGACAGGTCTTCGCCCTTGTATTCGTCGGAGTTGGCGATGACGAGATTGTTGCCCCAGGCCATGACGCACCTGGGCTTGTTCTCGTAATCGACGATCGGATTCGAGCCGCAGGTGATGATCCCGGTGGAGATGCGCGGGCCGTAACAGAGATGCCCCGCGGTCAGGACGTTAGGGGTGCCGAAAAGGTTGGCGAAGCGATAGATCGCCGCTTCGTTCTCCCGGCCCGTGCCATAGCCCAGCACGACCGATTCCGCGCCGAATCTCTCCTTGTAGCCCAACATCTTTTCGGCGATCGTGTCGAGCGCCTCGTCCCAGGAGATGCGCTGCCATTGCCCGCTGCCCTTGGGCCCGACACGCTTCACCGGATACTGCAGGCGGTCCGGGTGGTAGGCCAGTTGCGCCGAGGCAAGGCCCTTGCTGCACAAGGTGCCGTGCCCGATCGGGCTTTCCGGATCGCCGGCGATCTTCTCCACCTTGCCGTTCCGGGTATACACCAGGACGCCGCAGCCTCCGTGACACATCCGGCAATGGCTGTGCGTCACGGCATCATAGCCGTAGGCCGCCATCTCCTTTTCGACATTCGAATAGACAAACTCGACCATAGGAACTGAACTCCGATTCAATGTCGTATTATCGGTTTGCGGGCTGCTTCAGACAAGAGCGCGGACCATCATTGACGACATTGGCCGCATGCGCCGCTACAGCGCTTATACTTTCCGTCATCGCGAACCAGAGGAGGCAGGACATGACCCATCCTTGTTGTACGGCCCGGCGGCAATTCCTCGTCTCAGCGGCGTCTCTGGGGGCGGGCGCAATCCTGCCGTCCGCCGCCGCGCTGGCCCAGACACCGGCTGGTACGGGCGGTCCGGGACTGATCGACGTGCACCACCACATCCTGCCGCCGGCCTATCTGGCGGAAGCCCGGGCGCAGGTGCTCGCTCAGGTGCAGAACATCCTGCCCCCGGCCGTGGCGACCTGGACCCCGCAAAAATCCCTGGACGAGATGGACAGACTGGGGATCGCGACCGCCATCGTCTCGATCTCAAGTCCCGGAATCTGGTTCGGCAACCAGGATGCCGGCCGCAGTCTCGCGCGCAAATGCAACGAGTACGCGGCGGAACTCGGCAAGGCCCATCCCGGCCGCTTCGGTTCCTTCGCGTCAATACCGCTGCCCGACACCGAAGGCAGTCTGCGCGAGATCGCTTACGCACTGGACGTGCTCAAGGCGGACGGCATCTGCCTGCTGTCCAGCTATGGCGACAAGTGGCTGGGTGATCCGGCCTATGCGCCGGTGTTCGATGAACTGAACCGGCGCCGTGCCATCGTCTATGTCCACCCCACGGCGCCCGACTGCTGCCGCGACCTGATGTCCTATATTCCCCAGCCCTTGACCGAGTTTCCGCACGACACCACGCGCACGGTCACCAGCCTGCTGTATACCGGTTCCTTCGGGCGGCTGCGCGACATCCGCTTCATCTTCTCCCACGCCGGCGGCACCGTGCCGATGCTCGCCGGACGCATCGCACAACTGGGCAAGCGCAAGGATTTGGCGGCAAAAGTGCCCAACGGCGTCGACTACGAATTGAAGCGGCTCTATTACGAGATCGCCAATTCGGCGAACCGCCCGGCCATGGCGGCTCTGATGAACCTCGTCCCGACTTCGCAGATCATGTTCGGCAGCGACAATCCCTTCGTGCCGCTCAGCGTGACCGCGGAAGGCCTGACCCGGCTCGGTCTGTCGGCAGCCGAGATCCAGGCCATCGGGCGCGATAACGCGGTCAGATTGATGCCCAGATTCGCCGTTTAGGCCTCGACGCCAGGCCGTCCCAAGGCGAGGCAATCACAGACTGAGATCGTGAGCCATGATCAACCCTTCCCCCGGTGAGAGGGTTGGGTGGAAGGCACTGCCGTTGCCGCGACGGCGGCACGCGCCGCCGTCGCGATTGCCTCCGACCATTCTGCGACCAATGCGCCGTCCTCGCCTTCGACCATCACCCGCAGCAGGGGCTCGGTGCCCGAAGCGCGCAGCAGAACACGGCCCCGGCCGTCAAGATCGCGCGTCGCCGCCTCGGCGGCGGCGCCTATGCCTTGATCATTCTTCCAGTCGAAGCCGGCCGGCATGACCACATTGATGAGCTGCTGCGGATACATGGCGAGGTCGACGCAGGCTTCAGCGAGCGTTTCGCCGTTGCCGCGCAAGGCAGCCAGAACCTGCAGCGCGGCGATGATGCCGTCGCCGGTGCTATGCTTGTCGAGGCAGATGATGTGTCCGGAATTCTCGCCGCCGAGCGGCCAGCCGCGTTCCTGCTGCAGTTCCAGCACATAGCGGTCGCCCACCCTGGCGCGCGCGAAAGGTATGTCCAGGCGCGACAAGGCGTGTTCGAAGCCCAGATTGCTCATCAGGGTGCCGACCACGCCCTGGACGCCATGGCGCCGCGCCGCGCGCTCGCGGCTGATGATATAAAGCAGGTGGTCGCCGTCGAAGAGCCGACCGCCGGCATCAGCCATCAGCAGGCGGTCGCCGTCACCGTCGAGGGCGATGCCGATGTCGGCGCCCGTCTCCAGCACGGCCCGCTTCAGGGACTCCGGCACAGTAGCGCCGACGCCGTCGTTGATGTTCACCCCGTTGGGCGAAACGCCGACGCTCTCCACTTCGGCGCCAAGTTCATGGAACACCGCCGGCGCCACCTGATAGGCGGCACCGTGGGCGCAATCCAGGGCAATCTTGAGACCGCGCAGATCGAGATCGTTGGGGAAAGTGCTCTTGCAAAACTCAATGTAGCGTCCGGCGGCATCGTTGATCCGCCGCGCGCGGCCTAGCCGGGCCGAGTCCATGCAGCCCATCGGCTCGCCGAGGCGCGCCTCGATCTCGGCTTCGACGGCGTCGGGCAATTTCTTGCCGCCAGCCGAGAAGAACTTGATGCCGTTGTCCTGATAAGGATTGTGCGAGGCCGAAATCACCACGCCTGCCTGCAGCCGCAGTGCCCTCGTCAGGTAGGCCACCGCCGGCGTCGGCATCGGCCCGCAGAGCATGACGTCCACACCGGCGGCAGCAAAACCGGCTTCCAGAGCGGCCTCCAGCAGATAGCCCGAAACCCGAGTGTCCTTGCCGATAAGCACGGCCGGACGCTCACCGACCGGCAGCGACTCGCGCACTACCAGCGTGGTACCCGCGGCGAATCCCAGGCGCATCACGAATTCCGGCGTGATCGGCATCCGCCCGACCAGACCGCGCACCCCGTCGGTACCGAAGTATTTATTGCTCATGCTGTCTCCGAAGAGCCGCCCCGAGGAGGCGGCGTTCAATTTAAGAAAGCCGCCTCGGCGGCTTAAAACCCGTCACCCCCCCGGCGGTTGGGGGGAGATCTGCAGCGCCCGCAGGACGGCCAACGCATCCCTGGTCGCCGCCACGTCGTGCACGCGCAGAATATCAGCGCCTCGCTGCGCCGCCAGCAGCGCCGCCGCAACGCTGGCATGGACGCGATTCTCGACCGGACTGCCGGTGATAAGGCCGAGCATCGACTTGCGCGACACGCCGACGAGGAGCGGCAGTCCGATGGCTTTGATGCGGTCGAGGTGGCGAAACAGGTCGAGATTGTGCTCCTGGTTCTTGCCGAAGCCGAAGCCCGGATCAACCACGACGCGGCTGCGCGCCACGCCAGCCTGTTCTGCCGCAGCCACTCGTGCGCAGAGAAAGGCCGCCACCTCGCCGACCACATCGATATATTCGGCTTGCTGCTGCATCGTCGACGGCTGGCCCCGCATATGCATCAAGCACACCGCGGCATTTGATGCCGCCAGCGCTTCAAGAGCCCCTGGCGCCTGGAGAGCATTGATGTCGTTGATCATCGCGGCGCCGGCCGCTATGGCCGCGCGCATCACTTCGGGCTTGACGGTGTCGACGGAAAGCGGCACCCCGCAATCGCGGAGTCGCTCGATCACCGGAATCAAACGTCCCAACTCCTCTTCCAGGGGCACCGGAACGGCACCCGGGCGCGAGGATTCCGCGCCGATGTCGAGGAGGTCTGCACCTTCCGCCACCAGCCTCCGGCCATGATCCACCGCGCGTCGCGGATCCTCGGCCAGTCCATCGCCGGAGAACGAGTCGGTGGTGACATTGACGATGCCCATGATCAATGGGCGCGCGAAGCTTAATCTGTAGTGACCGAAGTCGAGAAAGGACATCGAAAACCATTCACCCGGCTATGCCCTTCTACGCATACCCGGGTCGCGAATTACGCCGGCGCGGTAGCGGTCGGTTCGGCGCCCGGCGTGTTGCTGGGCGTCGACTTCGGCGGCGGCGGCGTTGCAGGCTTGGGCGGCCGTGGTTGATTGCCGGCCATGATGTCGCTGATCTGGTCGGAATCGAGGGTTTCCCATTCGAGCAGCGCCTTGGCCATCACTTCGATCTTGCCGCTGTTCTCCTCGATCAGGCGCCGGGCGACGCCATATTGCTGATCGATGATGCGGCGGATCTCGGCATCGACCTGGCGCATCGTCTCTTCCGAGACATTCTTGTGCGTCGTGACGGAGCGGCCGAGGAACACCTCGCCCTCGTTCTCGCCATAGACCATGGGCCCGAGCGCATCGGACATGCCCCACTGCGTCACCATCCGGCGGGCCAGATCGGTGGCGCGCTCGAAGTCGTTGGAGGCGCCGGTGGTCATCTGGTGCATGAAGATTTCCTCGGCGATGCGGCCGCCGAAAAGCACGGCGATCATCTGCAGCAGGCGCTCCTTGTCCTGGCTGTAGCGGTCACCTTCCGGCAACTGCATGGTCACGCCGAGGGCGCGGCCGCGGGGAATGATGGTGACCTTGTGCACCGGGTCGGTCTTGGTCATCAGCTTGGCGACGACGACATGGCCGGACTCGTGGTAGGCGGTATTCCTGCGCTCTTCTTCCGGCATCACCACCGAGCGGCGGGCCGCACCCATGATGATCTTGTCCTTGGCCTGCTCGAAGTCCTCCATGTCCACGACGCGCTTGTTCTGGCGTGAGTCAAACAGCGCCGCCTCATTGTCCAGGTTGGCGAGTTCAGCGCCGGAGAAGCCGGGCGTGACGCGGGCGATGATGTCGGCCTTGTCGTCGGGCGAGATCGGCACCTTGCGCATATGCTCC
>CAIVDC010000096.1 GCA_903904605.1 uncultured Sterolibacterium sp.
TAGTCGTCCACCATGAGGTGGCCTTGCCACTCCGATAGGAAGTTCTGCGCATGGCGACCCGCGCGGCTGGTCTGGTAATCAAACACCACAATCGGTGGGCCGGTTTCCAGGGCATTGCTGCGGTAGGCCCATAAATACGCCCGTTTGGTCTTGCCCTTGCCAGGATCAAGCTGCGCCACGGGCGTTTCATCGGCATGCAGCACCGGGCGTTCAAGTAGTAACGCCGCCAGGCGATCCGCCAGAGGTTGCAGGGCGACACCGACACGCCCGACCCACTCTGCGAGCGTGGAGCGGGACAGAATGACCTGGTCCCGTGCCGCGATCTGCTCTAGACGATACAGCGGAAGATGATCGAGATACTTGCTGATGATCACCCAGACGTACAAGCCCACCGCCGCCATGCCGCCATCGATTACGGCGGGCGGGATGGGTGCTGCTGAAACGGTCTCGCAGGCACGGCAGGCGTACTGGGGGCGGATGTGACGATGCACGAAGAAACGGGCTGGCTCAACGTCCAACTGTTCGCTGATGTCTTCGCCGATCTTGACCAGATCCATGCCGCACTGTCCGCAGGTGCATGACGCCGGTTCGTGCCGGTGTTCGATGCGCGGCAGATGCTCAGGTAAGGTTTGACGGCCAGCGCGCTGACGCTTGGGTCGATCCTGCGGTTCCAGTGCCTCGGTTTGTTGGTCGGTCTCGGCTTCGAGCGCCGCCAGGTCGGTATCCCAGGTTTCCTGGAACAATTCCCGTTGCTCGGGTGAGAATGCCTCACTCTTGTTGCCGAAGCGCATACGCCGGTGATGCGCAAGTTCCAGTGTCAGGGCCTGGATCTTGAGGTTCGCCGCCTTGATGGTGGCGGCGTCCTGTCGGGTCTTGTCGAGCAGTTGATCTATCGTCCCGGACACCCATGTCTGCAACGCAGGCTCAGGGTTGAAACGCGCCAGTTCTGCTTGCAAATTCATGCCGTAATTATACCACGTCGATATGGCTGAAAGCCATGCCAATAGGGCGTTTCAGCGGTATTTATTGCATCGAATTGACAGGTATTTCCATGGCACCGCTCACACTCGCCAGTGTGCCTGCGGAACCGCGTCCAGACGCTGCCAATCGGCACCGGTGATGAGCCATTTCCATTGGACCGAGGTCATGGTGAAGGTGATGGTATCGGCGGTTGGCCAGATGAAATGGCCATGATGCAGACGCCGCAGACAAAGCCAGACACCGGTGCCGTCCCAGATGAGCAGCTTGATACGGTTGCGCCGGCGATTCCTGAAGGCGTAGGCCGTGCCGTCACACGGGGAGCGCTCCAAGGCTTGTTGGATCTTTAGCGACAGGCCATCGATGCCAAGACGCATATCAACCGGTTCGACTGCCAGCCAGACTTGCGCCGGCTGAATCATCGAAGGATCTCGCGCAACCACTGGGCACAAGCGGTAGCTTGCGATATTGGCCAGGCAATTTGAAAGACGGTTTGTTGGCGACGGATTTCTATCTGGATGTCGTCGGCTGCCTTCGCATCGGTCGCTTCTACTTTGACAGGTATCAACGTCGGCGGTGGGCAAATCCCTGCGTCATCGCTTTCAGCAGTACTGATGTTTGCCGGCAGGCCATCCCGTTGCTGATTGCGATACGCTTTGACCCAACTACGAAGGAAATTGGCATTCAACTGGTTCGCCAGTGCAACGGCAGCAATTGACACGCCGGGCTGCATGCAAGCAGCAATCACTTGTGCCTTGAATTCGGCAGTGTGCCTCCGATGGCGGCGGGCAATGGGTGGGGCAAGTAGGTTTGTGTTCATGTGTCCACCAAAATTATCGTGGACACAATGATCGCCGCCTCCGTCACCTCTCAGCAATGCGGTACGGCTGGACGCTTACCGTTCTCTGGCCAATTCCAAGGGCCGCTCACGCCGTCGGCGCACGCAGGAGCGGATGCCTCGCACTTCGACGCGAGTCTCATCACCTGCTGGTTTGACGGGCTTGAGTTCTAAGGCGCAGTAGCGTCTCGGAATATTCGGCCATGAAGTCCGCGTCTGCGCTTGTTCCTTCGGTCAGGCCGCGCCTGAGCGACGAATGCGCCATTTCCCCCAGGCCCGCGTTTGTGACCTGAAGCTTCGCGCACTCCGCGCCGAGCAGACGGATCGCGTCTCGCTCTTTTCGTTCATCCATGAACGAGCCATGATGGAGCTCAACGAGCTGGATGTAGACGGCCCAGAGCTTCGCGGCTGTGGCCTTAGAAAGGTTGGGAAGCAGGGCGGCTCGCGTGATGGCTTTTGTCAGCACGCCGAGTGCGTTTGGCGGTGCGTCGTTCTTCAGGCCCGCTTTGACAAACCATTGCCCGACCAGCGACGCGAGAGCGCCATTGGGCAGAGTTGTTTCCTCGCCTAGCCTTCGGAGGACGGCGGCAGCGTGCTCCAGCGTCTTGTCGAAGCGTGCGCGGAAATCCCACAGCGCAGTGATGACGGCCATGAACTCCGGATGCCGATCCAGCATTTCCATCCCTTGCTTCGCGTTCGGAACTTTCGCCAGTTCAGGAGGTAAAAGCGCTACCAGGTCGTCGAACCGCACGATGAGCCCCACACGCCATCCGCACAACATCGATATTTTACGGGCGACGTCCTGTCGCGTCAGCAAACCGGCCTCTTCGAGTCCCGCAAGGACGTCAAGCGTGCAGATTCCGTTGGGCTTGTCGCTCTTGGCGGCGAGCACGCGAAAGCACAGATCATCCGAATATAGCCGGTAGCTGTCGTCTTGCTGGCAGAGTCGGGAGATCTCCTTATGCTCACGTCCCAACATGCTGTCTTCGTCTTCGTCTTCGTCGGCGTCGGCCAACTCAGAGATTGACGGTTGAACGATCACGCTCAAATGCGGCTTTAGCGCGTTCTGCAATGCGGCGCATTTCGATCTCAGCGGACTGCCGGAGAACGGGTTGACCAGGGTGGCCAGCGTCTCGAGTGTTGCTTTCGCGATTCCCACCTTACCGAAGAACTGGACAGCGGCATCGATCAGACCGAGGTCGAACAGGACCAGCAGGGCGGTCAGGTCCAGGAGGGGAGTGCGAATCCGCAGGGAGGCCGCTGTCGGCGGAGTCCATTCCGTGTCGGTGAGCATCGTGAGGTGATACTTCTTATCATCGACGCTGGAAACCTTGGCGATCTCCCAGAGATGCACGACGTCGTGGACCGAGGAGAGAACAAGCTTTGGGCGCCACGAGAACGGGACAACCGTTAGCCCCTGTTGCATCTGGTTCTCAAGTCGGCGTTGGAATGTCTCGCGGTCCTCCGAGATGCCCGCGATTGCTTTGAGTTGCGCGATGAGCTCTAGGCCCGACGAATCCTCGCGAAGTGTTGCTCGTTTAATGATCTTTGAGTCGGGAAATTTCGCGAAGAAGGCTTCGGCTCTTTGGTGGAAGTCGGCGAGCTCCGGCTGCGTCGGCACGTTCCTCTCGTTAAGGGTGGCCATGAGGAACATGACCAGGTAGATGCCTTCCTCGACCTCCGATTTCGGGTCTGCCAAGCGCCCCATCTGTACGGCGAGAGCGAGGAGCCGCTTGCTTCCGGGGTCTGACTGCTGGATCAGGTTAGAGAGCAGTCGAGTGCAGTCCATCTGTTGGCGTTTCGACGTGGCGGCTTCCATGATCTTCTCGGCCGCGTCAAGCGCTTCTTGGACGTAGCCACACCGAACCATGATCGTCACGTAGGTGTTTAGCGCGAGGTTGTCCAGCACGCCTCCGGCCAACATCTTCTCCAGAAGCTCTTTGGCCTCCTGGGTGTGTCCCAATTTATCCAGAGCGAGTGCCTCGAACGCAAGCATGCGAGGCCCCGCGTCGACGCGAGTCTTGAATTTCTTGCACCAATCGAGCAAGCCGTCCCAATCCGTCGTTGTGACTAGGGCGAGGCCCACATGGGCAGCCATCGCGGGCGAGGGCTCCACCTTCTCGCAGACGTGCTCCGCGACCTGCACGCAAAGCGCAGCCTGCTTCTCATCGGTCGGGTTGAGCTCCTGTAGCAACGCGACGGACAGGGTGAATGGGTGGCCGAGCGCGTCGAAACGCTCAATCAGCCTATCGAGCGCCTCATCGTTGCCGATCTTGTTCAACTCGATGGCGATGTAATACTGCAAGAGAGCGGCATGCTCTTCCAAATGCGGATGCGACTCGAGCTCGGCGGACCACTTCCTAACCAGGTCCGGCTCCGATAGCTTGTGAGCAGAGATCGCCGCCACCGTTGCGGCGGGGCCGAACAGGGCGTTGGTTCGGTCAAATCCATCGAAGTGCTTGTCGAACCATCTGAAACACGCGGTGTGCTTTTGTGCCTCGTGCAGCAGGAGTGTGCGTCGAAGGTCTCGCGTGTCCGAAGATGGAAGTCGTTCGTTGGCTTCCAGGGCAACTGCAAAGTCTCCGCACTGTGCCGCAACGGATTCCAGGGCTCCCTGCAGGTTCGGCAGGTGGGGCCGGAGCCGAGCGGCGGCTGCGAGCTCAGGCAACAGCACCTTCTGCTTCCCCAATATCGAGGCCGTCGCGCCCCAGATGTCTGCAAGGTGCTCGATGTTGGAGCTCCAACCTGCTTCTCGCAGAGCATCGACGGCATCTTGGATGGCATCCCAAGCCTCTTTCACAAGCGAGGGGTCAATCCCGGCCACGCCGCTCGGCGGCAGCAGATCGCCCTCCGAAGCGGACGTGCTGGCCTGAGCGAGGGAGAACTTCGCCCGCGCCCGCAGCAGCAGCAGGAGCTGTCGGGTGTTGTCCGGCAGGTCGGGAAGGGCGAGGCCAGAGTCGCAGTCTTGCAGGGCGTCTGCCGGCTTGCTAAACATGGTGTTCGCAAGCGCCCTCGCCGAGTGCCGCTCCGGGCTAGTGATCCGGTCGGCCACTTCGATCGCCTCGTCACGTTTTCCCTCCGCGGCCAGCACCCTTGATTTCGCCGAGAGAACGACAGGCTCTTCTCCCGTCAGCAGCGCAATCAGGTCGCGTCCGGGCACCCAGTTTTTTCAGGACCGGACGCTCAGATCGGCGTCCTTGATCTCTGCCGCTTGCAGGGTCCCAGTGTCCGGAGTGGCCGAGGAGCGCTCCTCGGCCATTGCTGCCGGTGGCGTTAGCTCGGTTGAGTGGCCGGTGTAGTGGTGCATTGCCGCCCTTGATATCATTGGTCCGAGTGGCGTGGAAAGTCATTGTCATGAAACCCGTAATCCCTTAATCGGGTGCTTCGGCGAATCCGGCAATATACCCGCGTGGTGTCGTATCCATTGACGCGGCCGGCGCAGCCGTCAAGACACGTGCGAACCGCAAAGCCTCGCCGAGGCAAATAGGCAACGACCTAAGCGCTGCATAAGACTTGAAGTGGAATCTCGTAGGTATCGGTCAGATAGCGCTCGGTGACGGCCAAGAGGGTCAGTTGGCTTCTCGTAGCGGCAGCAACCGACAAGCCAGGTTGGACCACAGTCACCTGCAGTTTGACCTCGCATCTTCTGCTCAAGTCACGAATCTGCGTCAACGTCCGGCTATCTCCACGCTCGAAGCGCGTGGCGCGACCTTGTGATGTCCTCAAGCCATCCCTCTTCAATAGGTGCGTAAAGAGTTCGGTACGTCGCTCGTAGTTGGCGAGCCAGCCCGTGCTCCGTTGAGCCTGGCCACAGACGACATAGAGGTCATCCACGCGACCTCCAGGTGCCCCTCCCGCGTACTTGCAGTGATACAGCTCCACATTGATAGCGCTTCGTTCACCTTCCGTTACCATCTTTATGGCAACAACGTCGGCAGCCTCCCCAGCGCCGTCATCGTCGAAAATAACATCGTAGATTGCGTCTCTCTGTAACTGCTCAATGAGCCTATGCTGAACGGTTCCGGCCGTCCGACTCTCACCTTGAGACTCCTTCCTAATATCTACACCGGTCCAATCGAAGACAGTCAACCGCTCAACCGGGAACGGTTGCAGTGTACTTGAGGGCAACTCTACGTATTCACACCCCTCGAGTGATGATCCATCGGCAAACCAAATTACAGGGGGATAGTTGGTGAAGAACTCGGCTAACGGCTCCACAGACTGGCCCCGACGGATGTTCATCTGGGGGCCGTTAATCTGCACAAATTTGAAGTCAAAGCTACCGTTTGCCCCAAACAGTTCAAGCTGAAACAGTGCTTCCCACCGTTCACAAGAGACCCCAAGGACGATTGGGCCCTCGTCGGCGCGTGGGCGAACGTCAATATCTACGTTCGTCAGCGATTCTTCAGTGGCTCCTGACGTCAGGAAGTTCGTTGCGTATTCCGGTCGGATAAGCAATTCAAGAGGCCATTCAGCCGTGATGATGACCTTGTTGGGAACCGAGCCAATCACATCTGGTTTTAGCGTCCCAGCCAGGACGGCATCGGGATCAATTGTCTCGTCTACTAGTTTGAGACCGATACCTCGCGCCCAGGCCGCAAAGGTGTCCACGCGGAGCCTCAGATTGGACCAAACGCGACCTCGTTTCGCCGCTCCAACGGACGCCCGCTGACCACGTTCAAAGCCTTGTCCGGCTAGTACAGCCTTCGTCGCCCCTTGCCTTGCCGCCTGGCCAATCCGGGCTTCCACGTCTGACCCCATTCGCCCCGTGTACCGGACTTGACGCCCTAAGTGCTCGTTCAGCCCAACGTTATTGAGAACAAGCCTATTGATGCCATGGAAGCAGCGAAAAAGGTTTGGCGCGACCATCAACTCAACGTCACTTCCGCACAGAGTCTTTGCAAGCTCCTTGTATGACCCGCTGATGTCAGAACCATGAAGATACAGAAGACTCCTGGCGCGATCCCATACGGCAATGAAGAGTTCCCAGCCAATTTGCCGAATCGATTCCACGTCGCTCCATCGCACACCCTGTTCCGTCGCAGCGAGCACTACCAACGTGTTCTCATTTGCGTTGAGGCTGTGGTAAAGCTTATCCCGCGGAGTTAAGCCACGGAAGCCCTTTCGAAACATCTTGGGCTGCCATGTGGCACAGTGCGTCTTATAGACCACCATGCTCGCTGCAGGCCGAAGTTCCCTGAGCGGAACCTCACTGAGAAATGTTCCAAAGCCGCGGAAGAATTCTTGCGAGGCCACCTCTTGTTCAATAACCGATGTACTCAGCTGCGGAAGCAAGACGTTCCAATCTGGATCCTGGGAGTAGAGAGCCCGCAGTTCCTCTGTTACGTCGACGATTGCGGTATTTGCGATAAATACAGGATCGCCCAAATCAGACCGAGCACGGGTAAACCGACCCGCCAATTGAAGCGTGACTGCCAAGCTCTTCCTGATGTCATGGAAGGCCGCGATCTTCAACTCGGGCAGGTCAAACCCCTCGCCAAGCATATCGACGCATACGACAACCCGCGCCTCGCCGCTAAATAGCTTTCGCTTAGCCTCTTCTCGCTCCCGACTCGAAACACCGGAGTGAATAGTAACGACTTCATACCGACCTAGCGCTTGGTACAGCGCGTTAACGGAAGCTGCTCGCGATACACCGTTAACGCGAGCCATCACAATATGCTTGCCGGTTGAGTCGGCGTCGAGTTCATCGAGTGCGGCCTCGGCAATCTTCTGATCTCCCCGCTGGGAGTCAAATTCGTAAACCTGTCGGAACCTGATTGGCCGAAAGTAGCCCTCCTCTTGCGCCTTCCGAAGCGGGTAGACGAAGATCAACTTTCCGTCGATCTTCTGCCCGTCCTCTCGGAACGGTGTGGCGGTAAATTGAAGAACAATTTTGTTCTCAAAATACTGCCGAAAGGCTTTCCAACTGGCAGCCTCCGCATGATGTGCCTCGTCGATAAAGAGATGGCTACAGAGATCGGCAATTTGTGCTTGGACCTCTTTGCCGCAGCCTCCGACAAGATGACTGGAGGTCACTACGACGTTGCACTGGGTGAAAAATGCGTCGACGTCCGCTTCCGTTCTAGGACGCGACAGCAGCGTCCCTACTACCGGGTTTCGCACGCCTGTTGCTAGGACAGCATTTCCTGGAAGTCCAAGAACGCCAAGACTCTCGAACTTTGTCGCGATTTGTGATCTCAGGGCATCCGTCGGAACTATAACCAGAACGCGATGGCAAAGCGCTGAAGTTAACGTTGAGAGCATAGTCTCTGTCTTGCCGGTACCCGTCGGCATGACAATCGTGGCTGTTTCTCCACTAGTGCACCAATGCGCATGAATGGCATGTAGCGCGCCCATCTGAGGACGGCGTAACCCAACCACGTTTCGGGCCGGATCTTCCTCGACGTACCGAAATGCACCACGCCAGGACTCGCGAGCTTCCGCGGCGAGCTGGGCGCCTCTTACGGACGAATTTTGCAACTGCGGATGGCAAAGCCAATACCCACTGCTCAGGTCCATCTCGGCAAACTCCAACGATTCGTACCTCGCCACAAGTACAGATTCATTTTCCGAGAAATTTCGGAACTTAGGTTTCCTCGGGAAGAGATATGCGACTGTCTGGTCGTTTTGATCTTGAAGCAGATGCCCAGCGTCGTGTTCGTAGGTATATGGAACCGCTTGGCAGGCAACTACTTGCTCTGGTAGGAGCAACTGCCTGATCTGGCCGAGATTCGCCACCCTGATGTTAATCCCCCATATTGCCGGTAGTCGGACCTGCATCGCATTCCTCTTGGATCAACCCATTGCAGCTGCTGTAAAGCGCCAATAGGGCGTGCATTGGCGTTTTTGCCGCTGCTTCCCCCATGCTCTGTCTGTCGTACCCCAACGGTTCTCGAATGCTAATATACTACTCGCAGTTTTTGGGCTTAATCGTCCAGGCGCATAAGGTTATCGATCCGTGGCCATCGACCTCTTCAAGACCGCACGAGCCGACAGCGAGTTGCATCCCCAATTTCGGAGCCTACGAGACTCTGCACTTTATGCCCCAGCTCGCGGGATGCTGCGCGAAGTGCAGACGCAGTTCGATGATCCGGATGGCAACTTCGTCGAACAGTTTCAAACGACCGGTTTCGATGCGCGAACTTTCGAATTGTTCTTGTTCGCCATGTTCCGGGAGTCAGGCCATATGGTGGATCGAACATACCCACGCCCTGACTTTCTTCTCAGGAAGGACGGGGTTTGCGCTGTGGTTGAAGCGGTTACCGCCAATCCACCGGCAACAGCGTCCGGCATCCCCTACCGAGCGCTTCCCCGGTCGCGGACAGAGCAGGAACAAGTTGCGTATCTTCAGAACGAAGTGGCAATCAGACTGGGAAGTCCGCTCTTCACGAAGCTGAAGCAACGATACTGGGAACTACCGCATGTTTCTGGAAAGCCGCTAGTCATAGCGATTCAAAGCTTTCATGCCCCAGGTTCCCTAATGATTTCCTCGACGCCGCTTGGTCACTATCTGTTTGGCTCTAGACAGAAGTGGTATCACGACGAAGAAGGACGGCTTATTATCAGTGAAGAACCCATTGACGTTCACCGTGGTACAAAGGAAATCCCGTCGGGCTTCTTCGCCCAACCTGAAGCTGAGAACATATCTGCCATCCTGTTCTGCAATGCCGGCACGATTCCAAAGTTCAATCGAATGGGCCACGAAGGCAAATATCACAGTTGGGGAGTCCGAATGCTTCGTTATGGGACTTGTTACCAACCCGATCCTAACGCTACTCGACCGATGGCATTTCTGTACGAGGTGGGCCACCCAGATGAGCTAGGCGAGACGTGGCGCGAAGGCACCGTCCTATTTAAGAACCCGCGGGCACGGCATCCATTTCCAGTTGAATGGCTAGGGGCGTCAGCCGAGCAGGATTTTGTTAATGGACAGGCAGTGACAACATTCGCCGAGCCCTTTCACCCCTACTGGTCGATGACCGAAAACTTCAAGCGCTGGTCGTTGCCTCCTGGCCGCATTAAGCGACGCGCTCAGCAGATGATTGCAGCCCTGAAGGAGGATTTTCCCGACTAACTCGGGAACTTACCCATGTACCTGCAACCTGCCGTCCGTCAACGCTCAGGAACGCAGTGATTCAACCGCCTGTGCTGCCACTGTCAGCAGTTGGCCTGCATTGCCGACCTAGCGCGACTGGTGTCCAAAAGGCAGCAATGGCCGATGGAGAGTCATCTGGAAAGCTATCACGACTGACTGCAACACAATCATACAGCCGTCATTGATGACATTGAGAGGCGAATTTCTTATCCACGTCGGTGAAAACATCCCAACGCCCGCCCGGTGAGAACGCCGACCAACAGCGGCGCACAAGGCAGCAGCAGTGGATATGGCGTGACCGGTACCACGAAGCCGATGACCGTCGCGCAGAGCGTCACGATGCCCAGGCTGGCGTATAACGCGAACATCTCCGGATCGTGTTGCAGGAACTCCTTGGCCTTGATCAGCCGTGCGCATCCACCGTCGGCGATCGCCGCCAGAAAGAATGCGCCCAGCCAGGGCAGCCATTCGAGCAGGGTGGACAGCCGATAGCTGGCGAGCAGGAGCAAGGCATCCACAGAACGGAAATAGGCGTTGTTGAAGAAGCGGTGGTTGATCGAGGACATCTCCCGTGACACCGCACCGTGCACGCTCGCTTTGAAAGGGGCATCCTTTGCGGCCGGGATCGGCGTGACGCTGGCCGTCGCCTCCTGCATGCTTGCCGCCCGATCCAGCATGCGCGTGGCGGGCTCGACGCCCCAGTAGGCAACTGCCGCCTCATGTTCGGCACGCAACTGCGCCAGGAAGCGCTCCGGCGGATGGGCCGAAGGCACGTACAGCGCCAGGATCAGCAGGATGACCAGCGACAGCACGGCAACGGCGCGGATCATGCGGCCACCTTCGCAGGTGCAGGGATTGGATCCGCGTCGGGATCGAGGATGGGGAACCGGCCCTTGATGAGGCGACCGCCCGATACCGAGGCGAAGTACTGGAGATTGGGCAGTTTGCCCAGTACGTCGGCCGGCACCATCTCTTCGAAGCTCTCTGTGAGTTGGGTGGAATAGCTCGACGAGAAGTCGCCCAGGTGGGCATCCGACCCGTGGCTGAGCCCCACCCGCACCGTGTGGATCGCCGTCTTGCCGAAGGTCTCGACCACAAAGTCCTGCGTCGGCCGGTCCTTTGTGCGCAGTGCGATCAGGTTGTTGAGATTGCCCAGCGCCATGCGAGCCGCGTTCTCACTGCCGAGCCGCTTGGCCAGGTCGGCCAGGGTCTGCATCGCGCAGGTGGTGAAGATGCCGCCCTCGGCTCCTTTGTTGAGGATCTCGATCAGCGGCTGGTTGATGACGTTGGAGACCTCATCGACGAACAGTGCGATGCGTCGGTAGTTGCCCAGGTTGTAACGCATGCCGGCACGCGCCGCCTGATCGGCCAGCGCCAGGGCACCGATGGCCGACGCGACCGAAGGATCGGGCAGCGAATCGAGGCACATGTAGAGCACATGACCGGCCCGCTCGATCTTCTCGAAATTCATGATGGGCCGCGTGTCGTCCGCATCGAACGGGTCGGGCGAGAGGCTGCGCCCCAGGTCGCCCGAGGTCAGCATCGACAGGATGGGGAGCAGGTTGGCCGTGATCTTCTGGTAGTGCTCGCGGTTGTGGCGGAAGGTCCTCACTTGGGCGTCGATCACCTTGTTGCGCTGGTTCTGTGCGACGTGGTGTTCGTAGTAGGCGACGAAGGCCATCAGATCGGCGCTGGCCGCCTCCGACGGCCGCTTCATGTTGCCGCGATGGGCATCGTGCAGCAGTTTTTTCATCTCGGGCAGATCGCGCCAGCCGGCCCCCAGAGTCTGGTCGTAGTAGCGGCGCAGCGAGCCTTCCAGTACCGGCTCGATGCCGCCCTCGATGTACTTGGTGAGCTTCATCAGGTTCGGCCGCTCTTCGATTTCGATGAGGCCCTGCACCACCACATTGACCGCATCCCAGCCGAAGGCCGAGAAGGCGCCTGCCGTGTCCGGCGGCATGATGGACTGGATGCGCGAGGCGATCTCGGTGGGCTTTTGCCAGTTGAAGGTGAAGTCGAGCCGCACGCCGCGTTCCGGAAAGGCCGGGTGGAACTCCATGAAGGTGTCGGGCTCGCGGTAGTCAGCGCAGGCGCGCTCGACCACGCGCTTGAGGCGGCGGCTGTTCTTCGGGTCGATGATGATCACCACATCGCCGCGCCGGATCGCCTGGGTGATCAGGTTGGCCAGCGCCACGCCCTTGCCAGACTGTGTCGTGCCCACCAGCAGGGTGCCACCCTCGAAGTTCTGCAAGGGACGATGCATGGGGCCTTCCTTCGGTTCGATGCCGTGGATATACGGCAGACCGATCTCGGCGTCCGGTTGCGGTTTGCTGTCGTAGCCCAGAAAGCGAAGCAGTCGTGGCGACACGGCGTATTCCCGGTAGTCGATCTTGGCGAGTTCGTAGAGCCGTTGCGAATGCACGGGCCGCCATTCGAAGCCAAAGCCCAGGAACACATCGTTTGGGTTCTTGCACCAGCGGGCCAGTTCGCTCGTGCTGATGACCTCGATGCCGCGGCCGCCGAGCGAGGCACGCAACACCAGCATGCGTAGCGCCTGGGCCAGCCGCAATACGCCCATCGCTAGGCAGATGAGCGCAAGCGGCAGGGACAACTGGCGGGGAAGCCAACCGATTGTGCTCACAACCAGGAAATAGACCAGCGCCAACCACCAGGCGAGGCTGGCATAGACCTCGTAGGTTCGGCGCCAGGGCATCTCGTAGCGGCGCACCAGCATCTCAGCCTTCCCCCGTCGGTGGCACGGCAAAGCCCGCCAGATCGAGTCCGCTTACGCAGCGCGGGTCGAGCACGATGCCGACGGTGGGCTTACCGTTGAACTCGCGCGACAGCGTCGGCGGGCCGTTGCGGTTTGGCTTCACCAGCATGTTCGTCTCAGTCAGCGCACGCATGGCCAGGGAGGGCTGGACGCCGCGTCGCACGAAGTCCTCCAGCGGCACGAACACCCCCTGGGCGACGGTGCACACCGTCGCCGGGCCCATGCCGTCGTTGAGCGTACGAACGGCATCGGCCAGCGCGTCCCGCACCACCGGGTTCAGGCGCAGCGGGGCTTGCAAGGCGAAGATGGCCGAGGGAGGTGTCGACGCGAGTTCCTGCGCGGATGCTCTGGGTATTTCCTCGACCGGCGCCACGCGTGCTTGAGTGTCGGCGGGTGCCTCGGGCGGCGGAATGAGCGACAACTGGGTGCCGCTCGTGACCGTTGCTGGCGGAGACGTGGGTGTAGGCGTATGCCCTGGCTTGAATTCCAACGCCTGGGGTAAGGCCACGGGTGGCGGATCGATTCCTGCAAGGAGGATGGCCGGGGCTGAGAGCTTGACGGCTTCCAGCGGGGCCTTGGCGCCGGGTGGCTGGATGGACCAGGTCGAGCGGTCCGCCGCTGCCGCTTCAAACACGCCGGCGGCCAGCAAGAGTTCCAGCATGGTCTCGGGCGCCTTGGGAATGCCGGCCAGTTGGTCGGCCTCGAGCATCTGGTGGACATCCTCGGCGGCACCGGGCCAGACCAGGAACAGGCCGTCCTGCCCGAACCACAGGCGCGTCTTCTCGCGGTTGGCCACCCAAGCCTGGTTGCCGCTGGCGAGTCGCCGCAGGGCATCGACCAGGTAGCGTTCCAGGTGCGAGCCGTATTGCGGCGAACCATAGCGGTCGGCGCTGGCTGCGAGGTTGCGGTCGATGACCAGCGCCAGCGAGCGGCGGACGAGTTCGTCGAGGATGTTGTGCTCGCGATAGACCGGGATGCCGCTGATGCTGGCCAGCAGGTGCGGCACGATGACCGCGTTGCCCTCGGACAGGTCGGCCATCACCGCAGACGGCACCACATGGGGCAGGGCGAACAGGCCCAGGCCGCGCGCCTCAACCGCCTGTGGCCGCCAACGCAGGAAGTAGCGCTCGCGCCCACGTGTCGCCAGCCAGTCGGTCAGGGGTTGCAGGAAGGGCGGCCACGCTTCGCCGGCGGCATCGGTGACGATGACGTGACTCAGCAGACGATGCAACTCGCAGCACAGGCCCGCGATGAACGTCGCATGGCGCCAGCGCGGCTCAAGTTGGCGGCGTGCCGAGATGCTCATCCGCCCCGAGAAAATGTGCGCATCGGTCCCTTGCAGGCTGAAGAAAGCGGTCTCCAGACCGAGCCGGAACAGTCCTCCGGGCTTGCTGAAGTAGTTGTCGGCAGTCGCCGGCAGCAGATGCACGCAGGCGGCATAGTGGCGCACCAGCGTCAGCACGTCGCGCTCGAAGCTGTCCCGGTCGGTGCCGTAGCACAGCTTGATGCGTGCGATCAGGTCCGCTTCGCCGGCCAGCAGATCCTCGACAGGCACCGCGGCAAAGCCCGGGTCGGAGGCGGGGTAGGAACTGACAGGCGTTGGTGTGGCGGCCATGGCTGCACGGCGATGCCGCAAGTAATGCGAAGTGGCCCATTCTTCGGCCATCTGCCTCGCCTGTCGCGCTGTAACGGGGCTTATTAGGCGGGGGTATCGCCTTCGGTTCCGGGGCTGAGCTTGTGAAAGAGCGCGAGCATGCCCAGTTGGCACTCGGTCATGTCGATAGCGGGACGAACCGGGTAGGAAGCCTGGATGCGATGGTCCAGATGAAAACGTTCCAGAAGCTTGCAGAAGGGGCAAGCCTGACCGGGGTGTGCAATGGTGCCGACTGCGGCAATGAATTCGCAGCCGCAGTCCGGGCAGGTCAGGATGGACAGCGCCGGTGCGCGTGCGAGCCAGATGCCGTCGATGTAGGAGACGAGGTTGAAGGCCCGGTCCAGGCTGATGCGGTAAGGCGGCAGCGTAGCGGCCTGGTAGGCGCGGTCGGCGAAGACCAGGGCTTCGCCAGCCGAGAGCCCCAGATCGCGCAACTGGTGGTACTTGGCGCCGATGATGCAGGCGTCGATGCGCATGATGAGATTGGCGCCGTGGTACCACTCGGCCGAGTCGGGGGCGCGTCCGCGGGGGATTGTGCGGGCATCGGGGAAGAACAGCCTTTGGACTTGGCGTGGTGGGATGCCGGTGACCAGGTGGATCGTCTTCAGCCGGGCGCCGAGCGCAGCCAACTGCTTCGCCAGTCGTACCGAGCGCAGGTGCCGGTCGCCACGGGTCGGCATCGAGCGTGCTCCTACCGCCGGCCGTCCATCGGTGCGGGCGGACGAACGAGCGCCATGGGACCTACCAATGCCCGCGGGGTGCTCAACAGCGTCACCAAGTCAGTGCGCGGTGGAAACAGGGTCGTGTCGCCTACGTGGACCACCAAGGACCACAATTCATCGAGGCTCAGCTTCCGGAGGTGGTTTGCCTGCGCCATGTCGAGCCCGTATTTGCAGCAGGTCGAAGCGGTGTCATGCTGAAGACCGGCGCGAATGACGGCGAGCACATTCAGGTTGATCCATTCGACATCGGTAAGCGTCACATGACTCATGGTGCTGTCCTCCGGTTGACCCTGGTGAGATGGTCTGGTCAGGGCGAGGGGATAGCATATTTATTTTAGCCAAAATATGTCAATAGCATTTTATGGAAAGCTTGAGGGTGGGTCTTCTTGCCACACGCAAGCTCCGAGAAAGACCGGCGCTTGGCGTATGGCGCCGCGGTAGGCATTCCGGTGTCCTGGAGATGGGGTATCCGTATTCTGTGGTTGATTTGGCGTTGTGCGAGGTCGCATCGAAATCGACCAACTTCAGCTAGCTGAACTGACCGTCTCAGCCCGGCCATTACTCGCCGCCCAGAACTCCGGCCCAGTGCGGACACTGGGGCGGCATCATCACGCTGGACATTCTTTTTGGTGGGAGCCCCTGCGGGGAACAGGGACGCCGGCTTCTCCGGCCGCTCCGCAGCGCAAACGGTCACTCGTTATGTTCTCGCTGGTGGACAAGCTACGCTCGTCCTGTCCGTGATCAGCACGTTCCCTTTGCGTCGATTGCCCGTTGTGGGGACGTTATCGAAAAGGGCATTCGCAACCTGCCATAATGAAGTCCAGAATTCGGCGACTCCAAGTCCGTTCGTCGGAGTCGCCCAACTCGCGACCGAGAGGAAGAGCGTGTTGGTGCTCAGATCGGGAAACCAATTTCTCCCCGTCCGGGCTATGTCTATAGTAATAACGATGAAATATCGCTTCGCCCGCGCCTGTGAAAGGGCTATTATTGCAACGAAAGACTCGGCGCAGTTTGAGCCGCGCCCTGGCCCTGAGCGGATTCGGGACAAGCCGCGAACGGGAGACGCAGTGGCAGAACAAGAAGAAAACGCACCGGGGGCAACTCCCAACGAAGCCCTGCTCAATATGGCGGTGGAAGGTTGGCGTTTCGGCAGGCTTTTCGCTCGGATGCTGGCGAAAATGGATATCGCCGATGCCCCGAGATACGCCAACCAACTGCGCTATTTCCTTAAGAAGGTCGACGAGAACCTGGCGACAGCTGGCCTGCGGCTCGTCAGCCTCGAAGGACACCCTTTCGACCCGGGCATGGCGGCCTCGGCGCTGAACCTCGGGGACTTCGGTCCCGACGACAAGTTGATCGTCGAGCAAATGCTCGAACCTATCGTCATGGGGTCCGACGGACTGGTCAGGTCCGGGACAGTCCTTCTCGCAAAAATGGACACGCCTTTATGAACAACTACGTCGGCATCGACCTCGGCACCACCAACAGCGCCATTTGCTCGTACGACGGCGAAGACCTTCGGCTGTACAAGAGCCCCGAGCAGCACGACGTCACCCCTTCCGTCATCTTTATAGACAAGCGGGGCAACAAGTACGTCGGGGCCCGCGCTTACAACAACGCGGCAAGGAGCCCCAACAGTTCGGCCACGCTGTTCAAGCGACTCATGGGAACGAGCACTCCAATCAAACTTTCGGCCGTCGACCTCACGATGACGCCGGAGGAGTGCTCCGCAGAGGTGCTGCGCGCGCTTTATGGGTATCTCCCTGAAGAGATTCGCAACGACGGCGAGACCGGAACGGTCATCACCGTTCCGGCCGCGTTCAACCAGATGCAGAAAGACGCGACCATGACCGCGGCCGCGTCGGCCGGCTTGGGCAAGTCGGCCCTGATGCAAGAACCGGTGGCGGCCGTCATGAGCGTGATGCGCCATCGCAAGGGCGACGGAGTGTTCCTGGTCTACGACCTGGGAGGGGGGACGTTGGACATCGCCATCGCCCAGAGCATCTCCGGACGGGTGAGCCTTCTCGCCCACGGCGGCATCGCGATGTGCGGCGGCAGGGATTTCGACAGGATGCTCTTGGACAACGTGGTCAAACCGTGGCTGGTCGGCAAATTCGATCTTCCCGAAGACTTCGCCGCGGATCCGAAATACCTCGTACTCACGCGAATGGCCGCCTGGGCCGCCGAAAAGGCGAAGATCGATTTGTCCGGCAAGGAGGATACCGTCATCGCCCTCTCGGAAAGCGAACTCGGGGCGAAGGATCGGGCGGGAAACGAGATCTACTTGGACATAGAGGTGCGCCGGTCGGCGCTCGACGAGCTTATCGCGCCGAAGATCGAAGAGTCGATACGGGCGGCGCGCGAGACCATGGAGAAAGCGGGCCTGAGTCCGCACGACGTCGAGCGCGTCGTTTTCGTCGGGGGGCCGACTCATTACAAGCCCTTGCGGGACAAGGTTGCCTTCGAACTGGGCATTGCTCCGTCCACCGACGTCAATCCCATGACGGCCGTCGCGGAAGGAGCGGCGGTGTTCGCTGAGTCCATCGACTGGTCGTCGCAAACCCGCGGGCGCAAGACGGGCAGGGGCTCGATAACCGCCGGCGGGCGGCTCGACATGGCCTTCAATTACATCGCCAGGACGCCGGACACCAAAGCCAGGATTGCCGTGAAACTCGGGGGGCAGGCGCTGGACGGCGCCGAATTCCAGGTGGATAGCCTGGAGACCGGATGGTCGTCCGGAAGGATGCCTTTGAAAAACGGGGCCGTCGTCGAGGTGACGCTGTCGAAGCCGGGAGAAAACGCGTTCAAGGTCTTCGTGTTCGACGCGGCGGGCGGACCCGTGGCGTTGGAGACGGACAGAATCGTAATCACCAGAACGGCGGCGCAGATAGACGCGATTCCGGCCTCGCATTCCATCGGGATCGAGGCAAGGGACAAGATAGGCGGCCGGATAATCCTCGATTACCTGGTGAAGGAGGGCGACCAACTACCGAAGAAGGGCAGCAGGACGTTCTTGGCGGACGACTCGCTGCGGGCTGGCGGGGCCGGTTCGATCAAATTCAAGCTTTGGGAGGGCGACATAGACGAGCCCGTCGAGCACAATCGATTCATAGGTAGGTTCGAGATCAAGGGGTCCGACTTCGACGACGGGGTCATCGCAAAGGGCGCCAAATTGAACTGCGAGTACGAAATGGTCGACTCGGGAAACATCGTACTGGAAGTGGTCGTGCCCTCCATCGGAGGATCATTCCACAGCGGAAGAAGTTTCTATTCGAGCCAGGAAGGGATGATCGACTACTCGCAGGCGTCGAAGAGGGTGCGGGACGATTCCGAACGCGCCTTGAAAAAATTGGACGAGATGGCGTCCAAAGTCGAGGACCCTCGGCTCAACGAAGCCAGGGAGCGGTTGAACAAGGCGTCATCCCTGAAGGAAGGGGAGTCCGACCCGGAAACGGCCAAACAGGCGATGGACGACGTGCAGGAAGCCCGGCGTTTGATGGCCAAGGCGCGCAAGGATCATCTCAAGGAGATGAGGCAATCGGAACTGGACGCCTGCGTCCGCACGTTCGACGAATACGTGCGCAAGTACGCGAGGCCCGCCGAGGCGAGCACTTTCGACAATCTGGCCAAAACGGCCCAGAGAGCGATCGACAACGTCAGCGGCGACTTCGAGGGGCATCTCGCCGAGATGAGGAGCAAAAACGTCAACGTGCTTTGGCGACAAGACTGGTTCGTCATTGACCGGTTCAAATGGCTGTCGAAGGACACCCATCTCTTTCCGGACCGGAGCGAGCACGCGGCCTTGGTCGAAGCCGGGCAAAGGGCCCTTGCGGAAAACGACATGGACAAACTCAGGAACGCCGTCGGGCACATGGACACGATACGTTTCGACACCTCCGGCGCGGACGACATGCTGTCCGGCGCGAACATCGTCAGGGGATGACGGTGGCGACGGAGGCTTGGCTCCCGATTGGTTTCGTCCTCCCGGACGGATCCAAGGCGAAAAGGACGCTGTGGGGCGACAGGGACTGGCAGATTGTCGAGACGCAGGGTCACGGGCGGGCGCTTCTGGCCAAGGAGGAACTGGCGCGACGTTGGCTCGCGGCGGGCCTGGTCGACGAAGACGCCCTCGCGCCGTTCGCGTTCGGCGACTTTCGTCTCCGGAGCCTGTCCAGCCCGCCCAGCCAGAAACTCGATCCCGTTTCCGACTGCCCGTCGCCGGGACCGAAAAGCGAAGCCCTGGCCTTCGCGATGGCCCTAAAAGCGACCCGGGATATCGACGCCGAGAGTCATCTGCAGGACGCCGTCTACGCCGAGAAACTCACGCGACTCCTGCCGACCTACGGAATCAGCGACCGCGTCGACGACGACGTCGTTCTCGGCTTTTGGCTGACGGGAGGGGCGCGGGTTTCCGCCAAGGCGTTTCGGCGACTTTCCCAGACGATGAGTTGGCTTCGGCCCGATCATCTTAAGGACGTCGTCTCGGCGGCCGGCTTCGAGGTGTCCGAGGAGATGCCGCAGACGGAAGGCGGCTGGCACGAAGCCGCAGAGGGCGCCGGCAACGAGGAGCGCGCGAGGAATGACGGCGGCTTGGCGGGAACAGCGCCGTTTTCCCTGCCCGGCCGCCCGGTCCTGGAGAACTTTTTCAACGAGCACGTGGTGGACATCGTGCGCAACGCCGCGCGCTACAAGGCGCTCGGCATCGACTTTCCTTCCGCCGTCGTTCTGCACGGGCCCCCCGGCTGCGGGAAAACTTTCGCGGTGGACCGTCTGGTGGATTTCCTCGGCTGGCCGAGTTTCGGCATCGACGCGTCGAGCGTCGCGAGCCCCTATATCCACGAGACCAGCCGCAAGGTCGCCGAAGTTTTCGAGAAGGCGATGAAGAACGCTCCGTCCGTGCTCGTCATAGACGAGATGGAGGCGTTCCTCGCGGATAGGGAATCCGGCGGAGGGGGCAGCCACCACCGGGTCGAAGAGGTGGCCGAGTTTCTACGGCGCATTCCCGAGGCGACGAAGAACCAAGTGCTTATTGTCGCGATGACCAACCGGGTCGAAATGATCGACTCCGCGATAATGAGGCGCGGGCGGTTCGACCACGTGATCAAGGTCGACTACGCCAGCGAGGAAGAGGTGCGGGCGCTGCTGGACAAACTACTTTCTACCCTGCCCAAGGACGGCACGGTGGAACCTGCGCCCTTGGCAAACAAGTTGGCGGGCCGTCCCCTGTCGGACGTGTCGTTCGTCGTTCGCGAAGGAGCCCGGTTGTCCGCCAGGGCAGGCAAGGATCGGCTTTCGGCCGAACACCTGATGGCCGCTCTCGACACGGCGCCGGCCCGCGACGAAGAGAGCGGCCGCCGACGCATCGGATTCGTCTAAGGAGCGGAGCGGGGCGATGGAAAGTTCGAGCCTCACTTGCAAAGCCTGCGGATACAAGATGCGCGTTCCTTTCGAACGCACGATGAAATCCAGATGGAAGATTTATGAATCCCCCGGAGGTATCGCCTTCCCTCTGTTTACCGACACCATATGGTGTTCGGAATGCGAAGCCGTCGTGTTCGCCGAATCCCATATTTCGCCCGAGGCCGTCGAGACGCGCCTTGCCGAATTCGCCGCGGAGGCCGCCGCTTTTAGGGCGTTGGAATTACCCCCTCTTTCCAACCCCGACTTGCCGCGCGTGCACAACAGATTTTCGATATGGTGCGATAACTGCGAAAACGCCGACAAAGCCAAGGAAGAGATAAAGAGCGATCCATGCAACGGGGACATCTACGGCGAAGACATGCTAAAGGAGTTCGCGGCACTCCCCGTAGGCGTGAGACTCAGAAAAGACGGGGCCAATCTTGCGGACTGCTACGCGAGATTCGTGTCGTGGTGCAGCGAGCACGACGACAAGAAATTCGTGGCCTCCTGGCCAAGCGTGGACGAGATCAAATGCTACGGTACGGACGAATCGGTCAGCCGTCGCGAGAAACTTGACGAAATCAACGTCAATGCTGACTTGGCGCTCCTGTTCGAACGAATCGTAGCCAGCGCCCCGACTTGGCTCGCCTTTTCCAAGGCCCGACGACGGCCCAGGTGCCTGAGTTGCGGATCCCAGGACCTGATGGCCATCAACGCGCGCAAGGCCGACGGGAAGGACCACGCCTACCGTCTGCCGCATGGATCCTGCAAGGAGCCGCTGCTATACGAGACCGAGGACGACGGACTGCGCATACTTTGGAAGGATCCGTGGGCAATTCAGCAGGACACCAAGATTGACGTTTGGCGTTACACGACGCTCGGCTTCTTCGCGGGAGACAAACTGGAGGGGCTAAAAAAAGACTACCCGGAAGTCGTTCCGTTGGTCGAATCGGTCACCAGGGACGAAATAGCCAAACGAACGGGTGCCCGTTCCAACGCTCCAGTCGACGGGGAGGACGAGTTTCCAGCACTTTCCCTCGGCCTTCGAAAGTTCGTGGCCGGAGAAATGGCGAACTCTTGGCATCCGCATGACGAGGGCACGATTTGGTCCGACTTTCCGGAAGTCTATCGATTGATTCGCCGATACGTCCGCGAAGAAATCGCCAAAGTCGTCGATAACGCCGAGAGACGGGGAAACGATCCCGGCGGAGACGAGCGCAGCGAGAAGTCAATCCATAGAACGGCGTTTTGGATCTTGGGAGCGACGACCAGAGACGACAACCGGCGCATCGTCGAACTGGCCGAGGAGAGGGCCCTTCATCTCGACTACGACGTTTGCCGAAACGCCCGATCCGATCTCACCAACCCGAGGACCCGGTTGTCCGTCGAAATGGCGTGGATGCCCGGCGTGTCGCCCAAGAAGGCCCGCGACGCCGCGGAGGCCCTGCTGACGAACCCGCGTTTTGGAGTCGAACAGAAAGCCTTTCCTACGTTGACGCGGACCAACCTGATGGCCTGCGCGTTCGAGACGCTGGACGGCAGCGATTCCCCTTCGGACGTGGCCGACCTCGTTTTAAAGCTGGCCCACGTCGCGGAAGACCTCGACGCCGGGGAAGTGCTGCGGGATCTCAACGAGGATAGGGCTGTGTCGGGTTTCCCTCCGGTAAAGAACGTCGAGGACGTTCAAGCGGAGTTGAGGGAAAGACTGCGGTTCTACAAGGGCGCCATCAGAGACGCGCTGAACACCATGCCGCCCGACCGCCTCGTGGAAACCATGACCAAGGCCGCCACCGTAGGCACCAACGGCGGCGAATCCCACGCGCCGGCCCTCTTGGACGAACTAGTCGATGCATACGAGAAGGAGACCCAGGGTTTTCTTTCGAAAGAGGCCGAGAACGTTTCGGTTTTGGTGGCGAAGGCAAGGGACGTGGCGGCCGGAGGCGAAGAAGTCGTCGGACGGGTTCTGGACCGCATCGAGAAGGTCGTCCGCAACTGGGACCGCGTGGCTCAACCCATTCAGACGAGCATGAAGGCGAGGGGTATCGTCCACCGACGCAGCCAGACCATGGCCTATGAGGTAAGAGACCTCGGGGGCGATCTTTTGCGGCTGCACGACATGATGGGCAGCGCGCGGCGAATAGTGAATTTTCTCGCCGAGGTGTTCGACGAACTGCCGGAAGTCGCCGAACTGCTGGAAAGGGATTCGGATTCGCTCGACAATGTCGTCGAGAGGGAATCGAACGCCAAGGAAGAGCGAATTCGTTGGGAAAAGGAGATCGCCTTCCACGAGGAAATCGGTCTCGTGTTCAAGGGCACCTTAAGTATTTCCCCGGCCGGCATCCAGTGGAAAGGCGTCGGCTTTCCACTGGAATCGGTCACGCGGGTCATGTGGGGGGGCATTCGCAATTACCAGAACGGCGTCTTGCGGCACACCGAATACACGGTCGTCTTCGGCGACAACCATGACGAGGCGAGGTTTCAAACCAAGAACGAATCCCTGTACGGCAGATTCGTCGATAAACTGTGGCCGGCCGTTTGCACGCGATTGATGACGGACTTGTTGAGGGCGATGAGAGACGGAAAAAGGTTTGCCTGCGGCCAAGCGATCGTCGACGACACGGGCGTGGAACTCTGGGATCGGCCTCTGCGTTCCGACGACAAGAGGGTCTATTGCAAATGGTCCGAGGTGACCATCGGTAGCGCCAACGGGGCCTTCGTCATCACCAATAAGGACGACAAGAAAATCGACGCCTCCGCTTCATACATCTCCGACGCGAACGCCCATCTGTTCGAACATCTCATCACGCTGAATTTCAAGGGCGCCGATCCCAGGCTAAGCGACGCCCTGAAAGGCGGATGAGGGGAAATCGACGTGACGGGAAACGGCCAGGGCGGCGGAAAAGGTTTTTCGGGGTTCGACTCGATGGTGTCGGATATCGACCGAGACTTGGCCGATCTGGATAATCTCGCGAAGTCGAGCGCGCCCGCGGAGAGGGCTACGCCAAAGAACATGGCGATTCCGGAACCGGTGGTGGCGCCTCGCGCGGAACCTGCCGCTCCCAAGAAGGCGATCCCGGCGGCGAGTTTAGGCCCCGACCTGGTCGTCAACCACGAGGGCACCCCGTTCGGCGCGCAGATACTGCCGCCGGCGCTGCTTAAGAAAGGCTGGAACAAGAAAGGGGCGGCTTGGGCGGCCGGCATCGTCGTCGTGGCAATAGTCGTCCTGAGCGGCAAGTCCGGAAACAACACGCCCAAGACCATGCCCGCGGCGCCCTACTTGCCGCGTCCGTCGGTTGGGCTTGCCCCGACAGCGCCGTCCCCAAAAGCGCCCGTGGCATCATACCCTCCCCTGTCTCTAGGCAAGACCGCCGCGCCGGTTGTCGCCCCGTTTTACGCAAAGGGACCGCCGCTTCCAGGCCATTGCCCGCCGCCTGACGGATGGTGTGGAGCCTGTACGCCTGTATGAGTCCTACTTGACCAATTTCAGCTTTGCTAACGGGGAATAAGGGATGAAGTTCACGCTGAAGGACTATCAGGCCGATGCGGTGCGCGATGCCTTGTCCAATCTAAAAAAAGCCCGCAAACGCTGGCGTGAGGATGCCGACAAGCACGCCTTCTCGCTCACCGCTGTCACCGGCGCGGGTAAAACCGTGATGGCTGCCGCTGCCTTCGAGGCGCTGTTTCATGGCGATGACGAATACGACTTCGATGCTGATCCCGGTGCGGTGGTGATCTGGTTCAGTGACGACCCGGCCCTGAACGAACAGACCCGCTTCCGCCTGATGGAAGCCTCCGACCGCATCCGCCATACAGATATGGTGGTGGTGGAAAACACCTTTAACCGGGCCAAATTCGAGGCTGGGAAGATCTACTTTCTGAACACACAGAAACTGGGAAAGAACAGCCTGTTGGTGCGTGGCTTTGAGGGTGAGGGTGATGGCGGCATGTTTCCAGAAACTCGCCCCGATTTGCGCTCGCACACGATATGGGACACGATTCGCAACACCGTCGAAGATCCGGATTTGACGCTGTACTTGGTGCTGGATGAAGCGCACCGAGGCATGGGCAACCCGAGCAAAGCAGCGGAGAGTGCCAAGAGCACCATTGTCCAGCGACTCATCAATGGCGTTAGCGGCGTGCCGGGCATCCCGGTGGTGTGGGGCATTTCCGCCACAGTGGAACGCTTCAAGAAGGCAATGGAAGGCGCACAAAAGCGCATCACCCTTCCGGATGTGGTGGTGGATTCGGCCAAGGTGCAGGAATCCGGTCTCATCAAGGACACCATCATCCTCGACATCCCCGATGAAGTCGGTGATTTTGATACAGTGCTGGTGCGCCGCGCCACAGACAAGCTGAAAGCGTCGGCCGAAGCCTGGGCCGAGTACGCCAAGCAACAGGATGATGCGCATACCGTCATGCCGCTGATGGTGCTGCAGGTGCCGAATACGCCCGACCCGAACGAAATTGGCCGTGCCCTGGACACTATCTATCAGCAATGGCCTGACTTGCCGAGCGGGAGCGTAGCGCATGTGTTAGGTGATCATACTACCCAGCAGTTCGGTAATCGCCATGTGCCTCACATCTCACCGGAGCGCGTACAGGAATCAACATGGGTACGCGTGCTGATCGCGAAGGACGCCATCAGCACGGGTTGGGACTGCCCCCGTGCCGAAGTGATGGTGTCTTTCCGTGCGGCAGTTGACCGAACCCACATCACCCAATTGTTAGGGCGCATGGTGCGTTCGCCCCTGGCTCGCCGCATCCCCGGCAATGACCGCCTCAACTCGGTGGAGTGCCTGTTGCCGAAGTTCGATGCCAAGACCGTGGGCGAAGTGGTCGATGCCTTGATGAAGGGTGACGACAACCTGTCAGCGCCCGCCGGACGCGTGCTCGTCAATCCGGTGGAAATGAAGCCCAATCCTGCGGCCTTGCAGGCTGTATGGGATAAGTTCGAATCCCTGCCATCGCAGACCCGCCCCCAACGTGGCGCAAAGCCTGCCAAGCGTTTGACTGCACTGGCGCATGAGCTGGCCGCTGATGACATTTTGCCAGGTGCTGGAAAGTTAGCCCACGCAGAGATGCACAAGGTGCTGGATGCGGCACAGGAGCGCTACAAAGCGGAAATAGAAAAGAAGCGTGATGCGGTAATGACGGTTGACGGCAAGACGATGGTAGCCGACCTCGAGGGCAAGACCAAGAGCTTCAACCAGTTCTTTGAAGAGGCCGACATGGCGGTGATTGATGACGTTTACCGGCGTGCTACGCGCATATTCAGCCCTGACATTTCCCGTACCTACGTCGATGCCCTCGCATACAGGGTTGCAGACCCGGAGGATGCAGATGAATTCGAGGAAGCTCTTGTCGAAGCGCGAGTTTCCGTTGCTGCGCTCGGCCTGGTGACGGAAGTGCAGCCATACTTTGATGCCGAGGCGGACAAGCTGGCCAAAGCATGGCTGGCGAAATACACTCCGTCATCAAGGGGCTATCGCATGACCGGCAAGAGTCTTATCGACAGATCAGGGAGATGAGCACCGAACCGCAGGACGTGGACCTGATTAAACCGGAGGCCAAGTTCGAGCTAACAAAAGCACGCGTGAACGATATAGAAACGGCGCTTCCGACCTACAAGAGCCACCTCCTTTGCGATGCGCAGGGCAACTACCCGGCAGAACTGAAATCCACTTGGGAAGTGAAAGTCGTTGAGACCGAGATGAAGAGAGAAGGCTTCAGCTTGTGGTATCGCAATCCGCAACAGCCGGGGCAATCATCGCTCGGCATTGCTTATCTCTCTGGCGAGCAATACGGCATTGTTCGCCCGGACTTCATTTTTTTCGCTACGCAAGGAGATGGAACGGTAGTGGCCGACATCGTTGACCCGCACAGCCTTCATTTGGCCGATGCGCTACCGAAGTTGCAAGGACTTGCCTTGTACGCCGAGACGCACGCGAAGGTTTACCGCCGTATCGAATCCGTTGCAGAGGCGATGGGAAAGCTACGCGTGCTTGATTTGACTAACGAAGATGTACGCAAAGGCGTTGCCGTTGCGACGGATGCGGTGAGCCTCTTTAATGGGGGGCTGGCGAGGGACTACTGAATTATTGAGGGGCCGGCTGCTATGGTGCTGGTAGCCGACGGATAAGCGCGTGATCATCCACGTCTGCTGGGCCGAATTGCAGGCATTGGGGTGATAACTATCAATGCGGGACTACGCGATTCCACCGACCTCAATTTACGGGGTTGCGTGAAATATTCTGGCCAATCAGTCCAGCGGCAGATGTTTCCAGGGGGTTGATTCCATCCAGATGTGCGAGAGCATGAATCGTCGAAGTTTCTCGATGTTCATGAAGGAGGCACACCATGGCGAACGCCAGCATCACAGTGCAGGGCGACTCTACCCACACGCCGACTCTGCTGGGGCAAGGCCCCGCCCGCATTCCTACCGGCGGTAAAATCCGCGCCGGCATCAAGGTACTCACAAAAAAGGCCGCCGAGCAGCCCAAGGCCAAGGCGATCTACGATCAGGGGGTGGCTTCGGGCCAGTCCTTCGAGCAGATCGAGCGTGCCATCGCCGAAGCCCTGCCCGACCTCAAGACGCCGCTGGTGCCGCGCAACGTGCCGTGGTTCACCGTGCGGGCGCAGGACTTTCCCAATCCCGAGATCGCCCGGCAGATTATCGAGGCCTATGGCGAGGACCGCGGTGACGGCCGGCGCCTGTACCGCTTCCCCGTGGTGTTCCCCTCGGATACCTGGCAGACCGTGATGCCCCACGAATTGGCGGCCTGGGGGATGCACGAGAAGCACTACTGGTCACAATACTCTGCCAATGGCCGGGTGCGCCACTGCATGTGCCACGCACCCGTGCCGGTGGACGACACGGGCCGGCGCACGATCCGTCTCTTTGGCGGACGCAAGACCATGGTGCGCGAAGACAACGGTGGTCTGTGCGAGCCCGAAGCTTGCCGCGAGTACCAGCAACGCCAGTGCAACCTGACGGGGCGCTTCCTCTTCTTCATTCCTGGCATCCGTTCGATCAGCGCCTTCGAGCTACACACCAACAGTTTCTATGCGATGAACGCCGCGATCCAGAAGTTCGAGACGGTGGGCTTTCTGCGCGGTGGCCGCATCTCCGGTTTCCTTGATCGGCAGCACACGCCGTTCTACCTGACCAAGACACTCAGGGAGGTGGCCCACATCGATGAACAGGGCAGGGCCGTGCGCGTGCCCCAGTGGATCATCGACCTGGAAGCACCGGTGGACGTGACCGCCTTGCTGCGCGACAACGACGACACCGAGACGGCCCTCGTGCAGGCGCAACTGGCGACGCAAGTCCTTCAAGGGGATCGCGATGTGACCGACCCCGTATCGCCACGGTCTGAAGCCGATGCCGTGCAGGTTGCCATGGCAGCCAATGCCTCGCCTGTCGAGGAGCCGGCTCGCGGCGGACATCCCAGCTTAGAGCAATTGATGGCCCGCGTGCAGGCCTATGGAATCGTGCCGGAACAGTACCAGACCTACGCCGACCGGCGTTGGGGGCAGGGCTGGAAGATCAACCCGAACGGGCGTGCCCAGGCCTGGAGCGAGCTGGAGCGCTACTGTAACGATCCAACGGGCTACCTCGACAAGATCGAGAGCGAAATGCGCCTGGTCTCGCGCGGGAGGTCAGCATGATCCGTGTCGCGCATTTTTCTGACTTGCACTACGGCACCAAGAACCTGGCGGAAGCCGATCGCTGCTTCGGCGCCGCCATCGACCGGGCCATCGCGCTGGGTGTGGAGGTTGCGGTTGTGTCGGGCGACGCCACCGACCATGCCCTGGACCTGCATGCTCCGGCTGCCGAGCGGCTGGTCGCGCAGGTCCGGCGGCTGGCCGATCATTGCCCGGTGCTGATGCTGCAGGGGACGTTCTCGCACGAACCGCCGGGCACCTTGTCCATCTTCCGGCTACTAGGCGGACGGCATCCGGTGCATGTGGCCGACCGTATCGAACAGGTGGCGCTCACGGCGCAGCGAAACTGGCTTGCTTCAACAACTTGGTGTTTTGACGAGCTACCGGCCGGTGCTCGCTCCCTATTTTCTTGCGTGCCCACGGTGAACAAAGCGGTGGTGGCAGCGACGGTCGGTGCTGCGGATGCCGCCCAGGCCGTGGGTGAGCACCTGGCTCTCCTGCTGCGCGGCTATGCGCCGAGCCACCGTGCGGCCCGCCTGCAGGGCATACCCACCATAGTCGTATCCCATGGCACCGTATTCGGTTGCGTGAGCGAGCATGGCGTGCCGATGGCCGGCTTCGACCATGAGTTCACCACCGGTGCGCTGTTCGGTGCCGAGGCCCAGGCCTTCCTACTCGGGCATATCCATCGGCATCAGTCCTGGGCCGTAGAAGGGGCGGCAGGACGGCAATGCATCGCCTATCCCGGCGCCATCGGCCGCTTCCACTATGGCGAGGAAGGTGAGAAGGGGTTCCTGTTGTGGGAGGTCGAGGCCGCTCAGGCGCGCTTTACGCTGGAGCCGACGCCCGCACGCCGGACCGTCGATATCGTGTTCGAGGGCAAGCCCAACCTCGATGCCTTGCGTGCAGCCGTCGCGCAGCGGGACGTCGCCGGCGCTTTCGTGCGCGTGCGCTGGACCGTCGCCGATGAAGACCGCCACGAGGTCGACCGCGCGACGATCCTGCAACTGCTGGAGGGGGCGGCCGAAACCAAACTGGAAGGACGCATCGTGCCAGTGGTACGGACACGGGCGGCGGGGATTTCGCAGTTGGCGAATCTGGCGGACAAGGTGCGTGTATGGGCGCAGGTGACTGAGGCTCGTGTGGAACCCTTGATCGAGTGCCTCCAGGTGCTGTCGAGCCAGGGACCGGACGCCATCGCCGAGCGTGTGCTGCGTGGGCAGGATGTCCCCAATGGCGAGGGAGGCATCGAGGCCGAGGTCACCGTGTTGCCGCCCACGGCCGAACTTGAGCCAGCGTTGTTATCTTGACCTTGCCGGGCTCGTCCCGATGGGACGGGCTTGCAGACCTTCTTTCGTGCGGGAGACTGGACTGGTCATCCTGCTGGAGAAACCACCATGCAACCTCTTTCACTCACCCTCAAGGGCTTTCGCGGCGTCCGCGACGGCCTGGGACGCGATGTTCTGACTCTCGACTTCGAGCAACTGGCCGATGGCGCCGAACTGGTCGCCATCGCCGGCGCCAACGGGCGCGGCAAGACCACCGTGATGGACAACATGCACCCGTATCTCACGATGCCATCGCGTGCCGCTGTGGCCGGTCCGGGTGGCTTCTCCTACTACGACCATGTCTGTCTGCCCGAGAACGAGAAAGACCTGACCTGGACTCACGACGGCCGAAGTTATCGCTCGCAGGTGGTGATCCGCATGAACGGCCGGCGCAAGACCGAAGCCTTTCTGTTCGTGCTCGCCTACGATGGCTCCTGGAAGCCCGTGGCGCTTGAGGACGGCACCATATCCGACGGCAAGGTGGACAGCTATACCCGTTGCATCGAAGCCATCTGCGGCAGCGCCGACACCTTCTTTACCTCGGTGTTTTCGGCCCAGGGCAAGCGACAACTGAGTGCCTATCGCAATGCCGAGATCAAGACCCTGTTGGCCGATCTGTTGGGGCAAGAGGAAATTCGGGCGCTGGGCCTGAAGGCGGCCGAGACGGCGCGCCTGCTCAAGGCAGGGCTTTCGGCGATCCGCCAGGAACAGGCCGGACTGGACGAGGAAGCGCAGCGTATCGAGGGTGAACGGCGGCGACTCGCTGGTGCCCAGGCCCGCGTCGTGCAGAGCCTCGCCAGTCGACAAACGGCCCATGTGGCGCAAGAGACGGCCCGAACCCGGCATGCGCAATTGATGGCTGAACGCGAGCAGTCACGGGGCGTGGAAGCGCGCCGGGGGCAACTTCAGGGCGAATGCCATGCCGTGATCCAGGTCGGCACGCAGACCATCGAAACCTTGAAGTCTCAGGACCGGGGCGAGCAGCAGCGGCAGGAACGACTTGAGCAGCGCATCGCTCAACGCCTCACTCAGGAGCGCAACCGCCGGCAGGTATTGCAGAACCAGCACCGGCAATGTCTCACGGTGTTGGCAGGTGCGCAGGCCGTGCGGCGTGCGAAATTTCGTCTGCCCTTGGCCGAGCGTGTCTTGTCGCTGCGGTCGGCGCAGGTCGGGGTATGGCGGCAGCAGGTGCAACGCCTGACCCAGTTCCAGGCCTCGGAGCGCATGGTTCAGCAGAAACTGTCCGGGATCGAACGCGAGGCCGGCCAGGCGGCGCTCAAGGCCGAGGAACTGACCCGGCGCTTCGGCCTGACCGGCGAGGTACCGTGTGCCGGCACCGACCTGCAGGGGCAATGCAAACTTCTGGGCGATGCGCGAGAAGCAAAGACACTGCTTCCCAGCGCTCAGGGGACGATCAAGCGACTGGGGCGCGAGAAGGCGGCGGCACAGAAAGAACTGGAGGCCTTGCGTGGGCAATGTGAGGCGCTTACCGCTGAGCCGCAGGCCTTGGCCCGGGCTGAACACCGGGTCGAGTTTGCTCGTGCGCGTGCCTCGCGGTTTGGGCTGGTGGCGGCCAACGCCGGAGAACTGGCCCGGGCGCGCACCACACTGGCCGGGATCGAGCAGGAACTGGTAACTCTAGGACGAGACACCGCTGCCGGTCAACCGGTTGTGGAGACACCCGAGGAATTGGCCGAGCGTCAACAGATCGGTGCGGCACGGCAGGCCATCGCCACCCAGCACGAACAGCAGGCCAAGCACTACCGCGCCACGCTGGACCGTCTTAAACAGGCCCTGGCGGCTTTGCCTGCGCCTTACGACGAGCAGCGGCTAATCGCTGCTCGGACGACGATGGAACAGGCGGCACAGTCGGTCGTTTCTGCGGAGCAGACCTATCTGGACGCCGTGAGGAATGCCGAGACCCTGTATGCATTGGTGCAGCAGGCAACGGCCTTGGCCGGTCGACAAGCACAGGTGGCCAGTCGCATCGCCAAGGTCGAAACCGAGTTGGGCAACTGGAACCTGTTCGCCAAGTGCCTGAGCAACGACGGCCTGATCGCATTGGCCATCGACGATGCCGGCCCGACCTTGGCGGGACTGGCCAATGACCTGCTGCTCACCTGCTACGGTGCCCGTTTTTCGGTGTCGATCCTGACGTTGGTGGAGACCGGTAAGGGCGAGCAGAAGGAAGGCTTCGACATCCTGGTGCACGACGGTGAGTCGGGCGAGAGCAAGAGCGTCGGCCTGATGAGCGGCGGCGAGCGGGTGTGGATCAACGAGTGCCTGATCCGGGCGGTGGCGCTGTACCTTGCTCAGCACACCGGGCGGCGCTACGGCACGCTGTTCTCGGACGAGGTTGATGGGCCGCTGGACGCTGAGCGCAAGCGCATGTTCATGGCGATGAAACGCGAGGCGCTGCGCCTGGGCGGCTACCAGCGGGAATTCTTCGTGTCCCAGACACCGGAATTGACCGCCATGGCGGATGCGGTGATCGATTTGGATATCTACGCGGAGTCGCAGTGCAAAGCCGGGCCGTGAAAGGCCCGGTACTCCACATATCAAATAAGACCACGCTCGGCAAACGAGAGCACCTGGTCGGCGGCCACGACAAAATGGTCGATGATCCTAACGTCCACAAGAATCAAAGCCGACTTCAGGGTCTGCGTCAGCAGTTCGTCGGCCCGCGAAGGCTCGGTCACGCCCGAGGGGTGATTGTGCGCGAGGGCCAGTGCGGCGGCGTTGCGGGCGAGTGCCCCTTTGACCAGTTCTCTGGGATAGACGGAGGTCTGGGTCAGGGTTCCGCGGAACAGTTCCTCGGCTTCGATCAGGCGATGCTGGGCGTCCAGGTAGATCACCAGGAACACCTCATGCTCCATGCCTGCGCAATATAGGCGCAGCCAGTCGCGCAGGACTTGCGGCGAGGTCATCACCGGACCGCGGCGCATCTGCTCGCGCAGATCGCGTAGAAGCAGTTCGCGGGCCACCTCCAGGCGATGGGCCAGCACGGTTTCGGCCTGGCCGGGCACACCACTTTTGGCTACGGCATCGCTGACATGCAAGGGGCTGGCACCCGAGGCGTAAACCGGGGTTGAAAGCAATTCGCTGACCAGGTCA
>CAIVDC010000097.1 GCA_903904605.1 uncultured Sterolibacterium sp.
GGACCCGGCCAAGACCGCGGAAACGATCGTCGACGGCTGGCTGCATACCGGCGACATCGGCCACCTCGACGCCGGTGGTCACCTCCATATCACCGACCGCAAGAAGGACATGATCATCAGCGGCGGCTTCAACGTTTACCCCAGCGAAGTCGAGCAGGTGATCTGGGCGCATCCGGCGGTGCGCGACTGCGCTGTCATCGGCGTCCCCGACGAGAAGTGGGGAGAGGCGGTGAAGGCGGTGGTCGAGTTGAACGCCGACCAAAGCGTGAGCGGCGAGGAGTTGATCGCCCTGTGCAAGCAGAAGCTGGGCTCGGTCAAAGCGCCCAAGACGGTCGACTTCGCCGCCCTGCCGCGCAGCGCGGTCGGCAAGGTATTGAAGAAGGACCTGCGCGCCGAGTACTGGCGCGCCATCGAGCGGAAGATCTAGAACCATGACGCGACTCTACATCGCCGGCATCGCCATGACAGTCTTCGGTCGTCACCTCGAGCGCAGCCTGCACGACCTGGCTGGCGAAGCGCTCGCCGGGGCGCTTAAGGACGCCGGTTGCGGCGCCGCAGACATCGGCGCCGCCTACTACTCGGGCATGACCAACGGCGCACTGCAGGGCCAGATCTCGGTGCCGGGCCAGGTGATCTTCAGCAAGATCGGGATCGACAGCGTTCCGGTATTCAATGTCGAGAACGCCTGCGCCTCGGGCAGCAGCGCTTTTCACCTCGCGCTGCAGAGCCTGAAGGCGGGCGCCACCGACGTGGCGCTGGCGATCGGCGCCGAAAAGATGAACATCCCCGACAAGGCCCGCGCGATGGCCCTGTTCGAGGGCGGCTGGGACGTTTCCCGCGCCGAAGAAAACTATGCCGCGCTGATCACGATGGGCGAGGGCATCACGCCGCCACCGGGGTCGGAATCGACCCGGCCTTACAGCCGATTCATGTCAATCTACGCTGCGATGTGCCGCTGGCACATGCGGACCTACGGCACCACGCAACGGCAGATCGCCGCCGTCTGCGCCAAGAACCATGGTCACTCGGTGCATAACCCTTACTCGCAGTTCCGCCAGCCCTTCACCATCGACGAGGTGCTGGCAGCGCCGCCGATCACCTATCCGATCACGCTGCCGATGTGCGCGCCGCTATCCGACGGCGCCGCCGCCGCCATCGTCTGTACCGAGCAAGGGTTGAAGCGGATCGGCTCCGACCGTCGCCGCGCGATCGAGGTTGCAGCCAGCGTGATCCGCAGTTTCAGCCACCGCGGTATGGACGAGCCAGAGAAAGCCGTCGGCCGTTTGGCGGCGCTGCAGGCCTACGAGATCGCCGGCATCGGGCCCGGCGACATCGACGTCGCCGAAGTCCATGACGCTTCGGCGATGGGCGAGATCATCCAGGCCGAAAACCTCGGCTTCGTCGCACCGGGTGAAGGCGGCCCGGCGGCCGAGCGGGGTGAATTTACCATCGGCGGCCGGATCCCGATCAACCCCTCGGGCGGCCTTGAATCCAAGGGCCATCCGCTGGGCGCCACCGGTATCGGCCAACTCTACGAACTGGTGACCCAATTGCGCGGCGAGGCCGGCGCACGCCAAGTCGAGAGCGCCCGCCATGCCATGCAGGAGAATGGCGGCGGCTTGCAGGGTGTCGAAGAAGCCGCGTTGGCGATCCATATCTTGAGGCGTTGAGCGCAAGCTGGCGTTCCGTTATGAATGGCAGCCAGTTTGTTCATTCGAATAACTAGAAACTCATGGCAGAGTTATATCTCGTCAGGCATGGTCAGGCAAGTTTCGGAGCAGAAAATTATGACCAGCTTTCATCATTGGGCCAGCAGCAGGGGCAACTGCTCGGGGAATACTTTGCCGAACGCAAAATAGTCTTCGATCATGTATTGCTCGGGACGATGAATCGGCACAGGCAGACTGTGGCGGCAATATTCCAAGGCGCAACAGAAGTTGCGTGCATTAAGGAACATCGAGGACTCAACGAGTACGACTTTGTTGCGCTGATTGAGGGCCTTGGTACGGAGCACCATGACTTGAAGCTCCTGGCGAAGAAAGGCATGAAGGATTTCTACAGGGCCTTAAGGCAAGTATTGCTGTTATGGATGGAAGATCGTATCGAAGGACCTATCCCGGAGACGTGGTCGGCATTTCAGCAGCGGGTGGCTGAGGCCAAAGACTATATCCAGGGACTAACGGGACAAAGGATATTGGCAGTCAGTTCTGGGGGCGCCATAGCAGCAATAGCGCAGCAAACGCTTGGAGCGCCAAAGGCAGCGGTGATAGCTCTCAACATGCAAATCAATAACTGCAGTTTTTGCCGCTATTTCTTCAATGCCGATTCATTTCATCTGGCAACTTTCAACAGCATTCCGTATTTCGACAGAGCGGACCGTTCAAGTTTCATTACGTATGGGTAGCCATGACTGTGACCAGCGAAATCCACCAACTTGATGTCAATCGGCTATGTAAATTGTTGACGCGCGCTGAAAAGTACCCAGTTTTATGAGGTAGTGCGCGTTAAAAATTACCCAGGGTGATTAACCTTCCTGCTCCATTGTTGAGCAGGACTAAAAGGAGATGATCACCATGAACCAACTGGGAAGAGTTCGCC
>CAIVDC010000098.1 GCA_903904605.1 uncultured Sterolibacterium sp.
CTTCTCGCCTGTGAAAGTAGGTCAGCGCCAGACATCCCCTTAAACGGCAAAGCCCTCGAAAGAGGGCTTTGCCGTTTCTGCGTTACTCGGAATTTCCTGAAATCGGCAGACCTTCCTGTAAAATGCAGCCTCCCGTGGAAGCGTCATGCCAATGAAAACAACCTTTCTCGATTTTGAACAACCGATTGCCGAACTTGAAGCCAAGATCGAATCCCTGCGCTTTGCCCAGGACGACTCGGCTGTCGATATTTCCGAAGAGATCGGGCGGCTTGAAGGTAAGAGCCAGAATCTGACCAAGGACATCTACGCGAAATTGACGCCCTGGCAGATTGCCCAGGTGGCGCGCCATCCTCAGCGCCCGTACACGCTTGACTACGTCGCGCAGCTGTTTACCGATTTCGAGGAACTGCACGGCGATCGAACCTATGCCGACGATCGCGCGATAGTTGGCGGGCTAGCCCGCTTCAACGGCCAGTCGGTCATGGTGATCGGGCACCAGAAAGGGCGCGACACCAAGGAAAAGGTCCTACGAAACTTCGGCATGCCCAGACCCGAGGGCTACCGCAAGGCCCTGCGCCTGATGCGGTTGGCCGAAAAGTTCGGTATTCCGATATTCACCTTTGTCGATACACCCGGGGCCTATCCCGGCATAGACGCGGAAGAGCGCGGGCAATCCGAGGCTATCGGGCGAAATCTTCTGGTGATGTCGGAACTCAAGGTTCCCCTGATTTGCACCGTCATTGGCGAAGGCGGATCCGGAGGGGCATTGGCGATTGCAGTCGGCGATGCCATGCTGATGCTGCAATACGCGACATATTCTGTGATTTCACCGGAAGGCTGCGCTTCGATTCTTTGGAAAAGTCCGGAAAAGGCGGGCGAGGCCGCCGATGCAATGGCGATTACCGCAGTCCGGCTGAAAACCCTGGGGCTTGTCGATCGCATTGTTAATGAACCCCTCGGGGGTGCGCATCGGGATCCCCGCCTAATGGCCGCTTCCCTCAAGAAGGCACTTCAGGACGCGCTGCGGTTGGTGACCGAACTGTCGGCGGCTGAACTGATCGAGCGACGCTTCGAGCGACTGATGAGCTATGGCAAGTTCAAGGAACAAAGGGTCGACTGACCAGCTAAGCGAAGCGGCGACAGCTTGTCTGCGTCGCCATCTGCGGCCGCTTCCTCAGTCCCTTGTCGTCGCATTTTCCGGTGGCCGTGACTCCGTCGCGCTGCTCCACGCGTTGCAGTCGTTGCAGGGCGCATTCGGCTATGAACTCTCGGCCTGCCACGTTCATCATCGCTTAAGTCCTCTTGCCGACAGTTGGGAAGGTTTCTGCAGGCGATACTGCGAGGACGTGGGCATAAGGCTGGCGGTGTGTCACGTCGATGTGCCGCGCGGCACACCAGAAGGATTGGAGGCGGCGGCGCGTGCATGCCGCTATCAGGCCTTGATCGGAACCGGCGCCGACTGGGTGGCTCTGGCCCACCACCGCGGCGACCAGGCCGAGACCTTGCTGTTCAATCTGTTACGCGGAGCCGGTCTGCGCGGCGCAGCCGGTATGCCCCAGACGAGGTTCCTGGCAGACGGAGTTTCATTGATCCGTCCGCTCCTGGAAGTGTCAAGGGCCTCGATCGAGTCCTACCTGATTCTCCACGGGCTGACCTGGGTCGACGATGAGAGTAATACCGACTCCGCTTTCTCGCGGAATTTTCTTCGCCATCAGGTCCTGCCATTGTTGGCTGACAGGTTTCCTGCCGCGGAGCGGAAGCTGGCTTCGGCGGCGGAGCGCTTTGCCGAAGCCCGGGCCTTGCTCGACGAACTGGCCGTCATCGATCTGGTTGGCCATCCGTCGCGGTTTCCGCTTCCAGTGGACTGCTTGGCGCGGCTGGATGAACGGCGCGGAAGAAATCTGCTGCGCTTCATGCTGTGCCAGCACGGCGTTCGGATCCCCAGCCAGGAGCGGCTTTCAGAGGTGCTGCGACAATTAAAGACGGCCAAGCCTGATCGCCATCCAGCTGTTGTGTTCGGTGCCCACTTACTGCTTAGGCGCGGAGGTCAAGTCTGCCTCGAAACCGTCTGACCCCGTCGGGAGTCTGCGGCACCCCGCTTTTGCGGTATTATCGCCCGAAATATAAGGAGGGGATAATGAAACTACGGACCGTTTTTGCTTTCTTCGCGGCTGCCTGCATGGCTGCCGCTGCCCTGGCCCAACAGCCGATCGTCATCAAGTTTAGCCATGTTGTTGCCCTCGATACGCCCAAGGGGTTGGCTGCTGAATACTTCAAGAAGATCGCCGAAGAGCGTACCAGAGGTCGGGTCAAAGTCGAGGTTTATCCCAACAGTCAACTCTACAAGGACAAGGAAGAACTGGAAGCGCTGCAACTGGGCGCGGTGCAGATGCTTGCGCCTTCGATGGCCAAGTTCGGTCCGATGGGCGTGCGCGAGTACGAAGCCTTCGACCTGCCCTATATCTTCGATGATTACAAGGAACTGCATCGGGTCACCCAGGGGCCGATCGGCCAACTGCTCCTGAAGAAGCTCGATAGCAAGGGCATTGCCGGCCTAGCCTTCTGGGACAATGGCTTCAAGGTGATGAGTGCCAACAAGCCGCTCAGGATGCCCGATGACTTCAAAGGTCTGAAAATGCGCATCCAGTCTTCCAAGGTCCTAGACTTGCAGATGCGCGCCCTCGGCGCCATTCCGCAGGTGATGGCGTTCTCCGAGGTCTACCAGGCGCTGCAGACCGGTGTCGTCGATGGCACAGAGAATCCGGTTTCGAACCTCTATACCCAGAAGATGTACGAGGTGCAGAAATATGTGACGCTCTCGGATCATGGCTATCTCGGCTACGCTCTGATCGCGAACAAGAAATTCTGGGACAGCTTGCCTGCGGATATCCGCGTCATTCTCGATGGCGCCGTGAAAGATTCCACGAAGTTTGCCAACGACCTGGCCCAGAAGAAGAATGACGAGGACTTAGAGTCGATCAGAAAGTCCGGCAAGAGTCAGATCATCACCCTGACGCCCCAGGAGAAAATGGCCTGGAAGAAGGCGCTGTTCAAGGTGCATCGCGAAAGCGAAGCGAGGATAGGCAAGGAACTGCTCCAGTCCATCTACAAGGAAACGGGCTTCGATCCTGGCAAGCTGTAAGCGGGACTATTCGGAGCCGGCATGCTGAAGTTTCTCGACCATCTCGAGGAATGGTTGATCGCCTTCCTCATCGGTGCGGCGACGCTGATCATTTTCTTCGCCGTGGTGCACCGCTATGCCGCAGGACTGCCGATCCCCGTGGTCCAGGACTGGCTGCTTACGATCAACATGAGCTGGGCACAGGAACTGTGCATCTACATGTTCGTCTGGATGGCCAAGTTCGGTGCCGCCTACGGTGTGCGTACCGGTATCCACGTCGGCGTCGATGTCCTCATCAACCAGTTGGCGGAGAAGAATCGCATGAGATTCGTGCTGTTCGGCCTCTTCGCCGGCGCCTTATTCACGGTTATCGTCGGCACGCTCGGCGCCGCCTTCGTCTGGCACATGGCGCAGACGGACCAGGTCTCCGCCGACCTGGAACTGCCGATGTGGATGGTTTACATGGTCATCCCGCTCGGCTCCTACCTGATGTGCTTCCGCTTCCTGCAGGTGGCGCGCACCTTCTGGATGACAGGGGAACTGCCGCACCACGACCACGGCTATGTGGAAGGCATCGAAGAAATAAGGGACGAGGACCTCATACCGTACGCCCTGGACGACAACCTGCATCCGCACGACATCGCTCACCGTAAGGGCGTCGATGGGGGAAAGCAGAAATGAACGCCTTGATCATCTTCGTGCTGCTGTTCGCCCTGATGCTCACCGGCATGCCGATCTCGATTTCGCTCGGCCTGACCGTCCTGACTTTCCTGTTCACCATGACGACGGTGCCGATCGAGTCGGTGGCGCTGAAGCTGTTCACCGGCATCGAGAAGTTCGAGATCATGGCCATTCCGTTCTTCATTCTCGCCGGCAATTTTCTGACGCACGGCGGTGTGGCCCGGCGCATGATCAACTTCGCCACCTCCATGGTCGGCCACCTGCCAGGCGGCCTGGGTCTGTCCGGGGTCGTTGCCTGCGCGCTGTTCGCCGCCGTGTCGGGATCGAGCCCGGCGACCGTGGTGGCGATCGGTTCCATCCTCCTGCCGGCAATGGTCAAGGCCGGCTTTCCCAAGAGCTTCGGAGCCGGCGTCATTACTACATCCGGCGCACTGGGCATTCTGATTCCGCCCTCGATCGTCATGGTGATGTATGCCGTGTCGACCAGCACTTCGGTCGGCGCCCTGTTCATGGCCGGCGTGATACCGGGCCTTGTTCTGGCAACGCTGTTGGGCGCAACGACCTTCTACCGCGCCTGGAAGAACGGCTATCCGCGCCAACCCAAGGCCTCCTGGGCCGAGCGCTGGATGGCATTCAGAAACTCCGCGTGGGGCCTGCTCTTGATCGTGGTGGTCATGGGCGGCATCTATTCGGGCATATTCACGCCGACCGAGGCCGCGGCGATGGCGGCCGTCTATGCCTTCTTCGTCGCAGTGTTCGTGTACAAGGACATGAACCTGAAGAAGGTGCCCAAGGTGCTGCTCGACTCGGCAAACATGAGCGCGATGCTGCTCTATATCATCACCAACGCCGTGATGTTCTCCTTCTTGATCACCTCGGAGCAGATCCCGCAGGCGATGGCCGACTGGATGATCGTCCAGGGTTTCGGGCCGGTCGCCTTCCTGCTGGTGGTGAATATACTGCTGCTGCTGGCCGGCAACGTCATGGAGCCCTCCTCCATCGTGCTGATCATGGCACCCATCCTGTTCCCGGTGGCGATGAAGCTGGGCATAGACCCAATCCATTTCGGCATCTTGATCACGGTGAATATGGAGGTGGGCATGTGCCATCCGCCGGTGGGACTCAACCTTTATGTAGCGAGCGGCGTCACCAAAATGGGCATCACCGAACTGACGATCGCCGTCTGGCCGTGGCTTTTGACCATGCTCGGGTTCCTGGTGCTGGTCACTTACTGGCCGCCCATGACCCTGTGGCTACCCAGGGCGCTGGGCATGATGTAGCAGTGCCGTTAGGCTGGCCATTGCTCGGCGTGCGGCGCTTACCTGTCGGGCGCCGTTTTTCCTTGTGCAGCACCTTCGCCTGGCCGGGCCGAGCCGAAAAACGCAGGGGCAAGGGCCGAAATTGCTATAAAATGCCAAGTTACCCGCTCAACGCATTTATCCCCCTCTTTTGGAGAAACCGGATGGCTCTCGAACGTACCTTTTCCATAATCAAACCCGATGCCGTGGCCAAGAATGTCATCGGCAAGATATATTCGCGCTTTGAAACCAATGGCCTCAAGATCATCGCCGCGCGAATGGTGCACCTGTCGCGCCGGGAAGCCGAGGGTTTCTATGCCGTACATCGCGAACGGCCTTTCTTCAAGGACTTGGTCGAGTTCATGATTTCGGGACCGGTGATGGCCCAGGTGCTGGAAGGCGAGGATGCCATCGCCAAGAACCGCGAACTGATGGGCGCCACGGATCCCAAAAAGGCTGCCGCCGGCACGATACGCGCAGACTTCGCCGACAGCATCGATGCCAATGCGGTGCACGGCTCCGATGCGCCTGAGACGGCGGCCGTCGAGATCGCCTATTTCTTCCCCGCGCTCAATATCTACTCGCGTTAATGCCGCTAAATCTCCTAGATCTCGATGCTGCGGGCCTGATCGACTTCTTCGCCAGCCTGGGAGAGAAACCGTTCCGCGCCAGGCAGGTGCTGCGCTGGCTGCATCGTTTCGGGGAGCATGACTTCGCGCGCATGAGCGATGTCGCCAAGAGTTTGCGCGACAAGCTGGCCGTCCTGGCGAGCGTGGTGCCGCCGGCGCTTGTCAGCGACAGACTGTCGGACGATGGTACACGCAAGTTCCTGTTCGATGTCGGCAACAGCAATGCGGTCGAGACGGTATACATCCCGGAGGGAGACCGCGGCACCCTCTGCATCTCAACGCAGGCGGGTTGCGCGCTGAACTGCGCCTTCTGCTCCACCGGTAAGCAGGGATTCAACCGCAACCTGACGGTGGCCGAAATCATCGGCCAGTTGTGGCAGGCGAATAAGGCGCTGGGATTTGATCCCAAGGGCGAGCGCATCATCAGCAATGTCGTGCTGATGGGCATGGGCGAACCGCTCGCCAACATAGACAACGTAGTTACCGCCTTGCGACTGATGCTGGACGACAATGCCTACGGTTTGTCGCGCCGTCGTGTGACCCTGTCGACCTCGGGCATCGTGCCCGCGATGGACAGGCTGCGCGAGGCATGCCCGGTGGCGCTGGCGGTATCCCTGCATGCGCCCAACGATCAACTGCGCGACCGACTGGTGCCGATCAACCGCAAGTACCCGCTGGTCGAATTGATGGCCGCCTGCCGCCGCTATCTAACAGCGGCGCCACGCGATTTCGTCACTTTCGAATACGTGATGCTCGATGGCGTGAATGATCACGATGGCGACGCGCGGGAGCTGTTGCGGCTCACCCGCGATGTTCCGTGCAAGTTCAACCTGATCCCGTTCAACCCGTTCCCGAATTCCGGCTTCAAGTGCTCGAAGCCGGAGCGTGTCCGCCGCTTTGCCGAAATCCTGATAGGCGCCGGCGTCGTCACCACCACGCGCAAGACTCGTGGCGACGATATCGATGCGGCATGCGGCCAGCTTGCCGGGCAGGTGCAGGATCGCACGCGCCGCACACTCAGAGCCATCCCCGTTGTGGCGGCGGCCGGATGAGGCGTCTTGCGATCGTGATCGTCGCACTGGGACTGTCAGTCCTCCTGTCGGGCTGCGCCGGCGGGCCGGTCAGCCAGCGTGCGGCAGAGCAGCCTGTGTCTCAGCAGGTCACCACGACTGAAGCAGGCCACCGCGCCAAGCTGCATACCGAGCTGGGCGGACTCTATCTGTCGCAGGGCAACCTTGGCGTGGCGCTCGAAGAGGCGCGCAAGGCTCTTTCCGCCGATGCCGGCTATGCCCCTGCATACAGTCTGATGGGTCTGGTGCGCATGCAGCTGCGCGAGGAAGGCCCTGCCGAGGCGAGCTTCGAGCGCGCGCTGAAACTGGCGCCGGCAGACCCCGAGATAAACAATATGTTCGGCTGGTTTCTTTGCCAGACCGGACGAGAAAGGCGATCGCTGCAATACTTCCGGGAGGCGATCAAGAGCCCGCTTTATGCTACGCCCACCATGCCCTACACCAACGCGGGAATCTGCTCGCTTAGGCTGAAGGACGACAAGGCCGCCGAGGATTACTTCGTCAAGGCTCTGCGCGCCGACGGGGCAAATCAGCAGGCTTTGTACTTCCTCGCCGACATCGCCTATCGCCAGGGGCGGCTGGCGGCGGCGCGGCTGCACATCGCCGAAAGGCACAGATTGGCCGAGCCCAGCGCCGAAACGCTGTGGCTGGCTTTGCGCATCGAAAGAAAACTCGGTGATCGCGAGGCTGAATCCCGGTTTTCTTCCCAGATGCGACGCAAGTTTCCGGCCGCGCCGGAGACGCTGCATCTGATGCAGGGAATATACGAGTGAGCGAATCGCCAGAACTGCAGCAAACGCTCGAGGCAGCGCCGGAAGCGAATGCGATGGCGCTGCCGGCGCCGCAAGGCTCGCCCGGCAGCTTGCTGCGGGCGGCGCGGGTGGCCAGCGGCCTGTCGGTCGCCGAGGTGACACAATCGATCAAGTTCGCTGAGCGCCAGATCGAAGCGTTGGAACGCGACGATTTCGACAATCTGCCGGGTAGCACTTTTGTTCGCGGCATCATCCGCAGCTATGCCAAGCTGCTGCATTTGGATGCGGGGCCGTTGCTGGCGATGCTCGGCCAGCAGTTGTCCCAGGCCGATAACGCGGTCCATGCCCCCGAAGATACCGGCGCCGAACTGCCGCTTGCCGGTGAACGGCACAACTTGATCCCACTGCTGGCGCTGGCCCTTACCCTGGCGGCATTGGGCGTTGCCCTGATGAACTATTTCGACTGGCCCGGTGGCGGCGAAAAGTCAAAGCCGATTCAGGCCAAGGCGAATCCCGGGCAAGTTCAACCGCCCGCCGTGCGCATCGAGCAGCCCGCGGCGGCGCAGGCAGTCGGCGCCTTGCCGCCGGCTGCCGAGGAGCATCAACTGATTTTCGTATTTGAGGGCAAATCCTGGACCGAGGTCAAGGATGCGACCAAGAAAGTGATTTTCGCCCAGAACAATTTGGCCGGAACGCGCCAGGTCGTGAGCGGCAAGCCACCCTTCGATCTGGTCATCGGCAATGCGCCCGTCGTCCAGTTGCAATACGGAGATCGTTCGATCGATTTGCGGCCGTATACAAAAGTTGACGTGGCCAGGTTTACACTGGAATGAATGTTCAGGAATCGCAGAGGCCCCCTGGCCCGCTCGCGCGGCGACAGACGCGCCGGGTGATGGTGGCAGGCGTCGCCGTCGGCGGCGGTGCTCCCGTGGCCGTGCAGTCGATGACTAACACCGATACCGCCGATGTCATCGCGACCGCGCTGCAGGTGGCGCAACTGGCCCGCGCCGGCTCCGAGATCGTCCGCCTCACGGTGAATACCCGCGCGGCGGCTGAGGCGGTGCCCAGGATCCGCGAGCAACTGCTGAAAATGAATCTGCAAGTGCCGCTGGTCGGCGATTTCCATTTCAACGGTCACAAGCTGCTCGAAGAGGTGCCGGCATGTGCCGAGGCGCTGGACAAGCTGCGTATCAATCCGGGCAACGTCGGCAAGGGGAAGAAGCGCGACGAGCAGTTCGCCCGTTTGATCGAGATTGCCCGTCGCGCCGACAAGCCGGTGAGGATAGGCGTGAACTGGGGCAGCCTCGACCAGGAACTGCTGGTCCGCATCATGGACGAAAATGCGCGGCGACCTGTGCCCCTGGACGCGAAGGCGGTGATGCGTGAGGCGATGATCACCTCGGCCCTGGGGAGCGCGGCAAAGGCCGAAGAATTGGGCTTGCCGGGCAACGCTATCGTGCTGTCCTGCAAAGTCTCGGGCGTGCAGGACTTGATCGGTATCTACCGCGACTTGGCTGCCCGCAGCGACTATCCGCTGCATCTGGGCCTGACCGAGGCAGGGATGGGATCGAAAGGCATCGTCGCCTCGACCGCCGCCCTCGCGGTGATGCTGCAGGAAGGCATCGGCGATACCATCCGCGTGTCCCTGACCCCGGAACCCAACGGTGACCGCACGCGCGAGGTCGTGGTCGCACAGGAAATCCTGCAGACCATGGGGCTACGGGCATTCACGCCGCTGGTCGCGGCCTGTCCCGGGTGCGGGCGAACCACCAGCACGACGTTTCAGGAGCTTGCGCAGGATATCCAGTCCTATGTGCGCGACCAGATGCCGATCTGGCGCCTCACGCACATCGGCGTCGAGAACATGAGCCTGGCGGTGATGGGCTGCGTGGTCAATGGACCTGGCGAGAGCCGGCACGCCAACATCGGCATCAGCCTGCCTGGGACCGGTGAGACCCCGGTCGCTCCGGTGTATGTCGATGGCGAGCATACGGTGACCTTGAAGGGCGAGGACATCGCCCGGAAATTCCGGGCCATCATCGACGACTACGTGGTGCGGAAATACCGCAAGAGAGCATGAGCCAGACCCTACAAGCCGTCCGCGGGATGAATGACATCCTGCCCGAGGAAGCCGAACAGTGGGAGGAGTTCGAGGACATGCTCCGCGACTGGCTGCGCGCCTATGCCTACCGGCCGATACGCATGCCGCTGGTCGAACCGACGCCGCTGTTCGCGCGGGCGATCGGCGCTGCCACCGACATCGTCGAGAAGGAGATGTATTCGTTCATCGACAGCCTGAACGGCGAAGAGTTGACGCTGCGCCCCGAAGGCACCGCGGGCTGCGTGCGTGCCGTGCTGCAGCACAACCTGCTCTACGACGGACCGAAGCGGCTTTGTTATCTGGGTCCGATGTTTCGCCACGAGCGGCCGCAGAAGGGGCGCTATCGCCAGTTCCATCAGGTCGGCGTGGAGGCGCTCGGTTTTGCCGGTCCGGATATCGACGCCGAGCAAATCCTGATGTGCCAGCGTCTCTGGGATGACCTAGGCCTCACCGACATCCGCCTGGAGATCAATTCACTGGGGCAAGTCGAGGAACGGAGCCGTCACCGCGCCGATTTGCTCGCCTATTTCGAAGAGCGCAGCGAATTGCTCGATGGGGACGCCAAACGCCGTCTGCACAGCAACCCGCTGCGTATACTGGACAGCAAGAATCCGGCGATGCAGGAAATGGTCGAGGCGGCGCCCAAGCTGATCGAATATCTGGGCGAGGAATCGCTCGCCCATTTTGCCGGAGTGCAGGCGCTGCTCAAGGATGCCGGCATACCCTGTCGCATCAATCCGAGGCTGGTGCGGGGTCTCGATTATTACAACCTGACGGTGTTCGAATGGGTCACCGACCGCCTCGGCAGTCAGGGCACGGTTTGCGCCGGCGGCCGCTACGACGGACTGATCGCCCAGTTGGGCGGCAAGCCGCAGCCGGCCTGCGGTTTTGCTCTGGGAATCGAGCGCCTGCTCGCGCTGTGGCGGGAGCAAGGCGGGGCGGCGCCCCGCATCGCGCCGGACGTCTATGTGGTGCACCAGGGCGAGCAGGCTTATCGCTTCGCCTTCAGGGTGGCCGAGGGACTGCGCGATTCCGGTTTCGCAGTGCAGCTGCATTGCGGCGGCGGCAGCTTCAAGGCGCAGATGAAACGGGCCGATGCCTCGGGCGCGGCGCTCGCCGTGATCATCGGCGACATCGAGGCGGCGGCGAACGAGGTGTCGCTCAAGCCGTTGCGCGACGAATCGAAACAGCAGCGGCGTGTCGCATTCGATCAACTTGCCGAGGCGATCGGCGAACTACTTTTTGACTAGGAAGACGAACATGGCGGTGTATGACCTCGAAGAACAGGAACAGCTTGACGAACTCAAGACCTGGTGGAAGCAGTACGGCAATCTGGTCACGGCGTTCGTCGTCGTTGTCGCGCTGGGCGCGGTCGGATGGCAGGCCTGGAACTGGTGGCAACGCGGTCAGGCCGCCCAGGCGGCGGCGGTGTATAGCACTCTGGAACAGGCGGTGGCCGGCCACGACGCCATGAAGGCGCGCGAGGCGGCCGGCGAACTGATCGACAAGTTTTCGGGTACCACCTATGCCGGCCTCGCGGCGCTCCTGTCGGCCAAGCTCCAGGTCGACAGCGGCGACCTGAAGACCGCCAAGCTGCAGTTCGCCTGGGCGGCCGAACATGCCAAGGACAAGGAACTGCGCGACCTGGCGCGGCTGCGCCTGGCCGCGGTGCTGTTGGACGAGAAGGCTTACGATGAAGCGCTGAAGCAGTTGGCCGATGCGCCCTCGGCACCGTTCGCGCCGCGCTACGCCGAGCAGAAAGGCGACATTCTCGCCGCCCAGGGCAAGACCGCCGAGGCGAAGGCTGCCTATGATTCGGCGCTGGCCAAACTGGACGAAGCCGATAAAGGCGCGGCAGACCAGGGCCGCGGACCTTATCGTGAATTGCTGCAGATCAAGCGCGAGTCGCTGGGGCCCAAGACGTGAGGCCCATGAACCTCTGCCTCCCGGCGATACTGCTGGCCCTGCTCGCGGGCGGCTGCTCGACCATCGATAAGCTCAACCCGTTTACCTCGAGCGGGCCCAAAGTCGCGCCGGCAGAACTCACTCCGATCAAAGCGACTGCCGAGCTGCGCGTGGCTTGGCAGGCGAATGTCGGGGCGAGCGGCGAGTCCGTATTCACGCCTGCGGTAGTCGGGGACAGCGTCTACGCGGCAGCCGGGGACGGTACGCTGGCGCGCTTCGACGGCGGCCGCCAAATCTGGCGCATCAGTGCCGGGCAGCACTTGTCCGGCGGCGTCGGCAGTGACGGCAAACTGGTCGTGATCGGAACGCCCAAGGGCGAGGTGCTGGCATTCGATGCGCAGACAGGGCAAGCGGCATGGAAATCCCGCGTCAGTTCGGAAGTATTGGCGGCGCCGGCGGTCGGCGGCGGTCTGGTGGTGGTGCGCAGCGGCGATTCCAGGTTGTTCGGCTTCGAGGTCGCCAACGGCAAACGGCGCTGGGTCTACCAGCGCAGCACCCCGGCCCTCGCCCTGCGCAGCAATGTCGGCGTGTTGCTGGCCGACAACGCCATCTTGGCGGGTTTCCCAGGCGGCAAGCTGGTCGCGGTGGCGAGCGCCAATGGCGCGGCCTTGTGGGAAGTTACGGTAGCGCAGCCCAAGGGCGCCACCGAACTGGAGCGGATCGCCGACATCAGCAGTCTGCCGGTCATCGACGGCCGAGAGGTATGTGCAGTCGCTTATCAGGGGCGCGTCGCCTGCTTTGACTTGAACAACGGCAGCCAGCTTTGGGCTCGCGAGATATCGAGCATCGCCGGACTCGACATGGATGCGAAGAGCCTTTATGTCAGCGACGACAAAGGGGCCCTCCATGCGCTCGATCGGGCCAACGGTTCCAGCTTGTGGACGCAGGACAAGTTGTTGCTGCGCGGCTTGTCCCGTCCGCTCGCCCTAGGCAGCCATGTCGCTGTCGCTGACGACCAGGGCATCGTGCATCTGCTGAAGAGCGACGACGGCACCTTCGCCGCGCGCATCGGCACCGACGGGAGCGCCGTTGCCGCCCAGCCGCAGCACATCGCTGCCGGGAATAGCCGCTTTCTGGTGCAGACGCGGAACGGCGGCCTCTATGCACTGTCGGTGCATTAGGGTGCAGAAGGAGACTCATTGAAGCCCACGCTGGTCATTGTCGGACGCCCCAACGTCGGCAAGTCAACGCTGTTCAACCGCCTTACCAAGACGCGCGATGCTTTGGTCGCCGACATTCCAGGACTCACGCGGGACCGCCATTACGGCCACGGCCGCTTGGGCGACAGGCCCTACCTCGTCGTCGATACCGGAGGTTTCGAGCCGCAGGCCAAGGACGGCATTTTGCACGAGATGGCGCGGCAGGCCGAGGCTGCAATTGCCGAGGCCGATATGCTGCTTTTCGTCGTCGACGGCCGTGCCGGGGTCGCGCCCCAGGACAAGGCCATCGCCGATCGCCTGAGGAAGAGCGGTCGTCCGCTGCTGCTGGTGGTAAACAAGGGGGAGGGCGTTAACCGCGCGGTGTTCGCCGCGGAGTTTCACGAACTTGGCTGCGGGGTTCCGCTGGTGATTTCTTCGGCACATGGCGAAGGGGTGCGCGAACTGGTCGAGGAAGCGCTTGCGCCATTTCCGGTCGAGCGGGAAGAACAGGAAGCCGGCACGGGTCCGCGAGTGGCCGTGGCCGGACGCCCCAACGTTGGGAAAAGTACACTCATCAACACCCTGCTCGGCGAAGAGCGCGTCATCGCTTTCGACATGCCTGGCACGACGCGCGATGCCATCGAAGTGCCGTTCGAGCGCAACGGCCGTTCCTATACGCTGATAGACACGGCAGGGCTGCGTCGTCGCGGAAAGGTATTCGAGACGATAGAAAAGTTCTCGGTCATCAAGACATTGCAGGCGGTGGAGCAGTGCAATGTGGTGGTGCTGATGGTGGACGCCAGCCAGGAAATCTCGGATCAGGATGCGCATATCGCCGGCTTCGCCATCGAGGCCGGACGGGCCTTGGTGCTGGCGGTGAATAAGTGGGATGCGGTCGACGAATACCGGCGTAGCCAAATCAAGCAGGACATCGAGCGCAAGTTGAATTTCCTGGGCTTCGCCCGCATCCACTACGTCTCGGCGCTGAAAGGGGAGGGGGTGAATGGCTTGATGGCCTCGGTCGATCGAGCCTGGGCCGCCGCCATGGCCAAGTTGCCGACGCCTCAACTGACGCGCGCGCTGCAGGATGCGGTAGCGAAGCAGGAGCCGCCGCGCCATGGCGCCACCCGCCCGAAGTTGAGGTATGCCCACCAGGGCGGCAGCAATCCCCCGATCATCGTGATCCACGGCAATGCCTTGGATCATGTGCCGGACAGCTACCGGCGCTATCTCGAGCGGACATTCATGGAGCAGTTCCAGCTGCAGGGCACGCCCCTGCGAGTCCAGTTCAAGACCTCGAAGAACCCCTTTGTCAGGGATTGAGGCAGAATGACAATGTCAGTTGATTTGGCGTTCTGGTATAGGCAGCGAAAATGTTTTACATTAGCTCTTCAAGAACTAGAATAGAGGAACACCATGAGCAATAAAGGGCAACTCTTACAAGACCCGTTTCTGAATACGCTGCGCAAGGAGCATATTCCGGTCTCGATCTACCTGGTCAATGGCATCAAGTTGCAAGGCCATATCGACTCCTTCGACCAATACGTGGTTCTGCTCAAGAACACGGTCACGCAGATGGTCTACAAACACGCCATCTCCACGGTGGTGCCGGCCCGTCCCGTGTCTATCAGTCAGGACGAAGGCGAGGATTGATCCCCCGTCGGGGGCAGGGTCCAGTCCTGGGCAACGGCATGTTTGAACGTCCTGCAAGCGGCGAAAACGCAGTCCTGGTGCAGCTGGATTTCGGCGCCGGCGACTATGCCGAGCGCCTGGCCGAATTCGAGTTGCTCGCTTCCAGCGCCGGCGCCAGGAAAATGGCGCTGGTTCAGGGCCGGCGCCAGGCGCCGGATGCCGCCACCTTCGCCGGCAAAGGCAAGGTCGAAGAAATTGCCGCCGCGGCGCGCGCACAAGCAGCCGAACTGGTGATCTTCAACCATGAGATCTCCGCGGCGCAGCAGCGCAACCTGGAAAAGGCGCTGGACTGCCGCGTCATCGACCGCTCCGCGCTGATCCTCGACATCTTTGCCCTGCGTGCGAAGAGCCACGAGGGCAAGCTGCAAGTCGAACTGGCCCAGTTGCAGCGTTTGTCCACGCGCCTCGTGCGTGGCTGGACCCACCTCGAAAGGCAGAAGGGCGGCATCGGCCTGCGCGGTCCGGGTGAAACCCAGCTCGAGACCGACAGAAGACTGCTCGGCAAACGCGTCGCCATTCTCAAGGAGCGCCTGCAGCAACTCGAGCGCCAGCGTGCCGTGCAGCGCAGGGCGCGGATCAAGCGCGATCTGTTGTCGGTGTCGCTTGTCGGCTATACCAATGCCGGCAAGTCGACATTGTTCAACGCATTGACCAAGGCGGGGAGTTTTGCCGCGGACCAGCTTTTCGCCACCCTCGACACCACTTCGCGCCGCCTGTTCCTCGCGGACGCCGGGCAGATCGTAATCTCCGACACCGTAGGCTTCATCCGCGATCTGCCGCACTCGCTCGTCGCCGCTTTCCAGGCTACGTTGGAGGAGACGGCCAGTGCGGATCTGTTGCTGCATGTGGTCGATTCTGCCAGCGCCGACCGCGAACAACAGGTCGCTGCCGTGAACAAGGTGCTGGCAGAGATCGGCGCTGCTGACGTGCCGCAGATCCTGGTCTGGAATAAGATCGACGTAACGGCAGCCGGCCCGGGGGCCGAGCGCGACGAGTATGGTAAAATATGGCGCGTTCGCTTGAGTGCAATGAGCGGTGCAGGTGTCGATCTACTGCGCGCAACGCTGGCCGAAGCGGCGCGAGAACATGTCTCACGAATGCCCTCCCAGGCCGATGCTGCCTGATGTCGCCAAAGTTGGCGTAATGATTGACTCCTGAAAGCAGCCCAGTGATCGCAGGAATTCTGATGTCGCTAAATGACCATGGTTGGGGAAATAAACCCGATCCCGGTGGCAACAAGGGCGGCGGTCCGCCTGACCTGGAGGAATTGTGGCGCGATGTGAACCGGCGTCTGTCGGCCCTGTTCGGCCGGAAGGGCGGGCCGGGCGGCGGCGGCGGCGGTGAACCTCGGCCGCCTTTCAATCTGCGCCAGTTCGGCGGCGGCATCGGTCTCCTGATCATGCTGGTGCTGGTCGTGTGGCTGGCGAGCGGCTTCTACATCGTTGAGGCCAGCCAGCGCGGCGTGGTACTCACTTTCGGGCGCTATACCCAGACTACCGAGCCGGGACTGCACTGGCGCATGCCCTACCCGATCCAGGCGAACGAAATCGTTCGCCTGAGTGACGTGCGTGTGGTCGAGATCGGTTATCGCGGTTCGGACAAGAACCGGGTGCTGAAAGAGGCGCTGATGCTCACCGACGACGAGAACATCGTCAGCATCCAGTTCGCAGTGCAGTGGTTCGTCAAGGACGCGGAAGCCTATTTATTCAATAACCGCAATCCCGATGATTCTGTGCTGCAGGCGGCCGAGACGGCGATGCGCGAAGTGGTCGGCAAGAGCAAGATGGACTTCGTCCTCTACGAAGGACGCGAGCAGGTCGCGGCGCAGGCGAGCAAATTGATGCAGGAAATTCTCGATCGCTACAAGACCGGCATCCTGATTTCCCGGCTGACCCTGCAGAATGTGCAGCCGCCGGAGCAGGTGCAGGCAGCCTTTGACGACGCGGTCAAGGCCGGGCAGGACCGCGACCGGCAGGTGAATGAGGGCCAGGCCTACGCCAACGACGTGATTCCCAGGGCGCGCGGCGCCGCATCTCGTTTGTTCGAGGAGGCCAGCGGTTACAAGAGCCGCGTGATCGCCAATGCCGAAGGTGACGCTTCGCGCTTCAAGCAGATTGTGGTCGAGTATGCCAAGGCACCCGAGGTCACACGCAGCCGCATGTATCTCGACACCGTGCAGCAGGTTCTCTCCAGCACCAGCAAGATCATGCTCGATGCCAAGGGCGGTAACAATCTGCTCTACCTGCCGCTGGACAAGCTGATGCAGGCGGCCGGTGCGCCCGTGCCGCCAGCCACGGCTGGTACTGCGCCGGCGGCGCCGGCGAGTCCCGTGCCGTCACTCTCGAGCGAGGTGCCGCCGCAGCTCGATAGGCCGGACGCGTCGCTATTGCGCTCGCGCGATGCGCTGCGTTCCCGCGACAGGGGAGATCGCTGATGCGCCGCAATCTGCCCTTCGCCGCGGCTGCGGTACTGCTTGTGCTGGTGGTCCTGGTAAGCTCGATGTTCACCGTCGACCAGCGTCAGTTCGCCATCGTTTTTCAGTTCGGCGAGGTCAAGGATGTCATCACCAAGCCGGGCCTGAACTTCAAATGGCCGCTGATCCAGAACGTACGCTTCTTCGACAACCGCATCCTCACCTATGATGCGCCCGATCCCGAGCGTTTCATCACCTCGGAGAAGAAGCCGATGCTGGTGGATGCCTACGTCAAGTGGCGCATCATCGACGTCAAGCAGTACTACATTTCCGTCCAGGGTGACGAGGCGCGCGCCCATATCCGCCTGTCGCAGACGGTCAATGCCCTTCTGCGAGGGGAATTCGGCAAGCGCACGGTACATGAGGTCGTCTCCGGCGAGCGCGAGAAAATCATGGATGAGGTACGGGCTCAGGCCGACGCCGACGCACGCTCGATCGGCGTACAGATCGTCGACGTGCGCCTGAAGCGGGTCGACTATCCTCAGGAGGTGAGTGACTCGGTGTTCCGCCGCATGGAGACCGAGAGAAAGCGCGTCGCCAACGGCTTGCGTTCCGATGGCGCGGCCCAGGCTGAGAAGATCAAGGCCGATGCCGACCGGCAGCGCGAAGTGATCATCGCCGAAGCCTACCGTGACGCCCAGCGCACCAAGGGTGAAGGTGACGCCAAGGCGACTTCGATCTATGGCCAGGCCTTCGGTCACAACCCCGAGTTCTATAGTTTCTACCGCAGCCTTGACGCCTATCGCCAGAGCTTCAAGAGCAAGAGCGACGTGTTGGTGGTTGATCCGAGTTCCGAGTTCTTCAAGTACCTGAAGGGCAGCGGCAAGAACGGCAAGTGATGCGTTCCCCGCTGCTTCTTGCGTTCGCGCTGATGCTGATACTGGAAGGCCTGTTGCCTTTCCTCGCACCGAAAATGTGGCGCGAGGGCTTCCGCCGCATGACCGAGCTGGGCGACGGCCAGCTCCGTTTTCTCGGCCTGTCCTCGATGCTGGTCGGGCTGATCCTGGTGATGATTTTTAAATGATCATGCGCCGCTGGCTCCTGCCCGAAGCGATCGAGGACGTGCTGCCCGCCGAGGCCTGGCAGGTGGAAACCCTGCGGCGCGGCTTGCTCGACCTGTTCCGCTGCCATGGTTACGAATACGTCATTCCGCCGCTGCTCGAATACGTCGAATCGCTGCTCACCGGCAGCGGGCGCGATCTGGACCTGCGCACCTTCAAGCTGGTCGATCAGGTCTCCGGGCGCACCCTGGGCGTTCGGGCCGACATAACGCCGCAGGTCGCGCGCATCGACGCGCACCTGCTGAACCGCCGGGGCGTGACCCGGCTCTGCTACTGCGGCAGCGTCCTCCACACCCTGCCGGCGGCCCTCACCGCCTCGCGCCAGCCGCTGCAGATCGGCCTCGAACTCTACGGCCATGCCGGCACCGAGGCGGACGCCGAAATCCTCCGCCTCCTGGCCGAAGCGCTGCAGCTCTCGGGCGTTCTGGCGATGCGCATCGATCTCGGCCATGTCGGCGTATTCCGCGCCTTGGTCGGCGGCGCCGGCCTGGACGACGATCTCAAACAGGAACTGTTCGGCGCAGTACAGGCGAAAGACCTGCCGACCCTGCGCGAGCTGGTCAATGGCGCCCATATCTCCGAACCGTTCCGCTCGGCGCTCCTGGCGCTGCCGGAATGCTATGGCGACAGCGCCGCGCTTGAAGCGGCCGCTCTCCGTCTGCCGGCGCTTCCCGAGATCACGAGCGCAATCGCCGAGTTGATGGCTCTGGCCCGGTCGGTCAAGGATTTGCCGGTCAGCTTCGACCTTGCCGACCTGCGTGGGCTGCACTATCACAGCGGTGTCGTGTTTGCCGCCTATGCAGCGAACCACCCTGCGGCGATTGCCCTGGGCGGCCGCTATGACAAGGTGGGCCTGTCCTTCGGCCGGGCCAGGGCAGCCACGGGCTTCAGTCTCGATCTGCGCGAACTGGTACGGCTGGCTCCGCAAACCGCGCCGCAAGGCATGATCCTGGCGCCTTGCGCGCCGGAAGATACACTGCTCCAGCAGGCGGTGGCGGCCTGCCGGGCGGCCGGCGAGATCGTCGCCGATGCCCTGCCGGGGCATGACGCCGACTGGGCCGAGGCCGGCTGCGACCGCCGCCTCGTTTACCGGGACGGCTGCTGGCAAATCGAATCCTTGAAATAGAACAGGCAGAACATCATGGCAAAAAATGTCGTAGTCATAGGGACCCAGTGGGGTGATGAAGGCAAGGGCAAGATCGTCGACTGGCTGACCGATCATGCCCAGGGCGTGGTGCGTTTCCAGGGCGGCCACAACGCCGGCCACACGCTGGTGATCGGCGGCAAGAAGACGGTGTTGCGCCTGGTGCCCTCGGGCATCCTACGCCCCGTCGTGACCTGCTACATCGGCAATGGCGTGGTGCTCTCGCCGGAGGCTTTCCTGAAGGAGCTCGACGAACTGGCGGATGCCGGGGTTGACGCCGAGCCGCGCCTGAAAATTTCCGAAGCCTGCCCGCTGATCCTGCCCTACCACCAGGCCATCGACCTGGCGCGCGAGGCGGCCAAGGGCGAGAACAAGATCGGCACGACCGGCCGAGGGATCGGCCCCTGCTACGAGGACAAGGTGGCGCGCCGTGCGCTGCGCCTGCAGGACCTGCTGCGGCCGAAACGTTTCGCCGAGAAGCTGGCCGAACTGCTCGACTACCACAACTTCCTCCTGACGAATTATTACCACGCGCCGGCGGTGGACTTCCAGAAGGTGCTCGACGAGTCCCTGATGATGGCCCCGCGGCTCGAGAAGATGGTCGCCGACGTGCCGCGCGCGCTCTACGAAGCGCACCAGGCCGGCGCCAACCTGCTGTTCGAGGGCGCCCAGGGAACGCTGCTCGACATTGATCACGGCACCTATCCCTTCGTCACCTCGAGCAACTGCGTCGCCGGCGCGGCATCTGCCGGCGCTGGTGTCGGCCCGGGCATGCTGCACTACGTGCTGGGCATCACCAAGGCCTATACCACGCGCGTGGGCGGCGGCCCGTTCCCGACGGAACTCTATGACGCCCTCGACAAGCTCGACCCGGTCGGCAAGCATCTGGCCGACAAGGGCCACGAGTTTGGTTCGGTCACTGGCCGCGCCCGGCGCTGCGGCTGGTTCGACGCGGCGGCACTGAAGCGCGCCATCCAGATCAACGGCGTCTCAGGCCTGTGCGTGACCAAACTCGACGTCCTGGACGGCGTAAATGAACTGAAGCTGTGCACCGGCTACAAGCTCGAAGGCCGTTTCACCAATATCCTGCCGGTGGGCGCAGAAGAACTGTCGCGCTGCGTGCCGGTCTACGAAACGCTGCCGGGTTGGCAGGAGAGTACGGTCGGCGTGAAGTCCCTGGACGGCCTGCCTGCGGCCGCCCGCGCCTATCTCAAACGGATCGAGGAGGTCTGCGCTGTTCCGGTGGACATGATCTCCACGGGGCCGGACCGCGAGGAAACCATCGTCATCTCCCATCCCTTCAACTGACGCGCACGACAAGAAAGCCGCTTCTAGGAAGCGGCTTTCTTGTTTGGAACCTGGTGCCCAGGAAGGGACTCGAACCCCCACACCTTGCGGCGCATGGACCTGAACCATGTGCGTCTACCAATTCCGCCACCTGGGCAAGCGCGAAGCAAAGAGGCGCGAATTTTATAGGAATTCTCCAAATTGTCAAACAAAGCGAAAATATCCAAGCTCAGCAGAGTCCGTCGCGCCGACCCGTTTCTCGCGCGCGAACTGGAAAAATACGAACACCCCTTGCCTAGCCGCGAATACGTCCTCGAGACGCTGGCCGGGCACGGTGTTCCGCTCGCGACCGAGCGCATCTGCGAATTGCTCGACGTGACTTCCTCCGAACTGGTCGCCTTCCAGCGTCGCCTGGGGGCGATGGCGCGGGAGGGGCAACTGCTGCAGAACCGCGCCGGCGCCTGGTTGATTCCCGACAAGGCGGATCTGATCCGGGGCCGGGTCGAGGGGCACCCGGACGGTTTTGGCTTCCTGGTCCCGGACGGAGCCGTGTCACGCGAGGGCGATCTTTTTCTCGGCCCCAAGGAAATGGAGAAGGTGCTGCACGGCGACCGCGCCATCTGCCGCATGGTCGGTGTGGACCGCCGCGGCCGCCCCGAGGGCAAGATCGTCGAAGTCTTGGAGCGTGCCAACAAGCGCGTCGTTGGCCGTGTCTTCAGCGAACACGGCGTCTGGTTCGTGGTGGCGGAAAACCGCCGCATCAGCCAGGACGTCCTGCTCGCGCCGCCGGAAAAGGGCAGCGCGTTGAAGCCCGCCGCAGGGCAAGTGGTGATGGTCGAGATCATCGAGCAGCCAAGCCGCCAGTCGCAGCCGATCGGGCGCATCGTGGAAGTGCTCGGCAATTACGCCGACCCCGGCATGGAGATCGAGATTGCGCTCAGAAAGCACGAGCTGCCCTATGAGTTTTCCAGGGAGGCGCTGGCCGAGGCGAAGAAGCTGCCCGAGGAAGTGAAGAAGTCCGACTGGAAGGGCCGCGAGGATGTCACCGGCCTGCCGCTGGTGACCATAGACAGCGAGACCGCGCGGGACTTCGACGACGCCGTGTATTGCGAGCGGGTGGGCAAGGCCTATCGCCTGGTCGTGGCGATCGCCGACGTCTCGCACTATGTTCAGCCCCAAGGCGCGCTCGACACGGAAGCCTATCTGCGCGGCAACTCGGTTTACTTCCCGCGCCGGGTCATCCCGATGCTGCCCGAGAAGATCTCCAACGGGCTGTGTTCGCTCAACTCGGGGGTGGAGCGTCTGTGCATGGTTTGCGACATGACAGTGACGGCCAGCGGCGAAATCACCGGCTACCGCTTCTATTCCGCGGTGATGTTCTCGCACGCGAGGTTGACCTACACCGAGGTCGCCGCCGCACTGTACGAAAACGACGCCGCCGCGCGGGAAAAGCTGGCAGCGCTTCTGCCGCATCTGGAAAACCTCGATGCGCTCTTCCGCGTGCTGGTCAAGGCAAGGGCAAAGCGCGGGGCGATCGATTTCGAGACGCTCGAAACGCGCATGATCTTCGACGACAAGGGCAAGATCGAACGCATCGAGGCTTACGAGCGCAACGATGCCCATCGGGTGATCGAGGAGTGCATGCTGGCCGCCAACGTCTGCGCCTCTGAATATCTCAAGGCGCACGGCCACCCGGCGCTCTACCGAGTGCACGAGGGCCCGACGCCGGAGCGGCTGGCCAAGCTGCGCGACTTTCTCGGCGGCTTCGGCCTGCAGCTCAGCGGCGGCGATGAGCCCAGCGCCAAGGATTACGCCCGGCTGCTCGAGAACGTGAAGGACCGTCCGGACAAGCAGCTGCTGCAGACGGTGATGCTGCGCTCGCTGCGGCAGGCGGTTTACAGCCCTGAAAACGTCGGCCATTTCGGGCTCGCATATGAGTCCTATACGCACTTCACTTCGCCCATCCGGCGTTATCCCGATCTCCTCATCCACCGCGCCATCAAGGCGGCGCTCGCGGGCAAGAAATATCTGCCCAAGGAAGCCGAGAACGCATGGGAAGAGATCGGCATGCATGCCTCGATGACCGAGAGGCGCGCCGACGAGGCGACGCGAGACGTCGAAGCCTGGCTGAAGTGCTACTACATGCAGGACCGGGTGGGCGAGGAGTTCGCCGGCAGCATCTCGTCGGTCGTGCCCTTCGGCATCTTCGTTGCCCTGGATGATGTCTTCGTCGAAGGCCTGGTCCATGTCTCGGAACTCGGCGCCGATTACTTCCACTTCGACGAATCCGCCCACGTGATGCTGGGGGAGCGTACCGGCAAGCGCTATCGCCTTTCCGACCGGGTGAGGGTGCAGGTGGTGCGCGCCGACCTGGAGACCAACAAGATCGATTTCCGCCTGGTCGAGACCAAGGCTGCGGCCGAAGACGTCAAGAAGACGGCGACGGTCAAGAAAGGGGCGATCGCCGCAAAGCAGGCGGGCAAGCGCCGTGGCTGAGCAGCGTTTCATCTACGGTTTTCACGCCGTCATCAGCAAGTTGCGCCACAGTCCGGACGACGTGCGCGAAATCTTCCTCGACCAGGATCGCCAGGACGGCCGCGCCCGCGATCTGATCAAGTTGGCTGAAACCCACGGCGTGCATCTGATCCTTTCTGCGGCGGCGCGCCTGGACGGAATGGCGGGCGGGATGGCCGGCGGGGTGGGCAGGACTGGAGGGCAAAACGCGCGCCATCAGGGCGTGGTCGCCCGCGTCTCGGCGACGCTGCGTGTGCTCAAACTGGACGACGTCCTCGATACCCTGGCCGAACCGGCCTTGCTGCTGGTATTGGACGGTGTCCAGGACCCGCACAATCTCGGCGCCTGCCTGCGCGTCGCCGACGCCGCCGGCGTCCACGCGGTGATTGCGCCGAAGGATCGCGCCTGCGGGCTGAATGCCACGGCGATCAAGGTCGCCTGCGGTGCCGCCGAGAGCGTGCCCTTCATCACGGTCACCAATCTGGCGCGCAGCCTGCGCGAAATGAAGGAGCGCGGGATCCTGACCATCGGCGCCGCGGCGGAAGCCGAGAGCGATCTCTACGCGCTGGATCAGACCGGGGCGCTCGCCTGGGTGCTCGGGGCCGAGGGTGACGGCTTGCGCCGACTGACGCGGGAGACCTGCGACAGGCTCGCCCGGATTCCGATGCAGGGCAGCGTCGAGAGCCTCAACGTCTCGGTGGCCAGCGGCATTTGTCTTTACGAAGCGCGGCGCCAGCGTCTGACCGGCACCTGAGAATCAGGCGCCCGGCTTAGGAAACAGCGGGCTGCATCCGGCGCGAGGCAAGGCTGGTCTCGTCGATGGCCAGGTTGAGCATCGCCGCGACTACGCCCAGGGCGATGCAGATTCCCCAAACCGTGTCGTAACTGCCGTTGCGGTCGAACAGCCGACCGCCCAGCCAGACGCCGAGGAAGCTGCCGATCTGGTGGCTGAAGAAGATGAAACCTGAGAGCATGCCGAGGAAGCGCACCCCGAAGATCTGGGCGATGACGGCATTAGTCAAGGGCACGGTCGACAGCCAAAGGAAGCCCATGGCGGCGGCGAAGGCATAGACCGTCAGGGGCGATAGCGGCAGCAGCAGGAACATGCTGATCACGATGCTGCGCGTGAAATAGATGGCGGCGAGAAGATAGCGTTTCGGCAAGCGCCCGCCGAGAAAACCGGCGGTGTAGGTGCCGAAGACATTGAACAGGCCGATCAGCGCCAGAGCGGTTACGCCGACGTTGGCGGGCAAGCCCTTGTCGAGCAGATAGGTCGGCAGATGCACGCCGATGAAAACCACCTGAAAGCCGCAGACGAAGTAACCCAAGGTGAGCAGCATGAAGCCGCGATCGGCGGATGCCTCGGCCAGTGCCTGGCGGGCATTTTGGCCGCCCGTGGCCGCAGCGGCCGGGGCGATGCCTGCGGTCAGTGCCGCACCGAGCGGCATGATCAGGGTGGCGCCGGCGGCGAACACCAGGAGCGTGAGGAACCAGCCGAGTCCGCCGATCAGGCCGGCTGCCACCGGCACCATCAGAAACTGGCCGAAGGAGCCTGCCGCAGCCACCAGACCCATCGCCCAGCTGCGCTTCGCCACCGGCACGAACTGCCCCATCGCGGAGAACACCACGCTATAGGTGACGCCGCTTTGCGCGATGCCGATCAACAAACCGGCGCTGGCGGCAAAGCCGGTGCCGGTTGCAGACCAGGCCATGCCGATCAGGCCCAGGGCATAGAGCAGGCTGCCCGCCCAGAGCACGCGCTTGGCTCCGTAGCGGTCGGCGAGGAGGCCGGCGAAAGGCTGCGCCGCGCCCCACATCAGATTCTGCAGGGCGATGGCAAAGGAAAACACCTCGCGACTCCAGCCGTGGTCGACGCTCATCGGACCCAGGAACAGGCCGAAGGAATGCCTGATGCCCATCGCCACGCAGACGATCAGCGCGGCGTAGGTGAGAACGGAAGACAGCGGTCGGGTCATGGACTTCTATGAGAGCGGCTCGGGGCGAAATGTTCTCACAGATCGTCGCAGGAGGCGATGGGGGCTCGCATATAATCGCGCTTTTCTTCGTTCATGCCGACATGCCGCTCGCCATCATAGAATCGCTGGACCACGAAGGGCGCGGCGTCGCCCACGTCGACGGCAAGACGATTTTCATCGAAGGCGCCTTGCCCGGGGAGGAGGTCGAGTACTCGAGTTTCCGCAGAAAGCCCAGCTACGAGCAGGCCGTCGCGCAGGCCATCCTTCGCCCCAGCGCCCAGCGCATCGAGCCGCGCTGCCGGCATTTCGGCGTCTGCGGCGGCTGCAGCATGCAGCACCTGGAGCCGGCGGCGCAGGCGGCGGCCAAACAGCGCGTGCTCGAAGATGCCTTCTGGCACATTGGCCGATTGCATCCCGAGGTGCTATATCCGGCAATCTACGGCCCGGCCTGGGCTTACCGCAAGCGTGCACGGCTGTCGGTCCGGTTGGTCCCGAAGAAGGGCGGCATGCTGGTCGGGTTTCACGAGAAGCGCAGCAGCTATGTCGCCGACATGGATAGCTGCGAGGTGCTGCCGCCGGGCATTTCCTCATTGCTGCGCGAACTGCGCAGCGTGATCGCCGGCCTCTCGATTCCCGACCGCATCCCGCAGATCGAGGTCGCCATCGGCGACAGCCAGCAGGTTCTGGTGCTGCGCGTGCTGGAGCCGCTGACCGCCGCCGACGAGGGCCGTTTGCGCGAATTCGCCGACAGAAATGAATTGGTGCTGTACCTGCAGCCGGGCGGGCCGGCGTCGCTCACGCTGCTTCACCCAAAGGATGCGAAGCCGCTTGCCTACTCCCTGCCCGAATTCGCCGTCGAGCTGCGTTTTTCGCCGCTCGACTTCACCCAGGTCAATCACGGCATCAACCGGATGCTGGTGCGACGCGCGATGGCCCTCCTGGCGCCAGAAAAGCATCAACGCATCGCCGACATGTTCTGCGGCCTGGGCAACTTTACCCTGCCGATCGCCCGGAGCGGCGCGCAAGTGGTCGGCGTCGAGGGGGCGGCTGCACTCGTCGCCCAAGCGCGGGACAATGCGGTACTGAACGGCCTCGAAGAGAATACCGAGTTTCGCGTCGCCAACCTTTTCGAGGCGACTGCCCAGAGCATTGCCGAACTGGGCAGGTTCGACAAGATGCTGATCGACCCGCCGCGCGATGGGGCGATTGCGCTGGTCAAGGCGCTGGGAGGCGATGCGCCTGCGACCATCGTCTATATTTCCTGCAGTCCGGCAACGCTGGCGCGGGACGCCGCGGTGCTAGTGCATGAGCAGGGCTACCGGCTGAGAGGTGCGGGTATCGCCAACATGTTTCCGCAGACTTCGCACGTCGAATCGATAGCGCTGTTCACTCGCTGAGGCTGAAACGAAGCGGGCGGCCCAAGCCGCCCGCTGCGACCTCATCGCGCCGGCTTAATCGCGCCGGCCGCTGAAGATCATCAGCAGGTTCAGCAGGTTCACGAAAATATTGTAGACGTCGAGATAGACCGCCAGCGTGGCCGTGATGTAGTTGGTCTCGCCGCCGTGCACGATGCGGTTGATGTCGTAGAGGATGTAGGCGGAAAAGATCACTACGGCAATCGCCGAGACGGCCAGCGCCAGCGCCGGGATGTGGAAGAATATATTTGCCAGCGATGCGACCAGGATCAGGATCACGCCGGCAAAGAGGAACTTGCCGATGCCGGAAAAGTCGCGCTTCGTCGTCGAGGCGATGCCGGCCAGGGTGAAGAATATGGCCCCGGTGCCGCCCGCCGCCATGGCGATCAGCATACCGCCATTGGAAAAGCCCAGCGCCGCCCGCAGGATGTTCGACAGCATCAGCCCCATGAAGAAGGTGAAGCCGAGCAGAAGCACCACGCCCATGCCAGTCTCCTTGGTCTTCTCGATGCCGAACATGAAGGCCATGGCGATGCCGAGGAACAGCAGAAAACCCATCATCGGGCTGCCGGCCATGAACGAGAAGCCCATCTGAACGCCCACTAGGGCACCGAGTACCGTCGGTACCATCGACACCGCCAGCAGCAGATAGGTATTGCGCAGCACGCGGTTCTGCAACTGGGCGACGTCTTGCGTCTGGTTATAGGTCTGGAAATTCGGTTGCATAATGGTGAATCCTCCAAATGAATGGGCCAACTTTCAATGAGACTCGCTATGCCGAGAAAAGTTTCTGGCACAGACTAGTCGACCAGATGCGATTGTAAACGCTTCCCGGAGGCATGGGGACGCCAGGATAGCACGGCCCGACTCCGCCCCGGAGAGCGTTCTGCCCGTAGGGATGGACAATCATGCCGTCACCGTTCAAAATGCACGCCTCCTCCGGAGGGTTGGGTGAGCGGTTTAAACCAACAGTCTTGAAAACTGTCGATGTCGCAAGGCGTCCGTGAGTTCGAATCTCACACCCTCCGCCAGATTGAGCTTCAAAGACGGTCAAGAAGGCCATCGCCCGCGGCCGATCATACTCACGCGACGACACGCAAGACAGAAAAGCAAATCAGACCAGACCGAGTCATCGATGAGGCTCGGCAGCAAACAAGACTAGGCCGAAGTTGAAATCAGCCCGACGATTCCCTGATTCAGGGCATCCGTCATGACGGTCCCGGCGAAATCTGGATTCGCCTTCAGAATGGTCGCCCACCTTGACGCCACGCCGGTCGAGGGAGTGCTTTGCAGAATACCGCTCGCATCGTATAGGCCGGAAGTTGACGACGGCGCGGGCAGGGATCCGACAAGAGCCTGATCCTTTGATTGCTGAGCAGCCGGTGAGGTGGCGCCCGTGCCTGTCGGTGACAACAGCGATGAAGGCGTACCCGCCTGGACAATCGCGTTGAGGAGTTCAACGGCATCGTCGGGGGAGTTTGCCGACGTGCCGCCTGCCAGCGTGGCCGCGATGCTAGCGTTCGCCGAAAGCGTCACGGCTGTTTGCGCCAGACTCGGATCCGATGTTGCGGCAACGGCCGCAGTTGCGACCGTGCTGCCTGAAGCGCTGGAGTAGCCGTAGGAGCTAACCGGCAGGGAATTGGCGATTGCCGTCATGGTTTTTTTTCCTCGTTCAAGAATACAACAGGCGGCTGGCTGGCCAGTTCATATACGATCGCAATGCCGATCAGCGCAGGAACGGCTCCGAAACCTCCAAGGCCTCATCCGCTGCCATGACGACCGACAAGCGCGCCACTTCGGACGCTGCCATGATGAGCGTATGCGGACGCGCTTGACAACATTGCAGGAACGGCAATCAATAAGATCTACTTCACGTCAGAACTTCGGAAAGACCATGGAGCCCAAGCTGATTGGAACAGGAAAAAGTGTCCGCGGTATGTCCAGATGTCGCCGGTCGTAACAAGGTGTTTCGAGCGCAAGACGAAATCAAGCTGAATGAAGAGGGCGGCGATGGCTCTTCTTCGCCGATCAGCGGCCCGCTTGCCTGTTCAGATGCTCCCTGACCGATTCCACCATCTTGCTGTCGTGCTCCATGACATGTCCGAGCACCTTGTCGGTAATCAGTTTGCCCAGATGTTCGTGATCGCCGGGCAGAGGCGGGTGGTCGAAGTAGTTCTCGAACAGTTTCAGAACGTTCCTGTGCATCTTCATGTGCTGTGACAGGTCAGTATATCTGACCATTCCCATCAGCGCTTCTTCGTACTCGAAATGGGTAACCAGCATCTGGTGGAGACGCTTCAGCGCCGGGTGAACGAGGTGCCGTTTTTCCTTTTGTGCAATTACTTCCCGCAGGGAATCGACCAGTCGGGATAGCTCTTCGTGTTGGGAATCGATTTCAGCAATGCCGGAAATATATTTTGCGTCCATTACGCGGGAACGTCCTTCAGAATAATCGCTGAAATGTTGCAAGCATATCTGAATTTGCCTGGGCCTGGAAAGAAGGCAGGCGAATTGGCGGAAAAGGCACGCTTACCGGGGGCGGTTGCCGGAGAGATTCGTCCAGCATTCGAGCCACCTTGGCCTGCGGCGCGCGCATCGGTCATTGGCCCGCAGCGCGCCGGACATGGCATACTTCAAGCGACAGCACCCGGAGCCGCGAACGCGTAGCGAATTTGGCGATGCCTGCACAGGCCATCGCAGGGTATTTCCCGGTCTTAGAGGTTCACGCAAATGACGGTGATTGAAGGACGACTGGTCAGCGGCCTGGGGCAGGCTGCGGATTTCACGCAGATCGACTGGGTGCGGCGACAACTTCTCGGCCTGGCCGGGATCGATCCGCATCCCGGCACGGTCAATCTGGTACTCGGCGACGAGGGCGAACGGAAAAGGTGGCGAAGCTGGCGCAAGATGCCGGGCAAAGTCATGGCGGCGCCGGATGCCGATTTCTGCAGCGCGCGCTGCTATCCGGTGCGGGTCGACGGCAGGATTCCCGCAGCGGTCGTGCTGCCGGAAACGGCAGGCTATCCGGAAGACAAGGTCGAAATCGTCGCAGCTTTGCCGCTGCGCCGGCATTTGTCGCTGGTCGAAGATGACCTGGTCAGGGTGGAACTGTGTCGTCCTCTCGCTGCCACGGCCGTACTGTTCGATATCGACGGCACGCTCGTCGCCTCCGTGGCTGCCTACCTGGAGATCGCGCGGATCGCGGCCCAACCGTATGGCCTGGACGTGACCGAACAGCATGTGCGTCATTCGCTTGCGACGGGCAGCAACTTCTGGAAGACCGTCGTGCCGGACGATTGCCGGGATGGCGATGCCTTGATGAAGGCCATGTCTGCCCAGGCCGTGCGCCATTGGCCTCAGGTGTTGCGCGAGCATGGCAGGGTGTTCGACGGGCTCGCCCAGACGCTCGATGCCCTGAAACGACGGGGCATAATCCTCGGCGTCGTCAGCGGAGCCCGGCCTGAAGTACTCGATCTGCTTCGCGAGGACGGGATTCTCGATCGTTTCGACGCTGTCGTGTTGGGTGCGGACGTCTCCCGGCGCAAGCCGGATCCGGAAGGCCTAGTGAAGTGTCTGCGTGAACTGGGCGTCGAAGCCGATCGGGCGGTCTACGTCGGCGATACTCCTGTGGACATTCAGGCGAGCCGTGCTGCCGGCGTGCGCGCGGTGGCCGTGCTTACGGGGGCCGGCGACAGCGCCATGATGTCGGCACAAGAACCCGATCGCCTCGTCTTGTCGCATCTCAGTCTGCCCGGGATCATCGAGCCTTGGTAGCGCGAGCCGCGGGATAGCGTGAATAAGCCATTTTCATCACTTCTGGCCGAACTGAAGGCCTCGTCGCCGCTCCGGCACGTGGCATTCCGCCATTTCTATTTCGGAACCATAGGCTCGGCGCTGGGCTACACCATGCAGGCGACCGTTGCGGCATGGCTGATGGCCACGATCACGCCATCGCCGCTGATGGTCGCCCTGGTTCAGACGGCCAGCACCACGCCGACGTTGCTCTTCGGACTGCTTGGCGGGGCGCTGGCCGACATTGTCGATAGACGAAAGATCATCCTCGTCGCGCAAAGCGTCCTGCTTGTCGCAACGGCCATCCTCGGCACCGCCACGCTGACGAACTCGATCGGCCCGGCTTCCTTGCTGGCGCTGACTTTCATGGTCGGAGTCGGGTTCACCTTCTACCAACCGGCGCAGCAAGCCCACGTCAACGAACTGGTGCCGTCCAGGGACCTGCACCGTGCCGTCGCATTGGGCGCAGTGGCTTTCAATGTCGCTCGCGCCGCCGGTCCGGCGTGCGCCGGCGCCATTGCCGCATGGATCGGTTCCGGCAGCGCATTCCTGACCAGCGCTGCCTGCTTCGTCATCATGATTTACGCCGCGCGCCACCTGAAGCCGCGCGCGCATGCATTGCCGGGCGTTCCCGAAAGATTGCTCTCCGGTGTGCAAAGCGGCCTGCGCTTCGTGCGTCATTCTCCTGGCATGCGCGCGCTGGTTTTCCGCAACTTCAGCTTCGCGGTCTGCGCCAGCGCGTTCTGGGCGCTGCTGCCGGTGATCGCCCGAGATCAGCTGAAGCTCGGCGCAGGAGGATTCGGCTTGCTCTCGGCCGGGTTCGGGCTCGGCGCGATCCTGGGTGCGGTCTCGATCCCGGCGCAGCTGCAGCGCCGATCCTTGAATTCCGTGGTGCTCTCGGCAAACCTGCTGTGGACGCTGGCCATCTTGCTGATTGCCGTCACCGATTCCGCGATCTTCGCGGTGGCAGGAACGTTCGTTGCAGGCATGGCGTGGGTCTGCGTCTTCGCCAGCCTGACGGCGGGAACCCAAAGCACTGCCCCGGCATGGGTGCGCGCGCGGGCGGTGGGCAGCAGCATTGTCGCGGTTCAGGCCAGCCTGGCCATTGGCAGCATAATTTGGGGGACATTGGCCTCGGCCATGGGAACGCACGTTGCATTGGCCGCTTCCGCTGTCGCCCTGATCGTGATGCAGGGCCTGAGCTACCGGATTCGCGTTGTCCTGGGGAGCGAGGCGGACGTGACGCCCGGATTCCAACTGCCTGAACTCGCCATGGCGCTTCAGCCGATGGCGGACGATGGTCCGGTATTGATTCAGGTCGAATATCTGATTCCTCTCGGCCAAAGGGATAAATTCCTTCAAGCCATCCGTGCCGTCGAGGCGACGCGGCGGCGAAACGGGGCAATGAGCTGGCGGGTGTTTGCCGACCTTGGCGAGGAGGGCAGGTTTGTCGAACGCTTCATCATTTCTTCCTGGGCTGAATACGTGCGCTTGCGCAGCAGGGCGACGGTGGCCGACCGTGCGGCTCACACGGCCATCGAGGAATTCCAGCAGGTGGGGGTGCCGATTCGAGTTTCCCGGCTTATTGGCGTCGATCTGGGCAATGCGAGGTTCGCCTCCGAGATACCGACGATCGTTGATCTTGACGGCACGTGACCTCGCTTCGAGGAAATGCCGGTCGATGATAGCGACATGGCGCGCTGATACCCCGGTTGTATTCCCGCGGGGTAAGATGACTCACTTATCAACGATCTGATCATTCATGCCAAACGCGCACAAGGCTGGCTACTTGCCAAGGTCCCTGGTGGCGAGTTTACTGCTGCATGCGCTGATTCTTTCGCTTCAGTTTGGCGATATCGGGGATGGTTTGCCTTGGCTCGGCCTGTCGTGGGACGAGCGCAGGGCGAGCGTGCCTTTGATCCAGGCGATCTTGATTGCGCCGGGTCCCGGCGCGGCGTCGATGGCGGTGACCAAACCGGTTCGCGAGCGCGATGGTCCCCCTGCCGAAAATGCCCCCGCTACAATCATGGCCCCGCCGGTGATGGTTCAGGCGCCGGTCGAACCGCCACCGGCGGTTGAGGCGGCCCGGCCAACGATCAGTTTGCGGCCGGCGGCGGATCTGGCGCCGGAAGTTCGAGCGCCCGACCGCCCTGCCGTCGTTGCGGCAGAGAAGACCAACGTTACCGTGCCGGAAAGGAAGGCCGAGGTTCTGAGCGTGAACAAAGGCAGTCCATGGAAGGTGCCCGTCACACCGAAGGAAGGTGGAGAGGCCGTCCAGGCAGAGTCGCCCGTACCTGAAGTGAAGCAGGATTCGGAGGTTCTGGCGCAGCGGAAGATCCGGGCTGCGGAACAGTTGGAGCAGGCCGCGCTGATCGAGGGCAACCAGAAAGCCCTGGAGCAGGAGCAGGCACGGGCGGAGCAGGCACGGGCGGAGCAGGCACGGGCGGAGCAGGCACGGGCGGAGCAGGCACGGGCGGAGCAGGCA
>CAIVDC010000099.1 GCA_903904605.1 uncultured Sterolibacterium sp.
CCATCCGGGGCAAGGCCAAATAGGGAAGCAATGGCGTGGCTCGCGCCGCTTCCGGGTAGGCTGCTAGAGCCCGTCGGTAACGGCGGGCCCAGAGGAATGGCTGCCCACGACAGAACCCGGCTTATCGGCGGACTTCCAACTTCCGAGCGCCACCGCTTCCGGGCGTCGATGGGACTCAGCCCCCCCTCCCCGCTGCCTTGCGCGCCAGGGCCCGCTTCCTGGTCCGGCCCAATACCCATAAAATACTTTAGGTTATATTGCTATCCCTATTGTTTTTCCAAGGATATTCTCTGGGATGGGCGATTGCAGATAAGTGCTTGTCAGAACAAGAAAAAACCCGGTTTTTCCCTTGACCCGTCAAAGAAAATCCTCTACAGTGGGAAGAAGTGGGGAAATGTGGGAAAACCTGACAAATTCAGGCCTCCTGCGATATAAAACGGGGGAATTATGTTCCAGGGGGCGGCGGCACTGAATCTCGATGCCAAGGGGCGCATGGCGGTCCCGGCCCGGCATCGCGACGCCCTGCTGGCTCTGGCCGAGGGTCGCCTGGTCCTGACCGCCCATCCGCACCGCTGCCTGCTGCTCTATCCCGCTCCCGCCTGGGAGCCGATTCGCGCCAAGATCTTGGCGGCCCCCAGCCTCGAAACCCAGTCCGCCATGCTGCGCCGTCTGCTGGTCGGTTTCGCGGTCGATTCCGAGATGGATGCCGCGGGGCGCCTGCTGGTTCCGCCAGAACTGCGCCAGTACGCCGCCCTGGAGAAACAGGTCTGGCTGGTCGGACAAGGCAGTCACTTTGAGATCTGGAGCGATATCGGCTGGAAGGAGCAGCAGGAGGCGATCTTCGCCCTGGGCGACAAACTGCTGCCGCCAGGACTGGAGAACTTGACGTTGTGAGCGAGGATGCGCCGCGGGTGCATCTCAGCGTACTGCTGCAGGAGGCCGTTTCGGCCTTGGTGGTGAGGCCCGACGGGGTCTATGTCGATGCCACCTTCGGCCGCGGCGGCCACAGCCGGGAAATATTGGCGCGGCTCTCAGTCCTGGGACGGTTGCTGGCCCTGGATCGGGACCCGGCGGCGATCGCGGCGGGGCGGCTGATCGTGGATCCGCGTTTCACCCTGATCCACGCCGCCTTCGGCGAAATCGGCGCGGTGCTGGACCGGGAGGGCGTGGCGCAGGTGGATGGCGTGCTGCTCGATCTGGGCATGTCGTCGCCGCAGTTGGACGACGCGGAGCGCGGCTTCAGTTTTCGCCACGACGCGCCGCTCGACATGAGGATGGACACGAGCCGCGGCGAGACTGCCGCGGAGTGGCTGGAACGGGCTTCTCAACAAGAAATGGAAAGGGTGATCAAAGATTATGGGGAAGAACGGTTTGCTCATGCGATTGCAGAGGCGGTTGTTGCTCTTAGGGGCGAACGCCGTATTTCAACCACGCGACAACTTGCCGCGCTCGTGGAAAAAGCCGTCCGCACACGCGAGCCGGGCAAGCATCCGGCGACGCGCAGCTTTCAGGCTATACGGATTCACATCAATCAGGAACTTGAGGAGTTGTCGCTAGCGCTGCCTCAATGCACGGCGCGGCTCAATCCTGGAGGCCGGCTGGTGGTGATCAGTTTTCATTCGCTCGAAGACCGCATCGTCAAGCGATTCCTGCGCCTCCAGGCGCAGCCGGTCGGGCTGCCGGCGCGGCTGCCGGTGCGCGCCGCGGATCTGCCTCAGCCCAGTCTGCGCCTGGTCGGCAAGGCGGTGTTTCCAGGCGAAGAAGAAGTCCGCATCAATCCGCGCGCCCGGAGTGCCGTGATGCGCGTGGCGGAGCGTCTGTGATGGCCCGCGTCAACCTGATCCTGCTGCTGATCGCGGTCACCTGTGCGCTGAGCACGGTGAGCGCCAATCACCGCGCCCGCAAGCTGTTTGTCGAACTCGAGAAGGAACAGGGGCGAATGCGCAATCTGGAAGTGGAATGGGGACAGTTGCAGCTGGAGCAGAGCACCTGGGCCGGTTCTGCCCGGATCGAGAAGATCGCCCGCAGCAAGCTGGGCATGAAGCCGCCGGCGGCCGATCAGATCATCGTCATTGACCCCACGAAATGAAGTTCGCCAACAGTCCCCTGCTTTCGCAACGGCTTCCCGCCTGGCGCGCGCGGCTGCTGCTGCTCGGCTTTCTCGGCGCCTTCGCCTGCCTGGCCGGCTGGGCGCTCTATCTGCAGGGCTTCAACAGCAGTTTCCTGCAGGAGAAAGGTGCTTTGCGCTATTCCAGGGTGATCGAGCTGTCCGCGACGCGCGGCCGAATCATGGATCGCAACGGCGAAGTGCTGGCGGTGTCCACCCCGGTCAAGTCGATCTGGGCCATTCCCGAGGACGCCAGACTGCAGCCTGCGCAGGCCGGTAAGCTGGCTTCCCTGCTCGAAATGGATGTGCGCGAACTGAATCGCAAGCTCGCCTCCAGCCGCGATTTCGTCTTCGTCAAACGGCAGATCCCGCCCGACGTCGCGGCCAAGGTGGCGGCGCTGAATCTGCCGGGCATCCACGATCAGCGCGAGTACCGCCGTTACTATCCTTCCGCGGAGGTGAGCGCCCATATGCTGGGCTTCACCGGCGCCGCGGATGTCGGGCAGGAAGGCGTGGAACTGGCCTTCGATGCCAGCCTTGCCGGCAAACCCGGCAGCCGCCGCGTCATCAAGGACCGGCGGGGCCAGGTGGTCGAGGACGTCGAGTCGATCCGCGCGCCCCAGGACGGCAAGGACATGCTCCTGGCCCTGGACGACAAGATCCAGTACCTCGCCTATGCCAATCTGCGCCAGGCGATCGCCGACAACAAAGCCCGGGCCGGCGGCATCGTGGTGCTCGACGCAAAGACCGGAGAGGTGCTGGCCCTGGTCAACCTGCCGACCTACAACCCCAATAACAGGGTCAGGCTGTCCGGCGCCCAGTTGAGAAATCGTGCGCTGACCGACACCTTCGAGCCCGGTTCGACGATGAAACCCTTTACTGCGGCGCTGGCGCTGGACAAGGGCAAGTTCCGCTTCGATACGCCGATCCAGACCGCCCCCGGCTGGCTCACCATCGGCAACGCGACGATCCACGATTCCGAGCCGCACGGCGTCCTGACGGTGGCCCAGGTGATCCAGAAGTCCTCGAATATCGGCGCGGCGAAAATGGCGCTCACTTTCAAGCCGCAGGAAATGTGGACCATGCTCGACAGCCTGGGCTTCGGCAGCCCGCTCAAGCTGGGCTTTCCCGGCGAGGTCGGCGGCCGCCTGCGGCCGTTCAAGAACTGGCGCCCGATCGAGCAGGCCACCATGGCCTATGGCAACGGCATCTCGGTGACGCTGATACAGCTGGCGCGCGCCTATCTCGTCTTCGCCCGCAACGGCGATATTCTGCCCTTGTCCCTGACGCGGCTCGATTCGCCGCCGCTGACCGGCAAGCCGGTGTTCACCGAGCAGACCGCGCACGAAGTCCGCGCGATGCTGGAAATGGTGGTCATGCCGGGCGGCACGGCCCCCAAGGCGCAGGTTGCCGGCTATCGCGTTGCCGGCAAGACCGGCACGGCGCACAAGGTCGAAGGCGGCATCTATGTCAACCGCTACGTCGCGAGCTTCGTCGGCTTCGCCCCGGCCTCCGATCCGCGGCTGGTGATCGCGGTGATGATCGACGAGCCATCGGGGCGCAGCTACTACGGCGGCGATGTGGCCGCGCCGGTCTTCTCGCGGGTCATGGCCGGCAGCCTGCGTGCGCTCGGGGTGGAGCCGGATGCGCCGCAAAAGCCGCTGCAGGCAGCGCTTGACGTTGCGCCGGCGAAGGAGAGCATGTGATTTCGGCCGGCGAGATCCTCGATGAACTGCACCGCCGGGGCGTGACGCCGACCGGTCTGTCGGCCGATTCGAGGCAACTGGCCGCCGGCGAAGTCTTCGTCGCCATGCCCGGTGCGAACAGCGACGGTCGCGCCTATATCGACGAGGCGGTGAAGAAAGGCGCCGCCGCCGTGCTCTGGGAGAAGGATGGGAAGCGCGCTGTTGCCGCGCTCGCCGTACCCAACCTCGGGGTCGCTGATCTGACCCGGTTGTCGGGCGAGATTGCCGATCGGGTCTACGGCCGGCCCTCGGAGAAATTGTGGCTGCTGGGCGTCACCGGCACCAACGGCAAGACCTCGGTGAGCCAGTGGATCGCCCAAACGATGACCCGACTGGGCAAGCGCTGCGCCGTGGTCGGCACCCTGGGCAACGGCTTCCCGGGCGAATTGCAGCCGGGCCCCAATACGACGCCCGATGCCATCAGCCTTCGGCGCGAGCTCGCAGGCTTCGTTGCCCAGGGTGCGGCGGCCTGCGCCATGGAAGTGTCTTCGATCGGACTGGCGGAAGGGCGGGTCGCTGGGCTCGCCTTCGATGTCGCGGTGTTCACCAATCTCACCCGCGACCATCTCGACTATCACGGCAGCATGGAGTCCTACGGCGCTGCCAAGGCGCAACTGTTCGCCATGCCCGGCCTCACCGTCGCCGTCATCAACCTCGACGACGGCTTCGGCAGGCGCCTTTGCCGCAGCCTGGCCGGCCGCGGCGTGCGCCGGATCGGCTATACCCTGGGTGTCCCGGCGGCCTCGGCAGGCCTGGCCGATGAACTCCTCGTCGCCGAGGACCTTGAGGTCACCGGTCGCGGCATCCGCTTTAGCGTCCATACCTCGCAGGAAGCGGCAGGCATCGCGGCGAGCCTGCTGGGCCGCTTCAATGCCGCCAATCTGCTCGCGGTACTGGGCGCACTGCTCGCTTCCGGCGTTTCGCTGGCGGAGGCCGCCGCCGCGCTGGCCAGTCTGACCCCGCCGCCCGGGCGGATGCAGGCGCTGACGGCAGGGCAGGACGAGCCGCTGGTCGTGGTCGACTACGCACATACGCCGGATGCGCTGGAACAGGCCCTGGTGACCCTGAGAGAGCTCGCCGCCGCGCGCCGCGGCAGACTGGTCTGCCTGTTCGGATGCGGCGGCGAGCGCGATCCCGGCAAGCGGCCGTTGATGGGCGGCGTGGCAGGCCGTCTGTCCGACCGGGTGGTGCTGACCAGCGACAACCCGCGCCGGGAAGCCCCGCAAGCGATCATCGACGATATCCTGCGCGGCCTGCCGGATCCGGCGGCGGTTCTGCCCGACCGTGCCGCCGCGATACGCACGGCGGTGACGGGCGCCGCGGTGGCCGACGTGGTGCTGATCGCGGGCAAGGGTCACGAGTGCTATCAGGAGATGGCCGGAGCCCGCTTGCCGTTTTCCGATATCGAGCAGGCGAGGGACGCACTCGGCGCATGGAGGGCTGCCTCGTGATGCTCGTTCAGGATGCGGCGCGGGCCACCGGCGCCAGGATCGTCAACCTGGGCGAAGCCGACCTGCTCGCCGGCGTTTGCACCGACAGTCGCGCCGTCCAGGCCGGCGGGTTGTTCGTCGCGCTCAGGGGGGGGAACTTCGACGGCCACGACTTCGTTCGGGCGGCGCTGCAGCAGGGCGCAGCTGCGGCCATGGTGGATACGGCATGGCTGGAGGCGCACGGAGAGGCGAGCCGCCTGCCGCTGCTGGTCGTCGCCGACAGCCGCCGCGCGCTGGGCGACCTGGCCGCCGGGTGGCGCGCCCGCTTCGATCTGCCGCTGATCGGCATCACCGGCAGCAACGGCAAGACCACGGTCAAGGAACTGTGCGCCTCGATTCTCCGGGAACAGGCGCGCGCCGACGGCTCTACCTCCGAGTCGGCGCTCGCGGCCAGCGTGCTGGCCACGGCGGGCAACCTCAATAACGACATCGGCATGCCGCTGATGCTGCTTCGTCTGCGCCTGAGCCATCGCGCTGCGGTGATCGAGATGGGGATGAACCATCCGGGCGAGATCGCCTACCTGTCGAACATCGCCCGGCCGACCGTGGCCGTGGTCACCAACGCCCAGCGCGCTCATCTGGCCGGGCTGGGCAGCCTGGCTGCGGTGGCGCAGGCCAAGGGCGAGATATTCTCGGGACTCGCGCCCGGCGGCGTGGCCGTCATCAATCTCGACGATCCTCATGCCGGCCTGTGGCGCGAACTGGCCGGCGGGCACCGGGTCGTCGGCTTCGCACTGGATCCGTCGGTTCGCGCCGATGTCACCGCCCGTTGCACTCTGCGCCCCTTCGGCAGCGTACTGCAGCTCGTCACTCCCGAGGGCGAAGCGGAAGTCGAGTTGCAGTTGCCGGGGCGCCACAATGCGCAAAATGCACTGGCGGCGACGGCGGCGGCCATCGCGGTCGGCGCCGGCCTCGCCGCGGTGGCCGCCGGATTGTCGCGCTGCGGCGGGGCCAAGGGGCGCTTGCAGCGGCGCCGGGCACTCCATGGCGCGACTCTGATCGACGACAGCTACAACGCCAATCCCGATTCTATGCGCGCCGCCATCGAGGTGTTGGCGGCACTGCCGGGAAAGAAAATCCTCGTCCTCGGCGACATGGGCGAGGTGGGCGAAGCGACGGCGCAATTCCACGACGAGATCGGCGGCTACGCCAAGAGCATGGGCATCGACCGTCTGCTGGCGCTGGGCGAGCATGCCGCCACCGCGGTGCGCAATTTCGACGGCGGCGGCAAGCATTTCAAGAGCGCCGAAGCGCTGATCGGGACCCTGCTGCCGCTGCTCGACGAGCAGACGACGGTACTGGTCAAGGGTTCGCGCTTCATGAGGATGGAGCGCGTGGCGGACGCCATTACCGAGCAGGAAGGGAATATCCATGCTACTTGAGCTTGCCCAATGGTTGGCGAAGGACGTCCGCGCCTTCAACGTCTTCGGCTATATCACCCTGCGCGCGGTCCTGGCCACACTGACCTCGCTCGGCATTTCCTTCCTCTTCGGTCCGATGGTGATCCGCTGGCTCACCGCCAAGAAGATCGGCCAGTCGGTGCGCGACGACGGTCCGCAAAGCCATCTCATCAAGACCGGCACGCCGACCATGGGCGGCGCCCTGATCCTGATCTCGATGGCGGTCAGTACGCTGTTGTGGAGCGATCTTTCCAATCGCTTCATCTGGATCGTGCTGGTGGTGACGCTCGGCTTCGGCGTGATCGGCTGGGTTGACGACTGGCGCAAGGTCGTGCACCGCAACCCCAAGGGGCTGTCGGCGCGGAAGAAGCTTTTCTGGCAATCGGCGATCGGCCTGGTCGCCGCCGTGTATCTCGCCTTCTCGGTGTCGGCGCATGACAACGCGCGCTTCATCGACCTGTTCTGGGCCTGGCTGCAAAGCGGATTCAACATCAACCTGCCGCCGAAGGCCGACCTGATCGTGCCCTTCTTCAAGAGCGTGTCCTATCCGCTCGGCGTCTTCGGGTTCATCGCGCTCACCTATTGCGTCATCGTCGGCGCCAGCAATGCGGTGAATCTCACGGACGGCCTGGACGGCCTGGCCATCATGCCGACGGTGATGGTCGGTTCGGCATTGGGCATTTTTGCCTACGTCGCAGGCAGTTCCGTGTATTCCCGATACCTGCTGCTTCCCTATATTCCGGGCGCGGGCGAGCTGACGGTGTTTTGCGGCGCCATGGCCGGCGCCGGCCTGGGTTTCCTCTGGTTCAACGCCTATCCCGCCGAGGTCTTCATGGGCGATGTCGGCGCGCTGGCGCTGGGTGCTGCGCTCGGCACGGTGGCCGTGATCGTCCGCCAGGAGATCGTGCTGTTCATCATGGGCGGCGTTTTCGTCGCCGAGACGATGTCGGTGATGCTGCAGGTCCTCTATTTCAAATGGTCCGGCGGCAAGCGCATCTTCCGAATGGCGCCGCTGCACCACCACTTCGAACTCTCCGGCTGGAAGGAAACGCAGGTAGTGGTGCGCTTCTGGATCATCACCATCATGCTGGTCTTGTTCGGCCTCTCGACCATGAAGATAAGATGAACTTGAACGGCAAGCTCGTTCTCGTCCTCGGCCTCGGCGAGTCCGGACTGGCGGTGGCGCAATGGTGCGCGCGGTCCGGTGCGCGCGTGCGTGTCGCCGACACCCGCGAACAGCCGCCGTCGCGGGCGGCGCTGGCCGCCAGCGTGAACTCGGCCGAGTTCATCCATAGCGATTTCATCAGGACCCTCGACAAGACATTGCTCGAAGGCGTCGATCTCGTCGCGCTCTCGCCGGGTCTTTCCGGCGGCTTGCTGGTGCTGCTGGAAGCGCGCGCGCGCGCCATCCCGGTCCTGGGCGAGATCGAACTGTTCGCCCAGGCCATGCGCGCGCAGGGCGATGCCAAGATCATCGCCATCACCGGCACCAACGGCAAGACCACGACGACGGCGCTGACCGGCCACCTGTGCCGCGCCGCCGGCCGCAGCGCCGAGATCGCCGGAAACATCTCGCCTTCGGCCCTCACCGCCCTGATGGCGCGCCTCGACGACGGCCGCCTGCCCGAGATCTGGGTGCTCGAATTGTCGAGCTTCCAGCTCGAGACCGTGGTGTCGCTCGATGCCGACGCGGCGACCGTGCTCAACATCAGCGACGATCATCTCGACCGCTATATCGATCTCGACGAATATGCCAGCGCCAAGGCCCGGATCTTCCAGGGCAACGGCGTGCAGGTCCTGAACCGGCAGGAAGCGCGCACGAAGAAGATGGCGCTGCCCGGACGCAGGCTGATCAGCTTCGGTCTCGATGCGCCGGGAATGGAAGAGGACTTCGGGCTGCGGGTCCATCGCGGCGAGCCTTGGCTGGTGCAGGGCGAGTCCCTGCTGCTGCCGGTATCCCTCCTGCCCATCGCGGGATTGCACAATGCCGCCAATGCCCTGGCGGCATTGGCCCTGTGCCATGCCATCGGTCTGCCGCTGACCAGGCTCGTCGAGGGATTGCGCAGCTTCAAGGGCCTGCCGCACCGCGTCGAGCGAATCGCGGAGATCGGCGAGGTGGCCTACTACGACGACTCCAAAGGCACCAACGTCGGCGCGACGGTGGCGGCGTTGAAGGGCATCGGCGGCCAGATGGCCGCCGGCATCGATAGCCACCTCCGTCCTTCGGGAAGGGAGGCCGGGAGGGCGGGCACAACACCGGCCGCCGGCGATCAGAACGATCCTAAGATCGTCCTGATCGCCGGCGGCGAAGGCAAGGGACAGGATTTCTCGCCGCTGGCGGAGGCGGTTGCGCAGCATGCGCGCGCCGTCGTCCTGATCGGCCGAGATGCGCGCCTGATCGAGGCTGCGACCCGGGACAGCGGCGTGCCGATCAGTCATGCCGCGGACATGGAAACGGCGGTGCGGCGGGCTGCGGCGGCCGCCCGGCCGGGTGACGCCGTGCTGCTCTCGCCGGCCTGCGCAAGCTATGACATGTACCGCAACTATGCGCATCGCGCCGAGATCTTCGCCGCCGCGGTGCGCAGCTTGGCAGCGGCACCCGGGGGGGCGGGCGCATGATGCGCCAGGCGTCGCCGGCGGCGCAGCAGGAACTGGACGCCTGGCTGCTTTGGCCGGCGCTGGCCCTGCTGCTGTTCGGCCTGGTGATGGTCTATTCGGCCTCGATCGCCACGGCCGAGGGGAGCCGGTTCACCGGCTTCCAGTCCGCCTATTTCCTGATTCGCCATGGCGTGTTCCTGGCCATCGGCCTGATCCTCGGCGCCATGGCATTTCAGATCCCGTTGCGCATCTGGCAGCAGGCCTCGCCCTGGCTGTTCGTCGCCAGCTTCCTGCTGCTCCTGGTGGTGCTGGTGCCGCACCTGGGTCGTTCGGTCAATGGCGCACAGCGCTGGCTGCCCCTGGGCCCGGTGAGCCTCCAGCCTTCGGAACTGACCAAGCTGTTCGTGGTGCTCTATGCGGCGGACTATACGACGCGCAAGCTGGCCGACATGGATTCCTTCCGGCGCGGCTTCGTGCCGATGGCGGTCGTCATGCTGCTGGTCGGCGGCCTGCTGCTCAAGGAGCCGGATTTCGGCGCCTTCGTGGTGATCGTTTGCATCGCCGTGGGCATCCTCTTCCTGGGCGGCATCAACGCCCGGCTGTTCAGTGCGCTGGTGCTGGTGCTGCTGGTCGGCTTCGTCATCCTGATCTGGGTTTCGCCTTACCGCCGCGAACGGATCTTCGGCTTCATGGATCCCTGGCAGGATTCCTACGGCCGCGGCTACCAGTTGTCCCACGCCTTGATCGCCTTCGGCCGCGGCGAATGGCTGGGCGTGGGACTGGGCGCCAGCGTCGAGAAACTGTTCTATCTGCCTGAAGCGCACACCGACTTCCTGCTGGCGGTAATTGCCGAGGAGCTCGGCTTCCTCGGCGTCGCAACGGTGATCGGTCTGTTCGCCATCATCGTCCAGCGCTCCTTCGTGATCGGCCGCCAGGCGCTCACGCTCGACCGCCTTTATGCCGGACTGGTGGCTCAGGGCATCGGCATCTGGATCGGCGTCCAGGCCTTCATCAACATGGGCGTCAACATGGGTCTGCTGCCGACCAAGGGCCTGACTCTCCCGCTGATGAGCTTCGGCGGCTCGGGGATTGTCGCCAACTGCGTGGCCCTCGCCATCCTGGCGCGGGTGGATTACGAGAACAGACTGCTGATGCGCGGGGGACCGGTATGAAGACCCTGCTGGTCATGGCCGGCGGCACGGGCGGGCACATATTTCCCGGCCTGGCTGTCGCCGACTATCTTCGCGATCAAGGCTGGCGCGTCGTCTGGCTGGGCAATCCGGACGGCATGGAAGCGAGGCTGGTGCCCGCGCGCGGCTACGAGCTGGCACCGCTGCGCTTCGGGGCGCTGCGCGGCAAGGGACTGGTGCGCAAACTCATGCTGCCGTTCAACTTGTTGACGGGATTCTGGCAGGCGAGGAAAGAACTGTTACGGATAGAACCGGATGTCGTGCTCGGCATGGGCGGCTTCGTCAGTTTTCCCGGCGGCATGATGGCGGCGCTGCTGCGCCGGCCGCTGGTGCTGCATGAGCAGAATTCGGTGGCGGGGCTCGCGAACAGGGTGCTGTCGGGTCTGGCCGACAGGATCCTGACAGGCTTCCCGGGGACGCTCAGGAAGGGCGAATGGTGCGGCAATCCCTTGCGTTCCGAGATCGCCGCACTGAAACCGCCGGCACAGCGCTTCGAGGGCCGCACGGGCCCGCTGCGTCTGCTGGTGCTGGGCGGCAGCCTCGGTGCCACCGCGCTCAACGACCAGGTACCCAAGGCGATTGCGCTGCTGCCTCCGGAAAATCGACCGCAGGTCGTGCATCAGGCGGGCGAGAAGCACCTCGAGGATCTCAAATGCAGCTATGCGGCGGCGGGAGTCGCCGCCAATTGCGTCGCGTTCATCGAGGACATGGCCGGTGCCTATGACTGGGCCGATCTGGTCATCTGCCGGGCCGGAGCGCTGACCGTCGCCGAGCTGGCCGCCGCCGGGGTGGCCAGCATTCTGGTGCCGTACCCCTATGCGGTCGACGATCACCAGAGCGTCAACGCGCGATTCCTCGCCGATGCCGGCGCGGCGATCCTGCTCCCGCAACAGGAAATGACGCCGCAGAAACTGTCGCTGATGGGCAATCTGACGCGCGGCCAATTGCAGCAAATGGCCGAGAAGGCGAGAGAGCTGGCCAGGCCCGATGCCACGGGCACGGTGGCGCGGGCCTGCATGGATCTGGCGAAATGAAAGGCGTCCCATGAAACATAAAATCCAGCGCATTCACTTCGTCGGTATCGGTGGCTCGGGCATGAGCGGCATTGCCGAAGTGCTGCTGAACCAGGGTTATGAAGTGAGCGGTTCTGATCTTGCCGACAATGCGGCAAGCAGGCGACTGGCGACACTGGGCGTCAACATCGCCCTGGGTCACGCGCGCGACAACATCGCCGGCGCCGACGCCGTCGTCGTTTCCACGGCGGTTCGGGCCGACAATCCGGAAGTCCTGGCGGCTCGCGAAAAAGGAATTCCCGTGGTGCCGCGCGCCCTGATGCTCGCCGAATTGATGCGCCTGAAGCAGGGCATTGCCGTCGCCGGCACCCACGGCAAGACCACCACGACCAGCCTGATCGCGAGCGTGCTGGCCGAGGGCGGCCTCGATCCGACCTTCGTCATCGGCGGCCGTTTGAACTCGGCCGGCGCCAACGCACGGCTCGGGCAGGGTGAATTCCTCGTCGCCGAAGCAGACGAATCGGATGCCTCCTTCCTCCACCTGCAGCCGGTGATCGCCGTCGTCACCAACATCGACGCCGACCACATGGAGACCTACGGCCACGATTTCAACCGGCTCAAACAGGCCTTCGTCGAGTTTCTCCAGCACCTGCCTTTCTATGGCGTCGCCGTGCTCTGCGCCGACGACGCCAACCTGCGCGAGATCATGCCGCAAGTGCCGAAGCAGATCGTGCGCTACGGCCTCACGGCCCAGGCCAATGTGCGCGCCGAGAATGTATCGGCGGCCGGCGGCCGGATGCATTTCGATTGCGTGCGGGAAAACGGCAGTCTTAGCCGTTTTCCCGTCACCCTCAATCTGCCGGGATTGCACAACGTGCTCAATGCCCTGGCTGCGATCGCCGTCGCCAGCGAAGTGGGTGTGGCCGACGACGCGATCATCAAGGCCCTGGGCGAATTCAAGGGAGTAGGCCGGCGTTTCCAGCGTTTCGGCGAGATCGCCCTCGAAGGCGGCGGCAGCTTCACCCTGATCGACGACTATGGCCACCACCCGGCGGAAATGCGGGCGACGCTTGCCGCGGCGCGCGGCGCTTTTCCCGGTCGACGCCTGGTGCTGGCCTTCCAGCCGCACCGCTACACCCGAACCCGCGACTGCTTCGAGGATTTCGTCAAGGTGCTCTCGAGCATCGACTGCCTGCTGCTGACCGAGGTCTACGCCGCGGGCGAATCGCCCATCGTGGCGGCCGACGCCCGCGCGCTGGTGCGCGCGATCCGCGTCGCCGGCAAGGTCGAACCGCTGTTCGTCGATGACATCGCGGCCATGCCGCGGATGATCCTCGATGTGGCTCGGGACGGCGACGTGGTGATCACCATGGGCGCCGGCTCGATCGGCAGCGTCCCCGGAAAGCTCGCGGTGCTGAAGCCATGAAGCCGGTCAGCCGCCTGCCGTCATCGAAGACGCCGCTGCGCGGCGAGTCGCGCGTCGACCTGCCGATGGCCCGGCATGTCTCCTGGCGTGCCGGCGGGTCGGTGGCGCGCGCCTACTTTCCCGCCGATCTCGAAGACCTGGGCGCATTTCTGCGCCAGTTGCGCCATGACGAGCCGCTGCTCTTCGTCGGTCTGGGCAGCAACCTCCTGGTGCGCGACGGCGGCTTCGACGGCACCGCGGTGTTCACCCACGGCGCCTTGAAGGCGCTGCGCCTTGAAGCCTCCGGCCTGGTCTATGCGGAGGCCGGGGTGGCGAGCCCAAAGCTCGCCCGCTTCGCCGCCAACCATGGCCTGTCCGGCGCGGAGTTCCTGGCCGGCGTGCCGGGCACCGTCGGCGGCGCCTTGGCAATGAACGCCGGGTGCTATGGCGCGGAGACCTGGGATTTCGTGGAAAAACTCCTGATGCTCGATCGTCACGGCGCGTTGATAGAGCGCGCGCCAGCCGACTTCACCGTCGGCTACCGCCATGTCGGGCTTAATGCCAGTTGCGACGAATGGTTCGCGGGGGCATGGCTGCGATTTCCTCCGGGCGACAAGCAGGCCGCACGGGATCGCATCCGCGGCTTGCTGGAAAGCCGCATCAAGAGCCAGCCGCTGACCTTGGCCAATGCCGGTTCGATATTCCGCAACCCGCCGGGCGATCACGCCGCCCGCCTCATCGAGGCGGCGGGTCTGAAGGGCTTCGCCATCGGCGGTGCGCGTGTCTCGGAAAAGCACAGCAATTTCATCGTTAATCCGGACAGTGCGGCGACGGCCAGTGAGATAGAAATGCTAATCGACCATGTCAGGGCCGTCGTCGGAGATAAGTTCGGCGTGGATTTGCGGCGCGAGGTGCGGATTGTCGGGGAAAGATCGAGCAATGAATGACATTGGCAAAGTGGCGGTGCTCATGGGCGGACCTTCGGCCGAGCGGGAAATTTCCCTGCTCTCGGGCCGCGCCGTGCTCGCCGCTCTCCTTCGCCAGGGTGTCGATGCCCACGCCTTCGATCCGGCCTCGCTGAATCTATGGGATCTGAAAAAGGAAGGTTTCGATCGCGTCTTCATCGCCCTGCACGGGCGTTTCGGGGAAGACGGCACGGTGCAGGGGGCGCTGGAAACCCTGGGAATCCCCTATACCGGCAGCGGCGTGATGGCCTCGGCCATCGCCATGGACAAGTGGCGCACCAAGATGCTCTGGCTTGCCGCCGGCTTGCCCACGCCGCGCTACCGATTGCTCGACGGGCAATCGGACCTCGCCCTGGTCGCCGAAGAATTGGGCCTGCCGCTGATCGTCAAACCGGCGCGCGAGGGCTCTTCGATCGGCGTCAGCAAAGTCGGCTCGGCGGCCGAGATGGCTTCCGCCTACTCTCTCGCGGCCGGCCTCGACGCCCTGGTGCTGGCCGAAGAGTTCGTGGCGGGGCAGGAACTGACGGCGGCGGTCCTGGGCGAGCGCGTCCTGCCTCTGGTGCATATCGACGCGCCGGAGGGCAGCTACGATTATCACAACAAGTACTTCACCGATGCGGTGCGTTATCACTGCCCTGCGGCGATACGCCCCGGGGTCGAGGCGGCGATCGGGCACGCCTGCCTCTCGGCGTTTCGCGTCCTGGGTTGTCGTGGCTGGGGAAGGCTGGATCTCATCCTGCAGCCTGATGGACGTTTCTTCCTCCTCGAAATGAACACCGTGCCGGGCATGACCGACCACTCGCTGGTGCCGATGGCGGCACGCGCCGCCGGGATGGGTTTCGGCGATCTGGTGCTGCGGATTCTGAAAGAGGCGCAACTTGGCTAAATTCGGCGGTCTCGACCGGAAAGCCGCGAAGGCGGGTCGCCAGGCCAGGGTGGCGTCGCAACCGGCGGATGGCTTCTGGGACCGGCCGAAATTGATGACGCTGCTGGCCGATGCGCTGCTGCTGGCTGGCGGCGCGGCGCTGGCCTGGGCGATGGTGCTCCTGGTAACCCGCCTGCCGTTTTTTCCGCTGCGCCAGGTCGTCCTGATGAATCGCCCGGCTCAGGTGACCCGGGCCCAGATCGAGGTCGCGGCGCGAAGCTCGCTCGCCGGCAATTTCTTCACGGTGAATCTCGATTCGGTGCGCGCCGCGCTCGAGAAGCAGGCCTGGGTCCGTCACGCTTCGGTGCGGCGTCATTGGCCGGACGGCATCGAAGTGACGCTAGAAGAGCACGTCGCCGCCGCGCGCTGGCAGCATGGCGCGGATGAATCCCTTCTGGTCAATGACCAGGGCGAGGTCTTCGCTGCCCCGGAAGCGCCCGCCCAGGAGGCGCTGCCCCTGCTCGCCGGTCCCGAAGGCAGTGCCACGCTGGTGCTGTCGCGCTACCGCCAGTTCTCGGCGCTGCTGCTGCCGCTTCGGCGCACGCCGCGCGTGGTGGCGCTCTCGCCGCGCCAGGCCTGGCAGTTGCGCCTGGACGACGGACTGACCCTGGAACTCGGCCGCGACCAGCCGAAGCACCCGATAGAGGAGCGGATCGCCCGCTTCGTCGGCACCTACGGTGCGCTAAAGGCGCGCATCCAGACCCCCATCGGCGCGATCGACATGCGCTACCCCAACGGCTTCGCGCTGCGGCCGGCCCACAACGATAAAGGCAGTGCATGAATAAGCCTTTCACCCTCCTCCTTCTCTCATGAGTAAAGAAACCAAGGATCTGATCGTCGGCCTCGACATCGGCACGTCGAAGATCTTCGCCATCGTCGGGGAACTGACTGCGGAAGGAACGCTGGCCATCCTGGGCATCGGCAGTCAGGAGTCGCGGGGCCTCAAGAAGGGCGTGGTGGTCAATATCGAGGCGACGGTGAATGCCATCTCCCGCGCCATCCAGGAAGTGGAACTGATGGCCGACTGCAAGGTGAAGGAGGTCTACACCGGAATCGCCGGCAGCCACATCAAAAGCAAGGATTCGGACGGCATGGCCGTGGTGCGCGAGAAGGAAGTGACGCAACTCGACGTCGAGCGCGCGATCGAGGCGGCCAATGCGACGCCGATCTCGGCCGACGACCAGATCCTGCACACCCTGGTCCAGGAGTTCATCGTCGACGGCCAGGACGGCGTCAAGGAACCGATAGGCATGGATGCGAAGCGCCTTGAAGTGCGGGTGCACATCGTCACCGGCGCCGTCACCTCGGTCCAGAATATCGTGAAATGCGTGCACCGCTGCGGTCTGGAAGTGGTCGACCTGGTGCTGCAGCCGCTCGCCTCGGGCCATGCCGTGCTCACCGACGACGAGACGGACGTCGGCGTCTGCCTGGTGGACATCGGCGGCGGGACGACCGATATCGCCGTGTTCAGCCAGGGAGCGATTCGCCACACGGCGGTGATCGCCATCGCCGGCGACCAGATCACCAATGACATCGCCATAGCCTTGCGCACGTCGACCCAGGACGCCGAGGAAATCAAGATCCATTATGGCGTTGCCCTGCATCAACTGGCGGACGCCGAGGAAATGATCGAGGTGCCGGGCGTCGGCGACCGGCCTTCGACGCAGTTGTCTCGACAGACGCTGGCCGGGGTGATCCAGCCGCGCGTCGAGGAAGTGTTCCAGAAGGTGCAGGACGAACTGCGGAAATGCGGCTACGAGCGGCTGCTGCGCGCCGGCATCGTGCTGACCGGCGGGGCGGCGGCGATGCCCGGCATGGTCCAGTTGGGCGAGGAAGTTTTCCACAACACGGTCAAGCTCGGCATTCCCCACTACGAAGGCAACCTCAAGGACATCGTGCGCAATCCGCGCTATTCGACGGCGATGGGGCTGATGCTGGAAGGCATGGCGCAGAAGAAGCGCGGGCAGAAGGTGCAAGGTACGACGAGTTTCAAGCAAATCCTGGCGCGGATGCGCTCGTGGTTTCAGAAGAATTTTTGATTGCAGTATCTACAAGGAGGCGAGCATGTTTGAAATCGTAGACAAGGATCCGAGTCCGACCATCATCAAGGTCATCGGTGTCGGCGGAGCGGGCGGCAACGCCGTCGAACACATGATCCGCGAAGGTGTTCAGGGCGTGGAGTTCATCTGCGCCAACACCGACGGACAGGCGCTGAAGAAGAGTTCAGCCGGCGTCAAGCTGCAATTCGGCCCCGGTCTGGGCGCCGGCGGCAAGCCGGAGAAGGCGCGCGATCACGCCATGGCCGACCGCGAGCGCATCTCCGAGGCGCTGGCCGGGGCGCACATGGTGTTCATCACCGCGGGCATGGGCGGCGGCACCGGCACCGGGGCGGCGCCGATCGTCGCGGAAGTGGCGCGCGAACTGGGCATACTCACCGTCGCCGTGGTCACCAAGCCCTTCGAATATGAGGGCCGGCGCATGAGCCTGGCCGAACAGGGTCTGGCCGAATTGGCTCAGCATGTCGATTCGCTGATCGTCATCCTGAACGAGAAATTGATGGAGGTACTCGGTGAAGAGGTCAGCATGATCGAAGCCTTCAAGTCCGCCGACAATGTGCTCAAGAATGCAGTCGGCGGCATTGCCGAGATCATCAATGTGCCCGGCCTGGTGAACGTCGACTTCGAGGATGTCCGCACCGTGATGGGCGAGATGGGCAAGGCGATGATGGGTTCGGCCACCGCCGCCGGCGTCGATCGTGCCCGCATCGCCGCCGAGCAGGCCGTTTCCAGCCCGCTTCTCGAAGGCATCGAGCTTTCCGGCGCGCGCGGCGTGCTGGTCAATATCACCGCCAGCCTGTCGCTCGGCATGAAGGAGGTGAAGGATGTCATGAACACCATCCGCAACTATGCGGCGCCCGACGCCACGATCATCTTCGGCACCGTTTTCGAGGACGCCATGGAAGACCAGTTGCGCGTCACCGTCGTTGCCACGGGCCTCGGCGGCGCCATCGCCAAGCCGCAGAGCAAGCCGGCGATCAGCGTCGTGCCGAGCCTGCGCACCGGCACCGACGACCGCTCCTTCGACGCGGTCAGCGGCAGCCTCGACCTCGGCTTGCCGGCGGTGTTCCAGTCCGGCCGCAGCAGCGCACGCAATGCCGCAGTCGACGCCATGACCGCGAGCGGTGTGGACAAGTACGACATTCCTGCGTTCCTGCGCAAGCAGGCGGACTGAGTATGACGGCATGCTGACGGACCTGCTATGGTAGAATTCGCCTCCCTGTCATAGCGGTCCAGAAATGCTCAAACAGCGCACGCTCAAGACGCTCGTCAGTGCCGTCGGCGTCGGCCTGCACAGCGGCGTCAAGGTGACGCTCGTGCTGCGGCCCGCCGCGCCGGGAACCGGCATCGTGTTTCGCCGGGTCGATCTGCTGCCGCCGGTCGATCTCAAGGCCGACCCCTTCGCTGTTGGTGACACCCGCCTGGCGTCCTGTCTCGAGCAAGGCGGCACCCGGATAGCCACGGTCGAGCACCTGATGTCGGCGCTGGCGGGCCTGGGAATAGACAACCTCTACATCGACGTCGATGCCGCCGAACTGCCGATCATGGACGGCAGCGCCGCGCCCTTCGTGTTCCTGCTGCAGTCGGCCGGCATCCTCGAACAGAATGCGGCGAAGAAATTCCTGCGCGTGAAGAAGACGGTCGAGGTGAAAGACGGCGACAAATGGGCCAGGCTGGAACCCTACGAAGGTTTTCGCGTTTCCTTCTCCATCGTCTTCAATCATCCTGCGGTGAGCCAGACCGGGACTTCCGTGACGGTCGATTTCGCCGAGCAATCCTACGTCCGAGAGGTGGCGCGCGCCCGCACCTTCGGCTTCATGCAGGACGTCGAAACCATGCGCGACCAGGGGCTTGCCCTGGGCGGCAGCTTGGAAACCGCCATCGTCATGGACGAGTATCGGGTGTTGAATGCCGATGGCCTGCGCTATGAGGACGAGTTCGCCAAACACAAGCTGCTCGATGCCATCGGCGACTTGTACCTGGTCGGCCATCCGCTGCTCGCCGCCTTCTCCGCGCACAAGTCGGGCCACGCCCTCAACAACGCGCTGCTGCGCGCCCTGCTCGCCGACCAGACGGCCTGGGAGTTCACCACCTTCGAGCGCGCCGAGGAGACTCCTCAGGCGGTCGCGCACCTTTATCCTCTGGCGGCTTGAGTGCTGCTTCTGCGCTTGCTCGGCGTGCTGGTCGCGATCGCTATCGCCAGCGGCGTCGCGGCCTATATGGTGAGCGGGGACAAACGCTTTCTCCGGCTCTCGGCGCGGCTCGCGAAATACGCACTGATCGTCGCCTTCGTGTTTCTCGCGCTCCTGGCCCTGGAACGCGTCATTGCCCTGTAGTTATGCGCTGGCGCGATTGACCAGACGTAACAATGCGTCTTTCAATGAAGAACCCTCAGGCAGTCCAGTCGCAAGCGTTGTGAGTGCTTGCTTAGTGTTCTCGCTAAGTATAGAGCGGGATTGGCCCGAAGGCGGCGGCGGTATGGGATCCAGGGGTTGCACCTTGATCCGAATTTCGGTAACCTCGCTGCCACTCGATCGCAACGCGTCGCCCACGCTGGGCGCCATCTGCCTCAGTTTCGTGGCCACCGCGCCGTTGTCGGCGTGAATGATGACGACGCCCAGCTTGTAGTTGGCGATACGGCAGGCCCTGGCAAGCGCGGTCGGTATTGTCGTTTCGATGATACGTTGCAGCTTCAGCAGGCGCCCGGCGTGGGCGGCAAGCCGCGCCATCGTTTCATCCGCATTCAGGTATTCGTCGAGGGTGCGCGCTTGCATAAAGCCTCAGTGTAAAGGAGCACAAACTGCATATTATTCTCGTCTCCGACCGGATGGCAAAGGCCAAGAGCCTCCATCTTACCTGGCGGCACCTCGTGCTGGCGGCCACCGGCTTTGTTCTGCTGGTGCTCGTTCTCAGTTCCGCCTTCTCCTACATCACGGTGCGCCATGCCGCGGACATCCGTCTGCCTTTCCTGCAGGACCTGCTCCGCGCCACCAATGCGGCGGACGATGAGCGCCGCACGGAGTTCCTGCGCGATAACCTCAATGCCATGGCGGTCAAACTCGGCCAGATGCAGGCGCAGCTGATTCGAATCGATTCACTCGGCGAGCGTCTGGCGAACCTGTCCGGGCTCAAGCCTGAGCAACGCCCTCAAGTCGGCGACGGTCGCGGCGGTCCGCTGGTACGGCCGACACCCCTGTCGGCCGCCGACCTGCAAAGCGCGCTCGACGAGCTCGCCAAGGGGGTCGAATTGCGCGGCGACACTCTGTCCCTGGTGGAATCGCAGCTGCTCGACGAGCGGGTCAGGAAGAGCATGCTGCCGACCACCCTGCCGGTAGCGATGCAGTGGAACGCTTCCGGCTACGGCTGGCGCATCGACCCCTTCACCGGCGAGCGCGCGCTGCACGAAGGCGTCGATTTCCCGGCCCAGATCGGCACTCCTGTCGTCGCGGCGGCGAGCGGCGTGGTGAGCGACGTCGAAGATCATCCGGAATACGGCAAGCTGATCGAGATCGATCACGGCAATGGCCTCAGTACCCGCTATGCCCACAACTCGAAGGTCTTGGTCAAAGTCGGCGAACTGGTCCGGCGCGGCCAGAAGATCTCCGAGGTCGGCAACACCGGTCGGACGACCGGCCCGCACCTGCACTTCGAAGTGCGCCAGAACGGCGTCGCTCTGAATCCCAACCGCTTCCTGCAAGAGGCGCAGGCCAGCGCGAGGCTGGCCCGGCGCTGAGCCTGCGGCCGGGCTGCCGTCGGGGCGGCCGTGCTAAAATAGAACCTTTCGCCGCTTCTGGCGATAACGGGTAACCGCATGATTTCCGGCCTTCTCAAGAAGATTTTCGGCAGCCGCAACGATAGGCTCGTCCGCCAGTATTCCGCCACCGTTCGCAGGATCAACGCCTTTGAACCCGCCATCCAGGCGCTCAGCGATGCCGATCTGACCGGCAAGACCGAGGCTTTCAAGGCGCGCATCAGTCAGGGCGAAACCCTCGATGATCTCCTGCCTGAGGCTTTCGCCGTGGTGCGCGAGGCGGGACGCCGCGTGCTCGGCATGCGCCACTTCGACGCGCAGATGGTCGGCGGCATGGTGCTGCATGCCGGCAAGATCTCCGAAATGAGAACAGGCGAGGGCAAGACGCTGGCCGCCACGCTGCCTGCCTATCTCAACGCGCTCACAGGCCTCGGCGTGCATGTCGTCACGGTAAACGACTACCTGGCCCGTCGCGACGCCGAATGGATGGGCCGCCTCTACCGCTTTCTGGGCCTGTCCGTCGGGATCAATCTGTCGCAGATGGCGCACGAGGAGAAGCAGGCCGCCTATGCTGCAGACATCACCTACGGCACCAACAACGAATACGGTTTCGACTACCTGCGCGACAACATGGTCTACAGCGCCAACGAGCGTGTCCAGAGAGGCCTCAACTATGCCATCGTGGACGAAGTCGACTCGATCCTGATCGACGAGGCCAGGACGCCGCTGATCATCTCCGGCCAGGCCGAGGACCATACCGATCTCTACATCAAGCTGAACGCCGTGGCCCCGCTGTTGACACGCGGCGAGGCGGGCCGGGACAAGGACGAGCCGGATACCGGCGACTACACGGTCGATCTGAAGTCCCACCAGGTGCTGCTCACCGAGGCCGGCCACGAGCACGCCGAGGAAATCCTCGCGCGCATGGGTTTGCTCACCGCCGGCGGCAGCCTTTACGAACCGGCCAACATCATGCTGGTGCATCACCTTTACGCGGCCTTGCGCGCCCATAATCTCTACCACCGCGACCAGCAGTATGTGGTGCAGGGCGGCGAGGTGATCATCGTCGACGAATTCACCGGCCGCCTGATGTCCGGGCGGCGCTGGTCCGACGGCCTGCACCAGGCGGTGGAGGCGAAGGAGGGCGTTGCGATTCAGAACGAGAATCAGACGCTGGCCTCGATCACCTTCCAGAATTTCTTCAGGATGTACGCCAAGCTGGCGGGCATGACCGGCACGGCAGACACCGAAGCCTACGAATTCCATCAGATCTACGGTCTCGAAACCGTGGTGGTTCCGACCCACAGGCCGATGATCCGCGAAGACCGGATGGACCAGATTTATCGCACCGGTCCGGAAAAGTACGCGGCGATCATCAACGACATCAAGGATTGTCACAGCCGCGGCCAGCCGGTGCTGGTCGGCACCACCTCGATCGAAAACTCGGAACTTCTTTCCGACATGCTCGCCAAGGAGAAGCTGCCCCATCAGGTGCTGAATGCCAAGCAGCACGCCAAGGAGGCGGAAATCGTGGTCCAGGCCGGCCGCCCCGGCGTGATCACCATCGCCACCAACATGGCCGGACGCGGTACCGACATCGTGCTGGGCGGCAATATCGAGAAGGATCTCGACGCGGTCAAGGAAGATCCGAAGCTGGACGCCGCGGCAAAGGAAGCGAAAATCGCCCAGTTGCGTGCCGACTGGGAGAAGCTGCACGAGCGTGTGCTCGCCGCCGGTGGCCTGCACATCATCGGTTCGGAGCGCCACGAATCGCGGCGCATCGACAACCAGCTGCGCGGCCGCGCCGGCCGCCAGGGGGATCCCGGCTCTTCGCGCTTCTACCTGGCGCTGGATGACCAGCTGCTGAAGATCTTCGCCGGCGATCGCCTGAATTCCATCATGGTCCGCCTCAAGATGCCCGAGGGCGAGGCGATCGAGCATCCGCTGGTGACGCGTTCCCTGGAGTCGGCGCAGCGCAAGGTCGAGCAGCGGAATTTCGACACGCGCAAGCAACTGCTCGAGTACGACGACGTGGCCAACGACCAGCGCAAAGTGATCTATCAGCAGCGGAACGAACTGCTCGGCACCGAGGACATTTCCGAGACCATCTCCGCGATGCGCCAGGGCGTGGTCCACGACTGCTTCCTGAGCTATCTGCCGGGCGGCAGCGTCGAGGAACAGTGGGACATCCCCGGCCTGGAACTGGCGCTGTCCTCCGAATTCCAGTTGCAGCTGCCGCTCGCCGAATGGACGGCAAACGATCTGAATCTATCGGACAGCGATCTCCTGAAGCGCGTCCTCGATGCGGCGGACGCCGCCTACGCCGCGAAGATCGAGCGGGTCGACGCCGACGCCTGGCACGGCTTCGAACGCAACGTCATGCTGCAGAGCCTGGATTCCCACTGGCGCGAACATCTGGCGGCGCTCGACCACCTGCGCCAGGGCATACATCTGCGCGGTTACGCCCAGAAGAACCCGAAACAGGAATACAAGCGCGAGGCCTTCGAGCTTTTCGAAAGCTTGCTGCAGTCGGTGCGCCAGGATGTGACCAAACTCCTGATGACCGTCGAGATCCGCTCGGAGGCGGCGATCGAGGAAGCCGAAGGGCCGCCGGTGCTGGCCAACGTCGAGTATCACCATGCCGGTTATGACGAAGCGCTCGGCAGTCCCGAGGACAAGCCCGCCCAGCCGATCCAGCGCCACACCGAGAAGATCGGGCGCAACGACCCGTGCCCATGCGGTTCCGGCAAGAAGTACAAGCACTGTCACGGAAAACTGAGCTAAGCGGTTTCCATGCTTGCCACGCTGGCGGAAGATGGCGATGCCCTGGTCATTCTCGACCAGACCTTGCTGCCGTACGAGGTAGTCGAGCGGCGGCTGACGAGGCTGGCGGACGTCGCCCACGCCATCCGTTCCATGCAGGTTCGCGGTGCGCCGCTGATCGGCGCCTGCGCCGCCTACGGCATCGCCCTGGCGCTCGCCGAAGCGGCCGACGATGCCGCACTGGAAGCGGCCATCGCCCTGCTGGCCGGAACCCGGCCGACCGCGGTCAATCTTCACTGGGCCTTGCAGCGGATGCGCCGGGTGCTCGCGCCCCTTGCGCCGGCCATGCGCGCCGCCGCCGCCTGGCGCGAGGCGGGCGCGATCGCCCGGGAGGATGCCGCGGCCAACGCCGCCATCGCCGCGCACGGCCTGCCGCTCCTGGCCCGACTCGCCCGAAGCCGGCAGCCGCAGCCGCTTGACATCATGACCCACTGCAACGCCGGCTGGCTGGCCACGGTCGCCCACGGCACGGCCCTGGCATCCGTCTATGCCGCGCATCGGGCCGGCCTTGCCCTGCATGTCTGGGTGTCCGAAACGCGACCACGCAAGCAAGGACTGCTCACCGCCTGGGAACTGGCCGAGGCGCGCCTGCCTTACACGCTGATCGCCGACAATGCCGCGGGCCTGCTGATGCGCCAGGGCCGGGTCGACATCGTCATCGTCGGCGCCGATCGCATCGCCGCCAACGGCGACACCGCCAACAAGATCGGCACCTATCTCAAGGCCCTGGCGGCACGCGAGCATGGCGTTCCTTTCTATGTCGCCGCGCCGCTGTCCACCATCGATTTCAGTTGCCCTTCCGGCGAGGCCATCCCGATCGAGGAGCGCGACGGCGCCGAGCTCGGCGCCCCGGCCGGATTCCCGGTGGCCAACCCGGCTTTCGACGTGACGCCGGCCGGATTGATCGCCGGCATCATCACCGAGCGGGGCATCTGCCGGCCCGATCGACTGCGGGATCTCGCGCCATGAGCGAACTGCGCGCGGAAGTCCTGGCCACGGCGCTGGCCATGAACGCCGCCGGCATCAACCGCGGCGCGGCCGGCAACGTCAGCGCGAAGCGTGGCGAAGGCTTCCTGATCACGCCGACCGGGCTCGACTACGATCAGATCGGGCCCGCGGACATCGTCGCGATGAGCATGGACGGCAGCTTTTCCGGGCAACGCAAGCCTTCCTCGGAATGGCGCTTCCATCGCGACATCTACGCCCTCAGGGCCGAGGCCGGGGCCGTCGTGCATGCCCATTCGCCCTTCGCCACGGCGCTCGCCTGCATGGATATTCCGGTTCCGGCCTTCCACTACATGATTGCCCGCTTCGGCGGGGCGGACGTGCGCTGCGCGCGCTACGCCACCTTCGGCAGCCAGGAACTGTCGGACAGCGCGCTCGTCGCGCTGGAGGGCCGCTCGGCCTGCCTGCTGGCGCACCACGGCATGCTGGTCCTGGGCCGGGACCTGACGCAGGCCCTGTCGCGGGCGGTCGAACTGGAAACCCTGTGCGAGCAGTACTGGCGCGTGCTCGCCATCGGCGGGCCGCGTCTGCTGCCCGAACAGGAGATGGCGCGGGTGCTGGAGAAGTTCGCCGCTTACGGCCAGCAATAAGCGCTTACCGCCGCGGGGAATGAAAAAAAGGCCACCCCGAAAGGTGGCCTTTTAAGTCTTGTGATACGGCTTAAATAAGCTTGCCGGATCAGAAGTTGTGCATCAGGCCGATGGCGATGTCTTTCACGTCGGCACCGCGGTTGGCAACACTGAGCGCGCCGCCGGCTGCCGAGGAGTTGCCGGCAGCGCTGGCGTCGGCCCAGTTCGCCGAACCGTTGGCGATCTGAGTCCAACTCACGTAGGCGGTGGTGCGCTTCGAGAACAAGTAACGGGCGGCCAGTGTCCATTGCTTGAACTGGGTATCGCTGCCGTTGATCGTCGGCAGAACGCCGCTGACGCTGCCGGCCCGGCCGTATTCGACCATGGTCTCGATGTTGCCGAAGTAGTGCTCCCAGTTCAGGTTCCAGGAGTTCTGCGTCAGCGTGGTGCCGGCGGCGGCAACGCCGGTGACGGCTGCAGCGATGTTGGCCATGCTGTTGTGGTTGACGGTAAAGCCGACATGGCTCATGCCGGAGTAAAGGTAGGCCGCCAGCAGCTTGTCGCCCTTGTTCTTCGGCACGCCCGTGACCGGATCGTTGCCGTTGGCGAGCGTATCGCCAACCGTGACTTCGGTGTGGTCATACTTCACGGCGAACGGGCCGTTGTTGTAATTCAACTCGCCCGACCAGATCTTGCCGTTGGTGGTCACGCCGGCGCCTGCGGTTTCGCTGTTGGGGGCATAGAACACGGCGCCCTGCAGGCCCGAGACAAGCGGGGTCCAGTAGGAAACCACGTTTGAGGTGCGGTAGGCCGGGCCGCCGACCATGCCGCCACTGCCGGTGTTGATCGGGCCGTCGGTGTTGATCTGGTTGGCGGCGATGTCGTTGGTGCGCGGCGTGCCGGTCCAATGCACTTCCTGACGGCCCAGGCGGACTTCGCCGAAGTTGCCGCCCAGACCGACGTAGGACTGGCGCGAGGCCAGGTAGCCGGTGGAGACGTTGGCGGCGCCGGACTGGCCGTTGCCGGAGCCGGTATCGAAGTTCACGCCGGACTCGATCTGGAAGTTGGCCTTGAGGCCGTTGCCCAGGTCCTCGGTGCCCTTGAAGCCCAGCCTCGAACCGTCGTCATAGACCCGGTTGCGCGACTTGTAGTCGCCGGCTGCGCCGGCCAGCGAGCCGGTGGCTTGATAGCTGTCGAAGCCGAGGTTGGCGCGGCCGTAAATGGTGACGTTGGAAGCCTGGGCGAAGGCGCCGCCGGACATGAGGCCGGCAACAGCCAATGCGATCAGTTTCTTTTGCATGTTTGTGTATCTCCTAGTAGATGAAGAGTGCGGACTTCGACTTCATTGACTCGTTTAGCTCGTATGACCCTACGTGGTTGGCTGGTGCTGCTGGTATTGCCATGGCCGCCCGCGCTTTTCGCTTCCTTTATGAAGCTCCGGCCAGTGTGCCTTCCGCAGGCGCGCTGCGGCAAGGGACAACTGGCATTTCCGCGCCGGCGGGCAGGGGATTGTTGTTTTTTAGCAACAGAACAGGCGCGCAAGTTCCAGCCCGGGAGACGGCGCGCGCATGAAGGCTTCGCCGACGAGGAAGGCGGAGACGCCGGCGGCCCGAAGCCGGGCGACATCCTCGGACATCCGGATGCCCGACTCGGTGACGACGATGCGGTCTGCCGGAATGCGGGGCAGCTGGTCCAGGGTGGTGGCGAGGTTCACTTCGAAAGTGTTGAGGTCGCGGTTGTTGATGCCCAGGAGCGGCGTATCGAGTTGCAGGGCGAGGCCCGCTTCGGCGCTGTCGTGCACCTCGACCAGCACGGCCATGCCGAGCGTTCCCGCGATGGCCTCCAGCTCGCGCATTTCTCCGAGGGACAAGGCGGCCGCAATCAGCAGGATACAATCGGCATTCATGGCCCGGGCCTCGTAGACCTGGTAGGCGTCCACCAGGAAATCCTTGCGCAGCACCGGCAGCCGGCAGGCGGCGCGGGCGGCGCGCAGGTTTTCCGGCGAGCCCTTGAAGAACTGCCGATCGGTCAGCACCGATAGACAGGCCGCGCCATGCCGCTCGTAGTCGGCGGCGATCGCCGCCGGATCGAAGTCCGCGCGCAGCAGTCCCTTCGACGGGCTGGCCTGCTTGATCTCGGCGATCACGGCGGGCCGGCCGGCCATGATCCTGTCCCTGATCGCGGCGACGAAATCGCGCGCCGGCGGCTGTCGCTCCGCCTCGGCGCGCAGCACGGGAAGCGGCGTTGCGGTCTTGGCGGCGGCCACCTCCGCGCGCTTCACCGCGAGGATCTTCTTCAGGATGTCGGACATTCGTCAGCTCTTGAAGCGCCGGGTGAAATTCACGAACTCGTCCAGCTTGGCGCGGGCCGCGCCGCTCCGGATGGCTTCCCGCGCAGTGACGATGCCCGCGGCGATCGAGTCGGCGAGATCGGCGGCGTAGAGCGCCGCGCCGGCGTTCAGCACGACGATCTCGCGCGGCGTCCCTTCCCGGTCCGACAGCGCCTCGATCACCATCTCCTTCGATTCCCCGGCGTCGGCGACGCGCAGGCCGCGGTTCGACATCATCTGAATGCCGAAGTCCTCGGGATGGATTTCGTACTCGCTGACCTGGCCGTCCTTCAGTTCGCCGACCATGGTCGCGGCGCCGAGCGAGATCTCGTCCATGCCGTCCTTGCCCCAGACCACCAGCACGTGGTTGGCGCCGAGGCGCTCCATGACGCGCACCTGGATGCCGACCAGGTCCGGGTGGAAAACCCCCATCAGGGTGTTCGGCGCACCGGCGGGATTGGTCAGCGGACCGAGGATGTTGAAGATGGTGCGCACGGCCATTTCGCGGCGGACCGGCGCGACATTCTTCATCGCCTGGTGGTGACTGGGGGCGAACATGAAGCCGATGCCGGTGGCGGCGATCGATTCCGCGACCTGTTGCGGGCTGAGCATGATGTTGGCGCCGAGCGCCTCCAGCACATCGGCGCTGCCGGAGCTAGAGGAGACGCTGCGGTTGCCGTGCTTGGCGACTTTCGCGCCCGCCGCCGCGGCGACGAACATCGAGGCCGTCGAGATGTTGAAAGTCTGGGCGCCGTCGCCGCCGGTGCCGACGATGTCCACGAAGTTCCGGCGTCCGCTTTCGCCGCCCTCGACCTCGACCTTGGTCGACAGTTCGCGCATCACCTGCGCCGCGGCGGAGATTTCGCCGATGGTTTCCTTCTTCACGCGCAAGCCCGTGAGGATGGCCGCCACCATCAGCGGCGAGACTTCGCCCTGCATGATCTGGCGCATCAGATGCAGCATCTCGTCGTGGAAGATCTCGCGGTGCTCGATGGTACGCTGCAGTGCCTGCTGGGCGGTGATCATGGCCCGGTCTCCAGGAAGTTTTTCAGCAGCCGATGGCCGTGCTCGGTGAGGATGGACTCGGGGTGGAACTGCACGCCCTCGAGCCGGTAATCCCGGTGGCGCACGCCCATGATCTCGCCGTCATCGGTCCAGGCGGTGACCGCCAGGCAATCGGGCAGGCGCTCGCGGGAAATGGCCAGCGAGTGGTAGCGGGTCGCGGTGAAAGGATCGGGCAGGTCGCGGAACACGCCTTTGCCTTCGTGATGGATGGCCGAGGTCTTGCCGTGCATCAGTTCTCGGGCATGGACGATCTCGCCGCCGAAAGCCGCGCCGATGCTCTGATGGCCTAGGCATACCCCGAGTATCGGGATCTTGCCCGCGAATTCCCCGATCGCCGCCACGGAAATGCCGGCCTCGGCGGGAGAGCAGGGACCGGGCGAGACGACTATGTGCTGGGGCTTCATCGCGGCGATTTCCTTGAGGCTGATGGCGTCGTTGCGATAGACGCGCACCGTTTCGCCCAGTTCGCCGAAATACTGCACCAGATTGTAGGTGAAGGAGTCGTAGTTATCGATCATGAGCAACATCGTCGTCTCCTCAGTCGATCTGCGTGTCGAGGCCGGCTTCGGCCATCTCGGCGGCGAAGAGCAGGGCGCGGGCCTTGTTCTGCGTCTCTATCCACTCGGCGTCGGGATCGGAGTCGGCGACGATGCCGGCGCCTGCCTGGACGTAGAGCCTGCCTTCCTTGATCACGGCGGTGCGGATGGCGATGGCCAGATCCATGTCCCGGTTGAAGCCGAGATAGCCGACCGCGCCGGCGTAGATGCCGCGCTTCACCGGCTCCAGTTCGTCGATGATCTCCATCGCCCGGACCTTGGGCGCGCCCGAGACCGTGCCGGCCGGGAAGGTGGCCTTGAGCACGCCCAGGGCGCCATCGTCGTCCTTCAGTTCGCCCTCGACGTTGGAGACGATGTGCATGACGTGGGAATAACGCTCGATGGCGAAGCGCTCGGTGACGCGGACGGTGCCGGTCTTGGCGACGCGGCCGACATCGTTCCTGCCGAGGTCGAGGAGCATCAGGTGTTCGGCGCGTTCCTTCTCGTCGCCGAGCAGCTCCGTCGCCAGCGCCTCGTCCTCCTCCACGCTGGCGCCGCGCCTGCGCGTGCCGGCGATGGGACGCAGGGTGAGTTTCATTTTCCCGGTCTCTTCCTCCAGGCGCACCAGGATCTCGGGCGAGGCGCCGACGACATGGAAATCCCCGAAATCGAAGTAGAACATGTAGGGCGAGGGGTTGAGCGTCCGCAGCGCCCGGTAGAGCGCCAGCGGGCTTGCCGCAAAGGGCTTGCTCATGCGCTGGGAGAGGACCACCTGCATGATGTCGCCCGCGACGATGTAGTCCTTGGCGCGGCGCACGGCGGCCTTGAAGGCGGCCTCGCCGAATTCGGAAACGGCCGGTTCCGAGGCGGCAAAGCTGCTCTCCGGGATCCGCGCGGGCTCGCGCAGCCGGGCGAGCAACTCCTTCAGGCGCGCCTGGGCCTGCCGCCATGCGCCGGGGAAGCCGGGCTCGGCGTAGACCACCAGGGAGAGCTTGCCGGAGAGGTTGTCGACGATGGCGATCTCTTCGGAGAGCATCAGCAGGATGTCGGGCAGGCCCAGCGCATCCTGCTTCTCCGTCCTGGCCAGCTTTTCCTCGACGTAGCGCACCGTGTCGTAGCCGAAAGCCCCGACCAGGCCGCCGGCGAAGCGGGGCAGCCCCTTGACGTCGGGCACCTTGAAGCGGGCCATGAATTCCGAGATGAAGGACATCGGGTTGGTGTGTTCGCGCCGCTCGGCCACGCGGTTGCCGGAGAGCAGCAGCACCGATGAACCGTAGATGGCGATGCGCGTGGCGGCGGCCAGGCCGATGAAGGAATAGCGGCCGAAGCGCTCGCCGCCCTGCACCGATTCGAGCAGGTAGGAGTAGGGCGCGTTGGCGAGCTTGAGATAGATCGAGAGCGGGGTGTCGAGATCGGCGAAGGTTTCGAGCGTGACCGGGATGCGGTTATAGCCTTCGGCGGCCAGCCGGTTGAATTCGGATTCGTTCATGATGACTCCACATTGCGTTGCGACGAAGGAACGCGCGCTAGCTTGCGCGCACAGGCAAGAAGATCAGCGCCAGGACCGCCAGGGCCAGGCCTCGAGGGAGGCTTTCTTCGTCGTCTGCAGGTTCATGTGGAGTGTCGTGTGTCGAATGTTCCGTGTACCGGGTTCCGTGATTCCGTCCGTCAGGCGGTGGTCGCGTTGATGACCTTGATCAGTCCTGCCGCCTCTTCGAGCGACGCAACTATAGCATCGCAATCGAGTTTGCGCACGTCCTCGCCCTCGTTGTAGCCATAGGGCACGCAGAACACCGGGCAGCCGGCGGCGCGTGCGGCGGCGACATCATGCTTCGAGTCGCCGATGTGCAGGTTGCCTCCGGCGGTCGTGCCGAGGCGTTCGCAGGCATGATTGAGTTGCAGCGGATGCGGCTTCTTTTCCGCCAGAGTATCGCCGGAAACCGCAAACTCGAAGTAGCGGGAAAGGCCTGTTGCGACGAGGAGCGGATCGGTAAAGGCCGCGGCCTTGTTGGTGACGACCGCCATTTTCAGGCCCATGCCCCGGAACGTTTCCAGGCCTTCGATGACGCCGGGAAAAGGGCGCGAGGCGCGGCCGTTGACCTGCGCGTAATGACGATGAAAGACTTCCACGGCGCGGGCATGCTCCTCGGCCGGCACCGGCGCATCCCGGGTCAGGCAGCGCAGCACCAGGTTGGCGATGCCGCGTCCGACGAAGTTCCGGATCTCGTCTTCCTGCCGCCGTGGCAGACCCAGTTCGTGCAGCGTCGCATTGGCCGCAGCGGTCAGGTCGGGTACGGTGTCGAGCAGCGTTCCGTCGAGGTCGAGGGTGACCGATCGGAGCGGCGGGGTGATGCGCATGCGATCAGCCCGCCTTCAGCTCGGCTCGCAGCGCGGTGATGACCCTGTCGTAGCGATGCGGGTCGCGATCCGAGGCGGCGCCGAAGACGGCCGATCCGGCGACGAAGGTGTCGGCGCCGGCGCGGGCGATTTCGGCGATGTTGTCCACCTTCACGCCGCCGTCGACTTCGAGGACTATTTTGCGGCCCGTCTTCTCCTCATAGGCATCGATGATGCTGCGCGCCAGCCGGAGCTTGTTGAGCGTCTCCGGGATGAATTTCTGGCCGCCGAAACCGGGATTGACCGACATCAGAAGCACGATGTCGAGCTTGTCCATGACATGGTCCATGAAGGAGAGGGAGGTTGCCGGGTTGAATACCAGTCCGGCCTTGCAGCCGGACTCGCGGATCAGGGAGAGCGAACGGTCGATGTGCTCGGAGGCTTCTGGATGGAAGGTGATGATGTTGGCGCCGGCCTTGGCAAAGTCGGGAATGATCCGATCCACCGGCTTGACCATCAGGTGCACGTCGATCGGCGCCTGGGTCAGCGGCCTGATCGCCTCGCATACCAGCGGACCGATGGTGAGATTGGGCACGTAATGGTTGTCCATGACGTCGAAGTGAATCCAGTCGGCGCCGGATGCGATCACGTCGGTGACTTCCTGGCCCAGCCGGGCGAAGTCGGCGGACAGGATGCTCGGGGCGATTCTATAGAGAGTCATGGCAATCTTCTCCGGGGAGGCGATGTCGGGATTCTATCGGCTTCCCGGTTGCCATGAGGCGACTTTTCGTGTGCAATGGCGGCATGGCTGAAAGCAAAAAGTACGAAATACGGGTTGAGGTCAGCACGCAGTACCTGTCCGACCAGTCCGACCCGGGCGCGGGGCGCTATGTCTTCGCCTACACCATGGACATCAGCAACACCGGCACCGTCGCGGCGCAACTGATCAGCCGCCACTGGGTGATCAGCGACGCCGACGGTGCCGTGCAGGAAGTGCGCGGCCTCGGCGTCGTCGGTCATCAGCCTCTGCTCGAACCGGGCCAGCATTTCGAATATACCAGCGGCTGCGCCCTGACTACCCCGGTGGGCACGATGAAGGGCAGTTATCAGATGGTGGCGGACGACGGCCTGGCCTTCGATGCGCCGATCGCCGAATTCGTGCTGTCGATGCCGCGGGTGCTGCACTAGGCCTTCGTCCCCGCGATCGCCGATGCCGCCCCGAGCGGGCGCCGGCGAGACCCTCGAGGGCCGGGCGGCAGGCGGTCCCGGTCCTTCCCTTTCTTCCCCGTCTGTTCTGATTGCCCGGCTTCCGGCGCTTGCCAGGGCAGAGGCGGCCGTTGACCTAGGTCAACGGTACGAACGTTCGTTCGTATAACATCGCTGCCAAGTGAAATATGAAAGGCAGTGCCTACCTTGCAGCTTGTTGAAGCTGCAACGGCCGGCAGGCCCGCTCAGGAGATCCAATGGTTTTCGCTTCGCTCCCGGCTTCGTCCGTCCTCAGTGCCGCCTCGCACGACGGTGCGCCGCTGCCCGCTGCACAGGATTTCCGACCGGGCCAGGGGCGGCGCCGGTTCTCGCGGAGCGTCCGGTTGTGAGCCATCTCGCCGGCGAGTCCAGCAGGCTGCTTCGGCACGAGGCGCAACGGCTCGAGATACTCGAGGCGGCCGCGGCGGCCATCGCGGAGCACGGCTTTTACGGAATGACCATGCGCGGTCTTGCCCGCGCCACGGGACGTGGCTTGGCCACCTTCTACAACTACTTTCCGTCCAAGGAGGACGTGCTCTTCTCGCTGCAGAGCGATGCCTTCGAGACCATGACCCGCTCCGTGCAGGCGGCGCTAGAGGGCGTCGATGAGCAGGTCGATCGGCTCTATGTCTTCGTCCTGAATCACCTGCGCTATTCAGCCGAGCATCGCTCGGTGATGCGGGTGCTGGTCCACGAAGCTTCGGCGCTGCCGGCCGGCCGGCGCAAGACGGTGCGCCTGCTCAAGGAAGGCTACTTCAAGATCTGCCGGGACATCGTGGCCTCCATTCTCGCCGGCGCAGGCAACGCGCCGGGCGGCCTGGATCATGCCGAAGTGGAGCGGATCACCTACAGCGTGTTCGGCATGCTCAACTGGAGCTACGGTTGGTACGATCCCCGGCAGCATGGGAGTCCCCAGGATGTCGCGAAGACGATCCATTCCCTCGCCGTGAGCGGTCTGATCGCCCCCTGCCCGCGCCAGATCGCGCAGGGCAAGCTCGACCGCGACCTGAACGCAATGACCCCGCAGCCGCTCATCGGCAGGCCCGGTCGCAGCGCAGCAGCATTCGGCAGCCGGCAGCCGCCGGAAGTGAAAGGCAACAAGCGCGTGCTTGCACGCAAGTCATACGGACAGGAAACAGTCTGAGAGAGGACCGGAGAAATGCGGTACGGAGAAATAGGGTTCGATTTAGAGGTTGATCTATCCCGCGGCAGCATAGACAGGGTGGAGACGGATCCGAAGGACACCAGGCTCTACCTGGGTGGCCTCGGCACCAATGCCAAGATCATGTGGGACAGGGTGCCGCCGGGGACGGAGGCCTTTTCCGAGGACAACCTGCTGATCTTCGGCACCGGGCTGCTCTGCGGCACCGGCGCCCCCGGCTGCAACCGCACCATCCTGTCCACCCTCTCGCCGCAGACGAAGCTGATGGCCTATTCGATGATGGGCGGATTCTGGGCGCCGGAACTGAAGTACGCCGGCTACGACAAGGTGATCATACGCGGCCAGTCCGAACAACTGGTCTATCTCTGGATCAACAACGACAAGGTCGAGATCCGCGACGCCTCGCATCTGAAGGGGCTCGGCGCGACCGAAACCTCGGAAGCGATCCGGCGCGAACTGAAGGATCCGGACATCCAGGTGGCGGCCATCGGCCTGGCCGGCGAGAACCGCGTCTTCTACGCCTCCGTCGAGCAGGGACGCTCCTCGGCCTCCCGCGGCGGCATCGGCGCGGTGATGGGCGACAAGGGCCTGAAGGCGGTCGCTGTGCGCGGCACCAAGGACATCAACGTCGCCGACCCGGCCAAGTACATGGATCTGTGCAACGACGTCCTGAAGTACATCAAGTACCGGGAAGACCATCCGATCCCGGGGGTGCCGCCGATTCTGCAGGGGCTCGGGTCGCCGCAGGAAATGAAGATCGCCGACGAGCAGTGGCACACCACCAGCTTCATGTGGGGCAATTCGCGCACCCGGCGCAAGGACTTCTGGACCCACGAGATCGAGGAGAAGTGGAAAGAGACCCAGGAGAACGTGCGCACCCGCCTGATCAGCTGCCACAACTGCCCGATGAAGTGCGGCGCGACCATCTCGGTGCCGGGGCTGCCCACCTACATGATGAAGTGCTACTCGAAGCTGACCTACACCATGGCCGCCTTTTCGGACCTGGACTTCGGCTTCAAGATCGCCCAGAAGGCCACCGAGTACGGCCTCGACGGCTTCTCCGCGCCGCAGGCCATGGCCTTCGGCCTGGAACTGCTGGAGGCGGGCATCCTCACCGACGCCGACTTTCCCGGCATGCCGGCCGACAACGAAGGGCGCTTCTTCTACCTGATCGAGCAGATCGTCCGCCGCGAGGGCATCGGCGACTATCTCGCCGACGGCACCTATTGGGCGGCGCGGCGCATAGGCCGCGGCGCCGAGAAGTTCGATCACAACACGATCAAGAAGCACGAGCAGTTGCCGCTCAAGCTGGGCATGCTGAATCCGGTTTACTACCTGATGTACTCGACCGGCGAGAAGATCAACATCACCCAGATCGAGGGGCAGTTCCCGCAGGAGCCGGCCGCCACGCGGGAGGCGCGCGAGGAGTTCGTCAAGGACTGGATCCAGGTGCCCGACGAGAAGTTCAAGAAGTACTACGTCGACTGGGAGCCGCGCGGCGAGATGTCGAATCCCTACTACCCGACCGTCGAGGCCAGCTGCGACATCGTCGACTGGATGGAGAAGATGCACTACATCGACGACGCCCTGGGCATGTGCGCCGGCCTCTCCTCCTTTCCGTTGAAGCCGCCCTACCACATCCACAACTACCCCGATTTCATCCGGGCGGCGACCGGCATGGAAATGGACAAGGACGCGCTGTGGAAGGCGGCGACCCGCAACCGCACCCTGATGCGTGCCTTGAACGTCCGCTGCGGCATGCGCCGTTCCGACGACAAACCGCCGGAAGACCACTGGAAGAAGCGCTTCCCCGAGCTGGAGAAGCAGCTGCTCGATCAGTACTACAAGCTGAAAGGCTTCAACGACCAGGGAGTTCCGACCAAGGAATCCCTCCACGAACTTGAACTGGATTACGTCGCCGAAGAATTCGAGCAGAAAGGAATCTACAGCAATGGCTAAGATCATGAAAATCGTCAAGTCGATCACCATCGACGCCGACAAGTGCAACGGCTGCAAGGCCTGCGAGGTGATCTGCTCTTCCTGGCACGCCAGCCCGCGCTACAGCAGCAACAACCCGGCGCGCTCGCGCATCCGCATCGTGCGCAGCCCGCTCCGGGACATCTACCTGCCGGTCTATGCCGGCGAGTACACGGCCGCGGAGTGCACCGGCCGGGACAAGTACATCCTCGACGGCAAGGAATACGCCGAATGCGATTTCTGCCGCGCCTCCTGCCCTTCGCGCGACCTGTTCAAGGAGCCCGATTCCGGGCTGCCGCTGAAGTGCGACATGTGCGAGGAGACGCCGGCGCTGGACAAGCCCAAGTGCGTCGAGTGGTGCCTGGCCGAAGCGCTGATCTACGTCGAGCGGGAAGAGGAGGTCGAGGAAGAAGACAAGCCGCAACTGGGCGACGTCGAGATCGGCATCGGTTCGATGATCGACAAGTTCGGCCTGCAGCAGGTGCTGGACACCATCGCCAGGATGGCGAAGCCGTAACCCCGACACACCAACGAGCGCCACGACAGGGTAGAAAGCATGGAGACCGTAGCCCCCCAGAGAGAGATCATCGACGCCATCAAGCTTGCCGGCGGTGATGCTTTCAAGTCCTGCTACCAGTGCGGCATGTGCGACACCGTCTGCCCGTGGAACAGGGTCGGCAAGTTCAGCATGCGCAAGCTGGTGCGTGAGGCCACCTTCGGTCTGACCGAGATCGACAGCGAGGACATCTGGCGCTGCACGACCTGCGGCAAGTGCCCGCAGATCTGTCCGCGCGACGTCAGGCAGATCGAGTCCGGCGTGGCGCTGCGCCGCATCGCCACCGAGTACGACGTCTTCGCAGGCAGCGCCTCGCCCATCCCCGGCGTCGCCGCCAGCCTGAGGGCCGAGGGCAACCCCTTCGGCGAGGCGCGCTCGAAGCGCGCCGACTGGGCCCGCGACCTGGGCGTCAAGCGTTTCGAGGAGGGCATGGAGATCCTCTACTCGCCCGGCTGCTACCTGTCCTACGACCCGCGCGGCAGGAAGATCGCCAAGGCGACGGTGGAGATCCTGCAGGCGGCGGGCGTGAATTTCGGGATACTGGGCACCGACGAGAGCTGCTGCGGCGAGAGCATCAGGAAGACCGGCGACGAGAAACTGTTCCGCAGCCTGGCCCGGGCCAACATCGCCGCCCTGGTCGGCAACGGCGTGACGAAGATCCTGGTCTCCTCGCCGCACTGCTATCACAGCTTCAAGAACGAATACCCCGAGTTCATGGTGCACTTCGAGGTGCTCCACATCACGCAGTTCATCCACCAGCTGATCGCCGAGGGCCGGTTGAAGCTCAGCAAGCCCTTCCCGAAGACCGTCACCTATCACGATCCCTGCTACCTCGGCCGGCACAACGGCGTCTTCGACGAGCCGCGCGCAGCGCTCGCGAGCGTGCCCGGCCTGAAATTCACCGAGATGGCCGAATCGAAGAAGAACAGCTTCTGCTGCGGCGGCGGCGGCGGCCGGATCTGGATGGAAACCCCCAAAGGAGAGCGCTTCTCCGACCTGCGCATGGAGCAGGCGGTCGGCACGGGCGCCCATGTCCTGGCGACCTCCTGCCCGTACTGCATCACCAATTTCGAAGACAGCCGCTTGAACCGGCCGGACGGCGGTGCCTCCATCGAGGTCAAGGACATCACCGAAATCATCCGCGAAGCGCTCTAGGCGAGGACATCAAAGTGACATTCGGACTTCTGCAGCAGCAAATGGACACGCAGCGCGCCTTGCGCGGCGCCGATGACAGCATGGGCGACATCCTGGTCGTGGGCGGCGGCATCAGCGGCATCCCGTCCGCGCTCGACCTGTCCTCGGCCGGCTACAAGGTGTACCTGGTGGAGAAGTC
>CAIVDC010000100.1 GCA_903904605.1 uncultured Sterolibacterium sp.
CGCCGTCCTTCAGGGCCGGGATGCCTTCGCGGATGGCCTCGGCGCCGTCGTGGCGGACGCCCTCGGCGTCGGTCTTCCAGATCGGCAGGCCCCATTCCTCGAAGAGGTGCACCGAGTCGTCGACATTGCGGCCGAGGTCGTAGGCCAGGTCGTCGCGGGTGATGCCCATTAGGTCGTTGGAGACCATGCGGGTGTAATCGGCGGGATCGAGATCCGGGCCGATGTAGGTGTTGATCGCGGAAAGCCCCTGGGCGACGGCGCCCGAACGGTCCACCGCGGCCTTGTCGACCATCTTGATCTTCAGTTCGGTGCCGGTCTCGGCCTTGACGGCCTCGGCCCAGCGCATCATTTCGTAAGCGGCGCCGCAGCAGGCCATGCCGCCGCCGATCAGGAGAATGTCGAGTTCTTCCTCGACGATCGCGGGATTGTCGAAAGTTCCTTGAGCCATTTCATTCACTCCAATTCGTTAGAATGTTCACTTGACGCGGATCAGTTCGCTCGGATTGCCGGTGCGGTAGCCGCCCATGACCGAGGTGGTGAAGAAACCGGTCTTGGTGATGTCGGCCATCTTCGGCATCGGCTTGCCGCCGAAGGGATCGATGGAGCCTTCCGAAGTGGTGCGGATCGGGAACTTGAAGCGCTTCAGCGTGCCGTTCCTGAACTTGATGGTCCACATGATCGAGTCGGAACCGCGTAGCGGTTGCACCGAGCCGCCCAGCGGCACGATGTCGGCGTAATGGCGGACCTCGATGGCATTCTGCGGACAGATCTTGACGCAGGAATAGCACTCCCAGCACTGCTCGGGCTCCTGGTTGTAGGCCTTCATGGCATGGCCGGTGGCTGACCCGTCCTTGTCCAGCATCATCAAATCATGCGGACAGATGTACATGCAGGCAGTCTTGTCCTGCCCCTTGCAACCGTCACATTTCTCGGTGCGTACAAAGGTTGGCATTGCTCGTACTCCTCTCGTAAGAAACTATTTGAATGTTAAAAATCAGCGGCCGGAATGCCCGCTCAGTTTGACCTCGACGCGGTCTTCCGCGGCCAGGCCGGCGTAATAGGCGCGCAGCACTTCCAGCACTTCGGGACGGGAGAACTCCGCCGGCACCTCCGACCCTTCGGACAGCAGCTTGCGCAGCTTGGTGCCGGAGAGCAGCAGGCGGTCCGCATCGCCGTGCGGGCAGGTGCGGGCCGAAGCCATGCCGCCGCACTGGTAGCACCAGAAAGTCCAGTCGATCTTGAGCGCCTGGGTCTCCAGCGAACCCTTGGGAATCTGGTCGAAAATATAATGCGCGTCGAAGGGTCCGTAATAGCTGCCGACGCCGGCATGATCGCGGCCGACGATCAGGTGCGAACAGCCGTAGTTCTGGCGGAACAGCGCGTGCAGCAAGGCTTCGCGCGGCCCGGCATAGCGCATGTCGAGCGGATAGCCGGCCTGTACCACGGTCTTCTTCACGAAGTATTTTTCGGTCAGTATGGCGATCGCCTGGGTGCGCACGTCCGCGGGAATGTCCCCGGGCTTGAGGTTGCCGAGCAGCGAGTGGATCATCACGCCGTCGCAGATCTCGATCGCCACCTTGGCCAGATACTCGTGCGAGCGATGCATGGGGTTGCGCGTCTGGAATGCCGCGACCTTGCTCCAGCCGTAGGACTCGAACAAGGCCCGGGTCTCCTTCGGCGACATGAACAACTCGCCGTAGCACTCCGGAAAGCCGCCCAACGACAAGACCTTGAGCGAGCCGGCGAGATTCACCTCGCCCTGCTCCATCACCATCTTGACGCCCGGATGCTCGGGATCGGTGGTCTTGAACACCGTCGCGCACTCGTGCGCCTTGTCGATGGTGTATTTCTCGGTGAGCTTGAGCGTCGCCAGGATGCCGCCGTCGTCGGGATCGAGCAGGGCGACGTCGCCGCCGATCTTCAGGCCGTCGGCGCTCTTCCTATCCGTCGACAGGGTGATCGGGATCGGCCAGAACAGGCCGCTGGCCAGCTTCATGCCGTCGCAAACCCCGGCCCAGTCGGCGTGGCTCATGAAACCATCGAGCGGCGTGAAGCCGCCTTGCGCCAGCATGACGATGTCACCCTTCTCGCGCGAACTGACCGTGATCGCGGGCAGGGATTTGGCCTTTGCCAACTCGGCCTTCAGTGCCTCGCCTTCTAGCAACAGCGGTTTGAGGCCGTCACCACCATGCGGATTGACTAGCGCCATGCTTGCTTCCCCCTCAATGTTTCAGGAGCGCAAGGCTAGCATCTGCACGAGGATCGACTAATCCTATTTGTTTATTGGGAAATAAAGGCGGCGAATCACGCGGGCATCAAGGCGTCTGCTGTTTGCCGTCCTTGGCTTCCTTGGCTTCCTTGGCTTGCAGCAGCTTGAGTTCGCGCAGCCTTGAATCCACCGTGGAGTGTTCGTAAAAGTCGCCGTCGCCGGCCTTCTGCGCCAGCTGCAGTTGCTCGATCGCCGGCAACAGCTGCCCCTGCAGGACATAGACCTCGGCCTGCGCACGATGCTGGAGCAGACGCTTGCCGAGGGCGGCGTAGGTCTTGGCCTGCAAGCCATGCATATGCGCATCCGAGGGGTACATCTGCAGGTCGTCGGCCGCGGCGGCCAGGGCCTGCTGAGCCTGGCCCTGGGCCAGCAAGGCCTCCACCTGCGCGTAGGCGAGCGAGCGCTCCTGGGGAAAGCGCAGCAGCGCCGAGCGCAGGATGGCCAGGGCAGCGGCGGGATCGTTCCGGCTTAGGCACAGCTGCGCCGCGAAACCCTCGATCATCGCCGAACTCGCCTTCTGCCGCCGCAGTTCATCGACTTCGCGCTGGGCCCCGGCATAGTCCTTGGCGCGCCACAGGGCGAAGGCCAGGCCATAGCGGGTGGCGATCTCGCTGGTGAACTTTCGTTCCTTGACCTGGGCAGCGAACTCCGCCACGGCGTCGGCCGGTGTGCCCTCTTCGGCCCTGAGCTTGGCGCGCACCAGCTGGAAGTCGAGCGAGTCCGGCACCTGCCGATAGGGCATCAGCCGGATGCGGTTCTCCATATCGGCGATGCGCTCCGTCGTCAGCGGGTGCGTCCGCAGATAGCCGGGCGCGTTGTTGTCGTAGAGACGGCCGAACTTCTGCAGGCGCTCGAAGAACGCCGCCATGCCGCGAACGTCGAAGCCGGCGCGCTCGAGCAGTTGCAGACCCAGGCGGTCGGCCTCGCGCTCGAAATCGCGCGAGTAGTTGAGCTGCTGCTGGATGCCGGCGGCCTGGCCGGCCATCATCGCGCCGGCCGACAGATCGGAATGGCTGCGAGCGGCGAGAATCGCCACCGCCATCGACAGCAGCATCGGCAATTGCGCCTGGCTCTGGGTGCTTAACTGGCGCGCCAGGTGGTGCTGGGTCACGTGGGAAATTTCATGGGCCAGCACCGAGGCCAGCTCCGATTCCGACTGCGCCGCCAGGATCAGGCCGGTATGCACGCCGATATACCCCCCGGGCATGGCGAAAGCATTGAGCGTGGCATCCTTCAGGACGAAGAATTCGAAATCCTGATGCGCCGAGCTACTCTGCGAAACGAGCCGCAAGCCGAGCCGGTTGATGTAGGCGCTGATCTCCGGATCGTCCATATAGGAGGCTTCATGCAGGCGGATGTCCTGCATGATGGACTCGCCGATGCGCTTCTCCATCTGCAGCGGCAGCTCGGCCTGGGAGGCCTCGCCCAGGTCGGGCAGGCCCTCGGCCATCACGGCCGGCGCAAGGAGCAGAAGCAAGGCAAAGAGTTTGTAACGCATGCGCTCTATGATAGCGGATTCGTGCTTTCGTTCCAGCCGCGGCCGTAATCGGGTAAGCTTCGCCTGCCCCGTCCACAGCGCCACTGAAGCCCACGCAGGCCAGCCCAGCCATGTCAGGAAATCCGCCCGATTCCACCCTCACGCACTTCGATGCCCAAGGCCAGGCGCACATGGTCGATGTCGGCGAGAAAAACGAGACCCGGCGCATCGCCCGGGCCGCCGGCAGCATCGCGATGAAGGCCGCCACGCTGGCGCTGATCCGCGACGGCGGCGCCAAGAAAGGCGATGTCCTAGGCGTCGCCCGCATCGCCGCCATCCAGGCAGCGAAGCGCAGCTCGGAACTGATCCCCCTGTGCCACCCGCTCGCCCTGACCCGGGTCGGAGTCGTGTTCAACCTGATCGAGGGGGAAAACCGCATCGCCTGCGAAGTCACCGCCGAGACCGTCGGCCGCACCGGCGTCGAGATGGAAGCGCTGACCGCCGTCTCGGTCGGCCTCCTGACCATCTACGACATGTGCAAGGCCGTGGACCGCGGCATGGTGATCGGCGGCATCGGCCTCGTCGAGAAGCAGGGCGGCAAGTCCGGCCACTGGCGCGCGCCCGAATGATGCAATTGGAATATCAGCAAAGCTGCGCATCATCAAAGCTTATTTCCGCATCACGATTATTAGTTGTGCCGGCGGGGAAAAAACTTAAGAATGAACCATAAAATCTAAAATATCGAGATAACCCCCGATTCTCGGGGAATACAAGGGAGACTCATCCGATGGACAAGTTGCGAAGAACCCTGCTCAAGGGGGCAGGCGGAGCCTTGGTTGCCGCGCTGGCCGCCGGCGTGCTGATACCGACCCGGGTACTGGCCGCGGAATGGAACAAGTCCGCGTTCGAGGCCAAGGATCTGGCGAGCGCGTTGAAGAGCCTGGGCGCCAGCGCCGCGGCCGACAGCAAGGACATCCTGTTCAGGGCGCCGGACATCGCCGAGAATGGCGCCGTGGTGCCGATCGACATCGTCAGCAACATCCCCAACACGACATCGATCGCCGTTCTGGTCGAAAAGAACCCGAATGCCCTGGCCGCCTATTTCGATTTCGCCAATGGCGCCGTGCCCGACGTCTCGGTGCGCCTCAAGCTGGCCCAGACCTCGATGGTCAAGGCGGTGGTCAAGGCCGACGGCAAGTTCTACACGGTACAGAAGGAAGTCAAGGTCACTGTCGGCGGCTGCGGCGGCTAGCGCCCGTAGTTGTCTGAAAGACAACCCAGGGCACTTGTGCCGCGAAGCAGGTACTGAACGGGATAGCGCAGCACCACAGGGAGGGAAATAATGGCAGATCCGATGAAAATACGCGCCCAGATGAAGGGCGAAATCGCCGATATCCGCGTGCTGATGAGTCACCCGATGGACACCGGCCAGGTCAAGGATGCCAAGACCGGGCAGATCATCCCGGCGCACTTCATCCAGCAGGTGAACGTCAGCGTGGGCGGCAAGGTGGTGGTCGAAGGACAGATCGGCGCCGCGGTATCGCGCAACCCGGTCTTCGGCTTCAAGGTGAAGGGAGCCAAGGCCGGCGACAAGGTCGTCGTCAGCTGGACCGACAACAAGGGCGACAAACGCAGTGATGAAACCGTGATCGCTTGAGCGCTCGCAGCGGCACGCCCGCCCTGCCCCAAGGAGGAATCGATGAAGCGAATATTACTGCTCTGCGCCGCCGGCGCGGCCGTCGCGGCCTTTCCCGCCGTGGCGAAGGACGCCGCCACGGCGGAATTCGAGAAGTTCCGCGATGTGCTCGAGGCCGACAACCCGGCCGAATTGTTCGAGATGAAGGGGGAGGAGCTCTGGAAGACGAAACGCGGGCCGAACAATGCCTCGCTGGAAAAGTGTGACCTCGGCCTCGGCCCGGGCGTGGTCAAGGGTGCTTATGTCCAGATGCCGCGCTATTTCGCCGACGTGGGCAAGGTGATGGATGCGGAGCGGCGCATCGTCTATTGCATGGTCAGCCTGCAGGGATTCAAGGCCGAGGATATCGCCCGGCAGCCCTTCAGCAGCCAGACCCATACGCCCGACCAGACCGCCATCGTCACCTACGTGGCCGGGCAATCGCGCAACATGAAGTTCGCCGTCCCGATGAACCGGCCCGAGATGCGCGAGACCTACGAAATCGGCAAGGAAATCGCCGCCTTTCGCGCCGGTCCCTACGATTTCGCCTGCAACAGCTGTCACGGCGAGGACGGCAAGCGCATCCGGATGCAGGAGCTGTCCAACATTTCCACCCATGAAGGCGCCTCGAAAAGCGTCCAGGGCTGGCCCGGCTATCGCATGACCGGCGGCGTCATGCTCACCCTGCAGTGGCGCATGACCGACTGCTTCCGCCAGCAGCGCTTTCCGGAGCCCAAGTACCTGTCGGACACCATCACCGCGCTCATCACTTACATGAGCGCCAACGCCCAGGGCAGCCTGTACAAGGGCCCGGGCATCAAACGTTAGGAAGGGCTGGGACATGGACATTCGCAAAGCATTGCCGACGGCGCTGGCCTGCGCCCTGCTCGGCCTGGCGGTTTCTGCCCAGGCCGACGAACCGGGCAGTCAGGCCATGGCCATGATCAAGGCCGATTTCAAGCCGCACGGCATGGCCGGCCTCGACCGCCTGGTCGAGGATGGCGTGCAGGCCGTCTGCAACCGCAGCGACAACAAGCCGCCTCAGGCGATCGCGCAGCGTTTGCAGCAGGACCAGCTGGCCGACATCAAATATCCGGCCGACGGCAAGCTGCTCGGCGACTGGCGGGCGGGCGAGAAGATCGCCCAGAGCGGCAACGGCTTCACCTGGACCGACAAGCCCGGCGTGCCGGCCGGCGGCAACTGCTACAACTGCCACCAGATCGCGCCGCAGGAGCTTTCCTTCGGCAGCATCGGACCCAGCCTCTACCATTACGGCAAGAACTTCGGCAACAAGCCGGAGGTTCAAAAATACGTCTACGACAAGATCTACAACGCCAAGGCCACCGTGCTCTGTTCCACCATGCCGCGCTTCGGCCATGTCGGCGCGCTGAACGAACAGCAGATCAAGGACCTGGTGGCCCTGCTGCTCGATCCCGCGTCGCCCGTCAACAAGTAGTCGCCCGCCGTCCATGCACCGCCGGGAATTCCTCCAGGTTCTCGCCGCTGCCGCCGCCGCGGGCTTCGCCCTGGACTCGAAGGAACTGCTCGCGGGCCAGGGCGCCGAAGAGCGCTACGACGTGCCGCGCTTCGGCAATGTCTCCCTGCTCCACTTTACCGACTGCCACGCCCAGCTTCTGCCCGTCTGGTTCCGCGAACCGAGCGTCAATCTCGGCGTCGGCTCGGCCGCGGGAAAGCCTCCGCACCTGGTCGGCGAGCACCTGCTCAAGGCCTTCAAGATCAAGCCCGGCACGCCCGAAGCCTATGCCTTCACCTGCCTCGATTTCGAGGCGGCGGCCAGGACCTATGGCCAGGTCGGCGGTTTCAGCCATCTCGCCACGCTGGTGCGGCGGCTGCGCGAGCGCCGCCCCGGTGCGCTGCTGCTCGACGGCGGCGACAGCTGGCAGGGCTCGGCGACGGCGTTGTGGAGCCGCGGCCAGGACATGGTGGGTGCCAGCCGGCTGCTCGGCGTGGACATCATGACCGGCCACTGGGAGTTCACCCTCGGTCATGAACGGGTCCGGGAAATCGTGGACCGGGATTTCGCCGGAAACATCGAATTCCTGGCCCAGAACATCAAGACCGCCGACTTCGGCGACCAGGTGTTCAAGCCCTACACGCTGCGCCAGATCGGCAACACCCGCGTGGCGATCATCGGCCAGGCCTTCCCCTACACGCCGATCGCCAACCCGCGCTACCTGATTCCCGACTGGACCTTCGGCATCCAGGAAGAGGAGATGCAGAAGCAGGTCGATGAGGCCCGGGGCAAGGGCGCGCAGGTGGTGGTGGTGCTCTCGCATAACGGCATGGATGTCGACCTCAAGATGGCCGCGCGCGTCTCCGGCATCGACGCCATCCTCGGCGGCCACACCCACGACGGCGTGCCCGCGCCGTCGCTGGTGAAGAACCGCGGTGGACAGACCCTGGTGATCAATTCGGGCTCGAACGGCAAGTTCCTCTCGGTGCTCGACCTCGATGTCCGGCCGGGAAGCGCCGGCATACAGGGCTACCGCTACAAGCTCCTGCCGGTATTTTCCCGGCTGCTGCCGGCCGACCCGGAAATGGCCGCCTACATCGAACAGGTGCGCACGCCCTACCGGGCCAGGCTCGAAGAAAAGCTGGCCGTCTCGGAAGGGCTGCTGTATCGCCGCGGCAACTTCAACGGCTCATGGGACCAGCTGATCCTCGATGCCCTGCTCGAAGTCAAGGGCGCCGACATCGCCTTTTCTCCCGGCTTCCGCTGGGGCACGACGATCCTGCCGGGGGATGCGATCACCATGGAACAGCTGATGGACCAGACCGCCATCACCTATCCTTTCACCACGCTCACCGAGATGAGCGGCGCGACCATCAAGACCATCCTCGAGGACCTGGCGGACAACCTGTTCAACCCGGATCCCTACTACCAGCAGGGCGGCGACATGGTGCGCGTTGGCGGCATGACCTACGCCTGCGCGCCCGACGCCAGGATCGGCAGCCGCATTCTCGACATGCGCCTGGCCGGCAAGCCGATCGCGGCGGACAAGAACTACAAGGTCGCCGGCTGGGCGCCGGTCGCCGCCGGCGCGACCGGCGCGCCGATCTGGGAAGTGGTCGCGGAATACCTGCGCGACCGGAAGTCGATCGCGCCGCGCAAACTCAATCTGCCGACGCTCATCGGCATGGAGCAGAATCCGGGCATGATCTGATTTCACATCGCTGTCATCCGGAGCGGATAGCCTATGCATTCCTCAGGCAAGATTGAAACCCGCATGGACCTGATCCTCTGGCGCCACGCCGAAGCGGAAGAGGCGACAGCGCTCCTCCCCGATCTGAAGCGGCGGCTCACCCATCGCGGCGAGAAGCAGGCGCGGGCAGTGGCCCGCTGGCTGGCCGAACGTCAGCCCAAGCACCTGACCGTCCTGGTCAGTCCGGCCGTGCGCTGCCAGCAGACCGCGCACGCGCTGGCGCAACGCTTCGAAATCGAAGCCGGGATAGGCCCGGGCGCCGACGTCGCCGAACTTATCAAAGCGGCCAACTGGCCGGAAGGCCCGCTGCCCCGGCAGCGCTCCGGCACCGTGCTCCTGATCGGCCACCAGCCGTCCCTGGGGCGGCTCGCCGCGCTCCTGCTGTCCGGACAGGAGGCCGACTGGACGATCAAGAAAGGCGCGCTGTGGTGGTTTTCCAACCGGACGCGGGACGGCGAGACGCAGACCGTGCTGCGCACGGTGCTCGGACCGGATCTGCTCTGAGTTCGCTCCCTTGCCGCCGGCGCGAGCCGGCTCAAGGGACGCCTGGCCGATCCGCGCTTTCGAGGTAGTCGGCCCTGAATTTCGCCAGCGCAAAACCGGCTTTCGCCGCAGCCCGGTAGGCGGACAGCGCTTCCGGCCCCCGGCCGAGATTTTCCAGCGCAACGCCCCGGCGGTAGAGCGCGAAACCGAAGGCAGGATTGATCGACAGGGCATGGTCGAGCTCGGCCAGGGCCTGGGCGTACTTCTTTTCCGCCAGGTAGATCATGCCCCTGCCGAGGTAGCCATGAAAAGCCTTGGGGTTGAGCGACACCACCCTGTCGAGATCTGCCATCGCGGCGTCGAGTTCGCCCCGCTTGAACCGTTCTCCGCCAAGGTTGTAATAGATCCGGTCCGCTCCGGGCAGATCGGGCGAGGCAAGCTTGTCGGCCGCGTCCTGCCAGACCGAACGCTCGCTGGCAAAACTCTGCAGCCGGTCCTGCGCCAGCATGAAGGCCAGGGGCGCAGCGGCGACGACCATGGCCGCGAGCCACTGCCAGCGCAACCGGCCCAGCACCGCCGCCAGCATCATCGCGAAGCCCGGCGCCCAGAGGTAGCTGCGGTACAGGACGAACGGCTCCTGCAGACGAACGGAGGAGAGTTCGGTGATGAACAGCAGCCAGGAAAAAAGCAGGCCGCAGCCGAACAAAGCCCAGGATCTGCCGCGAGACAGGCAATAGAGCCCGAACAGAGGGGCGGCCAGGAATGCCGCGATGCCCAGCGCCAGCGTCGGAGAATGCAGGACGGACAGGAAGTCGACGCGCATGTCCACGGACAGGAAGCGGACGTCGGGCACCAGCCAATAGTAGAAATAGAGGAAGAAGGCGCGGGCCTGCATCGCGGCGCTGGCCAGCCAGACCGCTCTCGGCCCGTGCAGCCAGTCGATGCCCTGCAGGGCCGCCAGCATCGGTCCGACGTCGGGCTCGTAGCTGCTGCCGATCACCGCTTTCGCCGAAAACACGGCCAGGGCCGCGGCGGGCAGGCAGAGGAGCAGGAACAAAGCGGCCCGGCCGACCACCCATTGCCGCTCCTGGCCAGGGGCCAGGGCAAGGAGCGGCAGCGCCGCCAGGGGCAGCATGACGGCGTGCTCCTTGGAAAAAACCGCCGCCGAATACAGGACGGCGGCGACGATCAGGTCGGTGGTGCTGCGCTGCCTGAAGCCCCGGACGAAAAACAGCAGGCAGGCCAGCGAAAACAGCGTGGCGAAAACGATCGTGCGCTCGGCCAGGTAGGCCGCACCATAGACCGCGACCGGATTCAAGGCAAACCAGAGGGCGCCGGCGAGCGGCGGGAGATAGCGGGCCGGGGCATCTTCGCCCGGCGAGAGCAGGCTCTTCAGCAGGGCGAAGAGCAGCCCCGAACAGGCGATATGAAGAATCAGGCTGACGGTTCTTTGCGCCTCGATGCTGCCGAAAATGACCTGGACCAGGCCCAGGCTGAAATAGGGCAATGCCCGCGGAGTGAGCGAAACAGGCTTTGTCGCGTAGTCGTAGACCGATAGATTGGCGAACAGATTGGCGTCATCGAAGACCCAGCCGTTCGACAGGAAAGGCAGATAAAGCAGGGAAGCGAGCAGCGCCAGGACGGCCAGACACAGGAGGGCGGCGATGGAGCGCTGGGTCATGGCGGGGAGAAGCCGGCCGAAAAAAACGAATCGGAGGGCGGCCGCCCTCCGAGTCCGCACTGCGTGCTAAGCGATTACTGCCATTTGGCGACTTCGTTGACGCAGACGGTCTGCGTTGCGGTGGTCGTCGCAGGGAACTTCATCACGCTCGCTGTCGCCGAGACGGTCGGGGTCCAGACTATCGTTGGCGTCGTGGTGCCGCAGATCCCCGCCGCAAGGGTTGCCGTGACCTTCCCCGTAGCCGCTTCCATTGCCCAGGCAGTGACCTCGGGCGTGGTGGTTGGCGCGCCGCTCATGCCGAGGCCGCCGCTGGTCATTTGATCCGTCCAGCCACTGGTGCTGGCCTCCAGGGCCGCAAGACTGCCGGCATTGTTCTGTGCGTACTCGGCGAGAGCCGTCTTGATCGGGGCAAACCCAGCCAGCACTTTCGACAGCTTGGCGCGGGTGACGTAATCCTGGTACTGCGGCAGGGCGACGGCGGCGAGAATGCCGATGATCGCCACGACGATCATCAGTTCGATCAGGGTGAAGCCTTTCTGTAGCTTTTTCATGTCATGCTCCTTGGTGTTTGCGGCAAATCCGGAAAGGGAGGTTCGGCAATCGGCATCCCGCAGCTTATCCAGCAAGTCATATGCCAGAAGTCCGGATCCGGCGCCCGCGCGGCTTGCCGGCCGGGCGGCGGGCGGCCGGGGCGGCACGCCGCGCG